>JBBSUC010000003.1:0-207222 GCA_038235275.1 Cytophagales bacterium | reverse complement strand
GAGACTGGGTGTGTTTTGAAGCAGTTGGAAAAAAGAGGTAGTTTTACCTTGGCAAGGATCGGTAGTCATGATTTTGTAGTGTGGTAACCACAAAGGTATGACTTACTGATCCTTGTCTATTTTTATAAGAAAGCCCTGTATTGGGGTATTTCTCTACATAAGATTTAATAAGCAAAAAATCGTTCGAATTTTTAAGATGAATTGTTTTATCTGGAATTACATCGAAGCTTTTAGTAACAACTTGGGGGGCGGGCGCAAAAGAATCATCATTATAATCAAAGATCATATTTTTATGTCCAAAATGCTGCATACTAAGTTTTTCTTGTTTTTTTGTCTCGAAATGGCTAGAAATATAATATGGAATTAAAAGTATAAATCCTGTGAACGATACAAACAAAATGTTTGCTGGAAGTCCCTCGTTAGTAAAGATAAGTAAAACCGGAATGAAAAATAAAATAAGGCAAAAGGTTATATACTTCCAGCCTAAGAAAAACTGCTTCATCCTTTCTAGAAAATTCAAAATTGACCTTTTGATTTCCATTCTCTAAGCTTATATCTATATTTTGTCAAATATAAATGTTATAACCATACTCTACAATCATCCCCAAACCCTGTAACCCCGATCAGTAATTGGGTGTTGTATCATCTCACGTTTGCAACGCGATCCGAGTAAAAGTCAAATAGCGGCATTGCGAAGACCATTATCTAAACATTTACTTTCTTCTTTCAAAAGTTCTCCGCTCGACGCTGATACCTCCCCGCTAACCCTGATCTTTGATCGGGGTTGCCTCACCTCGCGTTTTCAACGCGATCCGAGCAAAAGTTAGTCAGCCTCACCGCACAGATTCTGTTATTACAGATGCGCCTTATCCCGCTTCTGACTTCGGGCCTTTTCAAACGCTTCCCTGATTTGCTCCTTGGTGAAAGGTTTCAGCGTTTCGTTTGCTTGGTCAAGTTTCTTTTGGACAGCCTGGTATTGGCTGACTATCCGCCTTTCTTGGATATTCCTTTCGTTATCTTTCATCGGTTTGAATTTTTGAGATGATGAAATACTCATATGTACGGTTGGTTTCAAAATTTTCAAGGTGCAGTCCGTTTCCTCCTAACACCTCGAATTGCTTCTTGATGAGACTCCACTCACGATTGATAAGAATCTGATAAAGCCTTTGGCGTTTGGTATCACTTCCTTGGATTAGAACGTAAACGCCGGGATTCTTGCTGAAAAAATCAATGATTATTTGAATGACTGTGGCAAGAACCAAAATCATGTCCTTGTTTTTTGTTTCGGTCATATCGCTTGTCCGTCCGTCGGGAAGCACGTCCAGCAAAGCCAAGTTATAGACGTCGCTCACGTCGGTAAGCGTGAAACTCACAACCTTTTGAACTTCCTTCTCTGCGCTAATACTCCTGAATTCGTAGTGAAATTCGATGCGAGGGTGTTCAAAGGAATAGGCGTCTTCGTTCATACTCTAATTTTGTGGTCGATAGCAGCCTTAGCTTCCAAAACTACAAAAAATTCAATTCGCGTCCCCCTTTGTTCACTCATTCACAATTCTCTCATTCAAAATTGATTACACCGCGTCCGACAAACTCGAAAACGTAAAGTCCCGAATTTTCAGCGGCGGAATCAGGTTGCCGCCAATGCGTTGAGGGACGCCCATGGCTTCGAGGTTGTTGAGCATGATGACCGGGCTTTCGTTGAAGCGGAAGTTTTTGACGGGGTACTTGATGACGCCGTTTTCGATGTAGAAGGTCCCGTCGCGGGTGAGGCCGGTGTAGAGCAGCGTTTGCGGGTCCACGGCGCGGATGTACCAGAAGCGCGTGACCAGGATGCCCTTTTCGGTGTTTTTGATCATCTCGGCCAGCGACTGCGTGCCGCCCGCCATGATGAAGCCCGAGGGCGGCGGGATGTCGGCCACGCCCTTGGTCTGCGACCAGTAGCGCGAGGCGTACATGTTTTTGATTGCGCCGTTTTCGATCCACGACATTTTCTGCTGCGGGCGGCCATCGCTGCCGCCCCCGCCGAAGCGTCCGCCGCCACCGCCGTAGGGCGAGCCGGGGATTTCGAGGTTCATCGGGTCGGAGTAGATGTTGACGCGCTCGTCGAAGAGTTTTTCGCCCAGGCGGGTTTCGCCGCCTTTTTTGCTCAGGAACGAGCGTCCTTCGTCGGCGGAGCGGGCGTCGAAGTTGCCCATCATGTTTTGCAGCAGGTCCACGGCGGCGGCGGGTTCCAGAATCACGGTGTATTTGCCGGGTTCCAGGGCGCGGGCATTGACCGAGGCCAGCGCCTTTTGCATGGCGATTTCGGTGGCGGTTTTGGTGCTGAGCTTGGTCACGTCGTTGACGTCGCGGATGGCGTAACCCGACCCTAACCCGTCGGCGGTGCGGACGGTGATGGAGAAGTCTACCGAAGTCGAAGGATTGTAGCCAACCAGTCCTTTGCTGTTCCCGATGGCGCTAAATCCGGCGGAATCTTCCAGGTAGCCCGCCGCCACGAGATTCTTTTTTCGGCAGGGATCGAGACTATCGAGGGCGGCCTGCGCGCGGTAGGTGGGGTCGATCTTGGCGGTCGCTTCCACGTAGCCCTTGGGTTCCAGATATTTCTGCGGGCCGAGCATGGAGACATATTCCGGGTTTTCCGGCGCGAGTTTCGCGATTTCTTCGGCCCGACGGACGGTTTTTTCCAGCGAGGCGTCGTCGAATTCGTTAATCGTCGCCGTACCGGATTGCTTGCCGAATACCGATGTGACGGACAGCGACAGGTTATTGCTTTCGCCGCTGGTGGTCACGGAATTGCGGGCGTAGCGGATGTTGCCCCGCCGGTTGCCGCCCAACCCCACGCTCGTTTCGTCGGCCTTGGCGTAGGAGAGGACTTTGTCTATTATGCTTTTAGCTTCGGTCTTAGTGAGCATCGTTTTTTAGTTGAGAATTGAGAGTGGAGAGTTGAGAGTGATTGTCGGATTGTCAGCAAATCCACTCAACTCGCTTTGACGATTAATTCTATTAAAAAATCTTCTTTCGGGCCATTGAAAGCGGAGGCTATGGAGTCGTAGTCATTAGAAACACTCTCAACTCTCAATTCTCCACTCTCGACTACCTAAATCTTCCTTCCCGTATTGATCACATTCACCCCGTTGAACCTGGTGGTGGCGCTGCCGTGGGAGACGGCGCTGATTTGGGCGGGTTGGCCTTTGCCATCGAAGAACGAGCCGAAGGTGCGGTAGTCGTCCTGGTCGCAGCGCTGGGCGCAGGAGTTCCAGAATTCCTGGGTGTTGGACTGGTAGGCCACGTCGTCGAGCATCCCAACGAGTTCGCCGTTCTTGATTTCGTAGAAGAGTTGTCCGCCAAACTGGAAGTTGTAGCGCTGCTGGTCGATGGAATACGAGCCACGCCCGATGATGTAGATGCCCTTTTCTACGCCCTTGATCATGTCCAGCACGCTGCGCTTCTCGGTCCCGGCTTTCAGGGACACGTTGGGCATCCGCTGGAACTGCACCGAATCCCAGCTATCGGCGTAGCAGCAGCCCTGCGATTCCTTCTCGCCGATGATGTGTACCTGGTCGCGAATGGCTTCGTAGTTGACCAGGATGCCGTCCTTAATGAGGTTCCATTCTTTGGCGGGGACACCTTCGTCGTCGAAACCGACTTTGCCGAGGGTGTGCGGCTGGATTCTGTCGGCCACAATGGTAACTTCCTTGCTGCCGTAGTTGAAATCGCCCGCTTTCCACTTGTCGAGCGTGGCGAAGCTGGTCCCGGCGTAGTTGGCCTCATAACCCAGTACGCGGTCGAGTTCCAGCGGGTGACCGACGGACTCGTGGATGGTGAGACCCAGGTGGTTGGGGTCCAGCACGAGGTCGTACTTGCCCGCCGTGACTGACTTAGCGGTGATTTTCTCCTTCGCCTGTTTGGCAGCGTTGGTGGCGTCTTCCACCATGTCGTAGGAATTGCGATAGCCGACCAGGCCGTTGGGGCCGGGGATTTTCTCCGAGGCCAGCCCGTCGAGGTACTCGTAGCCCATGCCCATCGGGGAACTGATGGCGTCGCGGGTCTTGAACTTCCCGGCGGCTTTGTCGATGGCCGTGACGGTGAACGTGGGCCAAATCCGGTGGATGTCCTGGTCGATGTAGGAGCCATCGGTGGAGGCGAAGTACTTTTGCTCGTTGACAAAAAACAGGTTGGACGTCACGAAGCCCGCGCCGTTTTCCATCGCCGCGCCGTTGACTTTCATCAGCAAATCTATTTTTTCCTTGACGGGAATCTCGAAGGCATTTTTGGTCAAAGGTGTTTTCCAGGCCACCTCGCCCACGCCCTTTTGCGGGGCCAGGATCACGGGTTCGGTCTGGATTTTGGAATTGGCCTTGGCGATGGCCACGGCGGTTTCGGCGCACTTGGCGATGCCGTCGGGCGTCACGTCGCTGGTGGCCGCAAAGCCCCAGGTTCCGTTGGCGATCACGCGCACCCCGATGCCGTACGATTCGGCGTTGGTGACGTTCTGCACCTTCATTTCGCGCGTAAATAAATATTGCTGCAAATACCGGCCAATGCGGACATCGGTGTAAGTCGCGCCCTTGCTCTTGGCGGCGTTGAGGGCAATATCGGCCATGCGCTTTTTAGCGGCGACATCGGCGGCGGGTTCCAGCAATTGGGCGGCATCGACTTCATGGCCCATGACCAGGCCAAACGGCAACATCGCCGCGCCCGCCGACAGGCCGGAAAGTTGCATGAATTTTCTACGTTGCATTTTTTGTGGGGTTGTTGCGGTCGAAGACCGGCACTTTAAAACTAGGCAAA
This sequence comes from Cytophagales bacterium, assembly GCA_038235275.1. Taxonomy (GTDB): domain Bacteria; phylum Bacteroidota; class Bacteroidia; order Cytophagales; family Spirosomataceae; genus Persicitalea. Next base: position 202,431 of record JBBSUC010000003.1, on the reverse strand, counting down.
AATGCCGCTTTGCGGCCAGAACGCCAAATTTTTTGTTGTGCTAACTATTTCTTCTTCCCTTTTCCGTACTCGCAAGCCGCCTTATCCGGTATTTCATAAAACGACTTGAAGTTTGTCGCCTTCGGATCCATACAGCCTTTGAGGGGCAAGAGTTCGATGTTACGGAAGTCGATGGCGTGGCTTTCGCTTTGGAGGGCGATGTAGCCCTCTTTGAGCGGCGTGTTGGCCAGTTTGCGCCAGGCGGTGGCACTTTCGGGGGTGAAGTGGGCGTTGACGAAGCTGCTGTCTTCTGGTCCGGTGAAGCCTCCGCCGACGCGGGTGTGGGTGTAGGTCAGCACGGTGTCGCCATCGATGAGGTGGTAGATGATGGAGTCGCCGTACACGATCGCTTCGCCTTTTACCCATACGTCGCCGTTGTAAGTTTTGGAATTGGCGTCGATGCAGTGGGCCATGTCGAGTTTGCCGTTGACGTCGGCGATGGTACCGGGTGAGCAGAGGTTGCCCGTGTGCCGTTCGCCGCTGCCGAGTCCGCCTAAAAGTTGCATTTCCAGCGAGACGGGGAAGGTTTGGTCTTTACCGAGGTTCCAGGCGGGTTCGGAATGCAGCATGACGCCGCTGTTGCGGTTGTTCCAGGTGTCGCCGCCGGGCAATTGCTCGCCCAGAAAGCGGTACTCGAACTTTAATTTGTAGTGCGAAAACGGTTCCTTAAAGTACAAATGCCCGTAGCGCCCGTCGAAGCGGTCGTAGCCGTTGTACTTCACGCGCAGCATCCCGTCCTCGGCCCGGAAGGTGTTTTTGTAGTTGTCGTTCAGCGCGTAGCCCGCGATCTTGACATCCCAGCCCGTGAGGTCTTTGCCGTTAAAGAGTTGAATCCAGTCGGAAGGTTTGGGGGCTTCTGGCTGGGCCTGGGTGGTGGTACTAATCAGGCAGGCCCACAGGAAAATTAATGGCAGATTTCTCATAGAATACGGTAGTTGGTTTGGCACGTCGGATTTTCATTCGAGAAGGGAATTTTTGCAAAAAACTACTTTTGGCGGGGGCTGTTAGCTGAGTTTGGATTCATAATTGCATTTGTAAGTCATAAACTGCCCAGCCGAATAATACCGAGTAATTCATAAGCTGAATTTCATTCTTCGCAGTAAATTTTACTGCTTCCTTCCTTACTGCTATTGGATTTGCGTCATTGCGCAAGATCAAAATACCACTTTCCAGCACGAAGAATCCCGAACTATTATGACTCCACCCAACTCCCGCCGCGATTTTATCAAGAAAACCCTTGCCGGTACTGCCGCGCTGTCACTGGGCGGAATGCTGCCCGCGTTCAGTCCCAGGAGTTATGCCCGCATTATGGGGGCCAACGAGCGAGTGCTGCTGGGCATGATGGGCGTCAACAGCCGGGGGCTGGCGTTGGCTTCCAATTTTGCGATTCAGCCCAACTTCGAAGTGGTCAGCATCTCGGACGTGGACTCCCGCGCCGCCGACAAGTGCATCCAAACGGTAGCGGAATTGACGAAAAAATCGCCTAAGGCGGTCCCTGACTTTCGCAAAGCTTTGGAAAATAAGGATATGGATGCGCTGGTAATCGCCGCGCCGGACCACTGGCACGCCCCGGCGGCGATGCTGGCGTCGAAGGCAGGCAAGCACGTCTATCTCGAAAAACCGTGCAGCCACAATCCCAACGAGGGCGAGATGCTACTGGCCGTGGCCAAAAAGTATAAGAACGTAATCCAGATGGGCAACCAGCGGCGCTCATGGCCCAACGTAGCAGCGGGCGTCGCCGAAGTGCAGGGCGGCACCATCGGGCGGCCTTATTTTGCCAAGGGCTGGTACACCAACAACCGCCCATCCATCGGCTACGGCAAGCAGGTGGACGTCCCTGATTGGCTCAATTACGACCTTTGGCAAGGCCCCGCGCCGCGCAAGCCCTACCAGGACAATATCCTGCATTACAACTGGCACTGGTTCTGGCATTGGGGAACGGGCGAGGCGCTCAACAACGGTACCCACATGGTGGATCTCATGCGTTGGGGACTGGGGGTGGATTATCCCACGAGCGTCACCTCCTCCGGCGGACGCTACCGCTACCAGGACGACTGGCAAACACCCGATACGCAAGTGATTACGCTGGAATTTCCGAATAAAACCGCCATGACCTGGGAGGGCCGAAGCTGCAATGGCCGCACGGTGGAGGGCAACAGCGTGGGGGTGATATTTTACGGAGAAAAGGGTTCTTTGCTCATCGAAAGCGGTAATTCCTACAAGATTTATGACCTGGAAAACAAGCTGGTGAAAGATGTAAAGAACGACCTGGCCATTGACCCTCGCAACAAAATGAATCCCTCGCAGGCCCTGGACGCCTTCCACTTCCAGAACTTCCACGACGGCATCACCAAGGGCGTCGCCCTCAAATCCGACATCGTGGGCGGACACCAGAGTACGCTGCTGTGCCAGTTGGGAAACATCGCCCAGCGAACCAGTGGCGCGCTGGAAGTCGATGCCAGCAACGGCCACATCAAAAATAACCCCGAGGCGATGAAGCTTTGGAAACGGGAATACGAGGAGGGTTGGGCACCGACGGTGTAAACGGCTATCGGCGGTCGGCTATCCGCTATCGGCTTAGTTCTAACTTAATGAGTAGTACTTGTAATGAGAGATTTTCGGAAATATAAAGTCTGGGAGCAGAGCCATTTATTGACCTTGGAGATTTACCGTGTGACCAAAACATTTCCAATGGAAGAGAGGTACGGATTGACGTCTCAGCTTCGACGGGCTTGTTCTTCCATCCCTACCAATATTGCCGAGGGCTGTGGAAAGCTGAGTGAAAAAGATTTTGCGAGATTTCTTGGCATTTCTTTCGGATTAGCTTCCGAAACTGAATATCTGATTATATTATCGAGAGATTTGGCCTATGTTGATTTAGGACTTCATGAAAAAATTCAAATTGAGCTGGTTTCCATCAAAAAACAGCTTTTTCAGTTAATTAAAAAACTAAACGAAAACCAATAGCCAGTCGGCTGTCAGCCATCGGCTATCAACTTTTCGTGAAAGTTCAAAAAGCCAAAAGCCGACTGCCGACTGCCGAAAGCCCATGCGTACAGCCACCGTCGATGCCAGTTCGCTTAGTAAGCGGGACACCATTATTTCTATCCTGATTGTCGGGGTGCTGTTTTTTATCTTCGGCTTCGTGTCGTGGGTAAATGCAATTCTGATTCCTTACTTCAAAATTGCCTGTGAACTGACCAGTTTTCAGTCTTATCTGGTTGCGTTTGCTTTCTATATTTCCTACTTTGTGATGTCGGTTCCGGCGGCTTATTTGCTCAAAGCGGCGGGCTTCAAGAAGGGTATGATGGTGGGTTTTTGGGCGATGGCGCTGGGAGCTTTCATTTTCGTGCCAGCGGCTTATTCGCGCACCTACGAGATTTTTTTGCTGGGATTATTCATGATTGGCGTCGGGCTGGCGATTTTGCAAACCGCAGCTAACCCGTACATCACCATTCTTGGCCCCAAAGAGCGGGCGGCGCAGCGGATCAGTATCATGGGTATCTGCAATAAGGCAGCGGGTATTTTGGCCCCGTTGCTTTTTGCCGCCGTCATTCTGCGCCCTACCGACTCCGACCTTTTCAAGCAATTAGCTACCATGGGCGACGCGGAGCGCAGCGCGGCTCTGGACGAGTTGATTCGCCGCGTCATTGCGCCCTACGCTACCGTCGGCACCATCCTTTTTGTTCTGGGAATCCTGGTTTATTATTCACCTTTACCAGAGCTAAATACCGAGCAGGAAAGTCCCGAACTGGCCGAAGCCAACGCCGGCAAAACCAGCATTTTCAAATTCCCGCATCTGATTTTGGGCGCGGTGGCTATTTTCCTGCACGTCGGTACGCAGGTGGTCGCCATCGATACCATCATCGCCTACGCGGGTTCGATGGGTATCGGGCTGTTGGAAGCCAAGGTTTTTCCCTCCTATACGCTCTTTCTGACTATTTGTGGCTATATTTTAGGAATAATACTCATCCCAAAATTCATCCGACAAGTCAACGCCCTGCGCATCTGTACGCTATTGGGGATGGCCTTCACTTTCCTGATTATTTTCGCTAATGGGCCAGTAAATTTCCTCGGTCACGATACCGATATTTCAATCTGGTTCGTCGTGCTGCTGGGCCTGGCCAATTCTCTGGTGTGGGCGGGCATCTGGCCGCTGGCGCTGGACGAACTGGGGAGGTTCACGAAGCTGGGCGCATCGATTCTGATTATGGGGCTTTGCGGCAATGCTTTGATGCCACTTCTATACGGCTACCTTGCCGATTTATACAGTTTACGGTCGGCCTATTGGGTGCTGATTCCCTGCTACGCTTACCTGGTGTATTACGCTTTTTACGGGCATCTGGTACGGCGGTGGAGCTTGGGATAAAAGGGCTTCATCCCCCGATCGCAATCATCGAACGGTTCGTTTCGTACTCTGCTTTGGCCCCTTTTTCGGCAAAGTCGCTGTGTCCGCCGTGGGCGAAGTGCTTGGCCTGGAAATGACTGAGGATAAGCGGTCGCACGTCCTCGCCCTGGCGTAAGGCTTTGAGCAAATCCACCTCTCCGGTATCGAAAAGGCAATTTTTCAACTTACCATCGGCGGTGAGGCGGATGCGGTTGCAGCCCACGCAGAAGTGGTTGGTTATGGTGCTGATAATGCCAAAGGTACCCGCCCCGTCCTGAATCCGAAAGCAGCGTGCCGTATCGTTTACTTCGCCGGGCAGGGCGTCAAAGTCAAACTGCCCACCGATGGTATCCAGCAAAGTCCGGTAGGAAACCATGCGCGAGAAATCCCACTGATTGCCGTTGAAGGGCATAAACTCGATGAACCGCACGTGCAAATTAGGCTGGTCACGAGTCAATTCCACAAAGTCGTTGACCTCCTCCACGTTCAGGTCGCGCATGACGACCATATTGAGCTTCACAATGAAACCTTCGGCTAGTAGCAGCTGAATATTATCGAGCGTTTTCTTGAAATGATCACGCTTGGTGATTGTCTGGAAACGCTCTTCCTGCAAAGTATCCAGGCTAATATTCAGCGAGCGAACTCCCGCTGCTGTGAAGGTGTCGAGGTACTTATCCACAAAAACCGCATTGGAGGTTAACGTCAGTTCGACGGGTAGTTGTCCCAGCGAAGTAATGATGTCGCCCACGTCCTTACGAATCAATGGCTCGCCGCCCGTCAGCCGGATCTTCTGCACGCCCATCTCCACAAAAATTCCAGCCAGCGTCCGAATCTCCTCCGCTGACATCAGCCACTTGTTCGGCATAAACTGCATATCCTCGTGCGGCATACAGTAATTACAGCGCAGATTACACTTGTCCGTCAGCGAAATACGGAGGTACGTGTGGACGCGGCCGAATTGGTCAGTTATTTGAGTTGAGGAGTCTATGAGTTTATGAGTTTATGAGTGGGGTATGAAGGCGTTGAAGAGGCCCAAATTGTTAGAGTTAGTCTGGGCTCCGCTTTGTGCCTTTGCCCCTTTGTGCCTCCCCTTAGTGCTTTTGCCCCTCCATAACGCCAAACACGTGCAGAACGTGCGGGAAGAGGGCGTCCATGGTATCGGTGACGCCGCCCGTGCTGCCGGGCATGGTGATGACGAGGGTGTTTTCGATCAATCCGGTGATAGCTCTTGACAGCATGGAGGTCGGGACGCGCTCCTGTCCGTATTGCCGGGCCACTTCGGCAATGCCGGGAATGGGACGGTCGATGAGTTCGGCGACGGCCTCGGGTGTGACATCGCGGGGCGAAAGCCCGGTGCCGCCCGTAAGCAGAACCAATTGGTAGTTTAGGGCGACTAGGCTTTTTATTTTTTCCTGAATCAGATTTTTCTCGTCGGGGATGATGCCGTAATCACTGACTTTGATGGCAAAGGGTCTTAGTTTTTCAATGATCTTCTTGCCTGACTTGTCTTCCCCCAACCCTTTGGCAATACTATCGGAACAGACAATTACGGCGGTTTTGAGGTCGGGCATGCTCACCTTACGATCGCTTTTGCCACCTTTTTTCTCCAAAAGTTTAATGTGATGAATCTCCACGCCCTTGTCGATGGGTTTGAGCATATCGTACATCGTCAGCGCCACCACCGACGCGCCGTGCATGGCTTCCACTTCCACGCCCGTTTTGTAAATCGTCTTGACGGTCATCTCGATCACAATCGATAAATCCTCAATGCGGTAGGCGATGCCCGTGTACTCGATGGGCAGCGGGTGACAGTCGGGTAGGAGGTCGGGCGTTTTCTTCACGGCCAGCAGCCCGGCGGCTTTGGCCATCTCGAAGACATCTCCCTTGGGAACGGTGCGTTCTTGAATGGCTGCGATGGTTTCGGGCTTGCTTACTTTCACCGTCGCCTGGGCGGTGGCGATGCGCAGCGTGTTGGTTTTGTGGGTAATGTCAACCATATTGTTACTATATTGGGTAAAATTAATAAAGCTATGACTACTACTGCGACCGCGCAACTTAGGGAAACGATTGTCGAGCAACTAAAAACGCAAAGTATTGTCCGCATTCCAGCGTCGGAAGACGATTTTTTTGCGCTGACCGACGAATTTCCATTCAAGATTGAATATCATGAAAGCGAAATTGTAACGATGGGACTTACTACGCCTTGGCACGAAGTGCTGATAATGACTTTGGGAAGCATTCTTTACAATTTGTTTGCCAACGACCAGGATTTTTTCGTTTTAGGGAGCAACGCAGGAATCCAAATTCCAAAATTTGAAGGCGGCTACTATTTGCCGGATATAACGGTGGTCAAGGGGCCCTTTGAATTAAAGGAAGGCTCCAATTGCATTATCACCAATCCTTACATCGTGGTAGAGGTTTTGTCCAAGTCCACCGCCCAGTACGATCGGGGCGATAAACTTCCCGAATACAAACATCTGGAAAGCCTTCAGCAGATCATCCTCATCAATCAGGACAAAATGGAAGTCGAAAGCTACACGCGCACCGACAAGCCCAATACCTGGCTCAATCAAACTTTTAACGACGCAGAGGAATCCCTGACGGTTTATCAAAGTGCCATTTTGCTGAAAGATATCTACCGGAGAATAGAGTTTGCCAAATAACGTTCGCAAAAAAGTGACTCTTTACCGACAGCCTCACTGATTCTCTTTCCAAACAAATTCCCCTTTCTCCCCAATCAGTTCCTTCCCGAAAACCGGGACTTTGGCTTTGATTTCTTCTACCAAAAACTCGATGGCCTCAAAGGTCGCCCGGCGGTGCGGCGATGAGACGAAGACAAACAGGCTAATTTCGCCCGTGGGTACCACGCCCAGACTGTGGTAAATGTGCAGGCAAGTCAGTTCATATTTTTCAAAAGCCGCTTCGCGGATTTGGTGAAAAACGCTTTCGGCCATTTCGGGATAAGCCGAATAGTCGACGCCCGTCACCACGCCGCCTTCCTTTGCATCGGCCCGGATTTGGCCCAGGAAAATATTGTGCGCCCCAATGCTAGTTTTAGATTGATGCCTGGCGATGGAGTCGGCAACGAATTGCGGGGAGATTGGACCTTCGACGAAGACCTTTTTGGGTTTGTGGGTCATTTTGTGGACACAGGGTTTCACGGAGTTTGGCACAGAGTCACTCAGAGTTTTCAGCCTCCCGCGAAGGGCGGAAGTAAGGCCACTTCGGCCAGCGGCGGAATGGGAAATGCCTCATCGGCGATTTGCTGGTTAACGGCAATCTGAAACTTCCGGTCGCGTAAAACGGGATATTTTTTCAAAATATCGATCTTCAAATCACCGACCGTAAGCGCGTCCAGCGAATGCCAGGTTTCGAGCGGCTGCCCGACGGCTTCGGCAATCATGCCAAAATATAAAATGGAAAGAGTCATCACAATTTGAAATCAGGGAATGAGTGAATGAGTGAATGAGTGAATGAAGAATATTCTCCAATTCTCTCATTCTCTCATTCAAAATTAAAAGAAGAACGGCAGTAAATGAACTTCAACTGGATCGCCCGGCTGCACGGAATTCTGGGACGAAGGTAGGTAAATCAACGCATTGGCGATGGCGAACGACCGCAGTGCGAACGATTCCTGACCGTCGAGCGGCGTTACGGCATCGGTCGTGGCGGTGGCCTTCAGGAATTCGTCGCGCTCCCCCTGAAACGAAAAAGCGTGGGTGATCGGTAGTTTTATTTTGGATAAAAAGCAGTCGGTGCGGCCCGACATGAGCCGTAGGGCGGGTAGCACGTATTGGTAATAACATACCAAAGTGGAAGCCGGATTGCCGGGCAGCGCAAAGATGATCGTATCGTCGTTACGCCCAAAGAACAGCGGCTTGCCGGGTCGCTGGCGGATTTTGTAAAAGACCGACTCTACGCCAATTTCTTCCAAAGCCGTTCCCACAAAATCGTACTCCCCGACCGAAATGCCGCCCGAACTAAGCACCATATCGTGTTGCTCAGTCAGCCCGCGCAGGGCGGAGATGGTTGCCGCTTCGTCGTCGGCCACGTAGCGGATGTCGATTTCCGTGATTCCCTCGGCCCGAAGTACCGCCGCCAGCATAGCCGAGTTGGACTCGTAGATTTGCCCAAAATCTAAGGAAATGTCGTTGCCAGGTTTCACTAACTCGTCGCCCGTAACCAGAATGCCGACACTGGGCCTGCGGTACACTTTGACGGAATTGATATTCATCCCCAATAAAAAACCCACCGAGCCGGGCGTAAGGTAGGTGTTTTTGGGCATCGCCACATCGCCTTGCTGGATTTGCTGACCAATGGAGCGCACGTTCAGACCTTCGTTAACGGGAAATTGCTGAATAACTGCTTCACTGCCCGTTCGCTCTACTTTTTCCTTCATGACCACCGCCGTGGCTCCGTCGGGCACGGGTGCGCCCGTCAGGATATGTACCGCCGTGCCGCGTTGCAGCGTCTGGATCGTGGCGTTGCCCGCCCGCGACTCGGCGACTACGGGCAACGTAATGCCCGCTTGGCTAACATCATCATGGTGCAAAGCGTAGCCATCCATAGACGACTGCCGGAAAGGCGGCAGCGCCAGGGGTGATATGACATCCTCGGCCAAAACCTGCCCCACTGCTTCGGAAAGATTTTTCTGCTCCGGGTAAAGCACCGGAACGGTGGACTGAATGAGTGACTTGGCTTCCTGAACGCTGACCATAGGAACGATAATCTGAGTTTTCCCTTCAAGAAAGAAAATTTTTGCCTTATAACGAAAAAAGTGTCCCGCTAAGGACACTTTTCCGGGGACAACCGCCCCTTTCATCGCTAATAGATATTTTAAAAAAAGCCGACCGATACGTCGGACCGCGCCGAAAGCTGACAACCGATTGCCTTATTGATTGACGTACACGCTGCCGCTGCTGGCGGTAAGTTTGATGGGAATGCCGCCGCCGTTCAGGCTGCCCTGGACGCGGTCTTTATCCATGCGGCCGTCGAAGTTTTTCAGGTCGATGGACACGCGGTTGCCGCGTAAATCCAAATCCAATCCTTTGTTGAGCGGCATATTCACACGCACGCTGCCCGCCGAGGTAGAGAGTGAGACGTAGTCGCCCAGGCGGTCGAAGTCGGCTTCGATGCTGCCCGCGCTGGTGCTGGCTTTCACGCTGGCGGCCAGGTTTTTCATGCGAATGGAACCGCCGGAGGTGCTTGTCTCCAGGTCACCCTGAATACCGTCGGCCCGTACGCCGCCGCCGCTGGTGGTGGCTTTGATTTTGCCGTTGAGATCGGCCAGATTGATGCTGCCGCCGCTGGTAATCAGGCGGATGTTACCGACCATGCTTTCGGCTTTGATGCTGCCGCCGCTGGTTACGAGATCCACGTTGTCGGAACAGTTGGTGGCCTCGATGCTGCCGCCCGAGGTGCGGCCTTTGATGTTGCCTTTCAGGTCGTTGACGTCGATGCTGCCCCCGCTGGTGGTGAAGTTTTGCTCGCCGTTCAGCGATGCCAGCCGAATGCTGCCGCCGCTGGTGCGGAGGTCAGTGGCAAAGTTGCGGGGCGTATAGACTTTAAAGGAAATGGATAGTCCTTTCTTCCAGTTCATGCCGTTACGGTCTCTCGGCTCGGCGATGGCTACCACATTGTTGCCCTCACGGCGGATCGTGATGTCGTATTGCTTCAGGCGGTCTTCTATTTCGTCGTTGCTCATGTCGCTGCCGTTCCAGTTGTTGGCCCGGACGTACATTTCCACCGTGACGCCGCTTTTGCTGTCGCCTTCCACCGAAATGGAGCCGCCGGAGGTTTGGACTTTCACGGCTTCCAGGTAATTTTCGGTGAAGTCTTTGGTGAAATAGGGCTTGTCGTTGTTGCGCTGCGCATAAGTAGTCATGGCTACGAGCAGGGCGAGAATGGCTAAATAAAGTCGGTTCGTTTTCATGGTTCGCTTTGGGTTTGTTTTAAGAGTGATGCAGGAAGGGATGGGAACGTTGCATCTGCGTTTTTTTATTTTTAAATAAATGGATGGTATAAAGACATACAAGGCACGTGCCAGCAAGCATTTTTGCTGATTTTCAATATTTTACAAAAAAGCGTGTTTGAAAAAATGGTCGTTAACGGACAGGAGGTGTTCGGAATCGGACAGTTAGTCACCTCACGGCAGCGGCCGCCCGCCCCCTAGCCCCCTCTCCTTTTTGGAGAGGGGGCAGCCTTTTATTGGGATACGCTTTTGGGTGAGTTTCCAGACGGGCAGAAAAAAGCCGATTGCCGATAGCTAACTGCCAACCGTAAGACGGGTACGCCGGAGTGGGACCGTACCTAGTTCAGTAAGTAGTACACCGCAATTCCCGAAAAATAGCCCAGCAGCGCGTAGGCGGATATGCGCTTGAAATACCAGACGAAGTCGATTTTAAGGATCCCCATCGCGGCCACGCCCGCCGCCGAGCCGATGATGAGGATGCTGCCGCCCGTGCCGGCGCAGTAGGCCAGCAGGTTCCAGAAGTCGCTGTCGGGTTGGAATTCTGTAAGGGGATACATGCCCATCGTGGCGGCGACCAACGGGACGTTATCCACGAGAGAAGAGAGGATACCAATCAGGGTATTAATGATGTAAATATTACCAAAGGTTTCATCCAGGGTAGTGGCGAGCAGTCGCAGGTGACCTGACGTGTCCAACGCGCCCACGGCCAGCAGAATACCCAGAAAGAAGAGGATGCTGGGGGTATCGACACGGCGCAGGATGTTGGCGACCGACAGGCCGCGCTTGATTTCCACTTCCTTGGAACGATGGAGCATTTCGGTAAAAGCCCACAGCACACCTACCGACAGCAGTACACCCATGTAGGGCGGGTAATGCGTAATGGACTTGAAAACCGGCACCGACAGCAATCCGATGCCCCCCAAAACAAACATGGCGTTTTGTTCAAAAGGCGTAGTACTTACCTGCCCGTGGCCTGATTCCTGAGATTTCTCGGGTGCCTGCACTTTGCCTTTTAAGAAAAAAGAAGCCGCCAGCAACGGCACCAGCAGGCTCGTGAAGGAAGGCAAGATGAGTTCCTGCATGACGTGGAAAGTCGTAACCTGTCCACCGATCCAGAGCATGATGGTGGTTACGTCGCCAATGGGCGAGAAGGCACCACCCGCGTTGGCGGCGATGATGACGAACCCGCCCAGCAGCCAGACGTTCTCCTGCCGATGGACGATGCGGCGAATCAGGGCGCACATGATGATGGTCGTGGTCATGTTGTCGAGGCCCGCCGAGAGGAAAAACGACACCCACGAAATAATCCACAGCAGCTTGACGCGGTCGGTGGTGGATATACGGTCGGTGATGGCCCGGAAGCCATCGTGGGCATCTACCAGTTCCACGATGGTCATGGCCCCGAGCAGGAAGAACAGAATGCCGGAGATTTCACCCAGATGTTCGAACAGTGATTCGTTGAGGAACTCGTGCGGATCTTCGGGCAGCGGGGCGTTCTGAAAGGCGGGCATATACTCGAACCCAACCAGCAGGATAAGCCAACAAAAAACCCCCGTCAGCAGGGCTGAGGCGGCTTTGTCTATTTTCAGAGGATGTTCCAGCGCGATAAAGGCGTAGCCCAAAATGAAGACGCCGATGAGGAGTAGAGCCATTTACTCAGTGGAAAGTGGAAAGTGGAAAGTGGAAAGTTAAGAATGGAGGTCGATCAACCCCTTTACCCCTGCGTAATGTATTGCTCCAGGTAGTTAATGCGCTGTTTTTGCTCCGACATGATGGACTTTACTACATCGCCGATGCTGATGACGCCGATTACGCGGTCGTTGTCCAGCACGGGCAAGTGGCGGATGCGTTTTTGCCCCAGCATATCCATACACTCCGTAATGGTAGTATTTGGGTCTACGGTAAAAACTTTTGGCGTCATCACCTCAGAAATGGGCGTGCTTTTGGCCTTACGGCCCTGGATGATTCCCTTACGGGCGTAATCGCGTTCGGAGAAGATGCCGACGAGCTTTTCACCGTCCAGCACCACCACGGCCCCGATATTTTTTTCGGACAATAGGTGGAGTGTATCGATTACGCTTTGGGTAGGCGGCACACTCCATACTTCGGAAATGGCTTTGTCGGCGAGGATTTGCTTGACAGAGATCATAACGGAATCATTAAGAAGAATGTAAGGTTTAGGAATAATGCCACCAATATAAGAATGTGCCTTTTTATTTACAAATAATTCCTTGAAAATTATTATTGCTGTCGAGCCGTTCTCTCACAAATTCGTATCTTGCCCACAAAAATTGCTGCCTTATGCTTCCTGTCATCCTTCTTTCCATCGTCCTGGTACTTGCCGGATTCCTGCTGTTTAGTGTCCGTTTGCTTTTTATCAAAAACGGTGAGTTCAAAGGCACTTGCGCCACTAATAATCCCTTCATGCAGCAAGAAGGTGCAACCTGCGGCGTGTGCGGTCGCAAGCCGGGAGAAGCTTGCGGGGAAATGCCGCAACCCGATGGGCTGTCCCTACGTAATGGAGGATGAGGATGCTTTTCCGCTGAACTCTCCGATATTCATCATTAAAAGAACGAACTGATGCTGCATAAAAATTTCGCCTGCCTGGCGTCCCTTTTCTTGTTGTTCGCCGTCGCGAGTTGTGGTCCTGACAATAAGCCTGACTCCGAAAAATCCGCCGAAGAGGTAAAAGATGACAAAGCCGAGTGGAAGTACGCGTCGCTGCCCATTAGTCACCAGAAGTGGGACGACCTGCTCAAAGCCCACGTCAACGGCGAAGGCCGCGTGGACTACAAAGGCATGGCCAAGGATGAGGCTAAGCTCGATGAGTACTTGGCCCTGCTCAGCAACACGCCGATCGTGAAGGACGAATGGACCGAAGCCCAGCAAATGGCTTACTGGATCAACGCCTACAATGCCTATACGGTGAAACTGATTCTAAATCACTATCCCGTCAAAAGCATCAAGGACATTGGGCCAAAAACTCAGGTCGTTTTCATCAATACTCCCTGGGATATCAAGTTTTTTGACATCGGCGACAAGAAATACGACCTCAACAAAATCGAGCAGGGAACCCTCCGCAAGCGCTTCAAGGACGATCCACGCTTTCACTTCGCCTTGGTGTGCGCTGCCAAGTCATGTCCTGACCTGCGGCAGGAGGCATACATTCCCGAAATCCTGGACCAACAATTGCGCGACCAGGGGAAGCAGTTCATCAATAACCCCGCGAAGAACAAAATTACCGACGCCAACAATGCCAGGCTTTCGCCCTACTTCGACTGGTACAAAAAAGACTTCAAGCGCGGCGACGATACGGTGGTCGATTGGGTCAACGAGTATTCGAGCGTGAAACTCAACAAAGACGCTAAAATCACCTACATGGATTATGACTGGTCACTGAACGAGCAGGAGAAGTAGCGCTGGCGCTATTCATTTACCAGCAAATGCACGATCCGGCAGGCGTTTCCGACGCTTGCCGGATTTTTTGTGTGAGCGATGCTCAGTTTGAGCGTATGCTTACCGGGTTTCAACTCATCGTCCAACACCAGATACCACGGTAGGTGCAGGCTCGCACTCCATTGGGTGAAAAGATCCAGCGTCCGCGCTTTATTGTTATCGATTTGAAATGAAATCATGCCCGCATCGGGCCCGGAAATGAGGGCGATTCCCACGGCTTTTCCGGTAAAATTAAACTCGAAGGAATCGCCGGTTTTTTCGCCCACTAGCATCGGCACATTCACGAAGCCTTCCCGGGTAGCTTTGGGCGGGTTCGGTTTCCAGGATGGGTCGATGGCGAAGCCTTTCAACGACTTTGCTTCGGAAATCGGGTGATAGCCAGCTTTGCCGTACGAGGCTTTGTCGAGCGGGGCGGGTAGTTTGGTGGGTTGGGCTCCTGCTTCCGCCGAGGTATTTTGGAAAAGGTACTTGATGGTCTGAAAATAAACCTCCTGCCCGTAAGGTGAGGGATGCAAATCTTTAAAATCGTATTTCCAGGAAAATTCTCCGGCCTTGATGCGGTTGTACACTTCCCGCGAAAAGTTGAGAAATGCCGCACCGTAGTGCCTCGCTATTCGGTAATGTACTTCCACCTCCACAGGCATTTTTTCGGCGTTGTAATCACCAAACTGATCCAAGTCAGCAAAAGCCATGAGCACCACATTCACGGCCGGATTGGCGGTGTGGGCTTGCTGCATAATGCCTTCTAAGGCCCGGATTTGCGCTTTTTCGGAAAAGCCGTTGGTGCGGTCGTTCACGGCGCTCTCCACAAAAAGCAGATCGGGCGTTCCCAGTGCCAGTACATCGCGCCCAAACCGAAAGGCGTGCGGGGTGCTGCCCAGCGACGGAATTCCGGCAGCGATGAAGGTGAACTTTGTATCAGGAAAACGCTCACGCAAGTACTGTTCCGTTTTGTTACGCCAGCCCGGATTGTACGTAATCGACCCGCCCAGGAAAGCCACCGTGCCTTCTTTTTTATTTTCAAATTTCGTAAAAGCCGCTCCCAAGCCACGATTCGCTTCCAAGAAGTTTGCCCGCGCCAGCGGCTTTTCCACCGGATAGCTGTTTTGCTGGATGAAATCCGCCTGGCGGTCGATATGTTCAATCGTAAAGTGGTGTCCTTCCAGTGTCTGCTCCCCCCGGCTCATGGGATACACCGCCGCCGGGCCGCCCAGCCGCAAATACTTCTCGATCAGTGGAAAGGTATTTTCTTCGGGGGGGACAATTTTGTCCTGCAAACTCACGACGTGCAACACCGGAATTTTGAAAGCCGCCATGCCTTGCAGGTCATTGATCGGAATGTCGGCAAAATTGTTCGCCGTCGTTTCGGTCAGGCCGTTCAATTCCAGCCAGCGCTCCCAGTCCCTGGGCGAACCCTGACCCTTGCCTTTGCCGCCCGGCCAACTACGCGGGTCGCAGACGGGTGCCTCGGCGTAAATGCAGGTCACTTTGTCGGGATTGCGCTTTGCCCAGCCGTAGGCGTACAATCCGCCCCGGCTGATGGCCTCCAGCGCCACTTTGGGAGCAAAGCCTTTTTTAGTCGTGAGGCAGTCATAAAATTTATCCCAAACCTGCATCGCTTTGGGATGGCCGAACAAATCGTTGGTATTGACATAAGCCAAATGAAAGCCCCGACTGAGCAAAACGCTGTCCATTTCGGCGTGGAAGTTAGGGAAATGCGCCCGCCACACCCACGGATTGCCGGGCAGGGCTTGTTTGGGTTTTACGTAGTAAGCCGTAGTGTTTTCAAAAGGGAAATCTACTTTCTCGAAACCTTTCCAGGTGGAAATGGATTCGGCGGGAGTTTGCGCGAAGCTAGTGCAAGTAACCCGTAGGAAAGCGAGGAGGAAGATTTTAAAGACGAGATTTCTTTTCATTGTTATTTCGTCTGCCTATTGAGTTCAGCCAGTTTCATCAGCATGGCATCCAGGTCTTTTCTGGTGTACACTTTTCCCGCGCGGATCAGCGCAAAGCGATCTTCGGTGGCCTTGATATTCTGGGCGGGATTGTTGTTCAAAAGCAAAAGGTCGGCCTTCTTGCCCACTTCCACGCTGCCATACTTGGCAAGCAAGCCAAAATACTTCGGCCCGTTCAGGATGGAAGTCTGTAGCGCTTCCAGCGGAGTCAGGCCCCCTTCCACAAAAATCTGCAACTCTTTGTGCAGGGCAAAACCGGGATAAATAAACGAATTGAGAAACCCGGCGTCGGTCCCGGCAATAATATCCATGCCCGACTTTTTGATTACCGGGAGCATCGAAACCAGTTTGCGATACATTTCTTTACGGAAAGCGACTTGTTCGGGATTTTCTTTTTGGGCTCGATTAACCCGCCAGGCATAGGTGCTTATGAGACCTGGGCCAAGGTACTTCAACTCGGCATCTTGCTGATGGTTGTTCTCGTCCAGGAAAGAAGTGATTTGGGTACCGACCAGCGTTGGCACAACGGCGGTTCCATTGGCTTTGAGTTTTGCGTACACCAGCGTTGCCCGTTGCGGATCGAAATTCGCTACCAATGGCTTTTGCACATCGCCGGCCTTGATTTCACCGGAGGCCACTTTGGCTATCAGTTCGTCTTCCTGCGGCGAACCCGCTTTAAGCATATAAGACATGTGCTCCACGGTACTTAATCCGGCCTCCGACAGGGTTTCCAGTTTGAGGACGAACGGAATATGACCGGATACTTTATAGCCGCGTTCGTGCGCCGCCTCCACACTTTTCAAGAACAAGTCGGGACTGAGGGCGCTGTCGGTGATTTTGACAAAATCGACACCCAGTGCATCCAGCGAGTCCAAAGCCTGCGCTAGTTCTTCCTCGTTTCCTATTTCCTGATCGCCCGGCCAAATTGAATTTTTCCCCTCAATTTTGGGGCCGGAGGTAAAAATGTTGGGACCCAGAATCTTACCTTCGGCGATGCCTTCTCTCCATGCCAGTACCTGAGGGCTTAGGTCGGCGGCGCAATCGCGCACCGTGGTCACGCCGTTGGCGATAAAAAGCGGAAGCAGATTTCTGTTTTCGTCGATCAATGTGTCGCCGCCGCCAAAATGCACGTGCATATCCCAAAGACCGGGGATAACGTACTTGCCAGCCGCTTGTATCGTGCGTTTTGCCCGCCATTTTTTGGCCGATTTGGTCGAGGCAATGGCCGCGATGGAATCAGCCAGGATCGCGATGCTTTGATTTTCCGCTACTTTTCCAGTGGAAACGTCAAGGATGTTGACCGCGTGTATCACTACATCATAACGAGGGTCTGTCGCCTGGGCCAGAGAAATCTGTCTCATCAGTACGACTCCAACCAGTATTAGTAAATTTCTCATATACAAGAAGCTTAAAACTGAGCTTTTCAGAATTATTTGAATCCTACGCTTTTCAACCCTATTTTTAGATTTCCTATCACCAAAGATTTAGCCAAATTTAGAAGATAAAAGCCCAACTTTCCTATGCTGAATAAATTACTCTTTCTTCTGGTACTCTCTCTTCTCTACGCCAAGCCCGCTTTTTCTCAATCCCTCCCCGTCGTCCTGCCCGAGCGCGAACGCGCCGAAACTGTGGACGCCATTCTGGAAGACCGCTTCGAGAACCTGCTGCCCCGGCTGATGCGCCGCGAGGGGGTAGATATGTGGGTCATTATCTCGCGGGAGTACAACGAAGATCCCGTCATGCGCACCATGCTGCCCAGTACGTGGCTATCGGCGCGGCGGCGGACAATCATGGTTTTTTATGATCCGGGCGGGGAGAAACCGTTGGACAAGCTGGCTATTGCCCGCTACGACGTAGGCACGTTACTGAAAGGCGAATGGGACCTCAGCTCCAATCCTGACCAATGGGAGGCGCTGGTGAAGGTGATCAAGGAGAAAAATCCGAAGAAAATTGCCCTCAATTATTCCAAAAACTACGCCCACGCCGACGGCCTGACCTATACCGAGCAGCAGGAGTTTATGGCCAAACTACCCAAAGAGTATCAGGCGAAAGTCACCTCCGCCGACCGCCTGGCCGTGGCCTGGCTCGAAACCCGCACCGAGAAGGAGATGGCGATTTACCCGATGATCTGCCGTATTTCGCACCAGATTATTCAGGAAGCTTTTTCGGAGAAAGTCATTCAACCCGGCGTGACCACCACCGACGACGTGGTTTGGTACTTACGACAGCGCATCACGGATTTGGGCCTCGATACCTGGTTTCACCCGACGGTTGATATTCAACGCGCCGACGCCAGCAACTTCGACCATCTGCGTACCTTCGCCAGGCGGCCCAGCCAGCAAGTCATCATGCCTGGCGACCTCATCCACACCGACTTTGGTATCACCTATCTGAGGCTCAACACCGATCAGCAGCAAATCGCCTACATTTTGAAGCCCGGCGAAACCGATGTCCCCGACTATCTCAAAAAAGCCTTCCAGCAAGGCAACCGCTTACAGGAAATCCTGACGGAACAATTCACGGCGGGCAAGTCTGGTAACCAGATTTTGCTCGATGCCCTGGCGCAGTCTGAGCGCGAGGGCATCAACGGCACCATCTACCCGCACCCCATCGGTCTACACGGCCATGCCGCCGGACCAACCATTGGTATGTGGGACGCGCAGGGCGGTGTCAAAGGACCCGGCGATTACCCGCTTTTTGAGAATACCGCCTACTCCATCGAACTCAATGCCGCCGTGAAAATCGATGAATGGAACAAAACGGTGCGAATTATGCTGGAGGAAGACGGATACTTCGATAAGGACGGCTTCCGCTACATCGACGGGCGGCAGCGGGAGATTTATACTGTGCCCAGGAAGCTGGATTATGTGCGATAAGGCAATAAAATAATCCAAAAATTTGTTGAAATAAGAAAGTGTTTGTATAATTGTTGTGAAAACAACTTTTTGGCTTTCATTCCCCAACTTTTTGAATTATGCCCATTTACCACCGACTTGGCAAAGTCCCGCCCAAGCGACATACTCAGTTCCGAAAACCGGATGTCAGCCTCTACCATGAGCAGGTTTTTGGGACGATTGGTTTTGAGGGTACTTCATCCTTACTCTACCATTTACGGCCACCTACTCAAGTGAAGAAAGTAGCACCGCCGCAGGACGTCAGCCCGAAGATTGCGGTAGAGAACAACCTGACCATGCGGAAACTCCTCGGCTTTTCTGTGAAGCCGATGGACGATTTTCTGGACAGCCGGGTACCGCTGTTGGTGAACAAGGATGTTACACTCGGCGTGGCGGCACCGCGACATTCGCTGGTAGATTACTTTTACAAGAATGCCGACGCCGACGAACTGCTTTTCATCCACCGAGGCAGCGGCAAATTGCGCACGGCCTTTGGCTCCATTCCATTTGAATATGGTGATTATCTGGTTATCCCGCGTGGCATGATTTATCAGATTACGTTCGATACGAAGGACAATCGCCTGCTGTACCTCGAATCCCACTCTCCGCTGGAAACGCCGCGTCGCTATCGCAACCACTTTGGACAGTTGAAGGAACACGCGCCGTACAGTGAGCGCGACTACAAGCTACCCGCCGACCTGGAAACCCACGACGAGACGAGTGATTTTCTAGTCAAAATAAAAAAACAAAATGCCCTGCACCCGCTTACTTATGCTTCGCACCCGTTCGATGTAGTCGGCTGGGACGGCTACAATTATCCCTGGGGCATCTCGATCCATGAATTCGAGCCGATTACAGGCCGCGTTCATCAGCCGCCGCCTGTCCACCAGATGTTCCAGACTGACGCCTTCGTGGTCTGCTCGTTCTGTCCCCGGCTCTACGACTACCATCCTCTGGCCATTCCTGCGCCCTACAACCACAGCAACATCGACTCCGACGAGGTGCTATACTACGTAGACGGCGACTTCATGAGTCGCAACGACATCGCACCGGGTCACCTTACGCTGCATCCCGGCGGCATTCCGCACGGGCCGCACCCTGGTGCCTACGAACGCAGCATCGGCAAGAAAGAAACCCATGAGTTGGCCGTGATGGTGGACACTTTCCGCCCGCTGATGCTGACCCAGGCAGCGCTGGCAATCGACGACGGGAAGTACTTTCGAAGCTGGTACGAAGAATAGATATGAATTATGAGATGATAGTTAGGTAACTGTCCACTGTCCACTAAAGAAATGGAAACTCTAGAATTAGAAAAACCAACCGAAACCCAGGATTTCCTGCCGCTGAACGGCACGGATTACCTGGAACTGTACGTCGGGAACGCCCGGCAGGCAGCGCATTATTTTCAAACGGCCTTTGGCTTCCAGCCGCTGGCCCATGCGGGCCTGGAAACGGGTTTGCACGATCGTGAATCTTACGTGTTGGTGCAAGACAAAATCCGGCTGGTGCTGACTTCGCCTTTGACCAAAAACACCGCGATCGGTCAGCATCTCGACCGCCACGGCGACGGCGTGCGGGTGGTGGCGCTGTGGGTGGACGACGCGACTTATTCTTACGAGGAGACCGTCGCACGCGGGGCCAAATCTTACTTGGAACCTATCGTGGAAGAGGATGAACAGGGCCGGGTGGTGCGCTCAGGCATTCATGCCTACGGCGATACAGTACATGTTTTTGTGGAAAGAAAAGCCTACAATGGCCTTTTTCTGCCCGGTTTCAAGGCTTGGCAACCCGATTATCAGCCCGCGCCTGTCGGGCTACGCTACGTGGATCACATGGTGGGCAACGTAGGTTGGGACGAAATGAACGTCTGGACGAAATTTTACGCCGAGGTGATGGGTTTCAATCAGTTGGTTTCCTTCGACGATAAGGACATTTCGACCGACTACACTGCCCTGATGAGCAAAGTCATGAGCAACGGCAATGGCCGCATCAAGTTTCCAATAAACGAACCCGCCGAAGGTCGCAAAAAATCGCAGGTGGAGGAATACCTGGACTTCTACGACGGACCCGGCATCCAGCACATTGCTGTCGCGACCGACGACATCGTCAATACCGTCACGCAGCTAAAAAGCCGGGGT
Organism: Cytophagales bacterium; assembly: GCA_038235275.1. Classification (GTDB taxonomy): domain Bacteria; phylum Bacteroidota; class Bacteroidia; order Cytophagales; family Spirosomataceae; genus Persicitalea. Next base: position 181,591 of record JBBSUC010000003.1, on the reverse strand, counting down.
GTGGAATTTTTGCAGGTACCCCAAACTTACTACGACGACTTGCTCAGCCGCGTCGGCGACATCGATGAGGAATTAGGCGAACTCCGCCAACTCGGTATCCTGGTGGACCGTGACGAAGAGGGTTATCTTTTGCAAATTTTTACCAAACCTATCATGCCCCGCCCGACGCTGTTCTTCGAAATCATCCAGCGCAAAGGCGCGAAATCTTTTGGAAAAGGCAACTTCAAAGCCTTGTTTGAGGCCATCGAAAGGGAGCAGGAATTGCGGGGGACGCTTTGAAGGGGAGGGGCGAACGGTCAAAGGTTAAAAGGTTAAACGGGACGTCCGGCAGCGTCAGAAGGTTAGACAGACCTCCCTTTGCCCTTTTAACCGTTTAACGCCACGGGGCGCCCCGCCTTCACCCCCTTAACTCATGCAGCAGCCCCTCGATCCGCCGAAGTCCCTTGTCGGCCAACTGAAATACCTTGGTCCTGGCTTCATTATGTCGGCGGCCATTGTCGGTTCCGGCGAACTGATCGCCACCACCACGCTGGGTGCCAAGGCGGGTTTCGTGACTTTTTGGGTGATTTTGGTGAGTTGCCTGGTTAAGGTGACGCTGCAACTGGAATTTGGCAAGAACGCCATCTACACCGGAACGTTCACCATGCACAACTTCAACCGCCTGCCCGGCAAAAAATGGGGGCGGGCGCACTGGAGCATCTGGTTGTGGCTGTCGTTGCAAGGACTGAAGTTGCTGCAAGTCGGCGGCATCGTGGGTGGCGTAGCCATCGTGTTGAACATGGCCTTTCCCGTTATCTCTGTCGATGTTTGGGCGTTGCTTTCTGCTTTGATTACCGCCCTGCTGGTGTACCGAGGTTACTACGCGCCCATTGAAAAGGGTTCGCTGGTTATGATCGTGCTTTTTTCGTCGGTGGTTCTGCTCTCTCTGGCCTTACTACAGGGAACAGCCTTCGCCATTCACTGGCCGGATATTCAGGAGGGGTTGAGCTTTCATCTGCCTCCGGAAGCCGTATTTGTGGCATTCGGGGCATTTGGTATCACGGGCGTAGGCGGCGACGAAATCATGTATTATAACTACTGGTGCATTGAGAAAGGCTATGCAGCTTACGCCGGACCCAACGACGGTAGCCCCGCCTGGGCGGCCCGCGCCAAAGGCTGGATTAATGTTATGTACCTCGACGCCCTGCTATCGATGGTCGTTTACACCGTCGTCACGGCAGCCTTTTACTTGTTGGGGGCAGCGGTCCTGCACCGCAGCGGCGAGGTGCCCGAAGGCTACCGGATGATTGGCGTACTGTCGCGCATCTTTACCGAAACCCTCGGTCCCTGGGCCGAAACGCTTTTTCTGGTGGGGGCTTTCACGGCTTTGTACTCTACACTCTTTACCGCCACCGCGAGTTGGGCGCGGGTGTGGGGCGATGCCTTCGGGCAATTAGGCTGGCTGCCGTTCGAAACCGTTCCGGAACGCCGCCGCTCCATCGCCATTTTTTCGTGGATATTCCCCTTCGCTTGGTGTGCGTTTTTCTTGTTCTTTCAGTCGCCCGTGATGATGGTGATTTTGGGCGGCGTTGCCACATCGGTGTTGTTACTTTTAATCGTGTGGGTGGCGTGGGTATATCGTTACCGCGAACTGCCTAAGTCGCTCACTCCCTCGCGGCTTTACGATGGATTTTTCTGGCTGAGCGTGGTTTCTATTTTGGTCGTGAGTGCGTATGGGGTTTGGCAGGTGATGTAAAGATTTGACTTCATTCATAGACCTTCTCCCCCTTATTCAACCACACGCCCCAGGCGCGGGAGTAGGCGTGCACTTTTTGCGTAGACTGGCCCTTCATATCCACAATGGGATAGTCCTGATTCACCCATTCGAAGAGGCTACCATAAAGGTTCTGCACGTCGGTAAAACCCGCGTCCAGGAGTTTCTTTCCGATCCGCTCGCTCCGGACTCCCACGGAGCAATAAATCACAACGGGCGTATTTTTTGCGATACTTTTCACCTTGTCCAGCGTAAATTCCTCGTAACCCACCCAGTGGGCACCGAGAATGTGGCTTACTTTAAACTCATCGTAGGCTCGGGCGTCCAAAAAAAGCGCGTCTGACCTCTGGCTGGCCTTTTCGCAGCTTATCAGCGGGACTTCTTTTTTGTAAAGCGTATTGAGCATGGCCCGGTAGGCACCGCTCGTGATTTGGGCAAAGGAAGTGGTAAAAGAAATAAGCAAAGCGAAGGGGAGAAGAATCGAAGTTTTTTTCACAATATTGCGTTATATTAGTGCGTAAAGGCCATTTTGGCAAGTCCCCCGTCGGTAATAGTTCGTATTTTGTTGTTAACGAGTAGCATGAGTAATTGGTTTGGCCGAATAAATCGGGGGAAGTTTTCCAGAATTGCGTTGGGGATGATAATCGCCCTGGTAGTGAGTTCCGTGGTAGCGCCCGCCTGGAAGTTAACGAGTTCCGTTCCGTTCGTGTTGCTCAAACCGGCTCCCGAGGAGGCAGCGGCTCCTATTGCTAAAACAAAGAAGCACTACAAAGCTATCAATGTGTTGCCCGAAAGCGCCTGGGCCGATAGTGTTTTGCGGACGCTCACGCTGGACGAGAAAATTGGCCAGTTTTTCATGATCGCCACTTTTTCCAATCGAAACGAAATAGAATACCGTCAGATCGACCGCCTGATTGCGGATTTTCACTTGGGTGGTTTAATATTCTTTCAGGGCGGACCCTACCGTCAGGCGGTGCTGACCAATCGCTACCAAGCGCAGTCGAAAGTGCCGCTCTTCATCGGCATCGATGGGGAGTGGGGCCTGGGAATGCGGCTCGACAGCGCGATGATTTTTCCCAAGCAGATGGTGCTGGGTGCCATCCGCGACGACAGTCTGATTTACCGCATGGGCGACCAGATCGGCCAGCACTGTCGCCGCCTGGGCATTCAAATCAACTTCGCGCCTGTTTCGGATATCAACAGCAATCCCGACAACCCCGTGATCGGCTCCCGCTCGTTTGGCGAAGACCGCGACAACGTGACCCGCAAGTCGGTGGCCTACATGAAAGGCTTGCAGCGCAACCACGTCATTGCTACCGCCAAGCACTTTCCCGGCCACGGCGACACCGACGCCGACTCGCACTACACGCTGCCGGTGGTAAGCCACTCCTCGGACCAACTGCGCGAAATTGACCTTTACCCTTACCGCCGCTTGATTGCCGATAGTTTGATGGGCGTTTTGACGGGGCATCTGTACGTTCCGGTGCTGGACAATACCCCGCTGCTGGCGACTTCACTTTCTCAGAAAGTGGTCACCGACCTGCTGCGTAACGAAATGGGTTTCCGGGGCTTGATTTTTACCGACGCCATGAATATGCGCGCTGTGCTGAAAACCGGCCGCGCGCCCGACGTGAACCTCAAAGCGCTCATGGCTGGCAACGACATCCTGCTGTATCCCGCCAGCGTGGGTGAAACCGTACAACGCATCAAGGATGCCCTGTCCGACGGCACGATCGATCAAAATTTTATCGACCAAAAAGTCAAGCGTATCCTACAAGGCAAATACTGGGCGGGTCTGGGCGATTACCAGCCCATCGACACCCGGAATTTGTTCCAGGACCTCAACAATGAAAAAAGCCAGGAACTTGCCAACGAACTGAGCGAGGCTTCCGTGACGGTGGTGCGCAACGAAAAGAATCTGCTGCCTTTCGGCTCGCTGGAAAGCGCCAAGGTTGCCTCCGTGACGGTGGGCGCGGGCGTCGGCACGACTTTCCAGAAAATGATGAGCCGCTACGCCCCGGTCAAGCACTTTATTTTTGAAGATAAACCCAACGGTGAAAAGGAAATAGCCGAAATGCTGGAGTACCTGCAACCCTATGATGCGGTGGTGGTAGGCGTCCACGAAATCAGCAACTCACCGCGTCGGCGTCACAACATTACCAATGGCACGATCAATTTCGTTTCGCGGTTACGCGAGGCTGACAAAAAAGTAGTGCTCTGTCTGTTCGGTACACCGTACAGCATCCGTTTTTTTCCCAAAACCGACGCGCTGATCTGCGCCAACGAAGACAACGAGACCACCGAAGAGGTGACGTCGCAGATTTTGTTTGGCGCTTTGCCCGCTTTGGGACGATTGCCCGTGTCAGTGGCGGGCTACAAGCCCGGCACCTTCGCCGAAACCGCCGTGCTGGACCGCTTGAGCTACGGTACGCCCGAGAGCGTGGGCATGGACGGAAATAAACTACGCAAGATCGACGATGTGGTAGCCCAGGCCATCGGGCAGAAAGTTTTTCCCGGTTGCCAGGTGGTGGTGGCCCGCAAGGGAAAAATCGTGTATTCCAAAGCCTACGGCGGACTCGACTATCGCTCCGCCGCGCGCGTGACGCCCGAAACAATTTATGACCTGGCCTCCGTGACCAAGGTATCGGCCACGCTGCAATCCGTGATGTGGCTTTACGACCAAAAGAAACTGGATTTGGACCAAAAGGCGGCGTACTATTTGCCCGAGTTGAAGGGAACGAACAAACAGAATTTTACTATCCGCGATTTATTAATTCACCGCTCGGGCCTGGTTTCCTTTTACCCTACGCTCTGGAAAAATACCATGACGGGCGGCGGCGGACTGTTGCCTGAATACTACAGCGCCCAGGCCGACACTTCCTTTTATTTGCAGGTGGCTCCAAAACTTTTTGCCAAATCCATGCTTCGGGATTCGGTCTGGAAATGGGTCGTCGAATCGCCGCTCAACAACCGCCGTGACAAGGCCGGAAAATACGCTTACGTGTACAGTGACTTAGGATTTTTGACTTTACAAAAAGTCGTGGAGCGGCTCACGGGACTACCGCTGGATATATTTGCCTACAAAACTTTTTACGAGCCGATGGGTTTGCCGACGCTGGGTTTCAACCCGTTGCGACGATTCCCGGCGGAGCGCATCGCCCCCACCGAGCAGGACTACAGCTTCCGTAGCCAACTGCTGCAGGGTACGGTTCACGACCAGATGGCGGCCATTCAGGGTGGCGTCTCGGGCCACGCCGGACTGTTCGGTACGGCCACGGATTTAGCCATGCTGATGCAGATGAATTTGTGGAAAGGTAAGTACGGCGGGAAGCAGTATTTTCAATCTGGCACGGTTCCTGCTTTTGCTCGTTTGGCCGATGAAGCAAGTCACCGCGGGCTGGGCTGGGATAAGGCCCCGTCTTCGGGCAATAGTTCGTACGTGTCGGACCGGGCTTCGACCAATTCGTTTGGCCACACGGGATTCACCGGGGCGGTGGTTTGGGTGGATCCGGATGAGGAGTTGATATTCATTTTTTTATCTAATCGTATTCATCCCGACATGAACAATCGGGGAATTTCCACCCACCGCACTCGCCGCAAAATTGACGACATTATTTATGAAGCGCTCATTCCTTCCTGAAAATACCGATTGTAGGGAACGCCGCCTTACCGAACGCAGCCCTGGATTGTCGGGGCTGCGTTTTTGGTTTTGGATTTGAAAATAATACCTAACTTTATCCGAAAATTTTAGCCATACCTTACTTAACTCTATAAAAAATAACAAGTTATGCAACGCAAACTTTTTACTTACTTGATTTTAGGGGGGCTGATTGGACTGGGATGGATAAGTGAGTCAGCCGCGCAGGACATCAAGACCGGCGCAGTGACCACTTCCGCGTATTGCGCCCCAGCCACCATTTCGGTGCCTTTCACCCAAACGGGAACCTTCGGGGCTACCAATACTTTCACCGTCGAACTTTCAGGACCAACGGGTAGCTTTTCCAGCCCGCGTACCTTGACGACCAGCGGTTCCGTCAGTCCGTTGAGCGCTACTTTACCCGGCAACCTGCCCAGCGGCAGCGGCTACCAGGTGCGGGTGGTGTCCAGCGCGCCACAAGTCATTGGTAACACAGGGGCAACCGTCCTGACCATCAGTTCAAAACCCAATCCACCCAGTGTGGCGACTACTACCTACAACTATTGCGTAGGCGCAACCGCCACACCCTTGTCGGCTACAGCAACGGGCGGTAACACGCTGCAATGGTACAACAGCGTTGGCAACGAGATTGCCGCTGCGCCTACACCTCCTACCACCGCAGCGGGTTCGCAGACCTATAGCGTGGCCCAGATTGCGGCGGCGGGCTGTGTGAGTGATAAAGTAACTGTCACGGTGCAGGTCTCTGGATCACCGGGCGTACCAGCGGGGGCAAGTTCGGTGGAAGTTTGTGAAGGTAGTCCGGCTTCTCCGTTGACGGCTACGGGGAGCAATCTGAAATGGTACGATTCGGCGGATAATCCGCTACCAGGTGCACCTACGCCACCCAATAATGCCGCCTCTGCCTACAAAGTGACTCAAACCGTGAACGGCTGCGAAAGCCCGAAAAAAACAATTACGGTGGCGATCAAGCCCAAGCCCGCCCCACCGACTGTCACAGCCAGTTACGCCTTTTGCTTTGGCCAAACTCTTTCCCCGCTGACTGCTACGGGAGCGAGTTTGAAGTGGTATGATGCTAACAACAACTTCTTGGGAAGTACCGCACCTACACCTTCCAACACGGCAAACTCTTTCTACAAGGTAAGCCAAACGATCAACGGCTGCGAAAGTGACAAGGCTATCATTAGCGTAACCATTACTCAAACCCCCGGCCCCGCTACCACTACTCCGGTAGAATACTGCGTTGGTACCACGGCTACTGCACTAACAGCCACTGGAACGGATGTTAAATGGTACAGCACAGCATCGGGCGGCTCGCCGCTGGCTGCCGCCCCTACTCCTTCGACTGTCTCGGCGGGAAACACCATCTACTACGTCAGCCAAACTTTAAACGGCTGCGAGAGTGGCCGGGTTGCCGTAACGGTGACAGTCAAGTCCCCTCCCGCTGCCCCCACTTCCACAAGTCCGGTGGAGATTTGTGAGGGAAGTGCGGCTTCGCCGCTGACTGCGACGGGAAACAACTTGAAGTGGTACGATTCGGCGGACGCTCCGTTGGCGGGTGCGCCCACGCCAAGCAATATGGCCTCGTCGGTGTACAAAGTTTCCCAAACGGTGAACGGCTGTGAAGGAGCGAAAAAAACCATCAACGTCACCGTCAAACCCAAACCAGCGGCTCCGGGCGTCACGGCCAGTTTTACCTATTGCTACGGCGAAACCATCCCGGTGCTTACCGCTACCGGAACGGGACTGAAATGGTACGATGCTAATAACAATTTATTGGGAAGTACAGCGCCTACGCCCTCCAACACTAGTGGGGCCAACTACAAAGTAAGCCAAACGGTGAGCGGCTGCGAAAGCGATAAGGCCACGATCTCCGTTAACGTCAGTCGCACCAACCCGCCGGGCGTGACCTCGCCCGTTACTTACTGCGTAGGTGAGACCGCTGCCGCCCTCGCCGCTAGTGGCGTCGGTCTCAAATGGTATAGCGCTGCCGGAACGCTGCTTGCTGCCGCTCCAACGCCTTCCACCGCAGCAGCAGGTACGACGACCTACCTGGTGACTCAAAGCCAAAACGGCTGCGAAAGCGACCGGAAAGCGACCATTCAGGTTATAGTGAATTCACGCCCGGGCGTTCCCGGCGTAGCTGACCTGGTGTACTGCCAAAACGCGCCAGCGGCGCAGTTGACTGCCAGCGGCAGCAACCTGAAATGGTACAGTGCGGCTACGGGTGGAAACGGCTTGGCTACGGCACCGACCCCGTCTACCACGGCCACGGGAACTGAGATTTACTACGTTTCCCAAACCAACGGCTCTAGCTGCGAAAGCGAAACCCGCGCCCCGCTGAAAGTAACGGTGAACCCTACGCCTTTGGCTCCAACGGTGGCAGGTTCGCTCGTGGAGTATTGCCAGGATGCGAAGGACGCAACGGCTCTGGTGGCCACGATTGCGACCGGAAACACCGCCAAATGGTATTTGCCCAATGGTGGAACCGTCGTTACAGCGCCCACACCTTCTACGGTAACGGCCCAAACGCTGACCTACCAGGTCACGCAAACCAATAGTTTTAGCTGCGAGAGTCCTAAGTTGGGCATCAAGGTGACTGTCAACCCGCAGCCCGCTGTGCCCGGTATAGTAAATCAGGAATTATGCCAAACGAAAACTGATAAACCGTACACACTGACCGCCACAGGTACGAATTTGAAATGGTACAGCACCGCCACCGAAGGTACCGCAAGCACTACTCCCCCAATCGTTAGCCTAATGAACGAAGGTACGGTGACTAACTACGTAAGCCAGACCACCGCAAAGGGCTGCGAAGGCCCGCGAGCCATGATTACTGTGAAAATCAAACCTCTGCCTGGCAAGCCTACTATTCCGGTACCTTTGGCTTATTGTCAGTCGGTTGTCGCCAGTTCGCTGACGGCTACACCATCATCTGGTGGGTCGCTGAACTGGTATGGTACCAACGCTACCGGAGGCAGTGCAAACGGCAATGCACCCATACCTTCTACGGCCAATGACGGTGAAACCACGTACTACGTGAGCCAGTCGGTGAATGGTTGTGAGAGTGATCGTAGCTCGATTAAAGTCACGGTGCGGGCGACACCGCTGCCCGTTGCGGATGCTTTGAAGGAATTCTGCCAGGGCGTCAATGCCGAGGCACTGACAGCTTCGGGTGACAACTTGAAGTGGTACACTGCCGCCAGCGGCGGGTCGGTATCGTCATCAGCTCCTATTCCTTCCACCGGGCAGGTGAGTACAGCTTCTTTCTACGTTTCCCAAACCAAAGCTTACACCATCGATGGCATCGGTCTGAACTGCGAAAGCCCACGCGCCCGCATCAATGTGCAGATTAACCCGCTGCCTGGCTTGCCCGCCGTAACACCTTTTGAAGCATTTTGCCAGGAACGGCAGGACAAAATCTTCACTTTTTCGGCTACCGGCGATAACCTGAAATGGTACAATGCAGCGTCGGGCGGGGCCGGAAATGCCAACAAGCCCAGTCTTAATTTAAAAGATGCACAGGAAACGACCTTCTTTGTCAGCCAGACCACGGCCAAAGGCTGCGAAGGGAGTCGAATCGAGACCAAAGTGCGCGTAAAGCGGCTTCCCACTCTGCCCGGCGTGACACCGTTGACCGAATACTGTCAGTTCGAAAAGCCCAACCAACTTACGGCCATTCCCGAAACCAATGCCGCTCTGAATTGGTACGGCACCAACGCCACGGGTGGTAACCGCACGGGCGACGCTCCCACGCCTTCGACGGACAACGGCGGCGAGACCAACTTTTACGTCAGCCAGACCCTGGAAGGCTGCGAGGGGGACCGCTCGGCTATTCGGATTTTTATTAAAACCACCGATAGGCCCGGCGTGACCACGCCCGTGGAATATTGCCAGAACGTAACCGCCCAGCCGTTATCCGCGCAGGGCCGAGATCTGAAATGGTACCGCGAGGCCGCCGCCCCTGAGTCGCAGACTATGCCATTTACGCCTTTCACGGCTAATGTCGGCAACTACGCTTTCTATGTGACCCAAACGGGTACCAATGGCTGCGAAAGCCCTAAGGAAAAAATTGACGTCAGAATCAAGCCTCTGCCTTCGGCAACCATTGCGGGTGACAATTCAATCAGCTTGGGTGCCTCGGCGCAAATAACGGTTACCTTTACCGGCGATGGTCCTTGGGACTACGCGCTTTCCAATAACCTAACTGGAAAGGGTGAAACCCAGAATCCGCTAAAAATCACCGTGAGTCCCACGACCACAACTACTTACACGGTAACGGAGGTGGCCAATGTCTGCGGTAAGGGAATTCCTAACGGCAGCGCCATCGTCACGGTTAAAATTCCGACTGTCAGCACGGGCAACCCCACCATCGCCAGTCTGTGCGCGGGTAAATCTTTCACGCTGCCCTTCCAGCAGTCGGGTGACTTTGTGCCGGGTAACAAGTTCAACGTTCAAATTTCACTCACCGAGGCGGACGCCGGATTCCGTTCCATCCCGACTGTCACGACGGGCAGTGATGCCGTAGCGACGATACCCGACAGTGCGGCGGGTGGCAATTACTTTGTGCGCGTGGTGGGCGAAAGCCCGCAGTTCGTTATTAAAGGGAGTACCAGTCCCGTGCAGGTGACAGTGAGTCCTAAACCCACGGCTACGCTCGCTGGGACTACTACGATCCTGTTCGGTGAAACCGTGGCGGTCAATGTGGCCTTCACAGGCGGCAGCCCCTGGACTTTCAACTTTAACAATGGTCGCCGCGATTCGCTTATCACTACCAGCGTTACCCCCTTTATCATTAATGTAAAGCCCGATACGACAACGACGTATAAGGTTACCTCCGTGGCCAACGGCTGCGGTGAAGGAAGGGTATCTGGTACAGCGCGTGTCCAGGTCGATCCGATTTTGGGTACCGAACCCACCATTAAGGTCGCCTGGCTGAATGCTTACCCCAGTCCCGTGCAGACAATTTGCATCGTGGAAATAGAAACTCCACCCGTCGGAGAAGCCGCCACAATTCAGGTAGTCGATATGCGCGGACGGGTACTCTCCACGCAGCAACTACGCAGCAACCGCGCCGAAGTGGACTTTACTAACCGGGCAGCGGGCGTTTACTTCCTGAAAGTCGAGAATGGCGGTCGAACGGGCGTGAGGAGGATCTTGAAAGTAGAGTGAGTTTCTTACTTTACTTGCACTAAAAAAGCAACAGCTCCCGTCGCATTGACGGAAGCTGTTGCTTTTTTGGGATCAGATTATATCAAAATCAAGAGCGACACGGGCCGCCCGAACGATCAATCAGTAACTCAGCACCGTGAACTCCGTCCGGCGATTGCGCTGGTGTTCCTCCTCCGTTTTGGCGTTCTGCACAATGAGCTGACTTTCGCCGTAACCTTTGGCGGTCAGGCGCTCGGTATCGATACCTCGGGAAATCAGGTAATTCACGGCCGACTGCGCGCGTTGCTGCGACAGGGTGTTGTTGTAAGCATCGGTAGCCCGAGCGTCGGTATGGGATGCCAGTTCGATCTTCACCGATGGATTGTCTTTCAGGATTTGCACCAACTTATCCAACTCCACCGCCGCGTCGGAGCGGATGTTGTACTTGTTCAAGTCGTAGTAAATGTTTTCCAGCGTGAACGTCTTGTTCAATTCCAGGTCGTCGAGCTTCACTGTGACTCGGTAGGTCGTGTCGGTCAACACTTTATTGAGAAAAATCGGTGGGATGCTCTTGCCGTCCATCGAGAACGGCTCACGCTTGGTGATGAAGCCTTTTTTCTCCACCAGCAGCACGTAGTCTTTGCCTTCTTCCAAATTGTAGCGACCGAATTTGCCTCCTTCCTCCGTCATCAACTGCGCCAGTTCCACGTCGGCGCTGTCCGACAGGATGCGCACCCTGGCCGAGTCGATTGGCGCGGGGGTGGGCGTGTTGGTTAGCACGTCACCCGCCAGGAAGTAGCGTACTACTTTACGCTCTCCTTTGAGGTACAGCGGATTGTTAGGGTTCAATGGATTGGTAGGGTCGTTCTGCGCCAGGATGGTCGAGTCAGGCGTATCGACTACGGGTTCGGCGAAGAAGTAAATGTCGTCGTCACCCTTGCCGCCGGGGCGGTTGGAAGCAAAGAAGCCACTTTCCTGATCTTCCATAAACACAATACCGAAATCATCCTGCGGCGTATTGAAGGGAATGCCCATGTTCTCAATGGAAATAACGCCCTGCGAGCGCGTGGCCACGAACAAATCAAGCTTGCCCAGGCCGGGATGTCCGTCGGAAGAGAAGTAAAGCTTGTTATCAGGCGACACGTAGGGGAACATCTCATCCCCGGCGGTATTGATATCCTTGCCCATATTCACGGGCTTACTGAAACGCCCCGAGGCGTCCATGTTAGTCCGGTACAGATCAATACCGCCCGCCCCGCCCGCGCGGTTGGAAGCAAAGTAAAGTGTCTTGCCATCACGCGAGAATGCCGGGGAGCCGTCCCAAGCGAGCGAGTCGTTCACGGGCAGATAGCTGGGATCGGTCCATTGGCCGTTCACCAAACGACTCAGGTACAAATCCACGTCCACGGTTCCTTTGCGCTTGCCCGTGTTGCCGCGCGCGAAGACGAGTGTCTTGCCATCGGGCGAAAAGGCGGGCGAGGCTTCGTTGGCTTCTTCGGCAAAAATATTGGGACTGAATAGGGTAGGGCTACCGCTGGCTTCACTGGGTTGTTCACCCATTTTTACCTTGTACAGACCCAGCATGGCCTGGCCGTTGTTCTTGTAAATCTTCTCCTTCTTGGAAGCGGAAACTACCAGTTCATCCCCCAGAATGGCGGGGGCGAACTCAGCCCCCGGCGTGTTAAAAGGCATATCAAGTACCGTCACTTCCGCCTTTTTTAGCTTAATACGGTCGGTGATTTTCAGCGTTTCAACCTCGCGGGCCGCCCGTTCCTTCAGCGTTTTGTCGGCGGTTGTGTTCTCGGTAAACTGCGCGAACTGTTCGCGCGCTTCGTCGTACTGCCCCGAAGCTTTCAGCGCGTAGGCGTACTGAAAACGGGCGTTGGGGTCGGTCGCGCCAGCTTCCATTGCTTTTTTGTAATAAGGAATGGCTTCCTGATAGCGATTGGAAAGGCGGTACGATTCAGCGATCAGGTAGTTGGTCTGCGCGGGTTCGTAGTTGCCCTCGGCGGCTTTCTGGAAGTCCTTCAAAGCCAGGTCATATTCACCATTATCGAAGCGCTTAATGCCGTTTTTGTAGGCTTGCATCGTGGGGTTGCAGGCTTGGAGCAATAGGCAAAAGCAAACCAGCAAAAGTCCCGGTACGGGATTGTTCAAATATTTCTTCATAGTTCATTAAGGAAATTCTACGTTGAACTAACGATTTTTTTTGGGAAAAATTGAAAGGAGCTAATGGCTTTCGGCAGTCGGCTTTCGGCTTTTTCGATTGCAGAGTTGGCAGGAGTTCTTACAGATCAAAAGCATTCTCAACCGCTCGGGCGGCCCCGCCTCCACTCTCCACTAAAATTTATTCCCCCTGCATCAGCGAATAACCCACCTCGCCATCAAAAGTATAGAGGTTCTCCGTCTTGATGGTATCGTAGCCATTTTCGTTCAGCAGCGCAAGCTGTTGCCAAATGGCCTTTTTGTCGATGACGTTGCCCGAATCGCTACCGACAAACCGACACCGCCAGTGATCGGTGCAAAAGGTTTCGGGGACGCCGTCAGGATAGACCTTCACGCCACGATTGGTCATCATTTTTAGTTGTAAGGGCGAATCTGACAAGGCGGCAATAGCGTCGCCCAACTGTTTGGCGGTACCTTCGTTCCAATCCAGGAAAATATCCACGCCCACCAGTTCTTTCTTTTGCTGGATTTGGCTGGCTGAGCTGATGTAAATTGGTTTGGGGGCAGCGGCGTAGCTGATGGTTCTGAAATGCTTTGGCGTTTGGCCCAGGCGCTCGATGACCGCGTCGGCGAAAGCTTTGGTCCCGACACGTTCTTTGCTGACGCCTTCCTGAAATACATCGCCCGTGTGGATGCCGTCCTCGATGGTTTTGAGCCAGGCGTTGTGAACTTTGGCGGCCACCTCGCCCTGCCCGATGTGGACGAGCATCATGATGGCCCCGTTGAGCAGGCCCGATGGATTAGCGATGCCGCGCCCGGCGATGTCGGGGGCCGAGCCGTGGATGGCCTCGAACATGGCGCACTGGTCGCCCACGTTGGCCGAGCCGCCCATGCCCACCGACCCGGCGATTTGGGCCGCGATGTCTGAAATAATGTCGCCGTACAGGTTCAGCGTGACGATGATGCCAAAGCGCTCCGGCTCGTCGGCCAGCAGGGCTGAGCCGATGTCGATGATCCAGTGTTCCTTCTCGATGTCGGGATATTCGGCGGCTATTTCGTCGAATACGCGGTGGAAAAGCCCGTCGGTCATCTTCATGATATTGTCCTTGGACAAGCAGGTGACCTTTTTGCGGTTGTAGGCGCGGGCGTATTCGAAGGCGTAGCGGATGATTTTCTCGCAGCCGGGCCGCGAAATCAGCTTCAGGCACTGCGTCATCTGGTTAGTCTGCCGGTGTTCGATGCCCGTGTAAAGGTCTTCCTCGTTTTCACGGATAATGACCAAATCGAGCTGCGGGTGCTTGGTTTCGACGTAGGGCGCGTACGCCATGCAGGGACGCACGTTGGCAAACAGGCCTAAAGTAGTGCGGGCCGTGACGTTCAGGCTCTTGTATCCTCCCCCCTGGGGCGTAGTTATGGGGGATTTAAGGAAAACTTTATTACGACGCAACGATTCCCAGTCGCTGGGCTGAATGCCCGCCTTGCTGCCGCTTTGATAGACTTTCTCGCCGATCTCAATGACTTCCGGCTCAGTACGCGCGCCCGCTGCGTCGAGGATGCGGAGGGTGGCCTCCATAATTTCGGGGCCGATGCCGTCGCCGTAGGCCACGGTTATTTTGGTATTGGTAATGGGGTTTTTGGTGGAGATCATTCAGTTTTTTAGTTTTCAGCGGATGAAGTGGAAGCTGACAAAGTTATGTATAATTGCGTAGGAATGCTTACTTTCAGGCATTCCAGACCCTTCTCCCCTTGAAAAGACCATTCCATGAAAACCCTATTCTTCACTCTCTTAATTTTTGCCATGCTCGATCAGGCCACTGCCCAAACTCCCACCTACGCCGAAAAGCTGGGTTATCCGGCGGGCAAGAAAGTAATCATCATGCACGTGGACGACGTGGGTATGTCCTACGATTCGAACGAAGGCGCGATCAAAGCGATACGCGACGGCGTGGCCAACTCCCTCAGCGTGATGATGCCCTGCGGCTGGGTGCCGGGTTTCGTGCATTACCTCAAGCAACATCCCGAACTCGACGCCGGACTGCACCTGACGCTCACCTCCGAGTGGAAAGACTACCGCTGGGGGCCCGTGGCCGGAAAGTCTGCGGTGCCGGGCCTGGTGGACGCCGAAGGCGCGATGTGGCCCGGCGTAGCCGAGGTCGCCACCCACGCTACGCCCGATGAAGTCGAAACCGAAATCCGGGCCCAGCTTGACCGCGCCCGGAGCATGGGCTTCGAGCCAACGCACCTCGACTCACACATGGGAACGCTCTTCGCCACGCCCGGTTTCATCGAGCGCTACATGAAAGTGGGGATGCAGGAGCGCATCCCGGTGATGCTGCCCGGCGGCCACAATACCGCCATTCAACTCGACCGCCCTTCCTCTCCCGAAGAACTCGCCGCCTTCCAGGCGCTGGGTCGCCAACTCTGGCAGGCCGGGCTGCCCGTGCTGGACGACCTCTACAACAGTACCTACGGCTGGAAACTGCCCGAAGGCACCCCAGAAACGAAGAAAAACCTGCAAAACTTCAAGACTGGCAAGTACATCGAAGCCCTCGGTGCCCTGAAACCCGGTCTGACAATGGTTATCATGCACTGCACTGACCCGACGGAGGTTTTTCCCATCATCTCCGGCTCTACCCAAACCCGCGAGGGCGACCTGCTCGCCATGCTCGATCCTAAGTTACGCACCTATATTGAAAAAGAGGGCATCATCCTCACCACTTGGCGTGAAGCCATGCAGCGGCGCGGGAAAGTGAAGTAACTTTGGTTGGTTCATCGCCGATACTCCGCAGTAGCTCACATTCAGAAAACCGAACACTTTCAGGTTCACGTCCCGAATAAGGCCACGATCCTGCTTGCGGAGGCTTGTTTATTGGGAGGTGCTGCGGCAGGTGCGAATGGGGCAGCAGAGTAGTTGGGTATTTTCAGAGAAATGCAATCATTTGGGCAGGTGTAATGACCGGAAGCAAGTCTGTGTTCGTAGTAGCAAAGTCCCTCAAATTCCCCGTGATAAAGAAGTTTAGTTTGGTTCCATGCAGGGCCACTTCGTATTGAAAAGCATCTTCCAAATCCTTCATGTTTCTCAGGCAAGCCTTCCGGTACGGCACATCGTCCGCTTTCCTGACTTTCAATATTTCAAGGGCATTATAGAGCGTTTTTCGCAGTTCCTCGCCCTTCTTGCCACCTTTTTCCAAAACGTAGGCCATTGTGTATATTGACCCCGCCGAAATGTGGGCTTCAATGCGTCCTTTCTCTGCCGCTTCCACAATAGCGGTAGCTTCATCGGCGAAAGTGTCCTGCCGATCCATAATCCAATCCAGCACGACGTTGGTATCCAGAAAGATTTTCATACGCCGTACCTATCTTTGTACATCATCGCCCTGATTTCCCGGTCGCTTTTGTTTGACAAAGCAGATCTAGCCGCTCCCCGGAGTTTTAAAGCGGTGGATATTTCCACAGGCTGAACGCCCTCCCCTGTCGGACTTTGCTCGGCTAAAAAACGCTCAATCATTTCAGATAGGGATTGCCGATTCCGCCGCGCCACCGCTTTTGCGTGAGCGATTACGGATTCTTCAATGGTCAACGTTAGCTTTACTTTTGACATATCATACGTGCTTTCTATAAATTTTAATAAAAATACGTGTTTAAAATGGTGAAAGCAAAAGCTAAGAAAGCACAAATCGCCATACCCAAGAATTGGAGGTATGCCGAAATTGAGTACCTTGGCCCCATGAACGACGTCCCGCCGCAAATTCTGAAAGGCAGTCTGAGCATTATCATTCTGAAATTACTTTCGGAAAACGATGCCATGTACGGCTACGAAATCTGCCAGCGGGTGAAGGAAATCACTGCCGGACAGATGCGCGTGACGGAAGGTGCTCTTTATCCAGCTTTGCACAAACTCGAAGGCGAAGGCCTGCTCCGCATCCACACCGCAGTGGTGGAAGGCCGCACCCGTAAGTACTACGCCATCGTCCCCGACCAGCGCGGCCGGGCCGTCAACCGCCTGGCGCAGATGCAGGTTTTTCTGGAAAATTTGCAGCAAGTGCTGAATCCGGGAGTCAACGTTACGCTTACCTAAACTCCATTCATTCATGCCACTCACCTACGACCAGCAAAAGAATATCCTCAGCCTCATCGACAACGCCGGGGCGGGCACCTACGAGGAAGTCCGCAACGAGCTGTACGACCACCTCGTGCAAGCAGTCGAGGATGGTATGGCGCGTGGAAGTTCCTCCCCTAACGCAAAGCGGAATGCTTTGGCAGAAATGGGCGGGGAAGCGGGATTGGTTACTATCGAGAAAGGATATATTAAAGCTACCAAACGGAAAGTATGGCACTTGTTTAGAGCGTTTCTGCCCGTGTATTTTAAGTCAGTGCGCTGGCTTCTACCGTTAGCGCTGGGCTTGACTCTGAACCTGCATATCTGGTTTCCGCTGATTGGAATTAGCGCTTATGTGTACATTTTTATGCATAAGTTAAAAGCCTGGGGCTACGGTTGGGGCTTTGGTTGGGGCGGGGTATTATACCAGACACGTACTCATTATCCACTTTCGTTACGGGCCGACGTCTTGAGGCAAAAAGCTATTATGTTGGTTTTTATTCCCTACTTCAGTACTACTCTACTCTTCGGAAATGGCTTGCCTGTAGCAGTAAATATTGGTCTCGCTACAATGGTGCTTACACTGATCGACTACTCCCTCGCCTTCGTCAGCCACGCCCGAAAAAATTGGCTGGAAATCGCTTGAAAGTGCGGAGAAAAGGAAATACTTTCGGTAAAAAAAGCTATGAAAATTTCCTTTGTCCTGGTGCTACTTTTGATCGTTGTTCTCGCCCAACCAGGCTTGGCCCAATTCGAAACCGTCCACCGCATGGATGACAAAACCCGTTTTGTCGATAAAGAAACCAACAAATCACTCACCTACAAAGACTTTCAGCGGCTGAACCGGGAATTCCCCAACCAATATCTCCCCCTGGCTGTTTACGATAAATACGGCAAAACCGACTATTATCTGCTTCGCAGGAAGACTAAGGAAGAAGTGGAAACGGGCCAGATCAATATGTTTGACGAATTGGAGAAGCCAAAAGTAGGCGAAGCTGTCGCTCCGTTCGTGATGGAAGGGGCCGATGGCAAAACGTACGATTCCGAAAAGCTGAAAGGAAGCTATGTGTTGTTAAGCTTCTGGCTTAAATTACAGAAGCCTCGTTTTGGGCCAAACTCTACCAAAGACCTCGTGACATTGCTCAAAAAGGTGCAAACCAAAGGCATTTCCGTCGTTTCGTTGGGTATGTCTTACAGTTCGCCGGAAGAATGCCAGGCAGCGATGAAGGCGTTTGACTTAAGCTTCGTACCGATTCCCGATTCCCATAGTTTCACTATGCGCTACGCATCTTTGAACACACCTTCCTATCTATTGATCGGACCGGAAGGAAAAATTCTGGCTATCAGCGAGCTGGACTCGCCGCTGAAATTGGAAGCGTACTTCAAGAAATAGACAATAAATTTCAATACTCCGCGAACAACTCATCTTCGTAGCACCACAGCCACTGCTCACCTGGTTCGGCGGAGGCAACCACAGGGTGGCCCACTTCGTGAAAGTGCGCCGTAGCGTGGCGATGCGGTGACGAGTCGCAGCAAAGCGTAACGCCGCAGGACTGGCAGGTACGCAGATGTACCCAGCGCCCGCCGATTTTCACGCATTCCTCGCAGACGTGCTCTTCCGCTAACTTGATTTCTTTGATGGCAATCAGGTGATTACAGAGTTTTGCAGCCATTCTATTGATGGATAATGGACGGTAGACAATTGCGCTTGATAACGATTCCCTTCGATACTATAAAAAATTGATGGCTAAGAGCCGATAGCCTCAGTTTACATTTCCGCCAGGTACTTATGGACGAAGCTGATCGCCATCGCTCCCTCCCCCACAGCGGAGGCGACGCGGTTCATGGCCGAGGCGCGGACGTCGCCCGCCGCGAACACGCCCGGTACGCAGGTTTCGAGGGTGTAAGGCTCGCGTTTCTTTTTCCAAATTTTCTTGTAATTGGGGTAGTTGACCAGGGCGCGCCCCGTTTCGATGAAGCCGCGCTGGTCGATCAGCATCTGCGTGTCGATCCACTCAGTGTAGGGCTTGGCACCGATAAAAATGAACAGCGCGTCGGCGGTTGCGGGGCGGGTGCTGGAATCGTTTAAATCCTCCAAAACCAGTTCCTGCAAATGTCCATCGCCTTTGGCTTCCACGATTTCGGTACAGGGCAGTAAGTGGATATTGTCGGTGGCGTCAATCTGGTCGATGAGGTACGACGACATGGTAGCGGCCAAATCCGGCTTGCGGATGAGAATATAGACGTTTTTGGCAAACTGCGAGAGGTACATGGCACCCTGCCCGGCGGAGTTGCCGCCGCCCACGACGTACACCTCCTTATCGCGGCAGGCGTTGGCCTCGGTAGTGGCAGCTCCGTAGTACACGCCCGCCCCGGTGAAACCATCCACGCCCTTCGTTTCCAGCTTGCGGTAATTGACGCCCGTCGTGATGACGATGCTCTTGGTGTTGACCTTCTGGTCATTACCCAGCGTCAGGATTTTGTAGTTGTCCTTGATCTCGATGCCCACCACTTCTTCGGGCGACAGGAAATCTACGCCAAAGCGCGTGGCCTGCGTGATGGCGCGGCGCGAGAGTTCGGCCCCGCTGAGGCCCGACGGAAAGCCAAGATAGTTCTCGATCCGCGAACTCGTTCCTGCCTGACCGCCAGGGGCCCGTTTTTCAATCATCAGCGTTTTTAAGCCTTCTGATCCACCGTACACCGCCGCCGACAGGCCCGCCGGCCCCGCGCCGATGATAACGACATCGTACATTTCCTGGGTGGTTTGCAGACTCAGGCCCAATTTCTCGGAAATGGCCCGCAATTCGGGTTGCACCAGAAAGCTCCCGTCTTCAAAAAACACAAAGGGCGCATCCTTGGCTTCCAGGTCGTTCATCGCCATCAATTCTTGTCCCCGCTCGCTGGTTTCGAGGTTGTACCATTGGTATGGATGCAGATTTCCCGACAGAAAATCCTTGATCTCGTGCGATTTGGGAGAGAATTGGTAGCCAATTACCCGAATTCCGTCGAATTCGGGAATGTTATTCATCTGCCAGTCTTCCAGCAGGTCGGTCAGCACGGGGTACATCTTCTCTTCGGGCGGATTCCAGGGCTTCATCAGGTAGTAGTCCAACTGCACGTCGTTGATGGCCTTGATGGCCGCGTCGGTGTCAGAGTAAGCCGTCAGCAGTACGCGCTTGGCGTCGGGAAAGAATTTCCTGGCCTCCGTCAGATAGTCCACCCCCAACATTTCGGGCATCCGCTGGTCCGAGACAAAGAGAGCGACGGTCTCATTTTTTTGTCTCAAATCTTTCAGTGCGTCCAGCGCCTCCTTCGCCGAATCGGTACTCATGACTTTATATTCTTTGCGGTATTGACTGCGCAAATCGCGCGTCAGGGCGCGCAGCACCTGTGCGTCGTCATCTACGGCTATAATTATAGGTTGCTTCATTTAACGTTAATTTGGAATTATGGAATTATGGAATTATGGAATGTTGGAATGAAAGAAAGAGAATAGCTTTCTCATTCCGACATTCCAAATTGATTTACTCGATCGGCAGGCAAACGCTAAACTCCGTATGTCCTGGCTTTGAGTTGACTTTAATTTGGCCGTTGTGGCGTTTGACGATATTATGGGCGATTTCCAGACCCAGGCCACTGCCTTTTCCGATTTCCTTGGTGGTGAAGAACGGGTCGAATATTTGCGCGAGTATGTCTTCGGGAATTCCGCTGCCGTTGTCGATTATTTTAGTGATGACAAATTCGCGGTCCTGCCGTGCTTCGATGCGGATTTCGCCCGCTTCGGGTAAGGCGTCGATGGCGTTGTCGATGAGGTTGGTCCACACCTGATTCATCTCGCCCGGACTCACGCACACCTTGGGCAGATCGTCGGGCATATCCACTTCTACTTTAATATGGTTGGTTTTGATTTTGTACTGAAGGATGCGCAACGTGCTATCAACGCCGTCGCGCAGGACGATCATTTTCTTGTCGGACCCGCCGTCCATGTGGGAGTATTCCTTGATGGAATGCACCAGATCGCCGATTCGTTGGGAAGCTTCGGCGATTTCGTCCACCATTTTCTCGGTGGTCAAAACATTGTCGAGCCAGTCCAGCACGGCTGACAAATCTTTTCGCAGCACTACTTCGCCGATTCTGTCGAGCTCCTCCGCCTGCACCCCGTATTCGGCGAAGGACTCGGCAATCTCGAAACTGTTTTCCACTTCGTGGTCTTCCAGCCAGTCGGTCAGTTCATCTTCCAGGCCAGAGCGTTCCATCAGCGTCTGTTCCGGTACGCCCCGTTGCATTATGCCCGCCAAAATCTCGTTGACGCGATCGACCCGCGCCTCGTCGGACTCGATGGAAATTACTTTTTTGAATTTATCCGGCACAAAACCCAACTGTTTTTTGAGGGCCGAGGCACTGCGCACCACCGCCGCCGCCGGGTTGTTCAACTCGTGGGCCAGTCCCGCCGACAGCTTACCGAGCGAGATCATCTTCTCATTCTGCTGATCCAGTTTGGTGTAGATGCGAACGCGATCCAGCATCGAGTGTACCAGGCTTTCGACTAGTTCGTGCTGTGTTTCGATCATTTCCGTGAACTTACTGCGCGGCAAGCGCAGCACGGTGGATTTTTCCAGAGCCACGGCGCTTGCTACGCCTACTTTCATCCGGGAGTAGGGCAACAACCCGCCGATGAAGTCTTTTTCGTTAAAACCCAGCTCGCGGTGCTGGCCATTGCGGTCGATAAACATCCGAAGGCGCCCCGCAATGACGATGAGTAGGTACTCGACAGGGTCGCCATTCTTGTAGAGGTAGTCGCCTTCCTCGATTTCGACGATTTCGCTATTCTCTACAAGCCACTGCAGTTCCGACTCGGGAACCGACGAAAGGCTTTCGTTGCCTTGGAGTTCTTGCAGGATGTCCATTCTTGTAACGTTGAGGATAAGAATGAGGGACTAACGCAGTCAGGACACCAGAAAGTTTCCGTCCCTATTTACTGACGAAGCCCCTTCAAGTACTCGATACTAATCGGCACGAACGCCAGTTCCTGTTCGCTCTCATCCTCGATAAAAAAGTGCTTGATGCCAACCTTCTTGGCCGTGCGAATCACATTCTCCATATCGATTTGTCCGGTGCCGAGCGGCACATCGTTTTCATGAGGCGTTCCACCCGTCAAGTCGCCCTGTATGCCTTTTTTGAGGTCTTTGAGGTGCATCAGCTTCCAGCGGCTACCGTATTTATTGAGCAAAGCCACCGGGTCACCGCCACCGAAGTGCGTCCATAGCACGTCCATCTCGAAGGAAACGTACTTGGGGTCGGTGTTCTTGATGAGGTAATCCATTAAAGTACCATCCTCGTAGGGTTGAAACTCATAACCGTGGGTGTGGTAGCAGAACGTCAGTCCGTTTTCCTGCAGCACTTTACCCACGCGGTTGAAGTCTGCCACGGCTTGCTTGGCGTTGTCGAGCGTGAAGTTGCCGCGCTGATGCGGAATCCAGGCTACCATCACAAACTTGGAACCCAAGGCTTTGGCCTGCTCGACCACATTCATCGGATCTTTCGCGATTTGCTCGTAACCCGCCCCAGTTCCGACAATGTCGATGCCACGGGCGGCGCACATCTTACGAAACTCCTGGGGAGTCAGGCCACCCGGCGCACCCGCTTCGATCTCGGTAATGCCCAGCTTCTGAATGGTGTCCAACACCGCTGCCACACCCTTATCCCAGTGGTTGCGGTAGGTGTAAGCCTGCACACCCAGGGGATTTGTGTAAAGTGGCTTGCCTTTTTTCTGCGCCAAAGCATCGGAGAAATCCAGGCTTGCGAAGGCAACAACGGCAAGAAGTAGGAGTATTTTTTTCATTGGATAAATGCTAAATTTTTGATTGAACTTTTTTTACAAAAAAAATAGAACTGTGGAAACCTCACTCACTAGCCAACAAAGACAAATTTGCTTCGGCTTTACTCAAATCCTCTACCGCCACCACGCCCAAAGTTTGGAACTAGAACTCGACTTTGGGCCGTTCACTTTCGTGCCAACCCGCTTTGTCGTTACTTTGTCAGAAATTACAAGATGCCGAAATAAAAGCATTCTCCATCGCACGGGCGACCCCGTCTCAACTAACAAAATGAACCACATCCTGTTAATGAACGGCCCCGACCACAAGGGACTCATCTACCTTGTGACCCGTGTGCTGTTCGAGAACCAGCAGAACATCATCAAGAACGACGAATATGTCAGCCCGTCGGGACGGTTTTTCATGCGGACCGAGTTCGAGGGCGACGCCGACCTGACCCGTCTCACTGAAACGCTGAACGCCGAACTGCCGGAAGGCATCGGGTTGCGCATTAACCCCACCCGGAAAAAGGACGTTGTGCTGCTGGTGACCAAAGAACACCACTGCCTGGCCGAATTGCTGATCCGCTACGCCTTCGACGAACTGGACGCCAATATTCAGGCGGTAGTGAGTAATTACAACGTTTTACAGCCGCTGGTCAGCAAGTTCGGTATTCCGTTTCATTACGTCACACACGAACACAAGAGTCGTGAGGAACACGAGGAAGCCATTCTGCGGACTTTGGAAGTGTACCAACCTGAGTACCTGGTGCTGGCCAAGTATATGCGGGTGCTGACGCCGACTTTTGTGCAACAGTACAACAACCGCATTATCAACATTCACCATTCCTTCCTGCCCGCTTTCATGGGGGCCAATCCTTACCGGCAGGCCTACAACCGGGGCGTGAAAATCATCGGTGCCACGGCGCACTTCGTCAACAACGATCTGGACGAAGGCCCGATCATCGCGCAGGATGTGAAGGAAGTCGATCACCGCCTTACCCCCGCCGACATGGCCACGCTGGGCCGCGATACGGAGAAACTGGTGCTGTCAAAGGCCCTGAAACTGATTTTCAACGATCGCGTGTTCATTCACGACAATCGGACAGTGATTCTTTAAAAGGTCAGACCGAACCGCCCCACTTTGTGCCTTATTTCAACACAAAAACTCCCGCCAGATTCCTTCCCTGCTCTTCGTAGTCCAGGCCGAAGCCGACGACGAAGCGGTTTTCGATTTCGAAGCCGAGGTAGCGAATGCTGACGTCTTCGCGCAGGGCGTCGGGTTTGTGGAGCAGGGTCGCGATTTCTACGGAGGCGGCGCCTTTTTCGCTGAGCTGGGCGGTAAGTTGGGCCATCGTCAGGCCCGTGTCCACGATGTCTTCGACGATGACGACGTGACGACCTTGCACCGATTCTTCCAAGCCGATAATCTGCTTGACCTTTCCCGACGATTCCAGACTTTGGTAGCTGGAAAGCCGCACGAACGTCACTTCGCAGGGAACGCGTAAATGCTTGAACAATTCGGCGGCGAAGAGGAACGCGCCCTTCAACACGACAATGAATAGTGGGTTTTTGTCCCCATAATCCGCGTCTAGTTCATCGGCCAATTCAACAACCCGCTTTTCCAGTTCAGCCGGTCCCAGGAAAGGGACAAAAATCTTGTCTTTTATGGTAATCATAGAAGCGTTTGGCATGGATGCCCAAATTACTGCCTTTTTCAAAATTACCCTCTACCACAAACGGAAAACTGCGATCCTGCGTTACTTAGGACGAGATTTTTGCCTTCGATTTTATGCCAAATATAAATAAAATAGAGTTCCTGTTACCGATGCTTTGGGCGCTATTCCTGGTAATACCGGGATGGGCGCAGTCGCCTTACTCACAGTCCGATTTGGATAAAAACTACGATATGCTGCTGGCGAATCCCGGCGTACAGATCGAAGCGACGGAGGCAATTAACAAGCTTTACAACTACAAATTCGGCGATGCCGAGGCGGAATTCAGTTGGCTGAAGTACCGCTACCCCAATCACCCGATGCCGCAGTTTTTGATGGGCCTTGCTGACTGGTGGAAAATCGTGCCCAACACCGACGATACCGCCTACGACAACCGCTTTCTGGCGCGCATGGATTCGTGCATTTATTTAGCCGAAAAACTTTACGATCAAAAAGAAAACAAGGTGGAACCAGCCTTCTTCCTGGCGGCGGCTTATGCTTTCAAAGGTCGGCTCTACGCCGAGCGGCGGCAGTGGACCAAGGCAACCTTTGCGGGAAAAAATGCCTTGAAATATATGGAAAAAAGCAAAGGATACGGCGACCTGAGTCCCGAACTACTCTTTGGCGATGGTGTTTATAACTACTACTCCGAGTGGATTCCCAAGGAGTACCCGATTCTGAAACCCGTCCTGGTTTTTTTTCAAAAAGGGAATAAGAAACTGGGCATTCAGCAGTTGGAAAAGGTAGCGAACAACGCCTTCTACACCCGCGTGGAGGCCCGTTATTTTCTGTTACAAATTTATAGCCTGGAAAACCAGTACGGCAAGGCCTACGATATGGCCAAGTATATGTGGCAAACCTACCCGGACAACCCGTATTTCGAGCGGTATTTCTGCCGCTCGGCCTTCGTGACGGGCCACGCCGCCGAAGCGCAGCAGGCCGCCCGCAATATGCTGGACAAAATCGACCGCCGTATGCCCGGCTACGAAGGCGTGAGCGGGCGCAACGCGGCTTATGTGCTGGCTTATTACAAATACAACTACGAGAAAAACTACGACGAGGCCGCCGATTACTACCAGAAAGCCATCAACTTTTCGGTGCAAACCAAGTCGCTGGATGCGGGCTACTACGTGTCATCTCTACTGGGCTTAGGCAAAGTCGCCGAAGCGAGGAAGGACATCGAAGAGGCGCAGCGCTACTACAAACTAGCCCTCGACAAGGCCGACCGCAAATCGAGCCAGCACGACGAAGCCAAAAAGGCCATTGACGACCTCAAGAAATCCCGCCGCGAAGATCGCCGCAGTCGGAGGAAGTAAATACGGTTTAGTTTTTCGGCGTTATTTTACCAAAATCTCCATCGCGTTCAGTTCCGGGCCGCCGCCACGATTGGCCGAACCCGCCACTACGTACACTTTGCCGTTGAGAACCACGGCCCCAGTACCGTGGCGTCCCTGCGTCATGGGCGTGAATTTCTCCCACTGTTTGGTTTTGGTATTGTAGGCTTCCACTTCCCGATGGGCGGTGTTTTGCGCCGCGCTTTCGCCGCCCAGAATCAGCACCTTTTTACCATAAGCGACGGCCATGTTGCCCGCTCTTTGGGTCGGAATGTTTTGGCTTTCGTCCAGCGTTGTCCAGGCATTGGTCTTGAAATCGTACACGTCTACTTCCGGGATGGTGAGGTTGAAAACGTTCTTGGTTTTGGCGGTGGAAAGTCGCCCACCCGCCAGGTAGAGCTTGCTGTCCACCATCGCCACCGACACGTGGTCACGGGGGCGGGGGGCGTCGGGCAGTTGCCGCCATTGGTTGGTTTTGGGGTCATACTCATCAAACCACGCCACCTGGCCATCCCAATGCCCGTCCTGAATGCCGCAGACGACATAAATTTTGTCGTCGTACACGAAGGCCCCGGCCGCACCCCGGCGGCGACTTTCGGGAATTTCGGGACCTTCGCGCCACTCGTTGCGGGTGGGGTTGAAAATGTACATTTTTGAAATGGGCAGTTCGTGGGGATAGGGTCCGGTGAACGCACCCACTACATATATTTCGTCCCGGTAAGTAATAGCCTGGAAGTGACTCATTTCGAGCGGCGTCACGGCTTTTTTAACCCAGGTATCCTTCTTGGGGTCGTATTCTTCCACGGCTTTTACGCCACGCCCGCCGAGTAAATAAAGTTTGCCGTCGGCCGTTGCCAGGGCGCATTCGTGCCGATTGGTGGGCAAGTTGAGGGGTTCGGCGGCTTGCCATACCTGGGCAGTGGCTAGTGAAAGGCTGCCTAGCACCATCACCAGACAAGTTGCCAAAAGTTTTCTCAATTGCTGTTTCATAGGAGGGGGATTTAGGATTGATACACGAATTATGGCAATGACTGTTGCATTCAACCGCCCCATTGGTACGAGAAATTTTCACTCCTACCCCCGTCCGATGACGACATCCTTGATCGCCACGAAGATCGTGTGCCAAATCAAGTTGAAGAACGATTCATCCTCAGCCCGTATCACTTCGCCCTCGCCCGTACGGGCGGGACGGTCTGGTTTAGGATTGTTATCGTTTAGCACAACGTTGTTGACGACCTGCGACAGGAAGCCCCGCTTTTTGAGTTTGCCCGTTTCGTCGTCCACTTTCAGCACGTTCACTTTGAGATTGTCGTACTGCAACTGCAACTTGATGGAAGACTGAACGGTGTTGGCGTTGATGTTGAATTGAAGTTTGGTCAAATTACCCGACTCGACCGAGGCGCGGGCCAGGGCTTCGGTCACACCATTGACTTGGGACATATTGAACTTGTTCATCGTGCCGCCGCAACTAAAATCGCCCACCCGCGAGGCCAAATTAAAAATGAAGTAGGCGTTCAGATTCCCCGTTCCCATGAAGCGAGTTCTAACGTTGACGCGGCACTTCGGATTCTTTTTAATCCAGGTCGAGTCGTTGGTCAGGTTAGTGATGGTGCCGTGGGTGCCGTCGAAAAACACCGCGCCCCGCCGCTTGGTCTTGGGATTTAATTCCCCGTAGCGAACGCGGGTGCTTTTGAGGTACACCGTCTCGAAACCAATCTTGGTCTTGGCTTTCAGCAGGATTTGGTGCGGGTAGTCGAAGTTTTTGCTGCCGGGATTGGACGGGAAACGCTGGTCTTTGTCCACGTCGATCAGCCCGGCGTCGATGTCGAGGCGTTTGGCAAAAAGCTGACGGTCGGACAAAAATCGCTTCACATCCACCTGCGTGGCTTTGATATTCTTGAATTCCAGATCGAGGCGGTCGGTCGCGTAGCCGACGGCGCGGCTGAACTGGTTTTTGGGCAGAAGAGGTTTGTAAAGCACTTGCTTTACCTGAATGGTGCTGTCCTTGGAGGAAAAACGCAGTTCCGCCATTTTGAACAAATACAGTTTGTTCCCCGATGGCAGCATCATTCCCTCAGCCCGCAGCGCGATGTTGTCCGAAAAAAACAAGCGGTTCGTGTCCTTTTCCGATTCGGCATCCAACAGGAAATCCGTCACATCCAGATACAGCTTTTTCAGTTCACTCTTTTGGGGTTCCTTCGAGGCATCCTGACGATCTTCGTAGGTAAAATCCACATTATCCAAACTTATTTTGTCGATGTGGATTGAGTTGAGAACCTTGCTAATCAATTCGTAAGGAGATTTTTTTGGCTTGTCGTCGTTGTATTCCTTCGGATTATGAATGATGTGCGCCACGGGACGGTTGATCAGTACCTCGTGCATGTGCAGCGACTTGAAAAACAACAGACGCCACAGCGACACGCCCGTTAGTCGCACCCGCGCCGCTTGCAGGTCGAAGCGGTCGTTGGGCGCTTTATTTTCCTTTACAAGCGTTTTGTAGACGGTAGAATCAGGCGTAAGCTTTACGCCCCGTACCTCGGCGTTGCCCAGGGGAATGTTGAGGTCGATGTCGTCGTAACTGATCCGATACAGGTTGTCGGAGGCATTCACGACCGACTCCTTCAAGGCACTATCCAGTTCTTGTTTAAAATAAATCGGTAACCACCACGACAGCAGCAGCCCCAGCAAAAATAACCCTGCTCCCAGGCCAAGAATCCAGAAAAGCCATTTTTTATAACGAGGTTGCATGAGGGGAGGGGTTTTGAAAAGACAAATCTATCCATTCCGCCCGTTATTAAAAAAAACTTCCACTCCCTTCCAACCTTTCCGCTCCGACCCGGCTCTTACCAAAGTTAACGAGCCAATCGGAGCACCCCAATCCTTCGGATGATAGAAAATGAACAGGAACTGGTAAACGGCTGTCGCCAACGCGAGCGAACCGCCCAGAAACGTCTGTACGACGCTTTTGGGGGGAAAATGTTCGCGATATGCCTGCGCTACGTCAAAAACCGGGCCGATGCAGAAGATGTATTACAAGATGCTTTTATAAAAATATATGAAAACATAGACGCTTTCCGGGGTGAGGCCCCGCTACAATACTGGATGAAATCCATTGTGGTCAATACCGCGCTGAAGCACATCCGCAAGCAAAAATATACGCTGGAATTAAACGATGTCCACACCTACGACGAATGCCTGTCCGACGCCGATGTCACGCTTTCGGGCTTTCAGATGCAACAACTTTTAGGTTTCATCCACGAGCTGCCGCCGGGCTGCCAGACGGTTTTCAACCTCTACGCCATCGAGGGTTACCAGCACCAGGAAATTGCCGAATTGATGGGAATTTCGGAAGGCACCTCGAAGTCGCAGTACTCGCGGGCCAGGGGCCTTTTACAAAAAAAATTAAATCAAGAACAACGATTCGACAATGAATCAATCAGAAAAACCCAAATTTGAACAGGAGTGGCAGCGGGCCTTCGAATCCGCCGCCGAAACTCCGCCGCCAGCCGCCTGGAACGCGATAGAAAAGCGTCTCGATGCGCAGGAAACCGCCGTTGTGCCGCTATGGTGGTGGAAAAACCCGCAGCTGTGGTACGCCGCTGCCGCCGTTGCCGCGTTGCTGCTGGTGAGCTGGCCGATCCTGGAAACCTATAATAAAGATGGGGGAGAAACAGCCACGCGATTGGCCGTTGAAAATCCTTCACCGCCTGGGCTGTCCGACCAGGTGGAATTGCCGAGTGTGGCTACGCCAGGTGTCGCTACGCCTGACTTGGTAACGACCGACGCCGTAAGCAAAGAAAATGAGCGGATGGTTAAAGCCGGAAATACGGACGTAACACCAGTCGTAGAATCTCCTCTGGCGACAAGCAAACCTTTTGAGCGAATCGCTATTGGGGGCAAAAACCAACCAGATGCCGCGCGGCAAAATTCCACCGTTAATGGTAAAAATTTGCCTGCCGCTTCTGCTGATTCGCCTTCGCTGGCTGAAGTGTCAAAAGACGCCGGGGCTTCAAGTGCTGAGACTAAAATTGGCCAAAGCAAGACGCTCTTAAATGCGACGCCAACCCCCAGCGCCCTCGTTCCGCCTGCGCCTACCGTTATTGTCATCACCCAGACCACCCGTAAGATTCCCGCTGGCGCGGAGGCAGCGGATGAGTTGAACCGCGTCATCATGGGGAGTTCTACGGTGCCCTTGCGTACCAAGGCCCTGACTCAATCCATTGCCGCGCTGTCGCCGGTGGACGGGCTGGCGAAGCTTGACGTTTCTTTACCACAGCCCTTTATTAACAACGACTTGGAAATAACGAATGCTGCCCGGCCTAAGCATTCGCGCGTTCGGGAATTTTGGGCGGGACTGGGTCTGATGCCCGCTGCTTTTAACCCTAAAATAAATGTCACCTCGGCCCCCCGGGCTTTTGCCAACGCCAACGCCGGTCGTCAGTCGCTGTCCAACGCCAGTCAGGCGCGGCTTTCCTACGCTGTGCAGGCACAGGCGGGTAAGCAGTTGTCGAAGCACTGGTCGGTCGAGACGGGCGTGAGCTACCTACAGGGGAATTCGACTTTTGCCAGTGATGGCTACGTGCTGGACGCGGTTACGAGCCAAAGTACCAATGTGCTGGAAAACGCCTTATATTCAAACTCCGTCGGCTTTAACAATTCCTCAAAGAGTCAGGGAATTGCGCCAAATTTCGATTTATCTACGGGCTCTTACATCGACTTTGAGCAGCGCACCAGCAACGATTATCGCTACGTGCAGCTTCCGGTGCAGGCGGGCTACACGCTCAATCCCGACGGTAAGCTGAACTACACGGTGTTGGGAGGTGTGGTGGCCAATTTGTTTCTGCAAAACGAAATTAAAAACAAAGCGGGCTATGTCTCGGCCAACACCGCCGACGATGGCCTGTACCGCGTCCTCAACTGGTCGGCGGCTACGGGCGTGCGCGTCAACTACCGCCTGAGCGACCATTGGAACGCCAGTCTGACGGGTTCGTACCAAAAAGCCATCGCCTCTATCCTCAAAGGCGACGGCGTCCTGGAATCCCGCCCCCAGTTGTACGGCATGTCGTGGGGGGTTCGGTACGTTTTTTAAAAAAATGTTGAAAAAAATCAAAACCCATTCCAACCTTTTAGTCGGGTAGCGTCTCTTGGTTTAAAAGGAGGAGAGAAAATGAAAGTAAGCGCCAACAGATTTTGTATGAGAGCTACTTCACTAGCTATTGCGCTGCTATTGCTGACTGTTTCATGTAACAGGGATATCGATGTAGAGCGCCATACCCTGGACTTTGGGAAGTTCACTATCAGAGTTCCCGAAAAATGGGAACGTGTCAAGCAACAGGGAATCGACTCGTTTGTGGGAGGAATCAGAACGAGCGACGGTCAAATGATTGATTTCGACCTGGGCTACTATTCCGCCAGGTTGGAGGTCGATCCCAAGACGCACAAAATAGATAAGACAACCATCAACGGGCATAAGGCGAAGGTGGTTTGCCCTACGAAAGCCGGGAATGGTACAACTGGGGTTTATTTCGACAGACTGGATAAATCCGGAAGAACGAAATTCCAGATCAGTGGATTTGATTTGACCGAAAGAAACCAGCGACTGTTTCTGGCGGCAATCAAGACTTTGAAATTCAAATTGTAGGTAGAAGAAAGGAGAATTTATTAGCCATGAAAAAAATATTTGTTCCCGTCGTAGCGGCGGTATTTAGTTTATTTCTAGTGAGATGCAGCAATGATAGCGTAGTGCCTTCAGAAGGTCAGCCCGTGGAAGTCTCGGCGGACATAGCGGAACGTACGACGGATTTTGCCTTTGATTTTTTCAAAAAATTTCAGGCCACCCAAACCGAGAACGACAATATTTTCGTCTCACCGCTGAGTCTGCACATGGCTTTGGGGATGCTGCTCAACGGGGCTGAGGGCGAAACCGCCGCCCAAATCTCGAAGACGCTGAAGACGGAAGGCGTTGCGCAGGCGGATTTGAATCAATCCTACCAGGCACTAATCGAAGGCTTGCCGAAGGCTGACCCCAAGGTGCAGCTTGGCCTGGCCAATTCGGTTTGGTACCGCAATACGTTCAAAGTCGAGGATACTTTCCTGAATGTGCTGCGCAAATCGTTCGACGCCGAGGTAGCCGGGCTGAACTTCGATGACCCCAACGCCAAGGATAAAATAAACGCTTGGGCCAGCGATAAGACCAACGGTAAGATCAAGAATGCCGTCCAAAGCATTCAACCCAGCGATGTGCTGTTTTTGATAAATGCCTTGTATTTCAAAGGCGATTGGAAAGTACAATTTGACGCCAAGAAGACAGATGACGCGACATTTTACCTGAACAACGACGGGCAGAAAGAGGTAAAAATGATGCGCGTGAAGAATAATTTTCAGGTAGCCCAAGGCACCGACTACGCCGCCGTTCAACTCCCCTATTCGAGTGGTCAATTCAACATGACGCTGCTGATTCCGAATCAGAAGGAGGGAGTTAGCAAAGTTATCGCTGGCCTGAGTGCCAGCGCATGGAAAGATCTGCAGAGTAATTTCCGAGAAAAAGCCGTGACGGTGGGCCTGCCCCGCTTTACGCTGGACTATAAAACAAAATTGGGGGCGGTGCTGCAATCGATGGGCATGACTAAAGCCTTCACTAAAAGTGCCGAACTGGGTAAAATTAGCTCCGCTGCCGATCTGTTGGTCAGTTCAGTCAATCAGTTCACCTACCTGGGCATCGACGAAAAAGGCACCGAGGCCGCCGCTGTCACCGTAGTGGGCGTGGGCGTCACCTCCGTTGGGCCTTCGGAGCCGACGCTGATTGCCGACCACCCTTTCGTACTCATCATCAGCGAAAAAACGTCCAACACCATTCTATTCATGGGAAAAATCGTGAATCCTTAAAAATATTAAAGACTAAGCGTCAGCTACCGCTGGCGTTTTCGGGGTGCGTTATCGTCCGAGAGCCCTGCTTTCGGACGATTTTGTTTTTTGAAGGCACAAAGGGGCAAAGATCCAAAGTGCGCGGTGACTAAATAACAAATCAATATCAATTCCACGATTCAACAATTACACAATATTCACCAAACCTCTACCAAACCATGAAAACTTTGCTACGTACTGCTGGCATCTTTCTGCTCGCCCTGAGCGTGTGGTCTTGCAACGACCATTGCACCGAAACCCGCGTGAGGCGCAACCTTACGCCCGTCACACTTTCTTTACAGGAGATCCGCCGGGATTTGAAAACCGAAGCGCCGCGTCCCCTGGAACATCCGGGCAAGATTTACGTGAAGGACAACTATCTGTTCATTAATGAGGTGAAGGAAGGGCTGCATATCATCGACAACAGCGACCCGGCCAATCCACGCCCGGTGGCCTTCCTGAAAATCCCCGGCAACGGCGACCTGGCCGTGCGTGGCAACATCCTGTACGCCGACAGCTACTCGGACCTGGTGGCCCTCGATATTTCGGACCCTAAGAATCCTAAGGAAGTGAGCCGGGTGGAAGAAGTGTTCCTCAGCGGACAGTTCGATGGCGGCAACTGGACTTACAACGGCAGCATCCGGGCCATCAACGATATGCGCGTCGCTTACTTCACCGAAACCATCCAGACCAACTGTGAAGACAACCTAGCGCCCAACTGGGGCTGGGGCAGATGGGAAATGAGCGCGCTGGCTTTTGCCGACGTCGCCTTTTACAGTAGCAGTAAGGCGTCCGGCGCTAATTCCGCCGCGCCCAGCGGGGCCGGCGGCGGTGGCGACGGACAGGCCGGGTCGATGGCGCGTTTTGCACTCTACGACCAATACCTTTACACCGTTGGGCCGACCAATTTGAATCTCTTCGACATATCCACGCCTTCTAAACCTACCTACCACTCGGTCGTCAATCTGGGTTGGGGCGGCATCGAAACCATTTTCCCCTATAAGGACAAGCTCTTCATCGGCTCCACTACGGGAATGCATATTTACGATAACAGTAACCCGGCCAAGCCCGAGCGACTGTCGATTTTTCAGCACGGCCGCGCCTGCGACCCGGTGGTAGTCTACGACGACATCGCCTACGTGACCATCCGCACGGGCAATTTCTGCGGTGGCAACCAAAACCAACTTGATCTGGTGGACATCAGCGAACTCACCCGTCCGCAGCTCATTAAAAGTTACCAGATGCAGAACCCGCACGGCCTGGGCATCGACTTCCCGACGCTGTACCTCTGCGAGGGCCAGTTTGGCCTGAAGGCCTTCGACGCCAAAGATAAGTTCAGCCTGGATAACCACCTGCTGGCGCACTTCAAGGATATGGACGCCTACGACGTGATTCCGCTGGGTAAAACGCTGATGATGGTCGGTAAGGAAGGGCTCTACCAGTTCGATGCCAGCGACCCAAAAAACCTGCGGCAGTTGAGTAAAATCGCGGTGGTGAGTCCAGCGATTTGAGGGCTTTTGGCAATCGGCTTTCGGCCGAGGGGCGAACCGCTTTTTTCAAAAAACACTGATCGTATGAAAAACATAATAATCTTCATTTTAGCGGTGGCAACGTCCCCGGCGCTGGCGCAGGAGACAGCCTTTAAGAAGCATTATCTCAACCAAACCGAGGTAGGGATCATGCTGGGGCGGGTCAAATATGATCCCAACGCCGGACAGGGCGCACAGGCCCAAAACCGCTTTGTGCAGAACCGCACTAACCTGACGTTGCAACTGCTCAACGGCGCCCAGTTTACGCCCCGGCTGGGCGTGGGCATCGTTACCGGACTGGATTGGTACAACGCGGCGCTCATCAATCCCGTGGGGGCCGGAATCCGTTACGACCTAGCGGGTAAGAAAACCGCGCGGCTTTACGCCAGCGCCGACGCGGGCCACGGCTTCACCTGGTTCCACCAAAATAACGATGGCTACCACACCCGGGGCGGACTTATGCTCAACCCCAGCCTGGGGCTACGCATCGGCAAGCCCGATGCGGCGGCATTTACACTGGCTTTTTCTTATAAATATCAGCACGTCACCACCGACAAGCCACCCTTCGGCGACCAGATTTCCCGCGCCGAAAACCGGAATTACAACCGTCTTTTGGTTAGGCTAGGGGTGGCGTTTTGACGCAGCCAACGCTGACCGTATTTCTTTTGAACGCGGTCAGCGTTGGCTGTGTTTGGAAAACGAACCAGCCAAATCCACCAATGCCCGCTACCCGCACCAAATTACTCTTCGCCTTATTACTGAGCCTGACGTTCGGCGCTGCCCGCGCCCAAGCCCCAACTGAATCTTCTTTACTCTGGAAAATCGAGGGTAAAAACCTGACGCAGCCCTCGTACCTCTACGGTACCATTCATCTGATTTGCCCGAGCGATTTCGTCCTCACCGATACGCTGAAAGGTTGTTTGCAACAAACCGAGCAGCTAACCCTGGAAATCGACATGGATGATCCGGGTATGATGATGGCGATGATGAAAAGTATGTCGATGCGGGAAGGCAAGCAGTTGAAAGACTTGCTGGACACCAAAGACTACAACCGCCTGACCGCCTATTTTAAGGATTCGGTGGGCATGAGTATCGCGCCCTTCGAGCGGGCCAAGCCCTTCATGCTGATGAGCGTCCTGCTCAACCGGGTGCTGACCTGCCAGCCGCAGTCGTACGAGATGTCGCTGATGGGCCTGGCCAAGAAGCAAAAGTCGGAGGTTGTTGGCCTGGAAACGGTCGAGGAACAAATGGCCGTTTTCGATTCTATTCCTTACACCGATCAAGCTAAAATGCTGATTACGCTGATGGATAGCCTACCGCAGGCCCGACAGGAATTTAGCAAGATGGTCGCGGTGTACAAAAAGCAGGACCTCGCCGGGCTGTACAACCTGACGCTGGAAAGTGATTTTGAGATGGAAAACCAGCAGGCAGTCCTGCTCACCGACCGCAACAAGCGCTGGATTCCGATTATTGAGAAACAAGTAGCTGAGAAACCCACTTTCGTCGCCGTGGGAGCGGCGCATTTGGGGGGTGAAGAGGGGGTTATTGCGTTGTTGCGGAAAGAAGGGTTTAGCGTAGTGCCGGTTTTGGGACGTTAGTTCGGCGTTGGGGCGTGGACGGCTGGCGCACGCTAGACGCGGCATGCCGCGTCCCTACCTTTTGTTTGTCCCTTTTTACCTCTTACTCCGTTTTTTGGGGAATTTATCGAATTTTCCCACTAGGCCCTTGCCGCCTACGGCGTATCCCGATGAGCCAGCAAAGCTCACAGCGTGGAAGGGTTCCTGGGAAAACATCGCCCAGGTTTTGCCAAAATCCCGCGAATAGCCGCTGCCGGATGCGCCGACGGCCACCAAACGATAACGATGTTTGGTGGGGCGTTGCCCGCCCGCGTAATCAACGAACTGGGAGTGAAATAATCCGACGGCTTCTTTCAAACCCGGCGGCGTCATGCCGCCGCTGAGTTGCCAGGTGACACCGCCATCGCGAGTCAGCAGCACGTTGGGCATGTCTTTGGTCACGTCCTGATAGTCGCCGCCCACGGCGATGCCGTGCTTGTTGGACCAAAACTGCAAGCCGAAAATACCACTGGTTGGTCCGGCGGGGAGCGGGGTTTCCGAAGCTTGCCAGGTGTGACCATTGTCTTCCGAGCGCAGTACCCGCGCCATTTTGCCGCCACCCGTACCGATGAACGCCTGATGCTTGCCAACAGTGAGTAGGGAGCGGTTGCTAGCGGCAAAGGCCGCTTCTTTTTCCAGCGCCACCGGGCGGCTTTCGAGCGGTAATTGCTGCCAGGTACGGCCTCCGTCGTCGGTAGTAAGGATGAAAAAATGGCCACCCACCGGGTCGCCGAAGCAGATGCCCTCTTTTTTATTCCAAAAAGAAATCCCGTCCAGAAACACGCCCGGCTGGGTGGTTTGATAGACCAGTCGCCAGGAATCCCCGCCGTCTTCGGTGCGGTAAATCCGGGCTTTGCCCTGTTCGGCCACGCCCGCGCTCATGGCCACCGCCGTTTCGCGGTCGAAGCCGTGAATGCCCCGGAAGTCGAGGGAATCGGCATCGCGTACCTGCATGATGTCCCAGGTTTCGCCGCTGTCGGTGGTGCGCAGCACCGTGCCGCCGCTGCCGCCGATCCAGCAGACGTTGGGCTGCGGTGCGTGTACCGCTCGGAAATGGGCCTGGGTGTCGAGTGTCAGGACGCGCCACTGCGCCGAAGCGGGTAAACCCAGTACGAGAATTAAGAACAGAGCGAAAAAGTAGCGGATGTGCATATAAAACGGCAGGAAGAATTTCAGCTTCTGGTGCATGGGTTTAGTTGTCCAAAAGCCTTCGGTGGTAATTGACTTGTCCGAGATGATACGCCAGGTGCGAGGCGAGGTGGACTAGGAAATATTCAGTAGAAACGGGTTTGTCAAAAAACTGAACGGGGCTATCTGCCTGTAGTCGCTCGGCGGTAAGCCGGTCGAGCGTGGCGTCGACGATTTGTGCGGTTTCGGAAATTTGGTCCAAAAGCACGGCGCGGGGAACGTCTTTTGCCGAAAATTCAAGTTCGCGATTCCTGACGTATCCACTTGCGCCAAACTCGGCCCCAATAAAGGTTTTCAAGTTTCCAACCAAGTGCAGGCAAAGGTTTCCCGCCGAATTAGCGATATTTTCCTCGACGTGCCAGATTTTTTCCTCGTTTTGATAAAGCTCGATTTCTGCTTTCAGCTTGGCAAGATCCCGACTAAACAGGGATTTAAGGGTATCAATCAGTGTCATTTTTGTGATAAAATTTGTTGGAAATAGATCAAGCCGTCAGGGCGTACATAATGATATTGACTCCGAACTTGGTATTATCCTCGGCCAGAAAGCGCTTGTTCCGAAAATCGTAATCCCACTCGCAGCCGTAGTCTTTGTTGCTGTACAATACGCCGATGCGGCCATTAACGGTTACGGCTTTCAAGTAATCGTGGACGAGGTCGTCACCCCAGCCGTTCAACTCAAAGGAAGTCGTGGGCGGGCCGTCTTTAAATTGAAAAAAGTTGGAATAAATCGGGTGGTCGTTCGGTATTTTCTGCAAAGCCTTTGGGCCAAAAGTACGCTCCATTTCCTGCTCGAACGACTTGGCGAACAACCCGTCGATGTCGTGGTTGCAGTCGTCTACGAACACGAAGCCGCCGTTGGAAACGTACTGCTTGAACGACGCCCGCTCCGCCGCCGAAAACTCCACCAATTTGTGGCCACTCAAATAGCAGAACGGGCTTTTAAAAATTTCTGGGCTCCCCAACTTCACAACTTTTTCTTTCTCCTCTACTGGTATGGTGGTGTATTCCACCAGCGAATGCAGGATATTGGAAGGCATCCGCTGGTCGGTGTCCCAATCGCCGGAAGTATACTGGAGGCGGGTGAAAGTGAAAGGGTTCATTTAGCCATAAATTCTTGCAGCGTCTCCAGGTTGGCTTTTTTATCAAAAATGGCCCGCATTGGAATGATAAAGCCCGGCACAACCCCGGCGGTGAGCGTGTCGTTGGCGTCGTCGTACAGCACGGCGGCTTGGGCGAAGGCCATCGTTCCTTCGTCTAATGTGTACTGCTCGAGCGCCTTGCGCACCGGGTCGATGATCCAGTATTCGCGCACGCCATGGGCGGCATAGTCTTCAAATTTTACGCCCCCAATGGATATTGCCCGGTCGCGGCCCGTGGTACTTCTTGACAGCACCTCCACAATCAGGTCGGGAGCGGGATGCTCCATTTGGTCGTCTGTAAAAGTGGCGGCGGTTTGGGAATTCCAGTAATAGATATCCGGCTCGTAATCATTGCGCGTCAGTCCTACGAGGGCTTTTTCCGAATCGACAACGCCCAAATCGTGGCGCATCACGTAATTCAGCAGCAGATTCAGCAGATATTTAGATGCATCAAGGTGACGCCGCTTGACGGGCGAGTGCATGATAACCTCACCATTGATGAATTCTGCTTTCACCTCATCGGTCAGCCACTCGCGGAACGCATAGCGGCGGTTGGACTCGTCGGCCAGGATTGCCTGCGCCCGCTCTATGATAAGTAAGGCGTCGGGGGCTTCCAAGAGGTCATTCACGCGATTTTCCGTAATCATAAATATCTGCGGTTAGCTTACCAAAAGAACGGCAAATCAGGCAATCCTGACGCGCCACTTTTTTTCAAATATAAAAAAAATGATGGCAAGGACAATCGAAAGTGCAGGTTCAGTAACGAGAGGGAAAACGCCTCCTTTACAAAAACGCCTCCTTCGCTCGTTCGTAGAAAGATTTTTGATCGACCAGATACCCAGCCAGGTTGGCAATCATCGCGGCCAGCAGCAGGTAAAAAATCGCCCCGTGGCGGTCGGTCATTTCCAGTACCAGGATGGCGGAGGTGAAGGGCGAGCGCGTGACGCCCGTCAGGAAACCGACCATGCTGACCAGAATCACCAGATTGTAGTTGGCGGCGGCCAGGCCCAGCAGCGAGGCTAATCCGGCCCCTAGCGTGGCTCCTGCGCTCAGCGAAGTGGCGAAGATGCCGCCCGCGCCACCGCTGTGGTAACTCAGGATCGGGCCGAGGAAGCGCGTCGGGAGGTCATACCATTCCGTGCTCTTGTTATCGGAGAAAAGCAGATGGTTCATCATGTCTTTGCCGCTGCCGCCCGCCTCCGGCCCCGCCAAGTAGATCATCGTGGCGAACAGCAGCCCGACGCCCGCAACGAAGAAGATTTGTTGCTGCCGATTGTGGACAAAGGTATTTTTCCAGTCCGCCACGACCAGCAATAGCCGCGCCATCGTAGCCCCGGCCCAGCCTGCCAACGCCCCGGCCAGCAGCACTACGCCCACGAAGGAAATGCCCACAGGCGATATTTTGGGATAACCTAAATAAAGATAAGGTCCGAGCAAAGCCTGGGCGGTCATGCCCGCGATGATGACCGAGGCAAAAACCGCCGTGCGGAAGTAGGTAATGTGTGTTTTGGTCAATTCTTCCACCACGAACACAATTCCCCCCAACGGGGTATTGAAGGCCGCCGCCAGCCCGGATGCGCCGCCCGTGACGAGCATAATGCGCTTGGAAACCTTGGGCCAGTAGTCGGGCAGGATGCGGTTGACGAAACGGAAGAGCGAAGCCGAGATTTGCAGCGTCGGCCCCTCGCGGCCAATGGCCCCCTGGCCTAGCAACAGACTCAGGCTGCTTATAATCTTTACAAAAGCGATGCGCAGGCCCAAGATCCGGTCCACGCGCTCGTCTTGCCGGGGATTGGCCAGTTCGATGGACGCCATGAGTTGCGGAATGCCGCTGCCCCGTGCCGCCGGGGCGTAGCGATCCACCAGCCACCACGAGAGCAGAAAAAAGGCGGGCGTCGTCATGAATACCGCCCAGGGCGCGTCCTCGACCAGCAGTTTCCCCGCCCGCTCGAAGGCCGAAAATAGTTTTTCGTAGCCTACCGCAACGATACCCGTCAACAATGAAGCTATCCAAAACGGAACGGCCTGTAAGGTAATGGTGCGGATTTCCTGGTTGATGACCTTGCGCCTCAGCCAGGCCGCACCATCCACGAGTTTATCGACCGACCACCAAAATCTTTCACGCATAAAGAACTTTGTCCGACTCGGCGGACCGTTTACTGATTGAGAGTGAGCGGCGGGACAATTTTAGGCAAGATTTTTCGTGGAAAAAAAGAATGGAAGATTTCAATTTTTGAAAATTCAATTTATCTTACCTGACGAAACCAATTACTCTCCACATTATGCCAACCCCCACACCCCTTGCCAAAGGCAGTATGCTGGTCGCCGAGCCGTTCCTGGGCGACCCCAATTTCGACCGCAGCGTCATTTTGCTTTGTGATCACAACGCGCACGGCTCCTTCGGCTTCGTCCTCAACCAAACCATTGACGCGATGCTGGGCGATGTGCTGGAAGAAACCATTTATCAGGACATCCCGCTATACCTCGGTGGCCCGGTCGAGAAAAACACGCTGCATTTCGTCCACCGACGGCCTGATCTGATCGAAGGCGGCGGCGAAATTGCGGAGGGCGTTTACTGGGGCGGCGACTTTGAAAGCGTAAAAACAATGCTCAACCTGAGCCAATTAACTAGCGACGACGTACGGTTTTTTGTGGGCTACTCCGGCTGGGGCGGCGGCCAACTCGAAGATGAACTGGCGCAAAAAGCCTGGTACGTCACGCCCGGCAAAGCGAAGTTTGTTTTCTCCACCCCCGCCCACGGCTTCTGGCGCGAAGTGCTCAAAGACATGGGCGGCAAATACCGCTCCATCGCGCACTATCCGGTGGATCCGTCGTTGAATTGAGGCTGTCGAAGCATAAAAGTCTTGAGGCACAAAGTTTCAAAGGCACAGAGGCACAAAGTTTTAATTAAGAACTTTCGGGCATTAGCCCCACTTTGTGCCTCTGTGCTTCCCTTCACTTACTCAAAATAATTTAATACCCGATGACCGCTGCTTTCCAGAAGTTGATCTTGCTTGAAGAGTTCGACGTCGGCGGCAACCATCTCGCTGACCAGAGCTTTCAGGTCGTATTTGGGTTGCCAGCCTAGTTTGGTTTTTGATTTAGTGGGATCGCCGATGAGAAGTTCCACCTCGGTGGGACGGAAGTAACGCTCGTCGATGGCGACGACTTCCTTGCCGACGGGGAGCTGGTAGTCGGGGTTGTTGCATTTGACCACAAATCCTTTTTCTTCTACACCTTCCCCTTTGAATTCCAGTTCCACGCCCACTTCACCAAAGGCCATGCGGACGAAGTCGCGGATGCGAGTGGTTTCGCCGGTGGCGATTACAAAATCTTCGGGTTTTTCCTGTTGCAGGATTAACCACATAGCTTCCACGTAGTCCTTGGCGT
This sequence comes from Cytophagales bacterium, assembly GCA_038235275.1. GTDB lineage: Bacteria > Bacteroidota > Bacteroidia > Cytophagales > Spirosomataceae > Persicitalea. Next base: position 140,138 of record JBBSUC010000003.1, on the reverse strand, counting down.
GGCCCCAGTCGCGCTGCGCGTCGAGGTTGCCCAGATACACTTTATCCTGCAAACCCAGCGCGATGCGAGCGGTGGCGCGGGTGATTTTGCGCGTCACGAACGTCTCGCCCCGCAATGGCGACTCGTGGTTGAACAGAATGCCGTTCACGGCAAACATCCCATAGGCCTCGCGGTAGTTGACCGTGATCCAATAAGCGTACATCTTGGCTACGGCGTAGGGCGAGCGCGGGTAAAAGGGCGTTGTCTCGGATTGAGGTACTTCCTGCACCAGACCATAAAGTTCGGAGGTGGACGCCTGATAAATCTTGGTTTTCTTGGTCAGACCCAGTAACCGTACCGCTTCCAGAATACGCAGCGTACCGATGCCGTCCACGTTGGCGGTGTACTCGGGTTCTTCAAAACTCACCTGCACATGCGACATGGCTCCGAGATTGTAGATCTCGTCGGGCTGCACATCCTGAATGATGCGGATGATATTGGTCGAATCGCTCAGATCACCGTAATGCAGGTGAAACCGAACGTTCTTCTCGTGAGGGTCTTCATAGATATGATCAATACGCTGGGTATTAAACAGCGAGGTTCGGCGCTTGATGCCGTGGACTTCGTAGCCTTTTTCGAGAAGGAGTTCGGCCAGGTAGGCACCATCTTGCCCGGTGATGCCCGTAACGAGTGCTTTTTTCATAGAAATTTTAGGATAGATTAATATTTGGGCGTATCGTTGGACGCCCGGATTTGTAGTCCTTTCTTGATCTCTACCCGATCGGGTAGGACCACCGCCGCCGGGTACTGCTGACGAATTTGTTCCAGATAATCGTCGGCGTCGGCGCGGTACATAAAGTCTCCGGCCTTGACCCGGTAGGTGGGTGACGAATAGCTAATGTAGGGATAAAGTTCGGGGAAAATCTCATAGACGTAGGACTTGGCCGCGTCGGCCTCCTGCCGGGTGTTGCCCACGTAAAGCTGCACGCGGTAGCCGCTGATGTAGCGAATGGCGCGATTTTGCCGGGCCATCGTGTCCAGCACGGCTTCCACGCGCTTGGTGACGTAAAGTGGCTCTTCGGTCTTGGTGGGACGGTACTTGACGGGGTCTTTTTTCTTATCCTTCGGAGGTTCGGCGGCTTCGATAACCGGCTCCACGTAAGTGTAGCGGGGCCGAACGCTTTCCAGGTTGTCCTCATAGCGGTCTTTGGCCGAAGTGCCTACGGTTTTCTTAGCGCAACTTGTCGTTCCCCACGTTCCGGCGGCAATCAGCAGCAACAGGAGTATTTTTTTGAAAATCATCGGTAGAGTCATTCAGAAATAACGCACAAACATAAGAAAAAACGAATAAAATTAGCGGCTTCGCGCGTTTGTGTCACGATTATCTACCTTTGTTTTTTGCAAAAAACTTTCATGGAAATTCAGGAAAACGTATCCCTGCGGCCCTACAACACCTTCGGATTCGAAGCCAAAGCCCGTTATTTCGTCGCCATTACCTCCACTGAACAGTTGCAGCAACTGCTGCGCGATCCGCAGTGGGCGGCCACGCCTAAATGGATTTTGGGCGGCGGCAGCAACGTACTTTTCACACAAGACGTGGACGCGCTGGTCATTCGTATTGAAATCAAAGGAATAGAAGTAGTTGATGAAGACGACGACCATGTATCGTTACGCGTCGGCGCGGGCGAAAAGTGGCACGCATTCGTACTCCATTGCGTGGATAAAGGATACGGCGGCGTGGAAAACCTGTCGCTCATTCCCGGCACGGTGGGCGCGGCTCCCATGCAGAATATCGGGGCCTACGGCGTGGAGATCAAGGACATTTTTGTCGAACTGGAAGCCGTCGAAACCGCCACCGGCACTTTGCGGACGTTCGACGCGACTGCCTGCGCCTTTGGCTACCGCGAAAGCGTGTTCAAAACTACTTTGAAAGATCAGTACATCATCGCTTCGGTCACGTTCCGCTTGCAGAAAAAGCCAGTTTACAACGTTTCCTACGGTGATATTCAAAAAATACTGGACGAAATGGGCGTCCCCAAGCATTCCGTACGGGTCATTAGCGAAGCCGTGATTAAGATCCGACAAAGCAAACTTCCCGACCCCACCCAAATTGGCAACGCAGGCAGTTTTTTCAAGAATCCCGAAATCCCGAAATCGCAGTTTGAAGCATTAAAATCTAATTTTCCCACCCTGCCTGGCTACCCCGTCGGCGATGATAAAGTTAAAGTTCCGGCGGGTTGGCTCATCGAGCAGGCGGGTTGGAAGGGCTATCGCGCGGGAGAAGTTGGCGTCCACGACCGGCAGGCGTTGGTATTGGTGCATCACGGTGGCGGCAGGGGTCAGCAGGTCAAAGAATTGGCGGCGGCGGTGCAGGATTCGGTGGAGGAGAAGTTTGGGATTCGGCTGACGGCGGAGGTAAATTTAGTGTAGGAGATCAGAGAGTTGTTTACCAATCGGCCTTAGCTAGCGATGAGATAAATTTTTGAAAAGACGGGCTGGAAGCCAGATCGCCAGTCCGGCCGCACCACATTTTCTTGTACCTTCGCGGCCCAACTCCAAAAACTTTGAACTCTGAACCAAGAACTAAAAAAGATCCCGTGCCTCATCAGCTAAAACTAAAACGTCCCCTCGCTTTTTTTGACCTCGAAACGACGGGGATTAACATTGCCAAAGACCGCATTGTCGAAGTCTCCGTTGTGAAGGCCCTACCCAACGGCAGCGAGGAAGTCCGCACCTGGCGGCTCAATCCCGAAATGCCGATTCCGCTGGAAACCAGCCTGATTCACGGGATTTACGACGAAGATGTGGCAGACTGCCCGACCTTCAAGCAGATCGCTCGCGACCTGGTGAAGTTTCTGGAAGGCTGCGACCTGGCGGGCTTCAACAGCAACCGCTTCGACGTGCCAATGCTGGTGGAGGAATTTCTCCGGGCCGACGTAGACTTCGATGCCAAAGGCCGCCGCCTGATCGATGCCCAGCGGATCTTTCATCTTATGGAGCCGCGTAACCTTACGGCCGCTTACAAGTTTTATTGCGGAAAAGACCTGATCGGCGCACACGGCGCGGAAGCTGATGCCTTGGCGACCTACGAAGTACTCAACGCCCAAATCAAGCACTATGCCGATGTGGCCGTGGCCGACGACGACGGTAACGAAACCATACCGATCCATAACGATATGGACAAGCTTCACATGCTCACCGCTTCGCCTAACGTGGACTTCGCCGGACGCATGATTTTCAATGAGCAGGGCGAAGAAGTTTTCAATTTTGGCAAACACAACGGCAAAAAGGTAGTTGATGTCTTGAAAAAAGAACCTGCTTTTTTCGATTGGATCGTCAAAAACGACTTTCCGCTCGATACTAAGCGCCGCCTGACTGAAATCAAACTCCGCGCTTTGACGAAGCGGTAGAATAATCCCGCGTTCAAGGCTTGAGTAAGGAATTTTTATCTATAAATTTGCCCGAATTTTACGGGTCAAAGGGCCCCTAAATCAACCGTTCAACGGCTTTTTCCTATGCAGGAACCTTCGATACCGGATATAATCCAACTTATTCCGCTCAAAAGCTACTTGATTCTCAGCACGGCTCTTTTCGTGATCGGCATCTTGGGCGTTCTGATTCGCCGCAATGCCATCGTTATTTTCATGTCGGTGGAGCTGATGCTCAATTCAGTCAATTTGATGCTGATTGCTTTTTCTTCCTACAAGTCCGACCCTTCTGCCCAGGTTTTTGTCTTCTTCATTATGGCTGTAGCCGCCGCTGAGGTGGCCGTCGGCCTGGCCATTATCGTGATGATCTACCGAAATACGAGGACAATCGATATCGGGTTCCTGAATAAATTGAAGGGTTAAGATGATGTCCGCAAGATCGGATCATTCATCTTTCATCACTCATCATTATTTATGCCTATTACCTTACTAATCCTGATTCCACTCTTACCCCTGATCGGATTTATGATCAATGGGATCGGGTTTCGTCATATTCCGAAAGGGGCCGTCGGGCTGATTGGCTCGTTAGCGGCTTTGGGAAGTTTTGCTGCCTCGGTGGCGGTGCTTTTTGCCTTCAAGGAGGCCGGCAGCCAGCCAATGATCGTTTCGTTGTTCGACTGGATTAAAGTTGGTGAATTGAATATCCCATTTTCGTTTCAGATCGACCAGTTGTCGCTGTTGATGCTGATGATTATTACGGGCGTGGGATCGCTGATTCACATTTATTCCATCGGCTACATGAAGCATGATCCAGGTGTTGGGAAGTTCTTCTCCTTCCTGAACCTGTTCCTGTTCTTCATGCTGTTGCTGGTGCTGGGTTCCAACTACGTCATCATGTTTATCGGTTGGGAAGGCGTGGGGCTTTGCTCGTATCTGTTGATCGGTTTTTGGAATAAAAACACCGACTTCAACAACGCCGCCCGCAAAGCCTTCATCATGAACCGCATTGGGGACTTGGGCTTTTTACTCGGTATTTTCACGATCATTCACGCCTTCGGCACGGTGGAATACACCGAAGTTTTTCGCCAGGCTACCGGCTTGCCCGTGGGTGACCACGTCGTATTCGCCATCACGATGCTGCTGTTCGTGGGGGCGATGGGCAAGTCGGCGCAGATTCCACTCTACACCTGGCTGCCCGACGCGATGGCCGGCCCCACGCCCGTATCGGCCCTGATCCACGCCGCCACGATGGTGACGGCGGGGATTTACATGGTCATTCGCTCTAACGTCCTCTACACGCTGGCTCCCGAAACGCTGGAAATGGTGGCGATCGTCGGCGCGGTGACGGCTTTGTTTGCGGCCTCGATTGGCATTTTGCAAAACGACATCAAAAAGGTACTGGCTTACTCCACGGTGAGCCAATTGGGCTATATGTTCCTGGGTTTGGGCGTAATGGCCTACTCGGCGTCCATGTTCCACGTCATTACCCACGCGTTTTTCAAGGCCCTACTTTTCCTCGGCGCGGGTAGCGTGATTCACGCCATGTCCGACGAGCAGGATATCCGCTTCATGGGTGGGCTGCGCAAAAAACTGCCGATCACGTTCATCACTTTCGCCGTAGCCACCTGGGCCATCGCCGGACTGCCGCCCTTTGCGGGCTTTTTCTCCAAAGACGAGATTCTGGCCCATGCTTTTGAACATAATAAACTGCTGTGGGGCATTGGCGTGCTGGGTTCAGCTATGACCTCTTTTTATATGTTCCGGCTGCTGTTCCTGACTTTCTTCGGCTCTTTTCGGGGAACGCAAGAGCAGGAACACCACCTGCACGAATCGCCCGCTTCCATGACAATTCCGTTGATGATTCTGGCGGTTCTCTCGGCGGTCGGCGGCTTCATCGGCGTCCCCGAAGCATTGGGTGGTACGCACCAACTGGCTGAATTCATGAGTCCGCTGTTCGACGCGGCGCGGCAGGTGAACCCTGAAGCTTTCGCGGCCACGGCGCTTTCGCATTCAGAAGAATTCACGCTTATGGGCGTCTCGGTAGGCGTGGCATTAATTGCCGCCGTGGTAGCCTACGTAATGTACATCAGCAAAAGCGCAGTACCTGCTCCCGAGTCCGAAACACGAACAGGCGTGGAAAACGTGGTGTACCATAAATACTACATCGACGAACTCTACGATACTGTTTTTGTAAAACCCATGAAGACGCTTTCCGTACTACTGGTAAGTTTCGGCGAGTTTTTTATCGACCTTTTTGTGGAAGGCACGGGCAAACTGGTCAAAGGACTAGCCAACCTGGGCCGCCAAACCCAAACTGGCTCCATCGGCTATTACGTCTTCGCGATGGTTGTGGGGATTATGGTGGTGCTGTTTTGGAACTTGCTTTTAAAATAATGATAGAATTTTGAATGATAGAATGATAGAATACTTTTTACACCGCGTCCAGTATTCTATCATTCTATCATTCACTCATTCAAAATTGAGTTAATGTTAACGATTCTCCTCATACTTATTCCTCTTGCCGCCGGGCTGCTGACGTTCTTTTTGGGCGGAAGCAAGGCGAAGCAAATTGCTTTGGTCGGAGCCTTGGCTGAGCTGGGGACGGCTGTTTTCGTCTGGACGCAGTTCAATCCGGCCGCCGGGGTGCAATTTGGCTTTAATTACGACTGGATTCCCACAGCGGGTGTCTCCTTTGGCGCTTCCATCGATGGCATCAGTATGCTGTTGGTACTGCTCACGACCTTCTTGGTGCCGCTCATTGTCCTTTCAGGTTTTGGGCATAATTACGAGAATCCCGCAGCCTTCTATGCGCTGATTTTGTTCATGGAATCGGCTTTGGTGGGCGTTTTTACCACGACGGACGCCTTTCTTTTCTACCTTTTCTTCGAGGCGGCGTTGATTCCGATTTATTTCCTGGCCGCCGTTTGGGGCGGCGAGAATCGTCTGCAAGTCACGTTCAAGTTCTTCGTTTATACCATATTCGGTAGCCTGTTCATGTTGGTGGCACTGGTATATTTGTATTACCAAACGCCCGGCGCGCACTCTTCCGCCATCACGGCCTTTTACGATCTGCAACTGGCACCCGCCGCGCAGGGCTGGGTTTTCTGGGCATTTTTCATTGCCTTTGCCATTAAAATGCCACTTTTCCCGTTCCACACCTGGCAGCCCGATACTTATACCGAATCGCCTACCCCGGCCACAATGCTGCTGGCGGGCATTATGCTGAAAATGGGCATTTATGGTTTAATTCGTCTCCTGCTACCGATTACGCCGCTGGCGTTGAACGAATGGGGTGCAGTCGCTATCGTGCTATCGGTCATCGGGATTGTATATGGTTCCATTATCGCCATTCAGCAGCGCGACATGAAGCGGCTGGTGGCTTACTCATCCTTTGCACACGTGGGACTCATGGCCGCTGGGGTATTTTCAACTACGCTCAATGGAATGCAGGGGGCTCTAATCCAAATGCTGGCGCATGGCATCAACGTGGTGGGCATGTTCTTCATCATCGACATTATTTTTAGCCGGACCAACACCCGCTACCTCGACCACCTGGGCGGCATTACGCAAAAGTCGCCCCGCCTGAGCGTCTATTTTATGGTGATGCTGCTGGGCAGCGTGGCGCTGCCGCTTACCAGCGGTTTTGTAGGCGAGTTTCTTTTATTAGCCGGGGTGTTCGAGTACAACAACTGGCTGGGAGCCATCGCCGGACTGACAATCATCCTAAGTGCCGTTTATTTGTTGAGAATGTTCCAGAAAGCGATGTTCGGCACTACTTCGGATTTTACCGAGCATTTCAAAGAACTAACAATCAGCGAAAGGGCCGTACTCATCCCGTTGACCATCATGGTTTTCTGGATCGGAATTTATCCCAGCACGTTTTTAGAAATGACCGAACCGACGGTCAATCAACTTTTGAGATTTATACATAACTAATTGTGAATTAGTGATTGAGAGAATGAGAGAATAAAAAATCAATAAAATATCCACTCAATCTCTCATTCTCTCATTCAAAATTCCTGACTTAATGTACCCCATAGTACTCCTGTCCTTCCTGGGAATCGTCGTTTTGTTTTTGGGTTTTGCCAAATCCAAAGCTATTCTGCTGCCCGCGACTTTGCTGTTTTTGGCCATTGCCCTGGTTGGTAACTTTGTGGAGTGGAACGAAGGCACGATTCTCTACTTCTACAATATGCTGGCGGTGAATAACCTTACGCTGGCATTCAACGCCATCGTGCTGGTGTCGGCTTTTATGATCGTCGCCATGACGCGTGGCTTTCAGGATGACGACGAGGCGCAACCCGCCGAATATTACGCCATTATGCTTTTTTCGCTGGTGGGAGCCTTTATGATGATTGGTTTTGAGAACCTCATCATGCTCTTCCTGGGGTTGGAAATCCTGTCGGTGGCAATGTACGTACTGACGGGCAGCGATAAGCGGAATCTTCGTTCTAACGAAGCCGCTCTGAAATATTTCCTGATGGGAGCCTTCGCAACGGGGATTCTGCTGTTCGGTATCGCGCTGCTGTACGGCGCGACGGGTTCGTTTACCTTGGCGGGCATTCAGGCTTACATTGGGCAGGGCAATCCTTCCTATCTGTTGTACGGAGGTATGCTGATGGTACTTATCGGAATGTTGTTCAAAGTATCGGCGGCACCGTTTCACTTCTGGACGCCCGATGTGTACGAAGGCGCGCCGACCATTTTCACGACTTTCATGGCCACAATTGTGAAAACGGCGGGTTTTGCGGCCCTTTACCGGCTGTTGTCGCATTCGTTCACGGGCATTTACGACTACTGGTGGATTACGCTGGCGGTGATTACCGTCCTGACTCTGCTGGTCGGTAACATCATCGCGGTGTATCAGGACAGTTTCAAGCGGATGCTGGCTTATTCCAGCATTTCCCACGCGGGCTACCTGCTCATCGCCCTCACGGCCATGACGCCGCAGACGGAAAATTCGATTCTTTTTTACTCAATGGCGTACTCCGTAGCGACCATCTGTGCCTTTGGTGTGCTGATTCCGCTGGCGCGGGAGAAGGCTATGACTGGCAAGCCGCGCGAAACCTACGAAGCTTTCAACGGTCTGGCCAAGCATAACCCGCTGCTGGCTTTCGTATTGACAGTCTCGATGCTTTCACTGGCGGGCATTCCGCTCACCGCTGGCTTCTGGGGTAAATTCTTCGTCTTCGGCAGCGCCGCTGAGCGCGGCATTATCTGGCTGCTGGTCGTGGCCGTGCTGATGTCGGCGGTGGGCATCTACTACTACTTTCGGGTGGTTATAGCCGCCTACATGAAGGAGGGCGATACCGCCCACATCCGCGTTGCGCCTTTTTACCAAATTGTGCTAATTTCGGCGACGATTATTACCATTCTATTTGGCGTCGCGCCGGGATTGTTTTCGGGGTTGTTATAGGCTGCAGGATAGGTCTATAAAAGCTGGGTTGACTATCTTTGCCGATAACCCAGCCGCCGACTTTTTCGTTATCAGGTAATGACCGCCCCAACTACCCAAACCACCCCCAACCTCGACGCCCTCGCCCGCCAACTTGACGGCGAACTTTTCCAGGACGATACGCTCCGTACCCTTTATGCCACTGACGCCTCGGCTTACCGCGAGATGCCGCTGGCCGTGGCCATTCCGCACACCGAACGAGACTTGAAAACGCTTATCGCCTTTGCGCGAGACAACGGCGTTTCACTCATTCCACGCACGGCGGGGACTTCGCTGGCCGGGCAGGTGGTGGGCGGTGGCATTGTGGTGGATGTCTCGAAGCATTTCAATAAAATTCTGGAAATCAACGCTGCGGAAGGCTGGGTGCGGACGCAGCCTGGCGTGGTGCGCGACGAGCTGAACATGGCTTTGAAGGAATTTGGCTTATATTTTGGACCCGAAACTTCTACGGCCAACCGCGCGATGGTCGGTGGCATGGTGGGGAACAATTCCTGTGGGTCCAACTCCGTGGTGTATGGCTCCACGCGGGAGCATTTGTTGGAAGTGAAGGCTCTGCTGGCCGATGGCACGGAGGCGGTTTTCTCAGCGACAAACAATGTGCCGCGACTTGGTCAAATGCCGGGCCTATCGGGCCAGATTTATCAAAAAACGCTGGAAATACTTTCTGACCCGGAGAATCAGGCCGAGATACGAAGAAATTTCCCCAAGAAATCCGTCGAGCGACGCAACACGGGATACGCGCTGGATATGCTGCTGGACTGTGCGCCCTTCACGTCCGACGGACCGGATTTCAATATGTGCCGCCTCATCGCGGGTTCGGAAGGGACACTCTGTCTTTTGACCGAGATTAAGCTCAACCTAGTGCCGCTGCCGCCCCGGACGCAGGGCCTATTGTGCGCGCACTTCAACACCATTGACGAAACCCTCCGCGCTACCATCATCGCTCTGAAGTACCAGCCACAAGCCGTCGAACTCATCGACAGCTACGTGCTGGAATGCGCCGCCACCAACGCCGAGCAACGGCAAAATGCGTTTTTTGTTAAAGACAAAGAAGACGGCACTTATCCCGCCGTTCTGGTCGTGGATCTCTCGCGCGAAACCAAGCCGGAGGTAGAGCGACTCGCCGCCGAACTGGAAACCGAGCTGCGGGCCGCCGGCTTAGGCTTTCATTTTCCGTTGCTGTTTGGTGACGATACCAAGAAAATCTGGACGCTGCGCAAAGCCGGGTTGGGGCTTTTGGCTAATATTCCCGGCGACGAAAAAGCCGTGGCCGTGATCGAGGATACCGCCGTGGATGTGCTGGATCAGCCAAATTACATCCGTGATTTTAACGAGATTCTGCACAAGCACAAGATGTCGGCGGTGCATTACGCCCATGCGGGTTCGGGAGAATTACACTTGCGTCCCATCATCAATTTGAAGACGCAGGAAGGACACCGCCAATTCAGGATGATCGCCGAGGAAATCGCGACGCTGGTCAAGAAGTACGACGGCTCGCTCTCGGGCGAACACGGCGACGGGCGACTGCGCGGTGAGTTTATCCCGCAGATGGTGGGGCCGCACAACTATGAACTGTTCAAAGAAATAAAGCGAGCCTGGGACCCGCAGGCGATTTTTAATCCCGGCAAAATCACGGACGTGCTGCCGATGGACACTTTCCTGCGTTACGAGGCCGACCAGTCGAACCCCGAATTCAAGACCTACTTCCGCTTCGAGAATCAGACCATCCTGCAACACGCCGAGCAATGCAACGGCTCGGGCGACTGCCGCAAGACCGAACTGAGCGGCGGCACGATGTGTCCCAGCTATATGGCTACCCGCAATGAAAAGGAAACGACCCGCGCCCGCGCCAACATCCTGCGCGAAATGCTCACCCGCTCGCCCAAAGCCAACCGCTTCGACCACGAGGAAATTAAGGAGGTCTTTGACCTGTGCCTGGCCTGCAAGGGTTGCAAGGGTGAGTGTCCTAGTAACGTAGATGTCGCCAAGCTGAAAATGGAATTCCTGCAGCAGTACCACGACTTCCATGGCGTGCCGCTGCGCTCGTGGCTGGTGGGGAATTTTTCCAAGATGACAGGCATTGCCAGCTACGTGCCGTGGGCTTACAATTTGGTTTTCAAAAATGCGCCGCTGCGCCGCCTCGCCAACCGCGTCGTGGGCTTTCATCCCGATCGTACCATGCCGCTGCTGCACGGTGAAACGTTGCGGGGATGGTTTGGGAAAGAGGGGGAAAAGACCAATCCTGCCGCCACGGATCGGAAAGTCTATCTTTTCTGTGATGAATTTACCAATTACAATGATGTCGAAATTGGCAAGAAAGCCATTTGGGTTTTGCAAAAACTGGGCTACGAAGTCGAAATCCCCGACCACGCGCCCAGCGGTCGCCCGCAGTTGTCGAAAGGGCTTTTGAAAGACGCCAAGAAAATTGCCGAGCAAAATATCCTGGCGCTGAAAGACCTTATTAGCCACGACACCCCGCTCATCGGCATCGAGCCGTCTGCTATCCTCACCTTCCGCGACGAGTACCCCGATCTGGTCAGCGAAGAGTTGATGGAAGACGCCAAAGCACTAGCTCAAAACGCCTTACAGTTCGACGAATTCATCGCTCGGGAAATAGATTTGCAAAAGATTTCGTCCAAGCTTTTTACCCAAGAAAAAAGGACAATCAAACTCCACGGCCACTGCCAGCAAAAGGCCATCGCCAGCCTGGTCCCGACCAAGAAAATGCTTTCGCTGCCCGAAAACTACACGGTACAGCTCATCCCCAGCGGCTGCTGCGGCATGGCGGGTAGCTTCGGCTACGAAGCCGAGCATTACGATCTTTCGATGCAGATTGGCGAACTGGTCCTTTTCCCCGCCGTGCGCCAGCAACCCGAAGCGGTTATCATCGCCGCCCCCGGCACGAGTTGCCGCCACCAAATCCACGACGGTACAGGAAGGCGGGCACTGCATCCGGCAGAAATAATATTCGACGCTTTACGGTAGGGGCGAACCTATGTGTTCGCCCAACGCGCGGTAGCCAACGGACGTATCAGGAAAACGAACAGGTTACTCATTCGATCATGATAATCCGGTGATAGCGCGGGCTGGAAACTACTTTTCCAGCGTTCGACTTCATACTAAATTTCACCTCGTAGCGGCCCGGTGCCGTATCAAGAGGAATCCCAAAAACAGGTCGGAAAAATAGTATTCCGCCCGCCGCCTTCCCTTTGTTATCCAGTACCAGTTCTTTTTTGGTATCGACTTCCGTCAAGTTGAGCTTGACAAAGTCCCAAGAAAGGGCGTCTCCCGGGAATGTAATAGCTAAAACTGACTGCCCTCTCTTAAATTTGTTGATTGGTTTAAAGTAGAAATTCAGACGGTCTACCATGTATTCCTGCGAGCTATCGGTGAGGGAAAGTAACCGCGGCAAATTCGGTAGCTCCTGCAAGGTAAATAGCCTCTCTATGCCAAAAGTATCTGTTTCTTTGGACACCTTCCCGTCGATATATATTTCCACCAGGTAGTTTCCCTTAGGTAACGTCGCCGGAAGTTCGGTCGTCAGGATTACTGGATTTTTGGGTGTCAGGGCAAACTTCTGTGGCGGACCAAAATCGTTACTCAGTACCATTTGATAATCATGACCCGGCAGGAAGTTTTGACCCCGAATTTCCGCCAGAGAATTATCACCGGCCAAGATTAGGCCGCCGCCCTGATTAGCTACCATTGGTTCGCCGTAGACCACCCGAAAAACGTCGGGCCCCACGTAGTCCTCGCCACGGCGGCGGAGGACAAACCGATAATCACCCGCCTCGGGAAACATCGGGAAACATAGGAAGTTTTACATCCACAAGCGTGGTATCTCCGTCCGGCGCGGGCTGCCTGATATCGGCTTCTGATTTATAAATTATTTCCCCGGTCTTCTTGTCTACTAACTGGAAAGATAGGGTGTCATCGGGCGATGTTTTGTCAATACTTCCCCAGTTTTTAACTGGCAAAGCAACGTGATTATTATCCCCGCTAGGCGTATATTCGTACACCGCGCCCCTTGTTAGAAATTCCAGTGGTTTACCCGGAACGACCTGAATTATCTGGTCGTCGATACGAACGGTTCTTCCTTCAAAGACAATCTCGTTTCCTTTCCAGCCGTCTTCGATCGCCTGGGGTTTCGCCAAAGTTTCCTGCCAATCGCGGAAGAAAACCTTGATCCGGCTGCCACCTTTGTAGTCGGCCGGGAGTTGCACCCGTATCTTTCCGTTCTCCCTGGTATCGATGTTCTCCTGGGGGACGTCCTCGATCCTGAATTCGTAGAGACCGTTTTGCTCCAAATAGGTGAGCGGTTCCTCTTTTTTTCTGCATCTCCACAAGATACAGAGAATGAGAAGGTAACTGAATCCGGTCTTCGTCATGGCTGAATGAGTTTATATATTCAGTAATTAAAACTATGATGGAACTGAGAGTGTTGCATTCAAAATTACGAGTAATCCGCCAGCATTTAGAAGTTTTTTATGCATATTAATACTTTTGGCAAGTAAAAGGTAAGTAGTGCAATAGAGTTGTTACTCACAACCGATACAAAAATCCCAGTACCTACTTCAAAAAAGGTGTCAAATCCCCCGTCCGAATGGAATTAGTTGCTTTCTGATTGATGCGCGACGACACGGGATAGGCGTACACTTTGTTGAACAGCACGTTGGTATCCAGCTTCGCCAGTTGTGCCGTGAATAGTTCCTGCACGATTTCCCCTGCTTTGGGAACGATCATGCCACCACTTCTTGCGCCGACAACAATAAAATCGTACTTTTTCTTCATGAATACTGGATTGAGTTAGGGTTTTATTTTTTCTTTTTAAAATTATATCTAAATTGGTAGCCCTCTGGCTAGATGCCAAAGTAGAAAGCTTCTCCCTTCCAAAGAAACTGCACCAATCCGGCTTATTTACAAACACTTATGGATTTAAACGGCTCACATATTCTGAACGCTTCACCTGATTGCGTCTGGGCGATGCTGATGGACACCGATATTTTGGCCCGCATTGTGCCGGGTATCACAACGCTTGAAAAAACGGCTGAGAATGAGTACAAAGCCGTGGCGCAGGTCAAGATGGGACCCGTCAATGGCTCATTTTCTGGTGGCTTGTCCATGCAGAATATCCGCGAAGGGGAGGGCTACACCCTGAACGTGCAGCAAAACAGCAAGATCGGCAACGCCGACGCTACCGTCACCATCGATTTGCATTCCGTACAGGACAACCAAACGGAGCTAACCTTCGATGGCAAGGCCAAACTCTCGGGATTGTTGGCGCGTACAGGCAACCGTGTCATGAGCGGCGTCGCCAATTCGTTAACTAAACAGTTTTTTGAAAATTTTGAGCAGGAAATAGAAGAGTTATCCGTAAACCCTTGACCGCTGCGGGGATCCCGCTTTTACCTAAATAAATATGATGAAAATCGCTTTAAAAGTCAATGGCAAAGCCCAGGCGCACGACGTAGAGCCACGCACGTTACTGGCCCACTACCTGCGTGACCAGCTCAACCTAACGGGTACCCACATCGGTTGCGACACCAGCAGTTGCGGTTCGTGCACGGTGCACATCGACGGCATGGCCGTCAAATCCTGCTCGATTCTGGCTGTACAGGCCGATGGCAGCGAAATCACCACTATCGAAGGTCTGGCCAAAAACGGCGAATTGCACCCCGTGCAACAGGGCTTCAAGGAGTGCCACGGCTTACAGTGTGGTTTCTGCACTACCGGCATGATTATGGCCGCCGTGGACTTGCTCAACCAAAATCCCAACCCCACCGAAGCAGATATCCGCCACGGTCTCGAGGGCAACTTCTGTCGCTGCACGGGCTACCATAACATTGTGCGCAGCGTGCAATGGGCGGCCAAAGCAATGAGTGAATCAGCGAATTAGTGAATGTTGGAATAAAATTATTCACTAATCGCCGACACCGAACAATATTCACTAATTCAAAATTAGACACCTATGAGCAACAAATACATCGGCAAATCCGTGAAGCGGGTCGAGGACAAGCGCTTCATTACCGGAAAAGGCCGCTATACCGACGATATTAAATTGGTGGGCATGACCCACGCTTCCTTCGTCCGCAGCCCCTACGCCCACGCGCGGGTGACGAGCATCGACACCGATGCTGCCCTCGAAATGCCCGGCGTGGTGGCCATTTTCACGGGTGACGACATCAAAGAAACGGGCATCGTGGGCGTTCCCACGGGCTGGCAGGTCAATTTCAAGAACGGCGATACCATGAAAGAGCCGCCGCACCCGCTGCTGATCGCGACGGGCAGCACGGCCAAACACATCGGCGACCCAGTAGCGGTAGTTATCGCCGAAACCTACGCCCAAGCCGTGGACGCTGCCGAAGCAGTGGAAGTGGAATGGGATGATTTGGAGGCTGTTACTGATCCCTTCAAAGCCGCGCAGGAAGGAGCCCCGCTCGTCCATGACGATGCCCGCGGCAACCTGGCCTTCGACTGGGAACTGGGCAGTCCACTCGACGAGGTGAATGCCGCCATCGACGCCTCGGCCCACGTCACGATGCTGGAATTCGTGAACCAGCGCATGATTCCTAACGCCATCGAGCCGCGCTCCTACATTGGCCACTACGATGAGGCAAGCGACAAATACACCCTCTACACCTCCACCCAAAACCCGCACCTGATCCGGTTGTTGATGTGCGCCTTCGTGCTGGGCTTGCCCGAGCATAAAGTCCGAGTTCTCGGCCCGGACGTGGGCGGTGGATTTGGTTCCAAGATTCCCCACTACACCGAAGAAGCCCTCGTCACCTGGGCTTCGCAGCAAATTAAGCGGCCTATTAAGTGGACCGAAACCCGCTCCGAAGCCTTCATGATGGACGCCCACGGCCGCGACCACGTGAGTAAGGCTGAAATGGGCTTCGATGGCGAGGGGAATATTAAGGCATTGCGTATCAAGACCTACGTTAACCTGGGTGCCTACCTTTCCACCTTTGGCCCGGCGGTGCCGACCTACCTGCACGGCACGCTGTTGCAGGGACTTTACACGACGCCCAAAATTCACATCGACCTCTGCGGCGTGTTCACCCATACCGTGGCCGTGGACGCCTATCGCGGCGCGGGACGCCCCGAGGCGACTTATTTGCTGGAGCGGCTCATGGATTTATCCGCGCTGGAAATGGGCAGGGATCCCATTGAGCTCCGCAGACAGAATTTCATTCCCGCTTTCGACGGCGTGGAACAGCCCGGCTACCAAACCCAGGTGGCTTTGCAATATGACTCGGGCGACTACCACGGCGTGGTGGACAAGGCCATGAAGATGCTGGATTACAAAAAGTTCAGAAAAATGCAGCAGGAAGCCGCCCAAAACGGCAAATTGCTGGGCGTGGGTTTCTCGACCTACATCGAAGCCTGCGGTATTGCGCCCTCGGCGGTGGTGGGTTCGCTGGGCGCGCGGGCGGGCCTCTACGAGTCGGCGCAGGTGCGGGTGCAGCCCACGGGCAAGGTGAGCGTCTTTTCGGGCTCGCACTCGCACGGACAGGGCCACGAAACAACTTTCGCCCAAATTGTGGCTGATAAATTCGGTATCCCGATGGAGGACGTGGACATTGTCCACGGCGACTCCGACGCGGTGGCCTTCGGCATGGGAACCTACGGCTCGCGCAGTCTGGCGGTGGGTGGCTCGGCCATTATGAAGAGTATTGATAAGGTATTGGAAAAAGGCGCAAAAATCGCCGCCCATAAGCTGGAATGCGCGGCGGACGATCTTGAATTTGCCGAAGGAAAATGGACGGTGAAAGGCACCGATAAGTCGATCAGTTTTGGCGATGTGGCCCTGACCGCCTATGTGCCGCACGTCTATCCCCAGGGACTGGAACCCGGCCTGGATTTCGCCAGCTTCTACGACCCGACTAATTTCACCTATCCATTCGGTTGCCACATCGCAGTGGTGGAGGTGGACAAGGAAACGGGCAAAGTGAAACTCCAGAGGTTTATCGCGGTGGACGACGTGGGCAACGTCATTAACCCCATGATTGTGGATGGACAAATTCACGGCGGCTTAGCGCAGGGTATCGGGCAAGCGCTGCTGGAAGGGGCGATTTACGATGAAAACGGCCAACTCGTCAACGGCTCCTACATGGATTACGCCATGCCCCGCGCCGACGACCTGCCCATGTTCGAGCTTGATCGGCAGGAAACGCCCTGTCCACACAATCCGCTGGGCGTCAAGGGCGCAGGCGAGGCTGGTACCATTGGTTCCACGCCAGCCGTGGTCAATGCCGTCATTGACGCGCTGTGGAGCGGAGGCCATAAAGTCAGGGATATAACTATGCCGCTGACCGGGGAAAGGGTGTGGCGAGCGATGAAATCTAATTCCTAATAACCTAAGATTCAAGAAACAATGATCTCATATCCTTTTGATTACGTCCGGCCTGAAACCGTGGAGGAAGCGCTGGAACATCTGGGTGGCGATACCAAAATTCTGGCGGGGGGCCACAGCCTGATTCCTGCCTTGAAACTGAGGCTGAGTGCCCCCGACAAGCTGGTGGATATCGCCCGCATTGCGTCTTTGAAAAAAATAAAAAAAGACGGCGATGAAATCGTGATTGGCGGTGCCGCCACGCACCGCGAAATCATGGACTCGGAAATTGTCCAAAAGCACCTGCCGATGCTGGCCAAAGGCGCGAGCGCCGTGGGCGACCCCATGATCCGCTACAAAGGCACAATGGGCGGAAGCCTGGCCCACGCCGACCCCTCGGCGGACTGGTCGGCGATGGTGCTGGCCGCTGGTGGCGAAATCGTGATTCAAAGTAAGAAAGGCACGCGCACCGTTCCGGCTACGGAATTTTTTACGGGCTTTTATTCTACAGCCCTGAAAGACGGGGATATCCTGATTGAAATCCGCTTTCCCGTCCCGGAAAAGGGCACCACGATGACCTACCAGAAATTCACCCAGCCGGCTTCCCGCTTTGCGTTGGTAGGCTGCGCCGCCGCGCGACTGCCCGACGGTTCGGCGCGCGTCGCTTTCACGGGTGTAGCCGACGCACCCTTCCGCGACAAAGGGGTGGAAGAAGCCGTCGGCGACTGGTCGGAAGCCGTCCTGGAAGCCGCCGCCTCCCATGCCGCCGAGGGCCAAAACATCAACGCCGACCACTACGCCTCGGAGGTGTACCGGCTGCATTTGGCGAAGGTGTATTGCAAGCGAGCGCTCTTTCAATTAGTGATTGAGTGAATTAGTGATTGAGTGAATAAAAAAATTCTCTCATTCTCTCACCGCGCGGGCGGCCCCGTCACTAATTCAAAATTAAAAAGATGAACGTCTCCCACATCGCCAATCTCCTCCAATCCCAGGGCTACATTACCGAACCGACGGTGACGATGGCGGTGTACCTGTCGATGCAGTTGCAAAAGCCGCTGTTGATCGAAGGTCCGGCGGGGGTAGGGAAGACGGAAATCGCCAAAGTGATGGCGCGGGCGCTGGATACCGACCTCATTCGCTTGCAGTGCTATGAAGGACTGGATGCCTCTCATGCGTTGTACGAGTGGAACTACCAGCGACAGTTGCTGCACCTCAAAATGGTAGAAACGCAAGGCAGCTTAAAGGGGCAGGCTGAGGATTTGGAAGAAGAAATTTTCGGCGAAAAATTCCTCATGAAGCGGCCATTGCTGCAAGCGATCACGCACCACAAATCTCCCGTGCTGCTGATCGACGAAGTAGATCGCGCCGATGAAGAATTCGAGAGTTTTTTGCTGGAAGTGCTGTCCGACTGGCAGATTACCATTCCCGAAATCGGTACGATCAAAGCCACGCACATTCCGCAGGTGATCGTGACGGGCAACCGCGTCCGCGAATTATCGGAGGCACTACGCCGCCGCTGCCTGTACCTTTGGATCGACTATCCCGACTACGAAAAAGAGCTGGCCATCGTTCGGGATAAAGTACCTGGCATTGCTGAAAAACTGGCGGGGCAAATCTGCCGCTTCATGCAGGAGTTGCGGCAACTGCGCCTGGAAAAAACGCCCGGTATCGCCGAAACCATCGACTGGGCCACCGCCCTCGT
Organism: Cytophagales bacterium; assembly: GCA_038235275.1. Taxonomy (GTDB): domain Bacteria; phylum Bacteroidota; class Bacteroidia; order Cytophagales; family Spirosomataceae; genus Persicitalea. The sequence goes on along the minus strand of JBBSUC010000003.1, from coordinate 121,239 downwards.
CGCACTGCACTTCGACCACCTTCCCAAAGAAATCATCGAGCAAACCCTGGGCGTCATCCTCAAAGACTGGAAGGACACCCGCACGGCGCAGTTGTCGTTGAGTGAGTTGTACGAGAAAATGGGGGTGGTGTCGAAGTTGGAAGGCGTTTGAGGTTTTTGACTGGGTTCTGCTCAACACAGTATATGATGCGAATATTCAAAAGTTGTCTTATTATTATAGCTATTTATTTAATAGCCAGTTCACTAGCACAATGTCAACCAGCGAGTAAGAATATAAAAAGCCATGAGGATACGCTTATCGGTATTAAAAAGATTCTTGAAAGGCGGCCAAGAAGTTCTGCATTTGTCGATACTTTTAAAGCAGATTATAGCGTGCTTGACGGAGTTCTGATCGACCATAGCGAAGATTTTTTTACAAATAAAAAAATCGTTAGGACTTTTCGTCTGAAAGACTTTGAAGAACTTTCTAAAATCGGCGTTATTCACCGAAGAAGTTCTTACGAGTTCCTGTATACGGAACCCTCTGAATTTTATAGATATGTTTACCTGAAAATCAGAAAAGACATTCCTCTAAATTTGCTGGATATGCAGTTTCCTCTGCTTATCAACGAGCAGATTGTCCCACTCAGCCAAAGCGATGTGGCCGATAAATTGAATAAAAATTCGATCAGGAAAATTCAATTTCTACCCAAGTCTTCACCCGAGATCAGCAGCGATACTACCGTAATATATGGCGCTATAAAAGTTGTGCTGTAGAACGCATCCGCCACTTTTCCTCTTTTCTTGGTACGCCAGCCCGGCCCCTCCTCCTTTCCTCCTACCAAAAAATTGATCCCCCGCCACACCGACCTTCCCGCCAACCTTGTAGCCTTCTGCCGCTACCTCCGCGCCTACGGCTTCCGCATCGGGCCCGAGGAAGAAGCCACGGCGCTGCGGGCGGCGGCGTTGGTCACACCCAACGACCGCGCGACGTTCGCGCTGGCTTTACAGGTAAGCCTGACGCGTTCGGTACAGGAAGTCGGGCAGTTTACAGAACTGTTTGAAAAATATTGGCGGGAATTGGAAAGCGCGCTGGACAGTAAAATCAAGGAGGATGAAAGTAAAAAATCCCAGTACCAGAAAAACAATCAGCCTTCCTTCGACGCCCTGAAAGCGTGGTTAAACGGAAATAAAAACACCGACGAAACCGAAACGGCCACCTACTCCGCTAACGAGGTGCTCAGCCAACAGGATTTTTCCCTCATTCCCGTCGACCAATTGGCCGACCTCGAACGACTGTTACGCGAAGTGTCTCAGTCGCTGGCGCGCAAAGTGAGTCGTCGCCACGAAAAAACACGCCACGCGCGGAAGTTCGACCTGCGCAACACGCTGCGGCGTAATCTGCGCCGGGGCGGCGAACTAGTGGAGATTGCCTACAAACGCCCCCGCCGCAATCGGATGCGTCTCGTGGTGCTGGCCGACGTGAGTAAGTCGATGGACTTGTACAGCGCGTTTCTAATTCAGTTTCTGTACGCTTTCCAGCGCGTATTCCGCCGCCTGGAAACCTTCGTTTTCAGCACCGACCTGCACCGCGTCACTGCGGAACTGAAAGAGCAGAATTTTACGCAGGCCCTGCAAAAATTGGCCACCTGCGAAACGGGCTGGTCGGGCGGGACGCGCATCGGCGGCAGTCTGCATACCTTCATGACTGACTACGGGCGACTGCTCAATTGTGAAACGATCGTCGTCGTCCTGAGCGATGGCTGGGACACCGACCAACCGGAACTGCTGGCCGACGCCCTGCGGCGCATCCGCCAAAAATCCCGTAAAGTGATTTGGCTGAATCCTCTGGCCGGACGCGCGGGCTACGAACCCCGCACTGCCGCTATGCAGGCCGCGCTGCCGCACGTAGATGTATTCGCGTCGGCGCATAGCGTGGCGAGCCTGCGGGCGTTGGGGAAGTGGCTGTGAGAAATGACTTTTTCTTTTTGCGCTTACCTCTTTACCTTTGTAGGAGAACGATTTTTTAATCCAGATAACTTTTTAAACAAATAAAATGGCAGATAATAACGGCTCGAACAATCCCGACACGCACGTAGCCTGGGAGGTGAACGACGATACCCCCAAGTGTCCGTTTACAAGCGGAGCGATGAACAAAACCGCCGGTGGCGGTACCAGAAACCGCGATTGGTGGCCCAATCAATTGAAATTGAACATTCTGCGTCAGAACTCAGCGCTGTCGAATCCGATGGACAAAGATTTCGACTACGCCGAAGAATTCAAAAGCCTCGACCTGGAGGCCGTCAAACAGGACATCTACGACCTGATGACCACGTCGCAGGACTGGTGGCCCGCTGATTACGGCCACTACGGCCCCTTCTTCATCCGCATGGCCTGGCATAGCGCGGGCACCTACCGCATCTCCGACGGTCGGGGTGGCGGGCTGTCCGGCTCCCAGCGCTTTGCGCCGCTCAACAGTTGGCCCGACAACGCCAACCTCGACAAGGCACGCCTGCTGCTGTGGCCCGTGAAACAGAAATATGGCCGAAAACTTTCCTGGGCCGATCTGTTGGTACTCACCGGCAACTGCGCCCTCGAGTCGATGGGCTTGAAAACATCCGGCTTTGGCGGCGGTCGGGCCGACGTGTGGGAACCCGAAGAAGATGTGTACTGGGGCGCGGAAGACCAGTGGATGGGCGACGACGAACGCTACGCCGGCAGTAACGGTCAGCGTACGCTCGAAAACCCGCTGGCGGCCTCCCACATGGGACTTATCTACGTAAATCCGGAAGGTCCGAAAGGACAGCCCGATCCGCTGGGTGCCGCCTACGACATCCGCGAGACGTTTGGCCGCATGGCCATGAACGACGAGGAGACGGTCGCACTGATCGCGGGCGGGCACACTTTCGGCAAAACCCACGGTGCCGCCGACCCCAGTAAATACGTGGGTTCGGAACCCGCCGGGTCGTCCATCGAAGAAATGAGCATGGGTTGGAAAAATACCTACGGCAGCGGCTACGGGGGCGACACCATCACCAGCGGCCTCGAAGGAGCCTGGACCACAAAGCCCACGGAGTGGACCAATGATTACTTCGACCATTTGTTTGGTTACGAATGGGAGTTGTCGAAAAGCCCCGCCGGTGCCTACCAGTGGAAGCCAAAAGACGATGCCGGGGCCGATACCGTACCCGACGCACATGATCCGGCCAAGCGCCACGCGCCTTTTATGCTGACGACTGACATCGCCCTGCGCGTGGACCCCGCCTACGAAAAAATTTCGCGCCGCTTTCACGAGAATCCGGCGGAGTTTGCCGACGCTTTTTCCCGCGCCTGGTTCAAACTCCTGCACCGTGATATGGGACCCAAGGCTTGTTACCTCGGCCCGGAAGTACCCGAGGAAGACTTGATCTGGCAAGATCCGATTCCCGCCGCTGACTACGAGAAAATCAACGAGCAGGACATTGCGACTTTGAAAGGGAAGATCCTTGATTCCGGTCTGTCCGTATCGCAACTGGTCTCGACCGCCTGGGCGTCAGCTTCGACCTTCCGTGGTTCCGACCGGCGTGGTGGTGCCAATGGGGCGCGTATTCGCCTGGCCCCGCAGAAAGACTGGGAAGTAAACAACCCGGCTCAACTGGCGAACGTTCTTGAAAAATTTGAAGGAATTCAGAAAGAATTCAACGATGCGCAGTCGGATGCTAAAAAAGTTTCACTGGCTGATTTGATCGTGCTGGGCGGAGCGGTCGGCATTGAGAAAGCCGCCAAGAACGCGGGCCATGAGGTGACGGTCCCTTTCACACCGGGACGCACCGACGCCTCGGCCGAGCAAACTGACGTGGAATCGTTCCGCGCGCTCGAACCCGCCGCCGACGGCTTCCGCAACTACCTCAAGAGCCACCACAAAGCCGCCGCCGAAGATATGCTGGTGGACAAAGCGCAATTGCTGACGCTGACCGCGCCCGAGATGACGGCACTCGTGGGTGGGATGCGGACGCTGGGCACCAACTTCAATAACACGAAGCATGGCGTCTTTACCGACCGTTCCGAGGCGTTGACCAACGATTTCTTTGTCAACCTAATCGACATGGGAACCACCTGGCGGGCCACTTCCGACGCGCAGAATGTGTTCGTGGGCAGCGACCGCGCCACGGGAGAACCCAAGTGGACGGGGAGCCGCGTCGATTTGATCTTCGGTTCTAACTCCGAGCTTCGCGCTCTGGCAGAAGTGTACGCCTGTGCCGACGGACAGGAGAAGTTCGTCAAGGACTTCGTAGCGGCCTGGACCAAGGTGATGAATCTCGACCGCTTCGATTTGGCTTGATTTCCGCGCCTTGCGGCGTAATTGTGAGTAGCAAAGAGGGTGGCCCAGCAATGGGTCACCTTCTTTTTTTTCAACAAAAAAAGATACTACTATTCCAGAGAGAAATTTATTTTACGGTTTCGGCAACTTACCTGGAAGCGGTATTTTTGATACAGAAATGGTAGGCCAACCAGAAAAACTTCCCTCTGATATGAATAGAAAACTTTCTGTGTTGATTAGTGCATTCGCATTGATCGCCTTTGTACTAGCTGTCAACCACTTTGTCGTCAATATCCCTTCCCGTGACGATTACGGTGCTACCTTATGTTACATTCAGGCGCACTACTGCGGCAATGTCGACATCGCTGACAAAATAGCCTCTTTGTTCATTCCCCACAACGAACACTTTATCTTGTTTTCCCGGCTTTCGGCGGCTTTGTCTTACCTGTTTACTGGACACATCAACTTTGCCGCACTAATCTGGTACCAGAATATTTTCCTGCTGGGCGGGTTTGCCCTGATTTTGCAAATTGTCCGGCAGCAAAAGCTGCCGCTATTGGCGCTGCTCACCCCAATCAGTCTGTTTTCCTTCAACCTTTCATTTTGGCAGGTAACCTTATATTATTGGGGCGGAATACAGCATTACACCATTTTCTTTTTTGCTATCCTGAGTCTTTATTGCCTGCATTCATCCCTCAATAATGCCAATGCGTGGTTTGTCGGGGGAATGGTGGCGGCTACCTTGGCGGTGTTGTGTTTCGGGAACGGAACTGTGGTATTGCCTGCGGGTTTCTTGTTGCTTTGGGGACAAAAGCAGCGCAAACGTCTTTTCATCTGGGCCGGATTCAGCCTGGTCGTAGTCGTACTCTTTTTATTGAATTTCCCGGAGCCTTCTACCCCGAAGCCAGCATTCAATCCACTGTGGATGGGTAAGCTCTTGTTTACTTTTCTGGGTAGTTTTCTGTGTGTCAACCCCTCAACCAAATTTTGGTCCTATGCCAATATTATGCTTTGCTCAGTGGCTGGGCTCGGGGTCCTTTTTGTCGGGATCAGACTGTTTGTCAAGGGTTATATCTATAAAAATCCCCTTCTTTACGGTCTGCTGACGCTGGCGATATTTACTGCTATCCTCATCGCCTTTGGCCGGTTTGAAACGAAAGCCGCCGGGGGCATTGCCCCCCGCTACATGTATTTTTCAACCTGCATCCCCGTTTTTCTCTTATTGATTTATGCGGATTTGCAAAAGCGCCGGGGCAAGAAAATGCCCTTTAAAGCCATCACTTCCCTAACGATGCTTGTTTGGGGGTTAAGTTTCGTGAACAATGTGCGGGAAATAAAAGCTTTTAACCAAGAGATTCTTACTGCCTTCCATCGCTGGGAGCGGGATCATCAGCACCCTTTGGTTCCTCCCCAGAACCACGACCCCAGATATTCGGAAGTACTCGTATGGGCCATGGAAAATGAAGTCTATGTCCCGCCCGATCGCCCCCTCTAATTCACAGTCGCTTCAACTTAGCCTCGATCGTCTGCTGGGTATGTGGGACCACGCGAAGGCGTTCTTTGGGAATGAGCTTGCCGCTGTCGACGCACACACCATAGGTGCCGTTTTTAATACGCACCAAAGCGTTTTCGAGTTGGGTAGCGTACTTCTGCAGGCGGGCGGCCATCTGGCTCAAATTCTCGCGTTCGCTGGCGTCGGCCCCGTCTTCGAGCAATTTGGCGGTGCCGCCTGTCATGTCGGTGCCGCTGTCATTTTTTTTGCTGAGGGTGCCTTTAATGTAATTCAATTCGTTCATTGTGCCTTCCAGCTTCCCCCGGATCAGCGCCTCGAACTCCCGAAGTTCATCCTCCGAGTAACGGGTTTTTTCATCTTGCATTTCGGTATAGGTTTAAGAGTAAGAAGAGTCACGCATATAAATTTTTCGCAAAATTAACGGTAATTATTCACACTTCGGCTTCTTGATTCATTCTTAACACAAAAGTCCGGTACTGCGTTTCTCGCTACTCTCTTGTCCAGGATTTGACCCTGCGGCGATCAATCACGCATTTTGGCTAACTTTGCCTGAGGTTGAGAAGAAAAATTAATTCTAGCTTCTGTCATCCTGAGCGTAGCCGAAGGGCCACTCTCCATTCTCCACTAAATAAGTGTCCTTGAGTCCGCGCCTCATTGCGTTTATTCTGTCCATGCTGATCGCCGCCATCAGCACCACGTTCCTGGCCTTCGTGCCGAACGTGACCACGAGTATGCTGTTCGTGGTGGGGGCGGCGAGTTTTGCGGGGTCGTTTGCGCTGGTACTTTACACCATTGAGATCATCGTGTACCGCGAGGTCAACAAAATGTACAGCACTATCAGGAAACTCAAATTGAAGGACTTCGATATCTCACGCAAGTCACTGGTGCGGGAAAATAACCCGTTGAAACGCCTGAACGACGAAATATTCGTATACGTGGCCAAGAAACAGAAGGAGATAGAAGAGTTGAAAAAGCTGGAGCAGTTCCGCCGCGAATTTCTGGCCGACGTGTCGCACGAACTAAAGACGCCCATTTTTGCCGCTCAGGGTTTCATCCATACCCTTATCGACGGAGCCAAGGACGACGAAAAAGTCCGTGACCGTTTCCTGAAAAAAGCCGCCAAAAGCCTGGACGGACTCGACGCGCTGGTGAAAGACCTCGTCACACTCTCGCAGATGGAAACCGGGGCGATCAAGATGAACATCGAGCGCATCGACCTGCGCGTGGTGGTGGAGGACATCCTGGACCGATTGGAGAAAATCGCCCACGACCGTAAAGTGTCCTTCAAAGTAAAGCCTGATGACCTGATGGAAGTTTGGGTCCAAGCCGACGCGCAACGTATCGACCAGGTGATGGTCAACCTCATCGAGAACGCCGTAAAGTACAACAAAGAGGGTGGCAAGGTCATTATCCATTTCAACGAAGAGAAAAAGCACTACGTTATTTCGGTGCGCGACAACGGGCCGGGCATTCCGCCGGAACATCTGAACCGGATATTCGAGCGTTTCTATCGGGTGGAGAAAAGCCGTTCCAAGGAGCGCGGCGGCACGGGCCTGGGCCTGGCCATCGTAAAGCACATTCTCAATGGCCACGGCTCCAAAATTGCCGTGATGTCCAAGCCGGGCAAAGGCACTACCTTTACTTTTAAACTCGATAAAGCCGAAGAAGTATGAATTTGACCTCGATCATCGCCGGACTAGCCTTTTTCTGCCTGGCCTGCACTTCCAACGATTCTCCCGCTACCCCGCCTGATCCTACGCCGGTCACGCCAACCGACTCCGCGCGTGGCATCAGTTTCCTGTCGCTGGGCGACTCCTATACCATTGGCGAAAGCGTGCCGGAAGCTGACCGCTGGTCGGTGCAGTTGGCCGCTGTGCTCAGGCAGGACGGCCTGGCCGTGGCCCCGCCCGACCTCATCGCCCGCACGGGCTGGACTACCGCCGAGTTGGTCGATGGAATAGTTCAGGCCAAAAATGCCAAGACCTATGATTTGGTCTCACTGCTGATCGGGGTCAACAATCAATACCGGGGCCAGTCCATCGAGCGGTACCGCACGGAATTCCGCAGTTTGCTGACTACCAGCGTAAAGTTTGCCAAGGGCAACAAAAACCGCGTTTTCGTGCTTTCGACGCCCGACTGGGGCGTTTCGCCATTCGGCAAAAACAGCGACCGTACCAAAGTGGCCCGCGAAATCGACGCTTTCAACGTTGTGGCGAAGGAGGAATGCGAAAAAGCGGGTATTCTGTTCATCAACATCACGCCCATTTCCCGCTCGGGCCTGAACGATCCCAGCATGTTTGCCAACGACGGTCTGCACTTTTCGGGCAAAATGTACGGTCTTTGGGCTAAGGAAGCTTTGCCTAAGGTGAAGGGATTATTGGGGAAGTGACCCGTTTATCTAAAAAATATTGAGCCGTAGTTATGAATGAATTGACTCCTGCCCTCGAAACAATCCAGCAAGAACTCACCGAAGCCAAGCATGTGCTGGATGCTTTTTTGGCCAACCCGGCCCAACTCGAAGCCATCGAAAAAGCCGCCACGCTGATGGCCGAAGCCATTCTGGGTAATCACAAGATCATTTCCTGCGGCAACGGCGGCTCGCACTGCGACGCCATGCACTTCGCCGAGGAACTCACGGGGCGTTATCGTGACAACCGCCGCGCCCTGCCTGCCATTGCTATTTCGGACCCCAGCCACCTGAGTTGTGTGAGCAATGATTTTGGCTTCGAGTTTGTGTTTTCGCGCTTTGTCGAGGGGCTGGGGCAGCCGGGTGACGTGCTGCTGGGACTCAGCACGAGCGGCAACTCAGCCAACATCATCCGGGCCGTGGAAGCCGCCCGCAGCCGGGGCATGAAGGTGGTTATTCTGTCAGGAAAAGATGGCGGAAAACTGGCGGGACAGGCGGACGTGGAAATCTGCGTCCCCCATTTTGGCTACGCGGATCGCATTCAGGAAATCCACATCAAGGTTATCCACATCTTCATGCTATTGATCGAGAAGATGGTCGTGTAATAGGTTATTTGGTGCGCCGCATGGTCCATTTTATGGCTTCCAGCAAGTGCTTCACGAATAACGGCTCCACGTAGGATTCGTCGGTGTGGCCGCCGCCGGTGTAGTAGGCGCGTCCGCCCTCGAACTCGTGGTACCAGATGAATGGGTGCATCCGGCCGTTTACGCCCCCCTCATAGCTGGTTTCGTCCAGCGTGGCCAGCACGATGATGCCCGGCTGAATACTTTTGTAATTATACAACTCATCGAACCGTCGCCACATGTTAGGCAAAAAACTCGTGGTGGGATGCTCCTTATTCCAGACGATGACGTCCATGCTCTGCTGCTTGGGGTGGCTGAGGAAATACGCGCCCAACAGCTTGTTGTACCAGGGCCAGTCGTACTCCGTATCCGCCGCCGCGTGAATGCCAAAAAAACCACCCCCCCCCTGGATGTACTTTTCAAAAGCCGTCTGTTGCTCAGGATTCAGGACGTCGCCGGTCGTGCTGAGGAACACCACCGTTTTATATTTTTTCAAATTGTCGAGGGTAAAAGCCGAGGCATCTTCGGTTGTATCGACCTGGAAGCGGTTTTCGGCCCCCAGTTTCATCAAAGCCGCCTGGCCCGCCGGAATGGATTTATGACGGAAACCTTTGGTTTTGGAAAAAACCAGAATGGCGTCGGGCGCCGTTGCGTCGGGCGCCGTTGCGTCGGGCAATGGAGTGGCTTGGGCGGCTAAGGTGAGCAGCGTAAGAAGACAAAGGAAGAAGGAGCGTTTTTTCATCAGGATAGTGTTTAGTTAAAAGTTTGGCAAATATATCACTTCACCGCCAGCAAATAAGCCTGCTCGTCGCCCAGCGCAAAGGCTTCGCCATCGAGGCTGCCAAAGGTTTCGGTGACGGTTAGTCCAGCCTCCTGCATCATAGCGGATAATTCGGCCAGCGTAAAGACGTACTGCTCGATGCTTCGGGTCACGCGCTCGCCGTTGCGGGTGTAAGTGAGTTCAGCGTGGATGATGCCCTTGGCGACATCAAATTCATTTTGCGCCAGATACGTGATGTCGTTCCCCACGGGCATCCAGGTACGTTCCTGGAAGTTGGGAAAAACGCTCTCGGCCAGTAGCTGGGTGTGGGCAACGAAGTAGCTACCCGTCGGTAAATGGTCCGCTATTTTTTTTAGAAACCACTGCATCGTTTCACGGGGAAAAAAGCTGAAGCTGTTTCCCAGGCAGTAGGCTGCCGCGTAGATTTTCTCGGGCAATCGAATTTCGTCGAAATCACCTTGCAGCACCGTTATGGGCAGGTTTTCGGTGCGGGCGACCTGCTCCAATTCCCGGCAATATTCTTCCGAAATATCCACGGCGGTCAGCTCGTAGCCGCGCCTGGCCAGCGGTAGGGCATGGCGTCCGTAGCCTGCCATCACGTCCAGCACCTTGCTGCCATGCGTGAGTTCCAGCACGTCGGCCAGGAAATCCACCTCCCAATCGGTGTATTCCTCTGTCTGGCTTTCTTTCCAGGCAATTTGGGGCAATCCCTCAAAAAAGGTATGGTACCAAGGCATTTTTGCGTTGAATAATTATAGGTTTATATCCGCAAAGTTCAATAAGAATTCGCCGACGACCGCCAAAATAGCAAAAGTCCGCTAAGAATCGATAAAATTATATGCAACAACCGTATCAGAACTATACTCCCGCTGACCACGCCATGTGGAAACATCTCTTTGAGCGGCAGATGGAAATCCTGCCGCGTATCGCCAGCGAGGCCTACCTCAGCGGCGTGGAAGAAGTTGGTTTTGTGGCCGATCAGATTCCGAATTTCGCCGACGACACCAACCCGCGTCTGCGCCAACTAACGGGCTGGGAGGTATACGTGGTGCCGGGTCTGATCCCCCACCAGGAATTTTACCAGCATTTGGCCAATCGGCAATTCCCGGCCTCTACTTGGTTGCGCAAGCCCGAGCAACTGGATTATCTGGAAGAACCAGATATGTTTCACGATACTTTCGGCCACGTGCCGCTGCTAAGTAATCAGGCTTTCTGCGATTTTATGGCCGATTTGAGCCGGGTCGCCCTGCGGTTCATCGACGATGAGGTGGCGCTACAGCGACTTTCCCGAATTTACTGGTACACAGTGGAATTTGGGATGATTCGGGAAAAGGGCGCATTGAAAATCTACGGCGGCGGCATCATTTCCTCGTCCGGTGAAAGCGAATACTGTAGACGTGACGACGTACCGAAACTCCCTTTCAACGTAGCCGAACTGCTCGAAACCCCCTACCATATCGACCGCTACCAGAAGCATTATTTCGTCATAGATTCCTACGAGCAGCTTTATGGGTCGGTGGCAGAAATTTCTGAAATATTGGAGAAAAGCGTCGCAAAAACCGCCGTTCACTAAGAAATTGGCAAAAAAAGAAGGGTTTGTTAGCATGGCAATAGTTAACGGCTAGTATATTTGTTGGATTTGTCCTTAAAACCTAACTACCGCCTCGCTCGCCCCATGACGCATCACTCCGACCAACGCGCTTATTTTTTCAAAATCGACACCACGATCAAAAAAATCCGCAGTTCACTGCAAAGAATGCTAAACGAAAAGGGAATCGACCTCACCGTCGATCAGTGGGTGTTAGTCGATCATATCGCCCGCGATCAGGGCATTAGTCAGAACGCCTTAGCCGAAATTACTTATAAAGACCCGCCCACGGTAACGCGCATCATCGATTTATTGGAGAAAAAAGGCTTCGTAGAGCGGCGCAATGCGGTGGGTGACCGCCGAAAGTTCAATATCCACATGACCAAGAAAGGGCTACAGGTGCGTGACGAAGCGTTTCCGGTGGTGGCCGAAATTCGCCGCCGGGGCTGGGGCGAGCTGAACGAGGCCGACTACCAGCAATTTGTTCACATTATGGATTCGATTTATAATAACTTTAACGAAAAGGAATGACGCCTCCCGTTCCGTGGCTCGACATTCCGCCGGACTCCGATTTTTCGCTGCACAATTTGCCCTTCGGCATTTTTAGCGATGGCACGGAGCCGCCGAGGGTCGGGGTAGCCATCGGAGAATGGATCATTGACCTGGCCGCCGCCGCCCGATTTGGCGTCCTGCACCCCTGCGGGATCAAGGATTCCGTTTACCAGCAAAGCACGCTGAACGAATTGATGGCGCTGGGGCGTCCGGAAATCCGAAAGGTCAGGACTACCCTGCAAGAACAGCTCACCAGCCTTGACTCGGTGCTGCAACAGTTTGCCAAAAGGATTCTCGTTCGGCAAGCCGACGCCACAATGCACCTGCCCGTGGCCATCGGCGACTACACCGATTTTTATTCCAGTCTGGAACACGCCACTCACGTCGGTCAGCTTTTCCGGCCTGACAACCCGCTGCTACCCAACTGGAAGCACCTGCCCGTGGCCTACCACGGACGGGCGTCTTCCATCGTGTTGTCGGGCACGCCCATTCGCCGACCAAACGGGCAAATTCTTCCTCCCGGGGCTACCGAACCCATTTTTAGCCCCAGCCAGGCGTTGGATTACGAGTTAGAGTTGGGTTTTATAATGGGCAAAAATTCAGAATTGGGTATTCCGGTTTCGACGGAAGAGGCGGAAGACTATATTTTTGGCTGCGTTCTTTTCAACGACTGGTCGGCGCGGGACATTCAGCGCTGGGAGTACCAGCCGCTGGGACCTTTTTTGAGCAAGAATTTCGCGTCTTCCATTTCGCCCTGGGTCGTGACGCTGGACGCGCTGGAAGCTTTCCGCGTGGCTGGTCCGACGCAAAGCCCCGTGTCTCTGCCTTATTTGCAGACCGACGGCGCGTTGAACTTCGAGCTGAACCTGCAAGTGACGATTAAGGCACAGACCACGGAAACCGGCGTCTGCCGCACCAACGCCCGTAATCTTTACTGGAACATTCGCCAGCAGATTGCTCACCATACCATTTCGGGCTGCAACCTGCGCGTCGGTGACTTGCTGGCGACGGGTACCATAAGTGGGCCGGAGAAAGACGAGGCTGGCTGCCTGCTGGAACTGACCGAAGGCGGCAAAATTCCAGTCAGGTTGTCGGACGGCAGCGAACGCACGTATTTGCAGGATGGCGACGAAGTGATTATGCGCGGCTACGCACAGCACGATGGTGTACGCGTTGGATTTGGTGAAGTTCGTGGTGCCGTTTTTTCTTCGTGACGAAGGCAGGCGAAAATCAGACTTAGTTCGCGAGCAGAAGCGTCCCCGGCGAGAAGGCCTTGAACTCCACCTCAAGCCACTAGTTGCCCTACTTCTTCATCGGTTCGTACGACATCCAATCCACTTCCAACTCGTAGCGCTCGCGCGGTTTTTCGGTGGAATTGGGATTGGTTTCAACTGACCAGTTATTGGTGTGCCAAAAATTCATCCGGTAGTGCGAGAGATTTTGGGGAACTCCCAGCGGCGACCCCTGATAATCCCAAAGGACGATTTTTTCGCCCGTCGTCGGGTGTAGCATCCACCAGCGGAGGCGGTCGGGGTACCAGTCGAAGCCGTAGGTGTAGAAGCGGGCCGAGGCGTCGTAGTCTGCCAGGGCGGCGATGGTCTCGGGCTGGTTTTGGCGTCCGATGAGCGGGACGGGCTGGCCGTCGTGCCGCACTTTATGAATGGTGTAGAGGATGTCGCCTTTGGCGAGATTGATCGTGCGACCTACGCGCACCAGAGAATCCGGCTGGCCCGTCCAGGTGCCGACGTAGATAATTTCGGGATCGGCCAGGAGCCATTCGAAATCGATTTCGCTCAGGCCGGGCAGGCTGTCGACGTGGTAGGTAAAGTACCCCACGACTGCTCCGGCGTTGGGCTGAACCTTTCTGACGTCCGGGATTTTGAGTCGGGCAGAATATGTGCCGAAGTGGGTAAAGTCTTTCGAGATAATTTCTGGCCCCTTGCCCGCGCCCGCCGCCTCGTCGGGGTCGAGTTTGAGCGATAGGACTTTTGTTCCCGGCTCCGAAGCGGCCGTTACCCCCGATTTCCATTTGAATTCCGCCGGACTACCAGCAGAGCCGTACCGGAAATTTTCGAGCGACGAACCGTTGAAGTCCTCCCGAAAGGCCACGTGGTTCTTTTCTTGAGCGCTGGCAATCAAGCTAAATAGCGCCGCCAAGGTAACCAGAACAAATTTTTTCATGCTAATTTTTGAGAAAGTGAATTACCAATAAATGAGTAGTTCATAAATCTCAATGTAAGGAAGAATGCGGAGAAACGAAAAAAGGCCACCATCTTTCGATAGTGACCTTTTTCTTCGTAGCGGGAGCTGGACTCGAACCAGCGACCTTTGGGTTATGAGCCCAACGAGCTACCAACTGCTCCATCCCGCGCCATTGAATTGGAGGACAAATGTAGCAGGACATTTTCTAAAAAACAACTACCTTTGCAAAATATTTTTTAAAACTCTGGTATTCAAGATACCTGATCACCTATGTCAGAAATTACTTCCGGGACCGAACCCGAGGTCGCGCCGATTGACTTTCGGGCGGGCTTCGTCAGCATCATCGGTCGGCCCAACGTGGGCAAGTCCACCCTCATGAACGTGCTGGTGGGCGAAAAGCTCTCCATCATCACTTCCAAAGCCCAAACCACCCGTCACCGCATCATGGGCATCCTGAACGGCACCCATGAGGGAACGCCCTTCCAGATGGTGTACTCCGACACGCCCGGCGTGGTCACGCCCGCCTACAAACTGCACGATTCCATGATGACCTTCGTGAAAGGCTCGCTGGAAGACGCTGACGTGGTGCTTTTCGTGGCCGAGGTAGGCGAAAAAATCGTGGGCCACGAGGTAGTGCCGTTGCTGAAACGCTCGGATGCACCTGTCGTTTTGGTGTTGAACAAAATTGACCTATCCGACGAGGAAAAGGTGCAGGCCAAGACTGCCGAGTGGGAAGATGCCATTCAGCCCGCCGCCATCATCCCGATCTCGGCCCTGCTGAACGCCAACGTGGCGACGCTCTTCCACAACCTCATCACGCGGCTACCGCATCATCCGCCTTATTTCGCGCAGGACGAACTTACCGACAAGCCCGAGCGTTTCTTCGCTTCCGAAATCGTCCGTGAGAAGATTTTCCTTAATTACCGCCAGGAAATCCCGTACAGCAGCGAGGTGGTAGTGACCGAATTTAAGGAAAAAGAGGACATCATCGTCATCCGCGCCGAAATCATGGTCGAGCGCAAAAGTCAGAAAGGCATCCTGATCGGCGACAAAGGCTCGATGATCAAGCTGGTCGGCACCCAGGCCCGACAAGACATGGAAGCCTTCTTCGGCAAAAAAGTTTTCCTGGAAACCTTTGTAAAAGTAGAACCCAACTGGCGCAGCAAAGACGACAAATTGCGGCAGTTTGGGTACAACGAAAAATAATTGTGAATGAGTGAATGTCGGAATAGGGAATATTGCTTTCGCAGGACAATTCCATTATTCCGACATTCACTAATTCCGACATTCCGACATTAATTATATGCCAAATATAGTATCAATAGTAGGACGCCCCAACGTGGGGAAGTCAACCCTTTTCAACCGCCTGATCGAAGAACGCAAGGCGATCATGGACAATGAAAGCGGCGTAACGCGCGACCGCCACTACGGCCATGCCCAGTGGTCGGGGCAATATTTCACCGTCATCGATACGGGTGGCTACGTGGTGGGCTCGGAGGATGTTTTCGAGGGCGCTATCCGCGATCAGGTCGAGTTGGCCATCGAGGAATCGTCGGTGGTGCTGTTTATGGTGGACACCATGAGTGGGTTAACGGAGCTGGACAAGGAGTTTGCCAACGTGTTGAGGCGCTACAAAAAGCCCGTGCTGATGGTCGCCAACAAGGCCGAATCGCTCGAACGCTACCATGGCTCGGCAGAATTTTATGAGCTGGGATTGGGTGAGGAAATTTTCCCGATCTCTTCCCAAACGGGTTACGGTACGGGGGATCTGCTGGACGAAGTCATTAAGTACTTCGACGTAACGGGTGTCGAGAATCCTGACGAGGGCATTCCCCGCATCGCCATCGTAGGTCGGCCGAACGTGGGCAAATCTTCCTTTCTGAACGTGCTGACGGGGACCGAGCGCAGCATCGTGACTGACATCGCGGGTACCACGCGCGACGCTATTCACACACCTTACAAGGCATTTGGCCGGGAGTATATCCTGATCGACACGGCCGGCATGCGCCGGAAGTCGCGGGTGAAGGAGGACATCGAGTTTTACTCTACCATTCGTTCCGTCAAGGCGATGGAAGAGTCGGACGTCTGCATCGTGATGCTGGATGCCCAGAATGGACTGGAAGGCCAGGACATGACGCTTATCGGTCAGGCCGACAAGGCTAAGAAGGGTATCGTGATAATGGTCAACAAATGGGACGCGGTGGAGAAGGATCATAAAAGCGTCGACCAATTATCGAAGGCCATGCTCGAGCGCCTGGCTCCAATGAATTATATGCCCATCGTCTTCGCCTCAGTGCTGGAAAAGCAGCGGATTTTTCAGGTAATGGAAAAGGCGATGGAAGTGTACGAGAACAAGCACCGCAAAATTACGACCTCCAAGCTCAATGAGGTGATGCAGCAGGTAATCGCCAACTACCCGCCGCCGGCTTTTAAGGGTAAGCTCATCAAGATCAAGTACATGATCCAGTTGCCGACGCCCTCGCCGACGTTCGTGTTTTTCTGCAACCACCCCAAGTACATCAAGGAACCCTACGTGCGCTACCTCGAAAACCGGATGCGCGAGCACTTCGACTTTACGGGCGTGCCGCTTACGATGTTTTTTCGGGAGAAATAGAGAAATTCTGCGGCGGACGACGGGTCAGCCGCAACCTGGGCTGTGGCTGGGGACGCCTGCTCTCCAGGTATTTGAAGTAATTCAGCAGCACGTCCCGGTCGGCCTCGGCCCAATCCAGCTCGGGCAGTTCGCTGGGCGTGAGCCAGAGAACCTGCTCGTGTTCGGTGAGGATGATTTCCTCGGTAGCCAATTCACACACGAAAGGCACCAGCCGAATCGTGCGCCAGATATCGTCGCGATCGGTAACGGGTAGCCGCTCGCCAATCCGAATTTCCACGCACAGTTCTTCGCGAATTTCGCGGATCAGGCCTTCTTCATCGGTTTCATCGGCTTCCAACTTGCCGCCGGGAAACTCCCACTTCATAGCCAGCGAACCGCCCGCGCTGCGCTGGGCAGTCAACACTTTCCCGCCGCGCTCGATAATGGCGCAGGGTACTCGCACGAGTGGTTTCAATATGATGTCCGATACTGGCATTTTCCCTTTTTTAGTTTTCGGCTGCAAAGGTACGACAAGGCGACGGTATGGCAACGGGAGAGTTTGAAGAAAAAGGGTTAAAGGGTCAAATGGTTAATGGTTAAAAGGTTAATCGGCATTTTACGCCAAGCTGCCCCACTATGTATAATCCGCGTCATTGAAAGCCCTCAACCGTTTGACCCTTCAACCTTTGACCCACACTCTAATAAGGCTTCACCCTAGAATAATTCCCCCGTTTTATGCCTTGGCAGGATGCCCAAATGGCGGTAAGCCATTTCGGTGGCTTCGCGGCCACGAGCGGTGCGCTTAAGGTAACCTTCCTGGATTAAGAACGGCTCGTACACCTCTTCAATTGTTTCGGCCTCTTCGCTGCAAGCCGTGGCGATGGTGGATAGACCGACGGGACCGCCCTTAAACTTCTCAATAATGGTGGTCAGGATGCGGTTGTCCATTTCGTCCAAACCGTTTTGGTCCACATCGAGGGCGGTGAGGGCCATTTCGGCGATGGCGACCGTGATGTGGCCATCGCCTTTCACCTGCGCAAAATCGCGGGTGCGGCGCAGCAGGTTGTTGGCAATGCGGGGCGTCCCCCGGCTACGGCGGGCCAATTCGTAGGCCGCTTCGTCGTCGATGGGCGAGCCGAGCAAATCTGCCGAACGCAGGACGATAGTCGTCAGTAGTTTGGCATCGTAGTATTCCAGTCGGGCGTTGATGCCGAAGCGCGCCCGCAGCGGCGAAGTCAGCAGACCGGCGCGGGTGGTGGCACCCACTAGGGTGAACGGATTCAGGCCGATTTGCACCGAACGGGCGTTGGGGCCGCTGTCTAGCATGATATCGATCTTATAATCCTCCATCGCCGAGTAGAGGTATTCCTCCACAATGGGGTTGAGGCGGTGGATTTCGTCGATGAAAAGGACGTCACCGGACTGCAGGTTGGTCAGTAGTCCGGCCAGGTCGCTGGGCTTATCCATCACCGGGCCGGATGTAATCTTGATATTGGCCCCCAGTTCGTTGGCCACGATGTGTGAGAGGGTGGTCTTGCCCAGGCCCGGCGGGCCGTGCAGTAGCACGTGATCCAGGGCGTCGCCGCGTTGCTTGGCGGCTTTCACAAAGATTTTCAGGTTTTCCAGAATTTTCTCCTGGCCCGTAAAATCCTCGAACGACAGTGGTCGTAGCGCCCTTTCTATGTCTTTTTCGGTATTGGACAGGCTTTCGCCTTCCCCGCTCATGTATTCTTTTCGCATGGCTTCTTTTACTATTCTTAAAAGCCAAAAATACGGGTTTTTAGCGGGAAAGCAGCTAATCTCACCACCACCGCCACTCGCTCGGGATCGGTGTAGAGGACGCTGCGCTCGTCGGGGATTTCACCCGCCATCGAAATATCCGCCGGGAAGTACGTCTGCCGCCCGGGTCGGAAGGCTTTACCAGTCAGGTGGAGCGCGTCCACGCCCGTGGCGGCCAGTTCTGCCGCGTTCGCCGCCGACACACCGCCGCCTGCCATGATTTCGATTCGGCCGCTTGCTTGCTTTACCAATTCTGCCAGCAGCTTGGCTCCTTGCGGAGCGGTTGACTTTTGACCGGAAGTGAGGATGCGCTCACAACCCGCTTCAATAATGGCTTCTAAGGCAGCGAGTGGGTCGGGCGTCAGGTCGAAGGCGCGATGGAAAGTGACGCCAAGCGGCTGAGCGTGTTTTACCAAGTCGCTGGTGCGGCGTACATCGACTTCGCCGTTGGGCAACAGAACGCCAAGTACCACGCCGTCGACTCCCAGGGACTTGGCGATGTCGATGTCGCGGCGCATGACGTCTATTTCCGATTTTTCATAGACGAAGTCGCCGCCTCGGGGCCGAATCATTACGTAAAGGTCGATTTGAATATTTTCGCGCACCGCTGCGATCAGGCCCGCGCTGGGCGTGGTGCCGCCTTCGCCCAGGCCACCGCAGAGTTCTACGCGGGCGGCGCCGGCCTGTTGGGCGTTAAGGCAGGATTCCAGAGAATAGGCGCAGACTTCAATTTTCATTTGATTATTTTTGGTTAGTGGCAGCAATGCCGATTGTATCTGCTGTGCTTAACTGGCTGATAGATTGAAGTTTATATTTGTATAAAAAATAAATCAATAGGAACAAGAATTTTTTCTAAAAAAACCTGTTAAAAACTACCGGAAGATGCAGAATTTTATACTTTTGCACTCCAAAAAATGAACTGAACACTAAATTTGATTTTGACATTATGTACTGGACACTAGAACTGGCATCCTATTTGGAAGATGCGCCCTGGCCAGCTACCAAGGACGAGCTTATCGACTTTGCCATTCGTACCGGAGCGCCACTGGAGGTAGTCGAAAACCTACAAGAACTCGAGGACGACGGTCAGCCCTACGAAAGCATCGAGGAGATTTGGCCCGATTACCCAACGAAGGAAGACTTCTTTTTCAACGAAGACGAATATTAGGCTTCCGGCACGGTACGCCGCTGCGGGATGGCTATCGGCAGTCGGCTTGATCTTGCCTGGGACTGATCGTCTTTCTAATTCATACTTTTTGCAAAAAAAGACGCTTTCGGGCGTCTTTTTTATTTTGTCTCCAGCTCACTTCTGGCCTTGGTCATGGCCTTCGCCTCATATTTTTTGGGAGCGTAAAGAAACCCGAAGGCTTCAGCCCCCTCGCGCTCGTGGACTTTGTGGTGAACGTAGTGCGCCTTCATGATACGTTTCATGTAGGGGCTGCGCGGTTGGTATTTGGTTTTGATACGGCGGTGGACGATCACGTCGTGAAAAACGAAGTAGGCCAGGCCGTAAAGGGAGATGCCGAAGCCTATCCACATCATAAACCGCAGCGAGGCCACTTCCGACCCCAGCACGATGAGCGCCGTGGCCGTGATGCCGAAAATAATACCGAACCAGTCGTTACGCTCCCACCAGTGCTTGTGCGGCGCGTGGTGCGATTCGTGCCAGCGCCACATGACGCCGTGCATGATGTACTTGTGCGTGAACCAGGCGAAGCCTTCCATGAACAAGAAGGTCGCCAGCATTAATACTATGTTGAGTAACAAATTCATGAGTTTGATCTAAAAAACTGAGAAACACCGCCCTGCCTTTTCGGGGAACGGGATTTCCACAAAAAACATTCTGAAGAGAACAAATGTTGAGAAAAATATTTGGAAGTGCTTTTTTTCAGAAGCACAAAAATACCTACTTTTAGAAAACCTATTTTCCATCAAATTGCCACGAACGATGGACCTACGAACACTCCGGGAGCTAGTCCGGCAAGGCGAGGGCGATTACCTGGAATTTAAGCTAAAATCCAGCCACCCCGAAAAAATAGTCCGGGAAATGGTAGCCTTTGCCAACTCCGGGGGCGGTAAATTGCTCGTCGGTATCGGCGACGACAAAAGTATCAAGGGCCTCAAATACGCCGACGAGGACGAATACATTCTTGAGCGGGCCATCCAGAAGCTCTGCGTTCCCGAACTTCCCTACCACATCGAGCGCATACCGCTCACCGACGAGCGCGATGTGCTGGTGTTTCATATTCCCCGTAGTCCTGATAAGCCCCACGCTGTGTTGGAAGAGTCCGGCCAAAAGAAAACCTACGTGCGGGTGAAGGACCGCTCGGTGCAGGCCAGTCGCGAGATGCGCGAAATCATGAAACGCACCCGCCGCCAGCGCGACGTCCGCTTCAACTACGGCGAGAAGGAGAAGAAACTGATGCAGTTGCTCGATACCCAGCAAAGCGTCACCGTCGACTCGTTCGCCAGCTCGGTGGGCATCACTCGCAACATGGCCTCACGAACGCTGATTCTGCTGGTGCTGGCCAATGTGTTGGAAGTGCACCCCGGCGAAATTCGCGACCAGTTTACGATGGCGATGCTGTGATGGGGTAGGAGCAGGAGAAAACATTCTTGTGAATCATGCGACGCAACGCTTTTGGTCCAGTACATTATGCCTGAGGCTAACCAAACTATCGTCAGTCAGAGAATAATAGCGACAGCTTCCCTCAGCGAATTTTATTCATTTTGGCTTTGTGTGATTTCTCACGCGGGGTAGCGGTGGCTTGCAGCTTCAGCATCCGGGCGGCGAAGCGTCGACCGTATTCGTCAGCCGAAGCCCCGTCGAAATGCGTGTGGTCGCCCTTGTCGACTAGACCCTCGGAGGTCGCCAGGGCGGTGTGGGGTACCTCGGACGACAATTTGTGCAGTTCGTTGTTAATCGGTTTATAAACGTCCTTATACTGCCCCAGCTCTCCCGCTACCACGGGCAAATCGAGCTGGCCAGTCAGCTTTCTGATGCGGGCAATGAGTTCGGCCAGTTTGGGTAGGTACACCGCCGCGTCGGCTGGATTACTATCCGATTCGCCCTGATGCCAGAGCATCCCTTTCACCACGCCACAGCGCATAGCATTTTCAATGCGCTGTACGGCATCGTCGTAGGGATGGGTTTTGGTGGCTTCGTCGTAAGCACCGGGTTGCCAGCGACTGATGCTGGTGCCACCCACCGCGCAGGGGACCAGTCCGATGCGGACATTGGGGTTGGCTTCTGCCATCGCCACGCCGAAAGAAAGCCCCGGACCCACGCCGGCCACACTGGGCTTATCGAAATGCAGCGGATGCCGGGCGGGCACCCATTCGCCGCTTGCGTTGAGCATAAAGACCCGAGCGTTGCCGGCATTTTTTAGCACTTCGGTAATCGGCCCGCGCCCCGCCATATTTGATTGACCCATCAGCAGGTACACATGAAAGTTGGGATCGGGTTGGGTACAGGTGTCGGCTTTCTGATTCATCACCAGGTTGACAGGAGTTTTATCGAAAAAGTCAATTAGACCAAATATATTCTGATTCAGGCTCTTCATGGCCGCCAGCAGCCGGGGGTAGGGCTGGTACTTCGTGTCCACGATGCCCTTGTTAGAACCCATGTCGGGCTTGTCGGTGCCGGGTTCGGAGGGGTCGTTGTCCTGGTAGCGGAACCAGTGCCAGCCCACGCAATTTTTGGCTTGCAGCAAAGCCAGCCCAAAGGTCTGGTAGTGAATGCCTCGGTCGGTTTCTTTATGCACGAGCCAGCCCGCCCCGGCTACGTTGCTCAGACCCGAATCTTCCGATTTAGTGTAAAATTCGGTGATGAAAAAGGGCTTCGTCGTCCATTTGGCCCATTGGGAGGTCGCGGGCAGGTCGGGCTGCCAACGACCGTAAAAATTGATGGAGACCAGATCTACGAATGGTTCGGCGGCGGTGAAAATGGCGCGGTTGAATTTGGCAGAACCGTGCAGGCGCGTTCCAAGGTACAGGTGGTTAGGATCGTGCTTTTTCAAAGCCGGGCCCACCGCCTGGTAGTACTTTTCAGCCATAAAACCCACGAAGGCGTCTTTTAAGTCATCAGTCAGATGCGTGGAATCGGCCTTCTGGGTTTGCAGCCACTGTAAGGCAGCGACGTAGGCGGGCTGCTCTGGATCGCGGAGGGCGAGCAGTTGGGGCAACAGCGTGGCCGAGAAAGGGATTTCATTGTCCGAAAAATGGCCCAGCACGTTGGCGTCCTCCCGGTAGGCATCGGCCTGACCGGCGTGGCTTTCGCAGAAGGCCGCCCACTCCGGCTCGAACACCAGCGCTGGATTCGGCACTTCCCGGCTCGCGGGGCGGGTTTTGGCCTGCTCTTTGGCAAAAGTGGTCAGGAAATTGAACATCGTGGCGTAGGTGATGGGTCGTTCCGCCTGGCGGTTGTAGGCCTGAATGGCTGGAATATCCGACCACGAACCCGCGCCGTTGAAGCCATTTTGTTCCAGCAATCGCTGGGTTTCGGCTAACCAGTCCTGTGGGGAGGCGAAATTTTGGGTAAACGCCCGCCGACTGTTCTCGGAGGGCGCGGGGCGGATGCTATTCACGGCCACCGTCAGCATCGGGTGACCCTCCGGGTCCACCAGCCACCAGCGGCCCTGGTCTTGCTGGGTACGGATAAACCCCGTAGCCGCCCATTTGCGGCTGGCATCGCCGCCGTAGCGGCTCAGGGACGGCGCGGGCCGGGTCTGGAAGCCGGGCAGTCGGTCCACCGTCATCGACTTGAACGGCAGCCAGTCCGAATAGACTACCTGCCGATTCTTGTCACGGTTCCACTTGCGCGCCTCCACCATCAGGGAGTCTTGCGACTGGACCTGACCCGTCAGACCGACCACCAACAGCAGGAACGCCGGAATCAGTTTTGTTAGATTTTTAAACAAAAAACGCGGAGGCATAAAAAAGCGTAATTTAAGAAAAAACGGCCGTCCAGAAGAGCCGACAGCGACTCAATATCCCGGATTTTGCTCCATTTTCTTCGTCAGGTTCGCATCGATGACCGATTGCGGGATGGGCAGCAACCTGTCGCGTTCCGTAATTTTGTCTTTTGTAATGGCATTGTACTTGCTGGTTCGTTCCAGCCACTTACCCGTCCGCAGCAGCGTGTAACGGCGGTGTTCCTCCGTAATCAGCTCGCGTGACCGCTCGTCGAGGATAAAGTCCAGCGTGACATCGGCGGCGGTAACCGGCTTGGCGTGGGCGCGGCTGCGGAGCGTATTGAGGGTCTCGGCGGCACCAGCGGCATCGCCCAGTTTGAACTGCGCCTCGGCCAGCAGCAGGTAGGTCTCGCCCAGGCGCAGGTAGATCTGGTCGTTGTAGCCCGTCGCCTGCTGTACGTCTTCGGGGACAGAGGGAGCGTAGTCCCACTTACGGGTGTTGGGCCAGTTCGGGTTGCTGAGGGTTTCCAATCCCGTGCGCGTGGTGCGCACTGTGTCGCCCAGCTTGGCTCCGGCGGGCAGAGACTTGGGGTTGTTCATAATCCAGAACTGACGCAGGGCGTGGTACGATCCCCGGTCGTCGGTGGCTCCGTACAGATTCAGCGCGAAGCGGGTGATGCCAAAGCGCCCGATGCCGCGCCCGCCGTTCTCGATCGAAACGGCAATGGGGCGCTTGCCACTTACCGAAATAGTTTCGTAACGGTTGACCCACCAGCGGCGCAGGATGTTGTTATCCCCGCCCAGCGACTGGTACTCATTCTGTAACAACCAGATGGCCTCGGTGTTGCCTTCGCTGCGGTTGGAATTACCGTCGATAAACATATCGGTGAAGGGCGTACCCGCCTTGCTGCTCTCAACGCCGTAACGTTCCGTAATCAGTTTATAAAGCGGATTTTGAATGAGGGAAAGGGCTTTTTCTTTTGCTTTTTGATTCTCGCCGGTGGTCAGGTACAGCTCGGCCAGGTAATGTGTGGCCATCGCGCGTGGCATACGGGCCACGCTGGGGGCGACCTCGGCCATACCGGTTTCGGCGGCCAGCAGGTCGGTCTCCATTTGCTTGCGAATTTCGGCCACGGGAGTGCGGTCGAAGTCCGTGCGGATGGTAGCCCCGCTGGATTCCACCAGGTTCAGCGGAACATCGCCCCACAGAAACGTTAGGTGGCGGTAGGCCCAGGCGCGCATAAGTTTGGCCTCGCCCACGATCTGATTTTTTTCCGCCGCCGTCCAGACGATGCCGGGATTTTCGGAACGGCCAATGATGGTATTGGTGGCGTTGACTACCCGGTAGAGGTACTCCCACGTCTGGTTTACGGTGCCGTTGGAAGAATTGAGAAGAATGCCGAATTCGTTGAACACCTGCTCGTAGCTTCCCCCGCCGATAAACATACCGAAGCTATTGTCAACACCCACGAAGGCGGGTACGAAGGTGAGGCCGTTGTTGCCACCGTCGGTGCCGGCCCGCTCCTGGCGGATTAAATTGTAAAGTCCGTACAGGCCGGACTCGAAGCCTCCCTTGTCGATGTACAGGTTGTCAGGGGTGATGATGTCCAGCGGCTTTTCATCTAGGAAATCTTTTTGGCAACTGCCGAGGGCGAGGGTCATCCCCAAAAGCAACCCCAGCATTTTTTTATCTATGTGTTTCATACTATTTCAGGAAAGGAATGGGGTTTAAAAACTGGCGCTGAGGCCGATCAGGAATTCGCGCTGCAAGGGCAGTCCAACCTGGTTGGTAAGTTCCGGGTCAAGTCCCTCGTACCGAGTCCAGGTGGCCAGGTTGCGACCCGTCAGATAAATTTTCAGGGTATTCATTCTGAGTGTTTTCAAGGCCGACGCCGGAATCTGGTAAGCCAGCGACACATCCTTCAACCGGGCAAAACTGGCGTCCTGGTAGATGTTCATGTTCAGGTTATTGGAATAAGCGTCATTCGACCAGTGAGTCGCGTTCGGATTTTCGGGCGTCCACCACTCTTTCTTCGTGGTGTTGCGGCGCACGTCGGTAAACACGTTGTCCTGCACCAGCGGATTTTCCTTGGTAACATTGGCTACCCCCTGGATAAAAATCATGAGTGAAAACCCTTTGTAAGCCAGCGTATTGGTCAAACCGTAAGTGAAAAGTGGATCCAAATTGCCCTGGAAAGTACGGTCTTCGGCGTTGATCTTGCCGTCGCCGTTCACATCGGTCACGCGCACGTAGCCCGGCTTGGCCGTGGGCTGGGGTGAGGCCGCCACCTCATCGGCCGAGCGGAAAATACCCCCGTACTTATAGTCGTAAATCGTGCGAATGGGTCGCCCGATGAACCAGCCGTTGCCGGGGTCATCATTACCATCTCCGTACAGGTCAACGATGCGATTGGCGTTGTAGGCCCCGTTGGCGGTGGTCGTCCAGGTCAGGCCGTTGCGGCTCAGGTTGGTTGACGTGATGAGTACCTCCACGCCCTTGTTGGCCGTTTTGCCGATGTTCTGGATGATGCTCCCAAAGCCCTGGACCGAGGAGATATTGCGCTTCAGCAGCAGGTCATAAGTTTGTTTATCGTACACATCCACGCTGCCCTGAATACGGTTGCCCAGGAACCCGAAGTCCAGCCCGATGTTGGACGAGCGGGTCGATTCCCAGCCCAGCTTCTCGTTGCCCAGCCGGGAAGGCACGTAGCCCGGCACGATGGTGGAGCCGCTGAGGTACTGGCGGGTCGCCAGCGTGGCCAGCGATTGGTAGCTGGACACAGCCTGATTGCCATTCAGGCCGTAGGAAGCCCGCAGTTTGAGATTGGTCAAGAATTCAAAGCCGCTCATGAAAGATTCCCGCGCGATGTTCCAGCCCACGGCAACAGAAGGAAAAACGCCGTACTTGGTATCCACCCCGAAGCCGGAGTAGCCGTCGCGCCGGGCGGTGAGGGTGAGCAGGTAACGGCTGTCGTAGCCGTAATTCAATCGCAGCATCTGCGATTCCAGGTTTTGCTTCGAATAGTCTGAGCTGGGCGTGAGCAGTGACGCCGTGTTCATCTGGAAGTTGGTCAGTACGTCATTGGGAAAACCCTTACCTGAAAGTTGCTGAGACTCGTTATCGGTGGACTGGATGCTGTATAGCCCGGTTAGACCCAGGTTATGTAGACCGAACGAGCGGGTGTAGCTGAGGATATTCTCCACGGTAAAGTTGCGCGACTGCGAGTTGACGTTGGTGGCCACGCCCCGACCTTCCAGTCCCTGCCTGGTGCCACGCCCGTAATAGGTTTCCTGCGTATTGGTTTGTATTTCCACCCCAGTGTTGAGTTTGTAGGATAATCCTTTTACGAAAGGTATGTCCACGCGCAGGGCGTTGGTGCTAAAAATCCGGTAAGTCAGGTTTACATCGCGGGCTTCGATGCCCGCCAGCGGATTCCCCGCCAGATTATATTCGGGCCAGGCGTACACCGTGGGCGTGCCGTCGGGATTGTAGGGGGTAGCCAGGGGAATGAAAAAATTGGCCCCCTGCTCACCCGCGAAATCCGCCGCGATGCCGCTGCGATCGGCGTAGGAAAGCTGCGACGAGGAGGCAAAGTTCAGCCAGGGCGTCACCTGCACCGATACATTGGGCCGCAGGGTATAGCGCTTGAAGTTATCGTTGACGGCGACTCCTGCTACATTCAGGTAGGTAGCCCCCACGTAAAAGGTCGCTTTGTCGCTGCCACCCGACACGTTCACACTGTGCTGGCTGCGGCTTCCCTGCCGGGTGGCCAGCGCGTACCAGTCGGCGAAATTACCCGAATCGTACACGGCCTGCTCCGAAGGCGAGATGGAACCCGTCGGAATATTGGCCCGGTTTTTCTTGAATTGATAGAAGTCTTCACCATTTAGCAGATCAGGCTTGTTGGCCAACTGCTGGATGCCGTAGAAGCCATCGTAGGATATGCGCACCTGGCCACTTTTACCCTGTTTCGTGGTGACCAGAATGACGCCATTGGAGCCGCGTGAGCCGTAAATTGCCGCTGCTGAAGCGTCTTTCAGGACCTCCATCGAAGCTACGTCCGAAGGATTGATGTCGGAAATACTGCCTGTGTACGGGATGCCGTCGAGGATAATCAGCGGCGAGGTACTGGCCGCAATAGAACTGCGCCCCCGCACCAGAATCGTCACGTTATTCTGTTCCGCTCCACCCGAGTTGGTATTGATCTGTAGACCGGGAATGGACCCCTGCAACGCCTGGGCGATGTTGGTATTGGGCAGTTGCTGTAGTCGCTCCTTTGGAACGGACACCACCGAACCCGTCAGATCGCTTTTTCGCTGAGTGCCGTAGCCCACCACTACCACTTCACTTAGGCTCGATTCGGTGGAGTTCATCGTCACATCCAGTTGCGAACGGCCGTTCAGTTCGATTTCCTGACCTTCGTAGCCGATGAAACTAAATACCAGCGTCGCGGGCTGCTTGTTCAGTTTGAGCGTGTAGTTCCCGCTGGCATTGGTGAAGGTGCCGTTGGAGGTGCCTTTCTCCGAAACCGTCGTGCCAATCATGGGCTGGTTACGCTCATCCACAATCTTACCAGAGACGGATTGGCTGTCTTGGGCGAAGGCGTAGGGAAACGCCGTCAGGTAAAGCAGCGCCACGAAGGCTACTTTCAGTAAGAGTTTACAGGAAAGTTGTTTCATAATTTAGGTAAAAGGAGGGTGATTGAAAGAATCGCTGTTCGATTGGTTGAATCTCGGGGCACTTTTTCCGCCCGATATTAACAAAGGTAGAAAGAGCAAGTGTTCAATGCAACCGATTGCATCAATATATGCTTCTAAAAACTAAATAAAAGCATTGATAAATTATAATTTTCTAACTGCTAATGGCTTTTGTGGCCGTGATTGTATGATTTTTCCCACATAAATTATTTTTCAAAAATTAGTTGCGTAGTTTTGTTGCACGTTATTCTGCTTAATAATCCTCTGAGTGTCTAAGAAAACTACGATTTACGACCTGGCCGAAGTACTGGAGTTCTCGCCCGGCACAATCAGTCGCGCTTTGAACAACCATCCGGGAATCAGCGACAAAACCAAACGCATGGTGCGCTCGAAGGCAAAAGAAATGGGGTACCGCTCTAATAAGTTTGCGGCTAACCTCAGCAAGCAGAAGTCCAATACGCTGGGAGTGATCGTCCCCAGGCTTGATTCTCACTTCATGTCCACCGTTCTGTCGGGAATGGAAACAGTAGCAAACAAATCAGGTTATAGTTTGATTATCAGTCAGTCACTAGAATTTCAGAAGAAAGAAATTATCAATTCTCAGGTGCTGCTCAATAGCGGAGTCGATGCATTACTGGTTTCATTGGCCTACGACACGGATAGCTACGAACATTTTACGGCTTTCACTGAACGGGACATTCCATTGCTATTTTTTGACCGTGTGGTGGACATGCCGGGTTGCACGACCATCCTGATCGACAACGAGCAGGCCGGCTACGAAGCCACGGAACACCTGATCGAGCAGGGCTGCCAAAACATCCTGCACATCAGCGGTAATTTGAAGCGGAACGTATACAGCGAGCGTTACGAAGGCTTCAAAAAAGCGCTGCGCGAAAATGGTCGGAAGCCCAAGGCGGAGATGCTCATCGAAACCAACCTTTACCCTGACGAAACAGAAGGTGTTATGCGTCAAATCGTGAGTTCCCCCAGCAAGATAGACGGTCTTTTTATCGCAAATGACACTTTTGCCGTGAAGATGATTCAGGAATTGAGGAAGGCGGGCAACGATGTTCCCAGGGACATCAAGGTGGTAGGCTTCAACAACGATCCTATTTCCGAGGTCATCACGCCCAGCCTGACCACCGTAGCGTATCCGGGCTACGAAATGGGCATTTTGGCGGGGCAAAGTATCATAAATCACCTGGTCGGTAACATCAATTTGCAGTCAGCAGATTCCATTACTTTACGCCACAAATTAATCGTGAGGGAGTCTTCCGTTGTACATTGTTAAAAGGGAGATGTCACTTCCTTTTCCTGAAATCAGCCATATAGAGTTGCTATGGAGGTTGGCGGTGGTGAAGACGCCGTGAAGGAGTTCAGACGGGGGGCACCCGGGCGGTTCAAAGTTCTTAAACTCTCCGTGCGTCGTTGGGGGTTATGAGTCTGGCGGGAAAATGGTAACTTTCGGACTTTGAAACCCCTAAAGCCCTTCCCTAAAATGAAAAAATTTCTTCTCTGGATGGCCGCTATCGTCGGTATACTCCTCATTGTTTATGCCGTCGGCCCCGATGTCCCCGACGCCACGCTCGACGCCACCCTGCCGACCGTCACCCAGAACCTCACTGAACTCGAAGCCGACATCGAACGCTCCGAAGCGGCCATTCCTGACCTGAAAAGAGACAACGAGGCCCGCATCGTATGGGCCGATTCAGTTGGGCAAAAAACGCCGTACAGCATCGTCTATATTCACGGCTTCGGCGCAAGCCAGGCCGAGGGCGACCCCGTTCACCGCGACCTGGCCAAGCGCTACAGAGCTAACCTGTACCTGGCGCGGCTGCACGACGCCGGCATCGACGATCCCGAGGCTTTCGACGACCTCACACCCGAAAACTTCCTGGCCGGGGCTAAGCGCGCCCTCGCCATCGGAGAAGCCATCGGCGATAGCGTGATTGTGATCGGTACTTCGGCGGGCGGGCTGCTGACGGTCTATTTAGCCGCCACGCACCCCGAAATCAAGGGGATTGTGCTGTATTCGCCCTGCATGGCCGTGGCCAACCCAGCCATGAAGCTGGCCACCCGTCCCTGGGGGCAGCAGATTCTGGATGCCGCCGTGGGCAAGCACCGCGTGAGTGCCGACAGCTCAGCGCGCAGCAATTACTGGCTGAAAAGCTACAGCGCCAACGGCCTGATGACTTTGCAGCAAACCATCGACGCCGTGGCGCGGCCCGAGGTGTACGAAAAAGTGAAATTGCCCGCCTTTGTCGGCTACTATTACAAAAACGATGAGGAGCAGGATCAGGTCGTCTCGGTGGCGGCCATTAAGGAAATGTTTCCCAAGCTCGGCACGCCCGACGCCCTGAAAGTGGAACAAGCTTTTCCTAACAGCGGCGACCACGTGATTGCCTCGCATTTCACGTCGAAGGACGTTCCCGGCGTGGAGCGGGCAACGGAGGAGTTTTTTGAAAAAATTCTGAAAATAAAGCCTGTGGCGGCTGGTCGATGATCCCTTCCGGGTAGTTCATCCCCCTCATTACCCTTTTGTTAAATGGAGTGCCGATTTGTACAAGATTCCTTAACTTGTGCAGTGCTATTGGTCTGGCTTATTTATGCGAATTTTGTCGCGATTTCAGGTAGAAAACTTGGGTTTTGCAAACAACGATGAAAGACTATGGAGACGCACTACGCCCATTTATCGGACGAAAAGTTGCTTGATAGCATTGGCGTTAGCGACGACCGGCAGGCTTTTGAAATCTTATACCACCGCTATTCCGTCCGGCTTTTTGACTACGTCCACGCCCGCGTCGACGACCGCTACACCGCCCAGGAAATCGTGCAGGAATTGTTTGTCGGGCTGTGGCAGAAACGGGGGAGTTTGTCAGTGCAGAATTGCCGGGCCTACCTATTTTCAGCGGCCAAAAATTTGGTAATCAGTCATCATCGTCAGGAAATAGCTCGCGCCGCTCGGCAGCAAAGTTGGGTAGCCGAGCGGCATCGTGAAGAGGGATTTACGGACCAGGAAACCATCGCCCAGGATTTGCGCGCCCGGTACCAGGAAGGCCTACATCTGCTTCCCGACAAATGCCAGCGGGTTTTTACGCTCAGCCGCGGCGGTCTGACCAACCGCGAGGTGGCCGACCAGCTAAATATCTCCGAAAAGACGGTCGAACAACACATCACCAAAGCGCTCCGCTTTTTGAAGGTGTACTTGAAAGAACACCTGGCCTATTTGCTGTTGTTTTTATTTTTCTCTTAATTTTTTTCTGCCTGCACTAAGGGTCAGGGTTCGTTGGCTGCGACTTAGGGAATGTACGCCATTCCGAAGCCATGAAGCCCGACCCCGCATTACTGGATAAATACCTGCAAGGTAGCTGCACCGAAGCCGAAAGAGTGCGGGTCGAGGCCTGGTACGCGGGCTTGCCCAAGGATCAAAATCTTCTCGATCCTATTTCAAACACCGAAAAGGAGGAATTGTTAAAAGAGGCCTTCCGGCAAATCTCCAATCGGCTGGACCGCGAGGAAGAAGTCATTCCTGTACGCAGTTTCCCGTGGGGATGGATCACGGGAATTGCTGCTTCCCTCCTGCTTGTTTGTGGCCTGCTTTATACCCGATATAATCCATTCCCCACACCGAGCGAACAATCAGCGACGGTGTCCGGCGCTGCAATAATTGCCCCGATGGAATTTGTCAATAGAGAGCCGCGCATCGTGCAGCACACGCTGCCCGACGGCAGCACGGTATGGCTGCGCCCGGAAGCACGGATTCGATACCCCCAGGAATTTGCTCAAAAAAATCGAACGGTAACGTTCTCCGGGGAAGGCTTTTTTGACATTCAGAAAGACCGTAGCCGCCCTTTCTTCATTCACAGTGGCGAGATGACGGTGCGGGTACTGGGTACCAGCTTCAACGTGAAAGCAGCCTCCGACCAAAAGATTTTTGAAATCGACGTCGTGACGGGCAGTGTGGAGGTATCGGCTCCTGACCACAAAGCGAAAGCCCAACAATTGGTGCTCAAGCCTAATCAACAGGCGCTATTTGAAACCGACACCAAACGTTTATTCACCAAAGCTCAGCCGGAATTGGCCCAAAATGAAATTTACCAACCCTCCACCTTTCATTTTCAGGATGCGCTCATCAGCGACGTAATCCGGCAGTTGGAAAGCCAGTTTGCGGTTCATGTCAAACTTTCCAATCCTGCTCTTGCCCGCTGTCGGTTGAATGCCGATTTCGAGAACCAGCCGCTACCTGCCATTCTCGAAATGCTCTGCCGCTCGCTGGAATCCACTTACACCATTCAGGACACTACCATTACCATCGCGGGCGAGCCCTGCAACTGAGTTATTCCTAAACCCTCCAAACCTGAACGCCAATGAACTAGAATCTTTTCTACAAAAAAGCCGGAAGTGTTCCACCACCTCCGGGCTTCAAAAACTTCCTGCAACTTCGTTCCACCAAGCCGCCAGGAAAAAATCCACCAGTCTTGCTCAACTAGTAAACAATCAAAGCTATGCAAAAATCTGTAGTAAACAAGCCGCGCCGCTGGCGCCTATACATGCGAATAGGGGTATTACAATGGATAATTTCGGCCCTTGTAGCCACCGTGAGCTACGCCACGGACGGTTCGGCGCAGGCCATCCTGGACCGGGAAGTTTCCGTGCGCGTGTCCGACGTGACGATTAAGAGTGCTTTGGAACAAATCCAGAAGGAAACGCAGATCAAGTTCGTGTACAGCAGCAAAGTATCGCTACAGGAGCGGGTGAGTCTGAACGTCAGGGAAACCAAATTGTCAGAGGTACTCGATGGTCTGCTGCATCCGCACGGGATTGACTATTCGGTGGTGAATCGGCAGATTATTTTATCCAACGCCAAAACCGTTAGGCAGGAAACTACCGCTCCGACTCCCAAGATCGAACCCCAGGCGCTGGCCGCACCCGAGGATATTTTAATCAAAGGCGCTATCCTGGCCCAGGAAGACCAAAGTCCGTTGCCGGGGGTGAGCGTGGTACTGCGCGGGACGTCCACCGGCACCACCACCGACCAAAACGGAGCTTACGAAATCCGGGTACCCAACGCCGAAGCGGTGTTGGTATTCAGTTTTGTGGGCTACCTTTCCCAGGAAGTGACCGTGGGCAACCGTAGCCGGATCGATCTATCGCTTGCCGTGGACAACAAGACGCTGAACGAGGTAGTGGTAGTGGGTTACGGCACGCAGAAAAGGGTTAACCTGACCGGGGCCGTGAGCCAGGTGCAGGCGCGGGATTTGGAAAACCGCCCGCTCAACAACATGACTCAGATTTTGCAGGGCATGGTTCCCAACCTGAACATTACCTTTGGCACCGGCCAGCCGGGCGCGGGTGGCAGCCTGAACATCCGGGGCGAAACTTCCATCAACGGCGGCAGTCCGCTGGTGCTGATCGACGGTATACCGGGCGACATCAACCGCATCAACCCCAACGATGTGGAGTCGGTTTCGGTGTTGAAAGACGCCGCCGCCTCGGCTATTTACGGTGCGCGGGGTGCTTTCGGGGTCATTTTGGTGACGACCAAAACCGCCAAGAGTGGCAAGACCTCCATCAATTACAGCAACAACTTCGGCTGGGGTACTCCCACGGTGAGTACCGATTTCATGACTACGGGCTACGACCAGGTGCGATTGAACGACGAGGCCTTTAAGCGCGCGACGGGCAATACCTACACCCGCTACTCCGAGGAAGATTACCAGGAGCTGGAAGCCCGGCGCTACGACAAGACCGAAAACTCTGATCGCCCCTGGACCGTAGTCAAGAACGTCAACGGCAAGGATATTTACAATTACTACGGCAACTACGACTGGTGGAACACGCTGTTCTACGAAAACCAGCCTACGCGCCAGCACAATCTGAACGTGTCCGGCGGCACGGACAAGGTAAACTATTTCCTGTCGGGTTCGGTCTTCGAGAAAGAAGGGATCATGAAAATCAACCGGGACAAGTTCACCTCGTACACCATGCGCACCAAGGTGAATGCCCAGATTCTGCCTTGGCTGAAAGTGAGCAATAATACCCAATACTTCGATTCGAAGTATGGCTACCAGGGCCGGGAAGGTGGCGCTAATGCCAACTTCGTAGCGATTACGGTACACGCGCTACCCGCCTATGCGCCCCGCAATCCTGACGGAACGGCTACCTACAATACGCTGAAAAACAACTACTCCATCGGCGATGGACTTTTTGCCAACCTGCTCGACGGAACCGCCGGGGGCTACAAAAAAGTCCACGAACTCACGACCATCAACACGGTGACGATCGATTTTACCAAAAACTGGAATCTGGTGGCCAATCACTCGTTCTCGTTCTATATCGCCGACGACCAGTACCGCTCGGCGGTGGCGCAGTATTCGATCCAGCCCGGTATTCTGGCCCCCGTCCCCAACTACAACACGGATCAGTTGAAGAAGACATTCTGGTTCGATCCCATGCACGTGACCAACGTGTTCACGTCGTTCAACAAAACCTTTGGCAAGCATTACACCGGCCTGACCGCCGGAATCAACTCCGAAACCAAGCGGCACCAACGGCTGTTCGGGGCGCGAAAAAACCTGTTGTCCGAAAGTCTGAACGATTTGAACCTGGGTACGGGCGAGCAATTGTCCGACGGTGATTCCTACGAGTATGCGCTGTTCGGTGCCTTTTTTCGGGTGAATTACGACTACGAAGGCAAGTACTTGTTCGAGGTCAACGGGCGTTACGATGGTACCTCCCGCTTCGGGGCAGGCCGGCGTTACGGCTTTTTCCCCTCGGTGTCAGCCGGCTGGCGAATAAGCGAGGAGAACTTCTTCGAGCCGCTCAAAAACGTGGTCGGCAATCTGAAGATCCGAGTATCCTACGGTACACTAGGCAATCAGCTTCCGCCCAATTCCAGTTCGTCCAGCTTCTACCCCTACATTGCTACCATGCCCACCAGCCAGTCCAGTTGGATCGAGGGCGGCCAAAAACTACAGTACGTGGGCAGCCCGCGGCCCATCACGCCCGGCCTGACCTGGGAAAAAGCTACGACTTCCAACATTGGTCTGGATGCGGATTTCCTGAAAAACCGCCTGAGCCTCTCCTTCGATGCCTACATCAGGAAGACCACCGATATGCTCATTCCGGGCAAGGTGCTGCCGGGTGTGTACGGAGCGTCCGTGCCCACCGAAAATGCCGGGGATTTGCAAACGAACGGTTTCGAACTTTCCCTATCCTGGAAAGACCAGCGCAAACTGGCGGGCAAGCCGTTCGGGTACAATGCCACCTTTATCCTCTCGGACTACACCTCCAAGATCACCAAGTACGACAACCCAAACAAGATTCTGTCGAATCGATACGTGGGTCAGCGTATCGGCGAAATCTGGGGGTACAGCGTGGCGGGGCTGTTCCAATCCGATCAGGAAGCCCAGGAGTACGTCGTGGACCAAAGCCTCGTGAACAAGCGGCGGCTAAGTGCCCCCGGCGACTGGAGTCGTCTACAGGCGGGCGATGTTAAGTTTATCGACCTGAACGGAGACGGCAAGATTTCGGAAGGTGCCAACACCCTGGACGACCACGGCGACCTGCGGATCATCGGTAACACGACGCCGCGCTTCCGGTACGGTCTCAACCTGGGGGCAAACTGGAACGGCTTCGACTTCTCGGCCCTGGTGCAGGGAATCCTGCGCCGCAGTTGGTACCCCGGCGCGAACGCCGACAAGTTCTGGGGCCCTTACTCCCGTCCCTACTACTCGTTCATTCCCCGCGACTTCGAGGCTGACGTCTGGACGCCCGAGAACAAGGACGCTTACTTTCCCCTGCTGCGCGGCTACACGGCCCTCAACGGCGGTGGCAGTCTGAACGTCGAGAACGACCGCTACCTACAGAACGTGGGCTACCTGCGCCTGAAGAACGTCGTTCTGGGCTATACCCTGCCGGAGGCCCTTACTAAGCGAGTACGAATTCCCCGCGCCCGGATTTACCTGAGCGGCGAGAATATGCTGACCTCTACATCGTTCCGCACCAAATACATCGATCCCGAGCAGCTCGACGGGGATTTTACCAACGGGCGTACCTATCCGTTGTCGAAGACCTATTCAGCGGGATTGAGCATTAATTTCTGATTTTACACAACCAGCAAAGACATGAAAAAGATATTTTCCATCCTTTTAGCCATCGGCCTGGTTTCCTGTGACCTGGATCGACTGCCCTTGGACGCCATTGCGCCCGAAACATTCTTCAATACGGAAAACGACCTGCTGTTGTACACCAACTCGTTCTACAATATGCTGCCCTCGGCGGAGGAAGTCTATAACGAAGACGCCGACAACGTGGTCAAAAGCAGTCTGCGGGACGAGATTCAGGGAACCCGCATCGTGCCTACCTCGGGTGGCGGCTGGAGTTGGTCGGAGCTTCGCAATATCAATTACTTCCTGGCCAACTCGGGCAAGTGTTCCGACAAAAAAGCCGTGAAAAAGTACAATGGCCTGGCCCGCTTCTTCCGCGCTTACTTTTATTTTGAAAAAGTAAGACGCTTCGGTGACGTACCCTGGTACTCGCAAGCCATCGAATCCACCGACGAGCAACTACTGACCGCCCCGCGCGACCCGCGCACAATGATTATGGATTCGGTGATGGCGGACATCGACAACGCCATTGCCAACCTCGACGCTTCGCGGCAGATAAATACCGTAACCAAGTGGACCGCTCTGGCGTTGAAATCGCGGCTGGCCCTCTACGAGGGTACTTTCCGCAAGTACCATCCCGAGTTCAATCTGCCCAACGCCGACAAGTTTCTGGATGCCTCCATCGCCGCCTCCGACGAGTTGATGAATAAAAGCGGCTATCGAATTTACACGGCTACACCCTCGACGGCCTACCAAAAACTATTTGCTGCCGACAATGCCATTCCCGAAGAGGTGATTCTGGCGCGGGCTTTCAGCGATGAGTTGCAAGTGTACCACAACCTCAACTACTACACCATGACTGCCTCCTACGGCAAGCCGGGCCTCAGCAAAACGCTCGTCAACAGCTACCTGATGGCCGATGGCACCCGCTTCACCGACCGACCAGGCTACGATACCCTGCAATTTTACTCAGAAGTGCAGAACCGCGACCCGCGTCTGAAGCAGACCATCCGCACGCCCGGTTATACCCGGATTGGGGAAACTAACACCCTGGTTCCCGAATTTGGGGCCACGGTCACGGGCTATCAGCTCATCAAATTCGTGTCGGAACCCAAGTGGGATACTTTCAACAAGGACATCACCGATATGCCCGTGTTACGCTACGCCGAAGTGCTGCTTAATTACGCCGAGGCCAAAGTGGAACGCGGCACCCTCACGCAGGCCGATCTGGATCGATCGATTACGCCCATTCGCGCCCGGGTGGGAATGCCGCCGCTGAATATGGACAAGGCCAACGCTAATCCAGACCCCTATCTGGCTAACGAATACACCCATCTTTCGGGCAGCAATACCGGGGTGACTTTGGAAATTCGCCGGGAACGCAGAATTGAACTGGTGATGGAGAACTTCCTC
This sequence comes from Cytophagales bacterium, assembly GCA_038235275.1. Classification (GTDB taxonomy): domain Bacteria; phylum Bacteroidota; class Bacteroidia; order Cytophagales; family Spirosomataceae; genus Persicitalea. The sequence goes on along the minus strand of JBBSUC010000003.1, from coordinate 83,790 downwards.
CGCTGGGACGACATCATTCGCTGGAAAGAAGGCCAATTGCTCACCCGGCAGTTCAAGGGCATGTACTTTCCCGGCACGGGTAGTTTCGATTTGGACAAGAACGGCACCGTGGATCTGGTAATTTACGAAGGTGCCAAACCGGCCGTCAAAGGTGCGCAACTCCTGAAATTGGGCAGTGAGATTATTCTCGAAAACGGCGCAAAAGGCGGTAACATTGTGGTCAATGGCCATATCAAGAAGAAATTTGACGAAAGCCGTGATTACCTGTATCCCATTGCGAAGCAGGAACTCTTGCTGAATCCTCAGCTCAAACAGAATCCTAACTGGTAAAAATCTTTCATTTCCATGCTAAAAGACCGAAGAGCTTTTCTCGAAAAGATGGCGGGTATGGGCGCGTTGAGCATGCTCCCGACAGCGGGAGCGATGGCCGCGCCCAACGCCGAAAACCACGAATTTGTGGTCGATTCGTATTTGCAGAATCTGAGCAGCCGCGAGGTGACTATCCAATGGATTACCAGCCGCAACTGTTTCAGTTGGGTGGAATACGGCGACCGGAATTCCACCAATAAGCGGGGCTTCGGCTACAACAACGGCCTGATCCAAGCCAATAACCGCGTCAATAAAATCACGCTGGATAATCTGAAACACGGTACCGTCCACAAGTACCGGATCATCTCGACCGAGATTACGGGCTACAGAAACTCTACGGTGCAATTCGGCGAAACCATTTCCGGCCCGATGCTCTCGTTCGCGACGCCCGCCGAAAACGAAGAGGAAATTAAGGTGGTCATTTTCAACGACATTCACGACCGTCCCCAGATTATTCCGCAGCTCCTTTACCGCCACGGCTACACGGGAAATAAAAAGGATTACGACTTCGTGGTCTTTAACGGCGATTGCTTCGACTGGGTCAGTAGCGAACAGCAGATGGTGAATCACCTGCTTCAACCCTGCGTGGATATATTTGGCAGCGAAGTACCCTTCTTGCTCACCCAGGGCAACCACGAATGCCGGGGTAGTTTCTCGCGGCACATTCCGGACTATTACGCCTACCCCGACGACAAGTACTATTTCTCGTTCGTGCGCGGACCGGTGCATTTCCTGGTGCTGGACTCGGGCGAGGACAAAACCGACGACGCCGTGGAATACGGCGGCTTGGTGGCGTTTGATCGCTACCGCGAAAAGCAGGCCCGCTGGCTGGAAAAAGAAATAGCCAGTGAGGCGTTCAAAAAAGCGCCTTTCCGGGTTCTGCTGATTCATATCTCACCCTACCATTCCGGCGACTGGCACGGCACCCTGCACTGCCGCGAGGTATTCGGGCCGATTCTCAATAAAGCAAACATCGACCTACAGATTTCGGGCCACACCCACCGCTACATGACCCACGAACCCAACAAAGACCACAATTACCCCATCGCGATCGGGGGCGGGCCGCTGGAAGGGGCGAGAACGCTCACGAAACTCCACGCCAATCAGAAGGAATTGAACTTAAAAATGATCCGCGACGACGGGGAAGTGGTCGGCCAATTCAATATTCCCCGCAAAAATCGTTCAAAACAATCATGAGGTTATTTTCCAAAAAAAAATTGGGGATCGGAAGAATGAAATACTGGGTATTTGGCCTGAGCTTAATGCTGCTGCTGGCGGCCTGCCACAAAAACAGCAGTCTGCCGGGAAGTGGCAATGGCAATCATCCGGCGGCGAAGGGGACGTTCAAAGTAATGACCTATAACATCCACCATGCCAACCCGCCCTCCGAGAAGGTAAAGATCGACGTGGCAGCCATCGCGCGGGTCATCAATCAGGAAAAACCCGATCTGGTGGCTTTGCAGGAAGTGGACATTTACACCGAACGTTCCGGCAAGAAGCTGAATCAGGCCCGCGAGCTGGCCTGGCTGACGGGTATGAAGTCGTTTTTCATGAAAGCGCTGGACTACCAAGGCGGCGAGTACGGCATCGCGGTTTTGTCGAAGCATCCCATCCTGGACTCGGCGGGCTATCTGCTGCCGCGTGACCCCACGCTGGGCGGCGAAGACCGGGCCGTAGCCTCCATCACCGTGCAGTTGCCTGGCAATAAAAAAATAATTTTTGCCAGCACGCACCTGGATTTGAAAGAAGGCAACCGCCTGTCGCAAGCCAGGGTCCTGATCGGTCATTTTGAAAAATCCGAGCTACCGATGGTTCTAGGGGGCGATTTCAACGCCCTGAAAGGTAGTTCCGTCATCGATCTGTTCGATCAGCATTTCACGCGAACCTGCCGCGACGACTGCGCCCCGACCATACCGATTGTTAACCCCAACCGCACCATCGACTTCATCATGTACAAGCCAACGGGTAGCGTCAAGGTGTCGAACACCAGGGTCATCGACGAGAAATATGCCTCGGATCACCTGCCAGTCGTAGCGGAATTGGAAATCGTGAACTGAGCCCAGTGTACTTGGGAACGTAAGAAACGAATCTTTCCGGGCTTAATTTGTTTCCTAGTCTGAGCAAAACGCGCGGTTTCGTAAGGAAGCGGCGTATTTTTGCGTTAGCTTGAAACAACGCTCTGCCGCATGAACAAAATGACCGCCGCCTTCGGTGCGGCTTTTCTGCTACTAAGCCACCTCGCCTTAGCGCAAATCCAGCGCCACGCTACCTGGACGCATACTTTTTCCAAGAAAGAAGTAAAAGTAGGCGAAACGGTGGACTTGGTTTTCAAAGCCACCATCGATCCGGGTTGGTATATGTACTCGTCTGATTTCGACGCCGACCTGGGGCCGATGCTGACGGAGATTACGCTGACACCCAATGCCTCGTTTGAAAAGGTCGGCAAGCTGAAACCTATAAAGCCAAAGAAAAAATTCGAGGAGGTCTGGCAGGGTGATGTGACCTACTTTGAAGGCAAAGGCGAGTTTCATCAGACGGTGAAGATTTTACAGGAAAATCCGACGATCAAAGCCGCCGCCACCTACCAAACTTGCTCCCACGTAACAGGCTTGTGTGTACTGGGAAATAATGATTTCACCTTCACGGGCCTGAAAGTGGCCCCGGCGGCGAAAAAAGACGAACCGAAAGAGGAGGCCTCGGCGAAAACCACTCCGACAGAAACGACTACTTCTCCTGCCACCAACGAGACTTTTGCGGAGGCCGTGCAGGAATCGCTCATCGACTCTACCGTCCATTCCGATACCTCGTCCGGCACGGCCGTCGCGGCGGCCAAGCCCGCCCTCTACGCGGGAAATGAATCTTCTTCGACTGACGACGCCTCCCTATGGACCTTCGCCGTAGCCGCTTTTCTGGCGGGTTTGGTCGCCTTGCTGACACCCTGCGTGTTCCCTATTATCCCGATGACGGTCAGTTTTTTTACTAAACAAAAAGACGGGAAGACGAAGGCATTGATTTACGGGTTATCTATTGTCCTGATATACACGCTCATCGGCACTGTCGTCTCGCGGCTAAACGGCCCGGCTTTCGCCAATTTCCTAAGTACCCACTGGCTGCCGAACCTGCTGTTTTTTGCGATATTTTTCTTGTTCGGGTTGTCTTTTCTAGGCTTGTTCGAAATTGTGCTGCCGAGTGCTTTTGTCAATAAAATGGACGAGAAAGCCGATCAGGGCGGATTGTTGGGCGTGTTCTTTATGGCCTTCACGCTGGTGTTGGTGTCGTTTTCCTGCACGGGACCGATCGTTGGAAGTCTGCTGGTAGCCTCGGCGGGCGGTGAGGTGGTGAAGCCCATCGTGGGCATGGTGGCGTTTTCGTCGGCCTTTGCCATTCCGTTTACGCTGTTCGCGCTCTTTCCGCAGTGGCTCAAAAGTCTGCCCAAGTCGGGCGGCTGGCTCAATACGGTGAAGGTCGTTTTGGGTTTTCTGGAACTGGCTTTGGCCCTTAAATTCCTCAGCATCGCCGACCAGGTTTATCACTGGCGACTGCTGGACCGGGAAGTGTATTTGGCGTTCTGGATCGTGATTTTTGCGATGTTGGGCGCTTACTTATTAGGGAAAATCCGCACGCCGCACGACTCACCCACCGAGATCGTCAGCGTCCCGCGCATTCTGCTGGCTATTGTAACCTTCGCCTTCGTCGTCTATATGGTGCCGGGAATGTGGGGCGCGCCGCTGAAAGCCTTGGCGGGTTATCTGCCGCCGCAGGCTACGCACGACTTCGACCTCAGCCGCCGTCAGGCGGCCATCGGCCCCGTGTCCACGCTGACCGAAATACCCAAGTACGCCGAGCTCTTCGACCTGCCGCATGATTTGGAAGGATTTTTCGACTACGAGCAGGCGCTGGCTTATTCCAAAAAAGTGAACAAGCCCGTCTTTATCGACTTCACGGGCCACGGCTGCGTCAACTGCCGCGAAATGGAAGCCCGCGTGTGGTCCGACCCGGCGGTGCTGCAGCGGCTCCGCGACGACTACGTGATCGTTGCGCTTTACGTGGACGATAAGACCGAACTTCCCGAAAGTGCGTGGTACACCTCGCCCTACGACCAGCGGGTTAAGAAAACCATCGGCGCTCAGAACGCCGACCTGCAAATCAGGAAATACAACAACAACGCTCAACCGTACTACTGCCTGGTGAACGGCGAAGGGAATTTACTGGTCGCTCCGATCAACTATGATTTGAACCCCGAGCATTTTGCAGCGTTTTTGGATAGCGGGAAGGGGAAGATATAGCTGTTCGCTGTCATCTGAAAATAATGGGACGTAACTTGGCTGCAATGAATGGTTCTAGTTGACATTCTATCATCTAACCCAAAGTCTGACAGCCGATAACCCCAAAAATGAAACACCTCTCTATTCTCCTTCTCGTTATCCTGATCGTAGGGCCCCGACCGTCGGCCGAAGGACAGGCCCAAACCAAAGAAAAAGTCAAAGCCACCGACCTGACTCGCATCGCGCAGGTCGGTACGATTGCCATTTCACCTTCGGGCAAGCAGGCGGTTTATACTTTGAACGAGACGGAAGCTACACCCGACACCAAGTTCGAGTATGAGTACCGGACGCACCTCTACCTGATCGATCTTGAAAATAAGAAAGAACCGCAGGCCCTGACCTACGGGACCGAAAGCGCCAGCCAACCCGCCTGGTCGCCGGACGGGAGTAGGATTGCTTTCGTACGTAAAGCCAATGACAAAAACCAGATTTTCGTACTGCCACTTAGTGGCGGCGAAGCCTGGCAACTGACGCGCCTCGACTACGGTGCGGGCAGTCCGCGCTGGTCGCCGGACGGGAAAACGATCTTGTTCGCCGCCGGACTGAGCATGAGCGAGATGATGAAGGATTCGATCACCAATCCTAAGAAAGAACTACCGGCCTGGTCGCTGGAAAAGCCGGGATTTGGTGATAATACTTTTGTGAAACCAGCCAAAGACATCAAGCCGGACCCTGACGGCTCGTTGGCCCAGATCCGCGCCTTTTTGCAAAAAGACGTCGAAGACAAAAAAGCCAAAGTTATCAACCGCCTGAATTTCCAGGCCGAGTCTACCACGCAGCCGGAGCTTTCATTCGGGCAGCTTTACACCATCGAAGCCAAACAGGATGCTACCCCCAGGCCGCTCACCCACGGGTACTACAACTACGGCCAGGCCGAGTGGACGCCCGACGGTCGCATCGTCCTCGTCACGCAGGGCGACAGCCTGCTGCATCCCGACCGCTCGCTGCGCAGCCGCATCGTGCGCCTCAACGCTGACGGCAGCGGCTGGTTCACGCTGCTGACCGACCCTGAGCGCACATTCAGCCAGCCCAGTTTTTCGCCCGATGGCAAGTACCTGGCTTTCGTGACTTCGCTGGCCCCCATTCGTCCCGCTTTGCTGGATCAGGGTCGCATCGGCGTGGTGAACATGGCGGATTTGAAAAAACCGATTATTTCTGACTTCGACCGCTCGGCGGGGAGCCTGACCTGGGCCAAAGACAGCAAAGCACTTTATTTCTCCGCTTCGGCCAACGGCGGTGCCCCCGCCTACCGCATGGCGATGCCCTCGGGCAAGGTGGAGCGTATGACAGACTTCTTGTTCGGGATTACAGATTTTGCGGTTTCGGGTAAAGACGTGCTTTACGCCAAAACAGAAGTCGCCAACCCTTCGGAACTGTACCGGGCTGATTTGTCCTTTAAAAACGAAGCGCAACTCAGCCACCACAATACCGACTGGGTCAAAACCCGTGCCCTGAGCTATCCCGAAAAACGGACGCTCACCAACTCCGAAGGCCAGACGATCGACTACTGGATTATGAAGCCCACTTTCCTGGAATCGGGCAAAAAATATCCGCTGCTGCTGGAAATGCACGGCGGTCCCACGGCCATGTGGGGGCCGGGCGAGGCTTCGATGTGGCACGAGTTTCAGTTTTTTTGCTCGCAGGGCTACGGTATTGTGTATGCCAATCCGCGCGGCTCGGGCGGCTACGGCGTCGATTTTATGAAAGCCAACTACCGCGACTGGGGCACCGGGCCCGCCGAGGATGTGCTGGCCGCCACCACTGAGGCCGCTAAAGAGGCCTGGGTCGACACCAGTCGGCAGGTCATCACGGGCGGTTCCTACGCTGGCTACCTCACGGCCTGGATCGTGGGCCACGACGACCGCTTCAAGGCCGCTTTCGCCCAGCGCGGCGTGTATGAGTTAACTACCTTCATGGGCGAGGGAAACGCCTGGCGGCTGGTGCCGGGCTACTTCGGCGGCTATCCCTGGGAAGAAGAAGCGGCGGCCTCCATGCGGGCCAATTCGCCCCAGACTTTTGTAAAAAATATCAACACGCCATTCCTTATCATGCACGGTGAAAACGACCTCCGCACGGGTGTCATCCAGAGCGAACTACTCTACAAAAGTCTCAAAATCCTGGGCAAGGACGTGGAATACCTAAGAATGCCCGGTGCCACCCACGAACTCAGCCGCAGCGGCAACCCCCGCCAACGCCTCGACCGCATTTTGAGAATTTACGAGTTTTTTGAAAGATACGTGGGGGAGAAAAAATAACTCCAGCCGGAGATTTCAACAAAAGAAAAGCGTGGGCTTCCCAAATTGGGGAACTCGCGCTTTTCTTACAAATATTCTCTAAAAGGTCAAATGCAAAAGCATTGCGCCGCCCGGCCGAAAGCCGATAGCTGACCGCCGAAAGCCAGCCGCTAGTTCAACAACTCATCGAACGTCAGCGAAACGTAATACATCGAACCCACCGATGCGCTGCCGTAGGCCTGCACATAAGGATTGCCGAAGAGGTTGGTGCCGCCCACTTTTACAATAGATTTGAAGCTGGGAAGCTTGAAACTCACCTGCGCGTCGAGGTTGTTGATAGCTTTCACTTTGGTATTGCTGAAAAGGTCCACAACGTCGGCGCTGGTGGGTTGCTGAAAGCCACCTTGCCACACAAAGGCATCCTGATGGCGGAAAGAGGCATTGAACCCGATGCGGTTGGCGCTGCCGATGCGGCGACCCACTTTCAGGTTATAGCGGTTCTTGGGCGTGTTAAAACCAGCGTAGGGAAGTTCGGCGGTTTGGACGAAAGCCTTTTCATCCAAAGCGTTGTAGGCAAAGTTGGCCCCTACGAAGTACCCTTTGAAAAGCGAATAGTCAGCGCTGATCGCCACGCCCTGCACGTTGATCTTTTCGCTGGTGTTGGCGGGACGCTGGTAAGCCTGACGGGTGCTGGCGCTGCTCACGCCCGACTCGATGGGCAGACCCGGCGCGGCAGGGGCGGTGGGTACCACGATAATGGCCGAGCCGATGAAGTTGGTGTACTGGCTGAAATAGTAGTAGGCATCCACGAATAATTTCTTGGCAATAATGCCCTTGTAGCCAATTTCGTAGGCAGCTATGCGCTCGGGTTTGAGCGCGGCAGCCTTATATTTGGGCGCTTTGGCCAGCGCAAAAGCGGGTGCTACCTGCGCCACTACACCGGGTACCTGCGCCTGCAAAATACCCGGCAGATTCTGCTGCAACGCCCCCGGCAAAGTCGCCGCCACGCCCTGCTGAATCGCCGCTGCAATCACCTGCGGATTGTTGGGGATCTGTCCGGCGGCCACCGCAGCGTTGACACTCGCCGTCACGCCGGCGGTCACTTGCTGCGTGATTCCTGCCGTAGCCTGCTGGGTCACTACTGCCGTGGCGTATTGCGTGGCGGCCTGGATAATACTAGGATCACTCGCAATCAGCTTCTTGATGACCTCCGCATCCAGGTTTTGGCGCAGAATCCCGCTTTCTAATTTATAGCGCTCATTGAACTCCGGCAAACCGCCGACCAGGGTGGCGTTGGGGGTTTTCAGGTCGATGTACTGGTTTTGGGTCGTGGGAATACGGAAGCCCGACTGGTACGAAAGGCGGATGTTGCTGTTGCCGAAGGTCGTCACTGCCGACACGCGTGGCGTGAATTGGCCGTTGAAGTTCTGGTTTTTGTCGTAGCGCAGTGAACCCGTCAGTTTCAGGTGATCCTGAAAAACAGTCTTACTGGCCTGAGCAAAAGCGCCAAACTCCGTAATGCCGATAGTACCATTACGACCATCTTTGGTATCGGCAAACAGCGTCCCGTTGGAGCGTAACTGGTACTGCCGCACGTTGGCTCCCACAAGCAGGTCCACGACTTTGATTTGGTTTTTGAAATTGTACAAACCTTCGGCGTGGTACAAATTGGTTTTGTCCGTAAAGTTGCTGCCACCCTGCGAGATGGGGGTGCTGCGCCATTTGTCGAAAGACTTATTGAAGGCTTCGGAACCTGGTTGGGGCAGGCTTTGGTCGGCAAAGTTGCGGGCCGCTATGAAGGCTTGGTCTTGAGGAACGCCAGCTCCCCTTGCCTGTAGGAAAGCACCCGTGTACGTTCCGAACCAGGTGGCGTGGGACGTGGCCTCGTTGAGCATGGAAATAGCTGCCAGGCCCGCCAAATAGGAACCGCCCGAGCGCTCCTGGGTAGTGTAGGCGCGGAGGGTGAAGTTGTCGCCGCGTAGTTCGAGTTTGCCCTGAGTGATGTTGAAGTTACGCAGCGAGTAGCGGCCCGTTCCCGTGTACACCGTAGTACCGGAGCCGTAATTCACTTGCGCCACGGCCTCGATTTTATCGTTGATGCGGTAGTGTAGCGCCACGTTGGACTTAAACGATTTGGTATTGTAGTCCACCAAATCTCTTTCGTTATAGCCCGTGCGGCTTATGTTGACATCAGGAAGCAGGCCCAGCGCCGCCGCCGGAATCAGCTTCTGGGTAACCAATGCCTGTCCCACCGTACGGAGGTTGGCCTGCACCTCATCGCCGTAGGTATTCATGCCGTCGTAGTCGTTGTCCACGCCCGCGCCACGGGTGCCGTCCTGCACGCCGCCCACGTTGAGATTGGTGTAGTCGGTGGCCTGCCAGTCCTGCGCCTTGATGTAGGAAAGGTTGACTTTGAAAGCGAATTTGTTGTTGAAAGCCTTGGCGTAGCGGATGCTGCCGTCGTAAAAGGGCGTCGTGACCACGTCGCGGTTGCTGGCGCTCATCACGCCCGTTTTCACCTGGGCGCTAATTCCCTGGTACAGGAACGGGCTTTTACTGTTCATCAGCACCAAACCATTGATGGCATTGGGACCGTAAAGCGCCGAAGCCGCGCCCGGCAGCACGTCCACGCTTTCCAGGTCCAGTTCAGGAATACCCACGATGTTGTCGATGGGGAAGTTGAGGCCCGGCGCGGAGTTATCCATGCCGTCGATCATCTGTACGGTGCGGGGATTACCCGTGGCACCGAAACCCCGCATGTTGATGGATTTGAATAGCAGCCCCTGCGTGGTCAGATCGATGCCTTTGAGATTGGCCAGTCCATCGTAGAAGCTGGCGGCGGGCGTGTTTTGGATCGCCCGGATGTCCATGCGCTCTACCGCCACGGGCGACTCCAAGATACTCTCCTCCACCCGCGAGGCCGACACGATCACGGTTTGTCCCATGATGGCCTGTTCGGCCAGGCTGACGGTGATGTTGGTTTGGTTGCCACTCACGGCCACTTCCTGGGTTTGGTAGCCCACCGAAGTGATTACCAGCGTAAACGGAGGGTCGGTAGTGGTGGTGAATTCAAACTTGCCGTCGCCGTCGGTGATCGTTCCGATTACCTTGCCTTTCACCTGGACGCTAACCCCGATCAGGCCATCTTTGGTGGTGGCGTCCGTTACTTTACCGGCTACCTTCGTGTTTATGTCCTGGCCAAAAGCCAGTGACCCGAGCGTGAGAACGAGTACCAGCGTGGTAGCGAGCCGTGCATTTTTGGTAAATAGTATAAGCATGTTCTTTAATAGGCTAATGTTTTTGATTTAATTTGAACGTAATATTAGGTGATAGTAACACTTCCATGCAATTTTTTCTTTATTTTATTTAAATAATTACAATTTACTTATTACTCACATTCAAAAAATCCAAAATGAATTTTGCGCCACGCCTGGCAATCATCCTAGCCCTGACGCTGTGCCTTGTTTGCTGGTCGGGAAAAAACGTGTGTAGCCAGGTGGTCATTACCGTTCCTTACGCTCAACCCATCCCTGACCCGAAGCCTGACTACACGCAACAAAATACCTGGGCCGCCCTGCCTGGAATGGCAGATGCCGCCGATCGCGTACCGCTGCGCTCCGATTTTAAAGATCAGCAGGCTAGTGCCAAAGCCGACGTTTTCTTTATTTATCCCACCACTTACGTCCAGGTACCCGACGGCGCATTTCCGTGGAACGCCAGCCTGGCCGATTCCGCCCTGAATCGGGCTACCGACGAGAGCACGATTCTCAACCAGGCTTCGGTCTTCAACGGCTCGTGCCGGGTGTACGCGCCTCGGTACCGCCAGGCTCATTTCTATGCTTTCCTTAGCCCGAATAAAAAAGACAAAGACCAGGCGTTGGATTTCGCCTACGATGATGTCAAAAGTTCCTTTGAGTATTATTTGCAAAACTATAATCAGGGCCGTCCCATCGTTATTGCCGCGCACAGTCAGGGAACGCTGCACGCCATCCGGCTGTTGAAGGAGTTTTTTGACGACAAACCGCTGGGCGACCGACTCGTCGTGGCCTACCTCATCGGCATGGGGGTGCAGCCCGATGAATTCGTGACCATCCCGCCCGGCAGTGCGCCCGATCAGACCCACTGCTTCGTATCGTGGCGGACTTTTGCCAAAAATTACTATCCAGAATGGCACCAAAACGAAGTGAATGCTGCCGTTTGTACCAATCCGCTTTCCTGGCAAACGGACGATGCTTATGTTTCACAAAAAGCAAACCTTGGTGGTGTGGGTCTGAAATATACTTATTACCCACACCTTGCTGACGCCCAGTGCCACGATGGCTTGCTTTGGATAAACAAACCCTATATTAAGGGTCGCGCTTTCATCGGCAATCAAAACTGGCACAACGCCGACATTAATTTGTTTTGGGCCAACATTCGTCAGAACGTTCAGAATCGAATCGGCGCTTTTCTTAGTAAAGAAAAACTGTAGCTTTGCTTTCAACCTAAAACTTCACATTCATTCAGCCTTTATTTTTATGCAGAATACCTACGTTATCATCATGGCAGGCGGCGTCGGAACTCGCTTCTGGCCTTTCAGTCGTACCAATTTTCCCAAGCAGTTTCACGACGTGCTGGGTACCGGAAGAACGCTGATCCAGCAGACCGCCGACCGGTTTGAAGGTATTTGCCCTGAGGAAAATATATACGTTGTCACCAGCCATGAGTATAGGGATTTGGTAAAAGCCCAGCTACCGTTCCTGACCGACGACCAAATCCTGCTCGAGCCGCACCGCCGCAACACGGCCCCCTGCATTGCTTATGCCAGTTATAAAATCGGAACCCGCGATCCCAAAGCCAACATCGTCGTAGCCCCCGCCGACCATATTATATTGAACGAAGAAGCTTTCCGCAATACCATCCGGGTGGCTCTGGGCGCAACGCATCTGAACGACGTGCTGGTGACGCTGGGCATTCAGCCCACCCGCCCCGACACGGGCTACGGCTATATCCAGTACATTCCCGACAAGATGACGGTTAAAAAGGTGAAGACATTCACCGAAAAACCCCATCTCGAACTGGCCGAACAGTTTCTGGAAAGCGGGGATTTCGTCTGGAACGCGGGAATCTTCGTCTGGAACGTGCAGACGCTAAAGAAAGCCGTCAAAAAATACCTGCCCGAGATGGCCGAACTCTTTGGGGACGGCGAATCACTGTACTACACGCCCGACGAGATTCCTTATATCAATAGAATATACTCCCACTGCGGTAGCATCTCGATCGACAACGGCATCATGGAAAAAGCTGATAATGTCCACGTGGTGCTGAGCAGTTTCGGCTGGTCGGACCTGGGAACCTGGAAATCGCTGTACGAGATTTCGGAGAAAGACGAAAATGAAAACGTAGTCGAGGGCAACGTACTGCTGCACGACACCAGCAATTGCATTATCAAAACCCCTAAGGACAAACTGGTAGTGGTCAACGGCCTGGAAGGCTTCATCGTAGCCGAGTACGACGGCGTCCTGCTCATCTGCCGCAAAGACGACGAGCAGAAAGTAAAAGAGCTAGTCGCCGAAGCGAAGGCGGTGGATGTGAAATGGAGCTAACTCCACCCCTGCGCTACGAGCGGCACCTTGGTGCCGGACTTTAAGGAAAGTTCAACGCTCTGCGGCTGGTCAGTCACGAAGCCGATGACGCTGATTTTGGGATTGTTCTTTATCTTGTCATAATCCCCCTGACGGACTGTGAAGAGAAGTTCGTAGTCTTCGCCACCGTTCAAGGCGGCTGTGATGGGGCTGAGGTTGAGCTCAGTTGCGGCTAGGTAAGTTTGCTCGTCGATGGGTAGGTTTTCCTCGAATACCATTGCCCCCACACCCGACGCCTTGCTCAGTTGCAGCAGGTCGGAAGCCAGCCCGTCCGACAGGTCGATCATGGCGGTGGGTACTATGCCCGCCTCGGCCAGTTCGTAGATGACGTCCATGCGGGCTTCGGGTTTGAGCTGCCGCTGCACCACGTAATCGTGGTCTTCCAATTGGGGTTGCATCTCTGGGTTGGCCAGAAAAACCTGTTTTTCGCGTTCCAGAATCTGTAGGCCCAGATAAGCCGCGCCCAAATCGCCGGTGACGCAGAGCAGGTCGTTGGGCTGGGCAGAAGTGCGGTAAACGATTTTATCCTTCGCCACTTTGCCAAATACGCTCACCGAAATAAGCAGCCCCGAGCGCGACGACGACAGGTCGCCGCCCACTAAATCTACCTTGAAATCGGTACAGGCCGCCCGTATCCCGGCGTAAAGTTCCTCTACGGCTTCCACCGAAAAACGATTGCTCACCGCCAGGCTCACTGTCACCTGCCCCGGCAGGCCGTTCATGGCTGCAATATCAGAAACATTGACCGCGATGGCTTTGTAGCCCAGGTGCTTGAGGGGAAAGAAACTCAGGTCAAAATGAACACCTTCGAGTAGTAAGTCGGCACTCAGCAAACCGTATTCTTTGCCTAAATCAATCACGGCGGCATCGTCACCGATTCCTTTGATGGTATCGGATAGGGTAGGGGAGAAGAATTCACTCAGGCGGTTTATTAAGCCAAATTCTCCCAGGGAGGCTATTTCGGTGCGGATTTCGGACATCGTTAGAAGGGGGTTAAACGGTTAATGGTTAAAAGGTTAAACGGTAGGGCCGCCTGACCGTGGCGGGCAAAGTTAGTCAAAACGAGAAGAAGCCGATTCGCCAGCGAATCGGCTTCTTTGAATAAATGTAGCGACGAACTTACCGGTTTTAAATTCTCAAAAGAACCCTTTACCCCTTAACCGTTTGACCTAAAATTCAAGGATTCGACAGCGTGTATTGGTTAATCGTGCCGCCCGTTTTGACGCTGGAAGTCGTGCGGGTCAGTACCATGCTGCCATCGCTGAACTCGGTGATGTCGAACTCGATGGTGCCGTTAGTACCCGTAGGTTGCGGATTCAGGTTTTTCAGAATCAGCTTATTGTCGCCGTTCAACTCCCACTGGCCGGTGAAAGTGTTGCCGTCGAACTCGGTGTAGGTGACCGTACCTTCTTTACTAAGAGACAACTTGTAATTGGCGTAGCCGGGCTTGGCATTACTGGCTCCGCCCTTGGTATACACCACGGTGCTACCTTCTTTGATGGTATTGGCCGACCAAACCTTTGCGATGCGCTCGGTCATCGGCGGCGGCGTCTTTTTACAGCTTAGGGCTAACAATCCGAGAGCCAGAAACAGGCTCCACACAAGGAGTTGAATTTTTTTCATGATATTGAATGTCCTGATTATTTTCTTCAAAAGAACGAAATTTCCGTTTGGGTTTATATCCATCGAGTAAGATTCTCCAAAAACCCGGCCACAATTTCTACATTTACCCGCATTATAGCAAAAAAACTGCGGTAGCTCATTAATGAAAGAATACACCCGCGCCCAACTGGCCCTGCGCAACGGGCAGGATCGCGACGAAATCTGGTGTGCCTACCAGGGCAAGATATACGACGTGACGAACTCACGACTGTGGCGCGACGGCAAGCACTATGAACACTGGGCCGGCCAAGACCTCACCGACGAACTACCCGACGCCCCCCACACCGACCAAGTCTTCAGTAAATTCACCATCATCGGAACCATCAAATGATTCTCCTCGCCGACAGCGGTTCCACCAAAACCGACTGGCTACTCTTCGACGACGATGGACAGCAAGTGACGCGCTTCGCATCGGTTGGCTTTAATCCTTTTTACCAAAGTCAGACAGTCATCGCGGAAGGCTTACACACCGAAGTCGTCCCAAACGTGCGCGGCCCGGTGAGTGAAGTCCATTTTTACGGCGCGGGCTGCGCCGACGAGGCCACTAGCCGCCCGGCTCGCGATGCGTTGGCTGCCGCTTTTCCCACGGCCGCTATCGCCGTTCACAGCGATCTACTCGCCGCCGCGCGTGGGCTGTGCGGGCAAGAAGCGGGCATCGCCTGCATTTTGGGGACAGGTTCCAACAATTGCCTGTACGACGGTGAGAAAATCGTCAATAATATTGGTTCGCTGGGTTTTTGGCTGGGCGACGAAGGGAGCGGCGGCTACCTGGGCAAGCGGTTGGTGGTTCACTACCTGCACGGCGAACTGCCTACTGAACTGCACGAGGCTTTTCGCGCTGTTTATCCCGATGTCGCGCGGCTGTCGGTACTGGATCGAGCTTACAAACAGCCCTTTCCCAACCGCTACTTTGCCACTTTCGCACCTTTTTTGAGTCAGTACCTGCCTCATCCTTTTATTAGAGCACTCGTGCAAGACGCTTTCCGGGTATTTCTCGACATTTATGTAGTTCGCCATCCCGGTTCCGGCTCACTGCCCGTGCATTTTACGGGTTCGGTTGCGCATTACTTTGGAGAATTTTTGAAGGAGGTGTTAGTCGAGAAAGGCTTAGAACTGGGGTCAATCCAGAAAAGCCCGATGCCAGGCTTGGTTCGGTACCATGTGGCGGGGCAGGCGTCATGGAAGTCTTGACAGAAGCCGTTGGTGCCGAGGAAAAGATTGTTTATTTGGGTAATTTTGCATCCAAAGCTCAGAATCGCTAAACTTTGGGCGTTTTGCGTTATGGGCGAACGGAGCAAATTTCTCAATTTTGCATCGTTCAAAGTGTAGGATAAGACTTTACGACCAGCGTTTCCATTTTAATCCTGAAAAAATAATTGTCCAGCCACAAACCATCCAAACCAAAAGCGAAATCTTCGACTTGTTGAACCAACACCAGACAGATATAAAATCATTTGGTGTGAAACGTCTCGGTCTGTTCGGCTCATTTGTACGGAATCAGCAAGAAGAAAATAGCGATGTCGATTTGCTGGTTGAATTTGAGGATGGTAAAAAGACTTTCAAAAGCTTAGTTCACCTTAGTTACTAACTGCAAGAGTTAATTCAAAGGAAAGTGCAGTTGGTCACTTGGATGGGATTGGCTGATTTTGTCAAACGGGAAATAATTAAGGACATTGAGTATGTCGCCATCGCTGATTGAGTTTCTTGATAATATACGCGATGAAATTATTGATAGAGTAAAGCAAAAAATAAACAAAAAATGAGCAAACAAACCTTATTCGACAAAGTATGGGACGCCCACGTCGTCCGCCACATCGACGACGGCCCCGACGTGCTGTTCATCGACCGCCACTTCATCCACGAAGTGACCAGCCCCGTAGCCTTCAACGGCATCGAAAGCCGGGGCGCGGCGGTGCTATTCCCGCAGCGTACCTTCGCCACCGCTGACCACAACACGCCTACCATCGACCAGCACCTGCCCGTGGCCGACCCACTGTCGGCCAATCAGTTGCAGGCTTTGGCTGATAATACTGCTAAGCACGGCATCTCTTTTTGGGGACTGGGCCACGCCAAAAACGGGATCGTCCACATCATCGGCCCGGAAAACGGCATCACGCAGCCGGGGATGACGATCGTTTGCGGCGATTCGCACACCTCCACGCACGGCGCCTTCGGGGCCATCGCGTTCGGCATTGGTACTTCGGAGGTAGAAATGGTGCTGGCCACGCAGTGCATCATGCAGCCCAAGGCCAAGAAAATGCGGATTACGGTCAATGGCAAGTTGGGCAAAGGCGTTTTGTCCAAAGACGCGGTGTTGTACATCATTTCGCAGATTTCGGCCAGCGGCGCCACGGGTTATTTCGTGGAATACGCCGGGGAAGTTTTCGAGGATATGAGCATGGAAGGCCGCATGACGGTCTGTAACATGAGCATCGAGATGGGGGCGCGCGGTGGGATGATCGCCCCCGACGAAAAAACCTTTGCTTACCTCAAAGGCCGCGAGCAATCGCCCAAAGGCGAAGCCTGGGACAAAGCCGTGGCGTACTGGGAAACCCTCAAAACTGACGCCGACGCTGAATTCGACCTGGAGTACACCTATGACGCCGCCGACATCGAACCCCAAATCACCTACGGCACCAATCCTGGCATGGGCGCGGGCATTTCGCAACACATTCCCACGGCGGAGCAAACCCAAGGCGGCGCGGCAACCTACGCCAAATCGCTGGATTACATGGGTTTCGCCGAAAAAGATAGTATGCTGGGTAAGCCCATCGACTTCGTGTTTCTGGGAAGCTGCACCAATGGCCGCATCGAGGATTTTCGAGCCTTTGCGTCGATTGTGAAGGGCCGTCGTAAAGCCGACGGCGTAACGGCCTGGTTGGTACCCGGCTCGCACGTGGTTGAATCGCAAATAAAGGAAGAAGGTCTGCTGGATGTGCTCACGGAGGCAGGCTTCGAGCTGCGGCAGCCCGGCTGCTCGGCTTGTTTGGCCATGAACGACGATAAGGTGCCAGCGGGTAAGTATGCCGTCAGTACTTCCAATCGAAATTTTGAAGGTCGTCAGGGGCCGGGAGCGAGAACTTTGCTGGCCAGCCCTTTCGTTGCGGCAGCAGCGGCTGTAACGGGGGTAGTGTCCGACCCAAGACAGTTTCTTTGAGATATTTTTTAGTGGTAAAAACCAAAACAATGGCCTACGACAAATTCACCACCCTCCAATCCTCCGCTGTTCCCATGCCCATCGAGAACGTGGACACCGACCAGATCATCCCCGCCCGCTTCCTGAAAGCGACTGAGCGCAAGGGATTCGGCGACAATTTATTCCGTGACTGGCGCTATAACAAAGACGACAGCCCCAAGCCGGACTTCGTCCTCAACAACCCGATTTACTACGGCAAAATCCTCGTCGGTGGCAAGAACTTCGGTAGCGGTTCCAGTCGAGAACACGCCGCCTGGGCCTTGTACGACTACGGCTTCCGCTGCGTGGTATCGAGCTTTTTTGCCGATATTTTCAAGAACAACGCCATCAACGTCGGTCTCCTGCCCGTGCAGGTGACGCCCGAGTTTTTGGACAAAATTTTCCAGGCTATCGAGCAAGACCCCAAAGCAGAGCTGGCAGTCAGTCTGACTGACCAAACCATCACCATTTTGCCCACGGGCGAACAGGTATCTTTCGCCATCAACGGCTATAAAAAACACAATCTGACAAATGGCTACGACGACATCGACTACCTTCGCGCCATGAAGCAGGAAATCGGCGCGTTCGCGGAGGAGAGTATGTATTAAAGGCTTTCGGCTATCAGCTGTCGGCTTTCGGCTTTTTTAGGTCGAACAAGCAGCCGATGGCCGACAGCCGATGGCCGACAGCCAAAAAATGAGATCAATCGAAATAATGGATACGACCCTGCGCGACGGGGAGCAGACCAGCGGCGTGTCGTTTTCGGCCGCTGAGAAGCTGACCATCGCGCAGTTGTTGTTGCAGGAAGTGAAGGTCGACCGCCTGGAAGTAGCCTCCGCCCGTGTATCGGACGGGGAGTTTCAGGCCGTGAAGAAGATTACCGACTGGGCCGCGCAGCACGGTTTTTTGGATAAAATCGAGGTGCTGACCTTTGTGGACGGCGAGGCGTCCATCCAATGGATGCAGAAAGCCGGGGCAAAAGTGATGAATCTCCTCACGAAAGGTTCGCTCAATCACCTTACGCACCAGCTCAAAAAGACGCCCGCGCAACACTTCTCCGACATCCGGCAAGTAGTGGAAAGAGCGCGGGAAGAGGGCATTGCGGTCAACGTGTATCTGGAAGATTGGAGCAACGGAATGCGCAACTCACGCGACTACGTTTTTGAAGCCCTGGATTTTCTGGTGACGCAGCCCGTCGAACGCCTCATGCTGCCCGACACACTGGGGGTGTTGACGCCCGCCGAGTCTTACGAGTTTGTGAAATCTATTATTGACCGCTACCCCTGCCAGCATTTCGATTTTCACGCGCACAACGACTACGACTTGGGCGTTTCCAACGCGCTGGAAGGCGTACGAGCGGGGGCGCACGGACTGCACCTGACCGTCAACGGCATGGGTGAGCGGGCCGGCAATGCGCCCCTGGCGAGTACCATCGCTGTGTTGAATGACTTCATGCCGGAGGTGCGCACGTCGGTACGGGAGGAGTCGCTGTACTCGGTCAGCAAAATTGTCGAAACCTTTTCGGGCGTTCGCATTCCTTCCAATAAGCCGCTGGTGGGCGAAAACGTTTTTACCCAAACGGCAGGAATCCACGCCGACGGTGACAAGAAAAATAATCTGTATTTCAGTAAGTTGATGCCGGAGCGCTTCGGAAGACAACGACTTTACGCGCTGGGCAAAACTTCCGGTAAGGCGAACATCGAGAATAACCTCCGTGATCTGGGCATTACGCTGAGCGACGAAGATTTGAAGAAAGTCACCCAGCGAATCATTGAGTTGGGCGACCGCAAGGAAGTTGTCACACCGGAGGATTTGCCCTACATTATTTCCGACGTGCTGGACAGCGAGGTCGTCGAAGAGAAGGTAACGGTGCTGAACTACGTGCTGACGCATTCTAAAAACCTGAAGCCTTCGGCGACCCTGTTGGTGCGTATTCAGGAAGAAACTTTTGAGGAAAGCGCTCAGGGCGACGGGCAGTACGATGCCTTCATGAACGCTTTAAAGAAAATATACGCGGGGCTTGACAGCGAGTTGCCGCTGCTGACCGATTACGCCGTGCGCATTCCTCCTGGTGGTAAAACGGACGCGCTTTGCGAGACGATTATAACGTGGAAGATCGGGGAACGGGATGTGAAAACACGCGGACTGGACTCGGACCAGACGGTATCGGCGATTCAAGCTACCCAAAAAATGCTCAATTTATTATAAGTTTTTAAACGAAGAGAACCCGAAGATTTCTGCGCTGAGTCCGCAGAGTCTTACACTATAGAAGAAACATGAAAAAACACATCTTAGTAGTACCCGGCGACGGCATTGGGCAAGAAGTTACTGCTGTCGGCAAGAAAGTTCTCGAGAGAATCGCCGAGAAATTTAACCACCAATTCACCTACGATGAGGCGTTGATTGGCCACGCGGCCATCGAGGCTACGGGCAATCCGCTGCCCGATGAGACACTGGAAAAAATGCGGGCTTCCGACGCCGTTTTATTTGGCGCTGTCGGGCACCCGAAGTATGACAACGACCCGAGTGCGAAGGTCCGACCCGAGCAGGGTTTGTTGAAAATGCGAAAGGAATTAGGGCTATACGCCAATTTGCGCCCCATCAAGCTATTTGACGAACTGCTTTCGGCCTCTTCCATCAAGCCCGAAATCTTGAAAGGCTCCGATATTCTGTTCTTCCGGGAACTGACGGGGGATATTTATTTTGGCGAAAAAGGTCGGAAAGACGACGGCAACACCGCCTACGACATCGCGCAATACAGCGTGTACGAAGTGGAGCGTATTGCCCGCAAAGCCTTCGAGGCTGCCATGACGCGAGGCAAGAAACTTATGTCGGTTGATAAGGCCAATGTACTTGAAACCAGTCGTCTGTGGCGGGAAGTGGTGCAGCGCGTAGCCAAGGAATACCCCGAAGTAACGGTGGAACACCAGTTTGTGGACTCGGCGGCGATGCTGCTGATCAAAGACCCGCGCCGTTTCGATGTGGTCGTGACGGCCAACCTCTTCGGCGATATCCTCACCGACGAAGCCAGCCAAATCGCGGGTTCGATGGGCATGTTGGCCTCCGCCTCCATTGGCGACGGTACCGGCGTGTACGAACCCATTCACGGCTCAGCCCACGATATCACGGGTATGGGCCTGGCAAATCCGATGGCCTCCGTGCTATCAGCGGCGTTACTACTCGATATTTCTTTTGGCCTAAAAGAAGAATCCGACGCCATCATTGAGGCAGTGGACCAAGTTCTGAAATCCGGCATCCGCACCCGCGACATCGCCGACGCCAACACCCCGGCCGACAAAATTTTGGGAACGGAGGCGACGGGAGAAGCGTTGTTGGGGTTCTTGTAAAAGGGAGGCACAAAGTTTTCTACGTAGTGCGAGCAGATATGCAGGGCGTAAAGCCTATTTTCTCTCTATTCCTTTCAGACTATAACACAATAGTGCGCCAGTCCACTTTGTGTCTCTGTGCCTTCGGAACTTTGTGCCTACACTACCACTAATCTAACATCCCCCCCTTGAACTACCTCTCTGCCGAAAATGTCTCCAAATCTTTTGGGGAGAAATGGCTTTTTAAGAATGTGACCTTTGGCATGAGCCGGGGCGATAAGGTGGCGTTGATTGGTACCAATGGTACGGGCAAAACCACTTTTATGAATATCCTGGCCGGGTTGATCCCGCCCGATAGCGGCGAGGTCAATATACGGAAGGAGATCCGGGTAAGTTACCTGGACCAGAACCCGCTGTTCGACGACGAACTGCCCGTGATGGAGGTAATTTTTGCTTCGGCCAATCCCGTGGCCGAAGCGGTGAAGCGCTACGAACACGCTTTGGCAACCGGCGATAACGATGCGCTAACGGATATTCTGGAAGAGATGGATCACCTGAAAGCCTGGGATTTCGAGGCGAAGGCCAAGGAAATCCTGGGCCGCCTGGGCATTCACGACGTGGACGCTCTCTTCGGAACGCTATCGGGCGGACAGCGCAAGCGCGTGGCCCTGGCTAAGGTGCTGCTGGAAGATCCCGACCTACTATTACTTGACGAGCCGACCAACCACCTCGACCTCGCCACCGTCGAATGGCTCGAAAACCACCTCAACACCCAGAATACCACGCTGCTCGTCGTGACGCACGACCGCTATTTTTTGGATAAAGTCTGCAACAACGTCCTGGAACTGGACCACGGAACGGCCTACACTTACAAAGGGAATTACGCCTACTTCCTGGAAAAGAAATTTATGCGGGAAGAAGTGGAGGCGGCCGAAATCGACAAGGCGCGCAACCTCATGCGCAAGGAACTGGACTGGATTCGGCGGCAGCCCAAAGCACGCGGCACCAAGGCCAAATACCGCGTGGATGCCTTCGAGGGCTTGAAAGACAAAGCGAGCCAGAAGAAGTCCGACAACCAAATGGAACTGAACGTCCGCGCCACGCGGCTGGGCAGCAAGATCATCGAGCTGGAAAGCGTGGGCAAAAGCTACGATGACCGCGAATTGATCCATAACTTCGTCTATACCTTCCGCAAGGGCGACCGCATCGGCATCGTCGGACCGAATGGCATGGGGAAGACCACGCTGCTGAAAATGATCACGGGCGAAGTGCGGCCCGACAACGGCCAGGTCATACGCGGCGATACCGTGCAATTCGGTCACTACACGCAGTCGGACCTGGAATACGAGCCGGGACAGCGTGTTATCGAAATCGTGAAGGAGGTGGCCGACGTCGTGCGGCTCGGCACCGGTCAAACCGTGATGGTGTCGAAATTTCTGGAAACCTTCCTTTTTCCCCCGGAAAAGCAGTACGATTTCGTGGAAAAATTAAGCGGTGGCGAAAAGCGGCGGCTGCAACTTCTGCTGATGCTGATGAAGGAACCCAACTTCCTCATTCTTGACGAACCGACCAACGACCTCGACATCAGTAGCCTTAATGTGCTGGAAGAATTTTTGTCCAACTTTCCCGGCTGCCTGATGATCGTCAGCCACGACCGCTACTTCCTGGACCAACTTGTGGATCACCTGTTTGTGTTCGAGGGCGAGGGAAAAATCCGCGACTTTCCCGGCAACTACTCCGACTACCGCCTTTGGCTGGAAGAGCAGGAAGCCATTGATCGTCAGGGAAACAACGGTCAATCTTCAGTCGGAAGAAGCGATAAGGTCAGGGAAGAGACGGCGGTGGTGGCTGTGGAGAACAAGGCCGAAGTAACAAATCGCAAGCTGTCCTTCAAGGAGCGCCGCGAAATGGAGCATTTGGAAGCCGAGTTACCGAAGCTGGAAAACCGCAAGTCGGGATTGATCCAAAAACTCAACAATGGTGGCTCGCACGAAGAACTCACCACTTGGTCGGTCGAGATCGAGCAGATCACCGATGCGCTGGCTGAAAAGGAAATGCGCTGGCTGGAACTTTCGGAAATTGCGTAGCTTTGAGCCAAATCCCACCGTATGGACGCCATCATTGAGTTTTTTCAATACATCCTCAACTCCGAAGAAATTATCCGCACCGGCGGATTGATCGTCATCACCCTGATTGTTTTTGCCGAGAATGGCTTGTTCTTTGCATTTTTCTTGCCGGGCGACTACCTCGTTTTCCTGGCGGGCGTATTCTGCGGCACTCGTACCCTCGATGTCCCCATCGGCACCCTGCTGCTTAGCATGGTTGCGGCGGCTATTCTGGGTTCACTCGTGGGCTATCTGTTCGGGCGGTTCTTCGGTGACGACCTTGAAAACCGAAAAGAATCTTTCTTTTTCAAGAAAAAAAACATCGAAACTACCAGAAAGTATTTCGATAAATACGGCAGCCGTACCCTCATTATCAGCCGCTTTCTCCCCATCATTCGCACCTTTGCCCCCATTTTAGCGGGATTAGTTCGAATGCCCTGGCCGGGTTTTATGACCTACAACGTCGTGGGCGGCTGCGTCTGGATTTTACTGCTAACGGGCGGTGGCTACCTTTTTGGAGAGCGTTTTCCTTGGATCGTGGACTACGTGCAGTATGTAATCCTCTTCTTCCTGGCCATCACCACTTTCACCGTGGTCAAGGGCTACCTCAATGCTCGGAAGGAGGAGTTCTGAAGTCCCTATTCATACCAACTCGCATAGGTCACGTAGTTCATCGCCGTTCGGTCGATGATAGCCGCTAACTCGGGCGTGATTTTCTTCAGAAATCTCGCCGGGTTCCCGGCATAAATGCTTCCCGGCTCTACCTTGGTATTTTGCGTCACGATGGCCCCGGCGGCAATGATAGAACCGGTACCAATCACCGCACCGTCCATCACGATCGCCCCCATTCCGATCAGTACGTGATCCTCGACGGTGCAGCCGTGTACAATGGCGTTGTGCGCAATGGACACGTAGCTGCCGATGGTGGTGGCGAAACGCTGGTAGGTGCAATGAATCACCGCCCCGTCCTGGATGTTGGAATAATCGCCGATGCGAATGCTGTTGACATCGCCCCGCACCACGGCGTTGAACCAAACCGTACAGTTTTGGCCCATCGTTACGTCACCCACCACGGTGGCATTATCGGCGAGCCAGCAGCCGTCGCCGAAAGTAGGGGATACGTCACGAACGGATTTGATAAAGGCCATAGCAGAGGAAAAAGTAATAGCGGAACTAAGCTCGTAATATTGGCGGATTTTCCTTTGATTTACAAACCCCTTTGATTTGTCGTGTATCTTGCCGTGAGCCACCCGGGCACCAGCTGCCTAAAAATCAACAACCTGAATGCTGAAGGACGCCCTGCAACTTTTCCAAAACATGGGATTTCGGTACGTGGCGCACCGGGTTGGGTATGAAGTGTCGAGCAGGTCGGGCTTACTGAAAAGACGATTTCCCACCCGCCCTGCTTTTCGCGAGTTCATACCAAGAGAGGATTGGCAAAAGCTTAGCCTTCGATTTCCCGGCCTCGATCCAAACCTTGAAATTTCTGAGAACGAACGCGAAAGTCTGCAAAATCGCGTCACAGCTTTTAAATTGGGCCGACTATCGTTTTTTGGCGGTCGGGAATACAAAGTGGAAGATTGGCTTACCAATCCGCTGACGGGGTACCGTTATGATGCCAGCAAGCACTGGACCGAAATTTCCGATTTTTCGGCCGAGGCGGGGGACATCAAGTACGTCTGGGAAAAATCGCGCTTCACGTTTTTGTATGACCTTGTTCGTTACGATATTTCTTTTGGAGAAGATCAGTCGGCATTTTTTTTTTGGGGAAATAGATAGCTGGATCGCCGAAAATCCCATCAACTGCGGCCCCAACTGGCGGTGCAGCCAGGAAATTTCGCTGCGAGTCCTGAACTGGACGTTTGCGCTGCATTTTTACAAAAATACTTCTGTCCTTACCCCTGAGTGTTTTTCCCGCATCATCCACAGCATTTACTGGCAAATGCGGCACGTGGCGGCGCACATCCATTTTTCGCGGCGCGTGGTGCGTAATAACCACGCCCTCACGGAGACGCTCGCGCTTTACACGGTGGGGCTGTTCTATCCGTTTTTTCCGGAAAGCAGCCGTTGGAAAAAAGACGGCCAACGCTGGTTCGAGCAGGAAATCGCCTACCAGATTTACGCAGACGGTACTTTCCTGCAATTTTCCATGAACTACCACCGCGTGGCGGTGCAGCTTCTCACGCTGGCCATTCAAGTCGCGCACGAGAACGGCGAACGCTGGGATGATGTGGTGTACGACCGCGCCCGCAAGTCGCTGCACTTCCTGCGCACCTGTCAAGATGACGTCACGGGCTGGCTGCCCAACTACGGTAACAACGACGGTGCGCTGTTTTTCTCGCTTACAGAAAGCCACTTCCGCGATTTTAGGCCGCAACTAAATGCATTGGAAGAGGTGTTGTCTTCGACTTCGCTCAGACTGACAGACGCGGTGTCTCCACAGACCACAGTTGAAGGAGCCGAAGCCTTCGACAACGGTGGCTACTACGTCCTGCGCGACACCGGGACACTGACTTTCCTGCGTTGCGGTCATTATAAGGATCGTCCGTTCCAGGCCGACAACCTGCATCTGGACCTCTGGGTGAAGGGCGAGAACATTTTGCGTGACGCGGGTTCGTACCTTTACAATACCGACGAACGCTGGACGCGCTACTTTGCCGGGACGGCTTCGCACAACACCGTTATGCTGGGCGACTACGACCAAATGCGCAAAGGACCGCGCTTTATTTGGTACGACTGGATCAGGGAAAGCCGCGCGGGCTGGCTGGTCTCCGAAGAGAACGAGTTTATTTTTGAAGGCCAATTCACGGGATTCCGGCAAGTTGGAAAAAAAATCATTCACCGTCGGCGTGTAACGAAAGCGGCAGGGGAACTGTCGTGGCTCGTCGAAGACTGGCTCGAAAATGCGCCACCTGCGCTACCGATGCACCAAATTTGGCATCCGGGCGAAGGCTTTTTCGAGAAATTTTCCTTGAATGCTTTCGATGAAAAAAATAATGAAATTGCCCTGACCGAAACCGAAGGCTGGTATTCCGAAACATACGGACAGAAAGTGCGGGTGCCTCGCTTGGTGTTTACGACGCCAAACCGATACCTAAAAACCATAATTAAAGCAAAAATCTGAAATCCTGTCAATCTGAATCCCGTCAGGCTGAGCGGAGCCGAAGCCCCATGCGTATCCTCCTCATTCACCAATTCTTCCTGAAAGACGACGAAGGCGGCGGCTCGCGCTGGAATGAGATGAGTCGAGTCTGGACTGAAGCGGGCCACGAAGTGACGGTGCTGGCCGGAATGGTGCATTACATGGGCGGAAAAACGCAAAAACACCCAGGCAAGCGTCGGTTTTCCCCTTACTTCCAGCAAAATATTAATCGCAGCGGAGTACGGGTAATCCGATGCCACGTCTCGAAAAGCTACCACACAAATTTTCTGGGGCGACTTTGGGCCTATTTCTCCTTTACCTTTTCCAGTATTGGGGCAGGGATTCGCCTGGCCAAAGGCCGATACGATGTAATTGTCGTCACATCGCCCCCGCTGTTCGTGGGTATCACTGCATTGGTGCTTTCGTGGTTGAAGCGGACGCCCTTTGTCTTCGAGGTGCGGGATTTGTGGCCGGAATCGGCCATTGACACGGGCGTTTTGACCAATAAAACGATTATCAAATTCGCCTACTGGTTCGAGGGCTTCGTGTATAAAAAAGCGAAATTCATTAATGTATTGACCCCCGCTTTTCGGGAGGTTCTTATTAGCAAAAAGAAAATTCCGGCTAAGAAAATCATTTTCATTCCCAATGCTGCCGACTTCGTGCTGTCGGAGGAAGTGATGGGCAATTTTGACGCCGAAGCTTTTCGCCGGGAACATTACTTAGTAGACAAATTCGTGATTACTTACGTCGGGGCGCACGGCGTGGCTAATCATCTGGTACAGGTGCTGGATACTGCCGAGTTACTGCGTGACACGAACGTACTTTTCCTGCTCATCGGCGATGGAATGCAGAAAAAAGACCTAGTAGCCGAGGCGCAACGACGCGGCTTGACCAACGTTCGCTTTGTGGACGCGGTGCCGAAGCAGGAGGTGTTCAAATATATTCTGGCGTCGGAGATGGGAACGTCGGTGTTGAAGAAAGTCGATACGTTCAAGACCATCTATTCCAACAAGACCTTTGACTATTTTTCCTGCCAAAAATCTGTGTTGATGGCCATCGACGGCGTATCGCGGGAATTGGTGGAAGCCGCCAACGCGGGTATTTTCGTAGAACCGGAAAACCCGGTGGATTTCGCAGCAAAGGTTCGTTTTTATTTAAAAAATCCTGAACTTCTCAAACAACAAGGCGAAAACGGTTACCGCTACGCCCGCGAACATTTTGATCGGGAAAAGTTAGCTTTGCAGTTTTTGACGCTGATTTCTTAATTTTCAGCGAATTGCACGAACGCCGGACGGGCAATGTGGGCGAACACATAGATTCGCAGGTGCGCCTGTCCGACCCTACAAGAGTTACCATACACGGCCGGGCCGTTGACCGTTAACCTTTGACCTTTTATCCTCTTTTTTATGCTCTCCCGTTACCTCCTCCCCCGCAAACGCATCGCCATTGTGGCGCACGATAACCGCAAGGCCGAACTCATGGACTGGGCGCACGAGAACCGTGATACATTGGCGCAGCACGAGTTGTACGGGACGGGTACGACCGGGAAAATGGTCGAGGAGGCCCTGAACCTACCCGTCAGTCGGCTATTGAGCGGGCCATTGGGCGGCGATCAGCAGATCGGGGCCATGATCGCCGAGGAACGGGTGGATGTGTTGATTTTCTTCTGGGACCCGATGGCCGCGCAGCCGCACGACCCCGACATCAAGGCCCTGCTGCGGCTGGGCGTGGTCTGGAACATCCCGATGGCCTGCAACCGCGCTACCGCCGATTTTCTGCTCAGTTCGCCGTGGATGGCCAAAGACTATGAGGCCCGGCAGACCGATTATAGCACTTACATCAAGCGGAAAGTCTGAACCGAAAGGCGCGGGGCCGGGTTTTTACTGGAAAAAACTCCCCCCATGAACGCAGCGCCGACCGTCTTTACGCCTGAGAATATCGGGCAAACCTACAGCTACGAAGAATATCTGGCTTTGATGGACCAGGTAGTCGCCGAAAAAAGTACCACCGGTCCCAACCAATCACCCGAACTGGCGGAATACACCCGCCTGAACCAGTTTCGGATGCATCGCCTGGACAAAACGGTGAAGCTGGACATGGACTTGCAGCAGTGGGCGTACCAAATCGCCATCCCGCAAACATGGTACGTTCTGACTGAAGCCTGGTGCGGCGACGCGGCCCAAATTCTGCCCGTGATTGCCAAAGTGGCGGCCCTCAATCCGCACATCACGCTCACGATGCTGCTGCGCGACGAACACCCCGAAATTATGAACGCCTACCTGACCCACGGCGGCAAATCCATCCCGAAACTCATTGCCCTGGACGAAGAAGGTACCGAACTTTTCACCTGGGGGCCGCGTCCACAAGCCTTGCAGGAAATCGTGTTGGACTACAAGAAAAGCCCGACCGTCCCTTACACCGAATTCCTCGAAGAAGCGCAGCGCTGGTACAACACGGATAAAACGGCGTCGGTGCAGCGAGAGTTGCTTGGAAGGATAAAAGGAGGAAGGGAGGAAGTAAAGTATAATCGCCTACTTTTGTAAAACACCAGATAAGGAAAGGCGTTCGAGTGTTTCCCAGCCGATTGCCGATTGCCGACCGCCGAAAGCCGATGGCCAACACCTACTTCCAAAATATTGCCGCAGGAATTCGTAGCACCGCAAAAGGTATGGGCTTGACGCTGGGGCATTTGTGGGCGGCGCGGAAGCGGCGGCTGCCGGGCGACGTTCGGCGCGATGATTTTTTTGGACAAAGCGAAGGGATCGTCACGATTCAGTACCCGCTCGAAACGATCCCCGTTCCCGATAACGGCCGCTATCGGCTGCACAACGAGATGGACGACTGTATCGTCTGTGACAAGTGCGCCAAGATTTGCCCGGTGGACTGCATTGAGATCGAGCCGATTCGGGCCACCGAGGAAGTCGGCAAGGCTTCCGATGGCTCGCCAATCCGGCTTTATGCCGCCAAGTTCGACATAGACATGGCCAAGTGTTGCTACTGCGGCCTGTGCACGACTGTCTGCCCGACGGAATGCCTGACGATGACCAAGACCTTCGACTACAGCGAACTGGACATCCGCGACATGGTCTATGAGTTTGGCAACCTCACGCCCGCCGAAGCGGCGGAGAAAAAGCGGCTTTTGGAAGTCTTCCAGGCAGAAAAAGAAGCCCTAAAAGCCGCCGCTAAGCCCACACCTAAAGTAGAACCAACCGACCGCCCCGCCGCGCCGCGTCCGGCATTTAGACCAGGCATGAAGCCCAAAGCCGCTTCACCTGCGGAGCCGGAAGTAGCAAAAGCGGAAGATGCCATCGTGGAAAAGCCAAAAGCACCTTTCCGACCTACGATGAAGAAACCCGTCATTTCTGCTAAAAAAGAAAATACCGAACCACCTGCCGAGCCTTTGCCCAAAAGTGAGCAAGTAGCCCCCCCAAGAGAAAAGCCGAAAGCGCCATTCCGTCCGACAATGAAACCGCCACAACCCGCATCTTCCAGCGAGTTGGCACCAACCGAAAAGGAACCTGCCGAAGAGAAGCCCAAACCAAAGTTGCCTTTCCGCCCTACAATGAAACCCCCAAAGCCAAAAGATGAATGAGCAGCCTAACACTACCATCAACTCTCAACTGTCAACCGTCCATTGTCCACTGAAATAGTCGCCTTCTACGTCTTCGCCGTCCTTACTCTCGGCTCCGGCGTTTTCATTCTCCTGACCCGTAACCTCATGTATGCGGCTTTCGCGCTGTTCCTGGCGTTGCTGGGCGTGGCGGCGCTGTTTGTGCTGGCGGGGGCGGATTTCCTGGCCGTGGTGCAGTTGATGGTGTACGTTGGCGGGATTCTGGTGCTGCTGATTTTCGGCATCATGCTCACTCGAATTCCCGACCCGGAAGCCACTTCCCAAACGCCGAACCGTGTTTTGGTGGCTTTGGGACGCAGTTTTTGGGGCGGAGCGGTGGCTCTGGCCCTGTTCGTGGTTTTGTTTCTGGTGATTGTGCAGGCGAACTTCGCCCTATTGGGCGATACGCTGAATAGCCGCTCCACGATCCGCACCCTGGGCGTAGAATTGATGACCACGCACCTTTTCCCCTTCGAGATTGCCGGCATCTTATTGCTCGTGGCTCTGGTAGGTGCCGCTCATTTAGCCATGAATCGCAACCCTGACCCGACCGAATGAATTCTACCGTTCCCCTTTTTTATTTTCTGGTCGTGGCGGCGGCACTGTTCAGCCTGGGCCTGGCCGTGGCCGTGACCAAGCGCAACGTCATCGGCATCCTGATCGGCCTGGAACTCATGCTCAACGCCGTGAATCTGAACCTCATCGCGTTCAGCCGCCACGACCCGGTACTTTTGCGGGGACAATTGTTCGCCTTGTTCGTGATTGTAGTCGCCGCCGCCGAGGTGACGGTCGCACTGGCCATCGTATTGCGCGTTTACCACCACTACGGCAGCATTGACCCGGATAAGGTGGGAGATTTAAGGAGTTAACCCAAAAAAATGTTCTATTTCTTCATCTTCCTGGCGTTCGTGATCGGTATGGCGACGACCGTGCAGGCAGGGGTAAATTCGCAGATGCGGCTGGCGATCGACAATCCGATTCTGGCGGCGATTATTTCGTTTTCGGGTGGGCTGACGGTGCTAATCTTTGCCTTTACTTTTTTCAATACGGGACCGGTGCCCTCGTTGGAAACTTTACGGCAAGTGAGTTGGTGGAAATTTGTTGGCGGTGCGTTCGGGTCGTTTTACGTATTGTCGGTGATTTTCATCGTGCGTGAATTAGGTCCCGCCAATATGCTGGCTCTGGCCGTCGCCGGGCAACTCCTCGCCGCCATCGCCATCGACCATTACGGCTGGCTGGGTTTTTCCCTCCAACCCGTCAGCCCCCTGCGCCTCGTTGGCGTGGCTTTTTTAGTAATAGGAGTGTATTTGATTTTGAAAAACTGATGGATATTCGCTACCGACTCTACCCGACCCTCCTCAACACCTTCGCGCGTTTTCAGAATGGCTACCTGACAGAACAAGAATTACTGGATCGAATCAATCGGGTTCCCGTGCCGCAAACGCAGGCGCAGGCTAGGGGAGTTTCTTTTGAAGAAGCCGTCATTAAAGGCACTGATGAAGATTTCTTCGATCCCGAGGTAATCCGTAAGGCCCGCGCCTTGCTGCCGCGCCCGATGGCCGACACGCAGGTTTATTGCCAGTATCAACTTGGCGATGTGCTGCTGTACGGCTATGTCGATGTCGTGGGCAAAACCCTGGCCGTGGACCTGAAAACCACGGGCCGCTACGCACCGGATCGCTTCACGTACAACCACCAGAATTTTTATTTATTGGCCCTGAAAGCCAAAGGTGTCCGCTCCCTGCGTTATGTCATCACCGATTTCCGGGAGGTTTACCAGGAAAACTACGACTTGAACATGGATTTCTCCGTCCAGGAACAACAAATCCAGCTTTTTCGGCAATTTTTGGAAGAACATCGGGAGGGGGTTACGGACGTCAAGATATTTATGTAGGGCCATCGGCAGTCGGCTTTCGGCTATCAACCTTTCAGACGATTGATTGAGACATTGAAACTATACTAAAACAGACAAAGGCTAAGCGGTTGGGTTCAAATTGAGCCGATTGCCGAAAGCTGATAGCCCCTATGAAACGCTTCCTGCCACGCATCCTGCTACTCCTAGTCTCCCTCATCGCCCTCAACTATCTCGCTTCCTTCGTGTCGTTGCGCTGGGATTTGACGGAGGATAAGCGCTATACCGTTTCGGACGCCACGAAGCGACTGCTGGCGGGGCTGGATCGGGACGTGAAGGTTTCTGTTTATCTATCGGGAGACTTTCCACCGGGTTTCGAACGTTTGGAGTCGGCCACGCGGGAGACTTTGGAGGAGTTCAAGAACTATGCCGATGGACACCTCTCTTTTCAGTTTATCGATCCTTCGGTGGCAGCTTCAGAGGAAAAGCGGGGTCAGCAGTACCAGCAACTGGTCGAGGCCGGATTGACCCCGACTAATCTGTTTGACAATGAAGGTGGGAAGCGTACCGAGAAAATCGTTTTTCCGGGAGCCATCGTGGAGGCCGACACACTGGCCGTACCCGTGCAGCTATTGAAGTTTAATTCGCAGAGTTCGCCGGAAGAGCGGCTGAACCAATCCTACGAAGGCCTGGAATTCGAGTTAGCCTCGGCCATCCGGCAGTTGGTGCCGACGGAACGCAGGCGGGTCGGGCTGGTCGTAAGCCATACCTCTTCTTCGCCCGCCGGGTTCTCGGATCTCATCGCTACGATGCAGCAGAAATACGACGTATTTCTGGACGTGAACAATCCCGCTTCCTACGATGGGCTGGACGCGCTGCTAGTGCTGAAACCCGACCAGCGGTTCAGCGACGAGGAGCAGTATAAGCTGGACCAGTACGTCGTCAATGGCGGCAAGGCCTTGTTTTTTGTGGACGGTGCCAAGGTAGACAGCATTAGTTTGGAAGGCACCTTTGCCCAGCCGCTGGACTTGAATTTAGGCGATTTGTTCTTCAAATGGGGCGTTCGTCTGAACGCCAATCTGGTCAAGGACATGAACAGCGCAAAAATCTTACTTAATGTGGGGAACATGGGCGATCAGCCGCAGCTTCAACCGCTGCCGTGGCGATTTCTTCCTTTGCTCAATAACTTTGGCAACAGCCCCATCACCCGCAATATCGACGCCATTTATACCCGCTACCTCAGTTCGCTCGACACCGTGGGCGGTGCACCGGGCATCCGGCGGACGCCGTTGCTGCTGACTTCGCCCTACACCAAAACCCTGAACGCTCCCGTGCTGGTGGCCTACAACGAGGCCCGTCAACAACCCGAACCCAGTGAGTATCGGGGCGGGGTCAAGCTGGCGGCGGTATTATTGGAGGGCAATTTCGTGTCTTTATTCCAAAACCGGATTCTGCCCGAGGACCCACGTAAGGCGACGTTCAAAGAATCCGGGGCGGCGGGCAAAGTATTGCTCTGCGCCGATGGCGACGTGGTAGTCAA
Organism: Cytophagales bacterium; assembly: GCA_038235275.1. Classification (GTDB taxonomy): domain Bacteria; phylum Bacteroidota; class Bacteroidia; order Cytophagales; family Spirosomataceae; genus Persicitalea. The sequence goes on along the minus strand of JBBSUC010000003.1, from coordinate 50,823 downwards.
CGACTTCGACTTCCGGCGCAACACGCCCTTTCCGCTGGGCTTCGACCGCGTGACGAACAATGTTTTTGGCAATAAAGACTTCGTACTGCACGCCCTGGACTATATGCTCGACCCCGACGGAATCATTACGGCCCGCACCAAGCAAATAAGCTTGCGGCCGTTGGACAAAATCCGGGTACAGGAAGAACGCACCCAATGGCAGTTACTCAACCTGCTGCTGCCTCTCGGACTGATCGGACTTTTCGGGGCGGCGCGATACGGTTGGCGGCGGCACAAATTCGCCCGGCAAGGCTGACCGCTTGGTTATTTTTCTTACTTTTGTCCCCCTACGGCCTAAAAGCCGTTTCTGACCCAAAAACCCTACCCAACCCCATACTTTCATCTCATCAAAGCCTCTGCGTCTTATGAAGTTCGTTGTCTCCTCCTCGGTGTTACTCAAACAGTTGTCGGCCATCAATGGCGTCGTTTCGACCAATCCGATCGTGCCGATTCTGGAAAATTTTCTTTTCAATCTTGAAAAGAATACGCTGACGGTCACGGCCTCGGACCTACAGACGGTGATGATTACAGAAATCGAGGTGGAGGGCGGCGATAAGGGGGCCATCGCGGTACCCGCCAAGTTGTTGCTCGACACGCTGCGCGGTTTGCCCGAACAGCCCATTACCTTCAACGTGGATGAGGATACCTTCGGTACCGAAATCGTGTCGGACAATGGCCGCTATAAACTCTCCGGCGAGAACCCCATCGACTTCCCCAAGACGCCCGGCGTCAACCGCGGTCAGTCGGTCGATTTTTCTTCCACGGCTTTGGGAACGGCCATCGCCAACACCATTTTCGCCACCAGTACCGACGATTTGCGCCCCGCCATGACGGGTGTATTCGTACAAATTGGCACTGAAAACGCCACTTTCGTCGCTACTGATGGCCACCGTTTGGTCCGCTACCGCCGCACCGATATTCAGGCGGCGGCGGATACCTCGATGATCATTCAGCGCAAAGCGTTGAACCTGCTCAAATCGTGTCTGCCCGCCGACGATGTGCCTCTGAAAGCTGAGTTCACAGCATCCAACGCGTTTTTTAGCTTCAATAACATCCGCATGATCTGCCGCCTGATCGACGAGCGGTTCCCCGACTACGAAAATGCTCTGCCGACGAACAACCCCAACACGCTCACCATCAACCGGATGGAGATGTTGAATTCGCTGCGCCGGATTTCGATTTATTCCAACCGTACCACGCACCAGGTGCGCCTGAAGATGGAGCCGGGCAAGCTGTCCATTTCCGCCGAGGACCTCGATTACTCCAACGAGGCCAACGAGAAGCTAATGTGCGAATTCAATGGCGAACCGATGGAAATTGGCTTCAATGCCAAGTTTTTGATCGAAATTCTGAGCAACCTGGTTTGCAAGAACATTACTTTTGAACTCTCGGCCCCCAACCGCGCCGGTCTTATCATTCCTGTGGAGCAGGAAGACAACGAAGATATTCTGATGCTGGTGATGCCGGTGATGTTGAATACGTATGCCTAATTTGGTTGAGAGTTAAGAATGTGAGCATACAGCCAACCATTTCCTGAATATTTCAATCAAAAAAGACCCGCTAATACGGGTCTTTTTTGATTATTGTCGGGAAAAATTTGATTTACTATTTCAGCAGCGACTGCATGGCGCCTTCTTTCAGGGCGTAGGTCGATACTTTGATTTGGTGAATGTGGTGGGTGCGGAGGATGTAGTCGATTAGGCAGGTGGCTACTACGATCATGTCCACGCGCAGGGCAATCATGCCGGGGATGGCCATTCGTTCGTCGTGGTCGCGACTCAGCAACTGTTCGTAGCTGCGGTAGAATTCTTCCAGTGGCAGTTCGAAGCTGGTTTGACTGCGGTCGGGCGGGGTACCCGTGCGGTGCATGAAATCCATCGCTACCAGCGTGTCGAACGAACCGGACGAACCTACGATTGTGGCGGGCGCGTACTGATGCACGGCGTTGGCGAGGGGAATGAGTTGCTCGTCGAAATAATTAAAAATTCTTTTGCGATCGCCCTCAGCGAGCGGATCAGTGCGCATAAATTTCTCCATAAGCCGCTGCCCGCCGATTTCGAAACTTTGCTTCCAGAAAATCTGGCTTTGGTTGCCGATGATGAATTCTACGCTGCCGCCGCCGATGTCCATAATCAGCGCGGGTTCCTCGCCCAACTCCACCGCTGCCCTCACGCCCTCATAAATGTACTCAGCCTCCTGTGCCCCGTCGATGACCCGAATGATAATGTTCGTTTCTTCTTTTACGATTTGGCAAAATTCCTCACTATTTTGAGCATTGCGAACCGCGCTTGTCCCGAAGGCAAAGACGTTATCCGCCTTTACCTCGTATTCCAGTAATTTCTCTTTATAAAAGCGAAGCACCTTCAAAGCCCGCTCGACGGCTGCCTCCGTAATGACGCGCTGATTGATCCCGCCTTGCCCAATCCGCGCCGCTCGGCTTTCGTGAAAAATCTTGGTGATTTCCTCACCACTCTTCTCCACAATCAACAGATGAAAGGTGTTGGTGCCCAGGTCGATAATGCCAATTCGGTTCATAATCAGGTTAGAAGTACGGAAAAAGATGCCAAATTTAGCAGATTTAGCCGTGTCTAACTGCCTGGTCACAATTATTTTATTCTGATAAATTTCGCTAATCTTCTGGCTTTCAATATTTTAATTACTATCAACTTACTACCCTTAACTCTCAACACTTTCCAGCCTTGATTTTCCCGCAAAACTATGTTTTCTTTGCAGTCCCAATTTTCGAAAGCCAACAAAAAATTCCATATAGTTCTATGCTGATTATCAACATAAAAGACAACGAGTCGATCGACCGCGCTTTGAAGCGGTACAAAAAGAAATTTGAAAGAACCGGCACTATGCGCCAGTTGCGTACCCGCCAGGCCTTTACGAAGCCATCCGTCAAGCGTCGCCACGAGATTCTGAATGCCGTTTATAAGCAGCAGACGTACGGGCATCTGGAAGATTAGACTTTCGTTTTTATGGAGCGGCCCGTGCCGTTCGTAGTTTGATTGAAGGAGGTACATTCTCCTTTGAGGTCATTCTGTATTTTTTTTATGAAAGGGCTGTCTTGCGTAAGACGGCCTTTTTTTGTTATTGAGCAAAGGGTTTTTGTATTTTAGGCAAACCAATTGCTCGGAAAACCGAATCGCAGGGATGGCCCCGCTTGAATCCTGAACTTTGAACGTTGAACTCTTTCTCGACCACCTACGCTACGAGAAGCGCCTGAGCGAACACACACTGACGGCCTACGCCAGTGATTTGGATCAGTTGGTCAAATACCTGCTGTTTCAGTACGAGTGCGACACCCCCGAAACGGCCACGGCTCCCATGTTGCGTTCCTGGATAGTTAGTTTGGTGGAAGAAGGACTAAATGCCACTTCGGTCAACCGCAAAATGGCCACGCTGCGCTCATTTTATGGCTTTTTGCGCCGTCGTCAACGCATCGCCGACAATCCCGCCCGCAACTTGCAATCGCTGAAAACCAAGCGAAAGCTACCCGCTTTTGTCGAGGAAAAGGCGATGGATTTGCTCTTTGACGAAGTGGCGTTTGCCGAAGATTTTTCCGGCCTGCGCGACCGCATGATTCTGGAATTGCTGTACGGCACTGGAATGCGGCTTTCGGAGCTACTGACCCTGAAAGTTAAGGACATCGACGCGCTGACCCGTGTTGTGCGGGTAACGGGCAAGCGATCCAAAGAGCGACTCATTCCGATTACAAACTCGCTCACGAAATTGCTTATCCAATACGTAGTGGAGAGAATGCCCGCTGAAAACACTGACCGACTTATCCTGACCGACAAAAACAAAGCCGCCTACCCGGTTTTTATTCAAAGAATTGTAAAGAAGTACCTCTCTGCCGTCACGACGTTGTCCCAGAAAAGTCCGCACGTGCTGCGGCACACCTACGCCACGCACCTGCTCAACCGGGGGGCCGACCTCAACGCCATCAAGGAATTGCTCGGCCACGCCAACCTTGCCGCTACCCAGATCTACACTCACAACTCCATCGAAAAACTCAAGAAATCCCACCAGCAGGCGCACCCGAAGGCTTGAATTAGTTGAGAGTTGAGAGCAGGGACGGGCCGCCCGAGCGGTTGAGAATGAAATAAGCTCGATAGATTTAAAATTGAGTCTTTTCAGATTAATCAGCCATTAAAAAATCTAGCTTTGGGGCTTCCAAACCAATATTTTCAAGGTATATTTGCTCTCAAAGCATGAATTTTCTTTTGTAAAGAGCAAGATTGAAGCAGTTTTTCTATTCACGTAACTGCACACTCTCTCAATTCTCATCCCCTAGAATAAATGAACCAAGTTTTCCAGGAAGCCGTCGTTACGAAGTACAATATTTTCAACAGCCTGTTTCTGAGCTTGCCGTATCGCGGTGTGTTTCAGACGGGTTCGCTGCTGCCGCTGCTCACCCAGAAGTGTGAGGAGGGTTTTGAAAAGGATATGTCGCCGCGCCAGATCATCGAGCATTTTTTTGGGGAGTATCTGGAAGAAGCCACCACGAAGCAGCGCATGGATTTGCTCTTCGCTTTCATCCAATACATCGAGCGGCAGGTGGTCTTGTTCGACTCCGTGGAGGACGCGGCCTTCGAGAGCACCCACGAAATGGACGGCAAAGGCTCGGTCAAGTTCCTGGCCGACCGCCTCGATACTGACGCGCTGCGCAAGAAAATGCTCGACAAATTACAGGATTTCAGCGTCCGCATCGTGCTGACGGCCCACCCCACGCAGTTTTATCCGGGCAAGGTACTGGGCATCATCAACGACCTGGAAGAATCCATCCGCATCAATGACTTCACGGCGGTGAACCAATTGATTTTGCAATTGGGCAAAACGGCCTTCATCAACCATACCAAGCCCACGCCTTACGACGAAGCGGTGAGCCTGACCTGGTTTTTGGAAAATGTCTTTTATGACGCCATTCCGGCTATTCTTAAAAAACTCATCGACAACCTCGGCATGTCGGCCCACGATTGGCCCTATCCCGACGTGTTCCGGTTGGGTTTCTGGCCCGGCGGCGACCGCGACGGTAACCCGTTCGTCAACGCCGACATCACGCTTAAGGTAGCCGCCAAACTGCGCGACTCGCTGCTGCGCGGCTACTACCGCGACATCCGTAACCTCAAGCGCCGTTTGACTTTCAAGGGTGTGGAGGATACTGTGGCCACGATGGAGCGCAAGATGAACAGCACCATTTTTGGCCCCGAAGCCGAAGGCTACCAAAGCGCCGACGAACTCATGGCCGAACTGCAACAAGCGCGGCAGGTACTCGTGGACAAGCATCAGGGGCTTTTCCTGGATGTACTGGATGATTTGATCTTGAAAATCAAGCTGTTCGGTTTCTTCTTTGCCAGTCTGGACATCCGGCAAGACAGCCGCAAGCACCTCAAAGCCTGGGAGGATATTTTGAAAAGGTTGGAATCGAAAATTCCGCTGCTGAAATACGACGACTACCAAAATTGGGACGAGGCCCGCAAAATCGAGTTGCTGCTTTCGCTCAACATTCCGTTGCGTGAGGACGATTACGAGGACGTCACCACTAAAGACATTCTCGGTTCGATGCGCACCATTTCGACCATTCAGCAGCGCAACGGGCTGCCGGGAGCGCATCGTTACGTGATTAGCAATTCCCAAACGGCGCTGGACATTATGGGCGTCGTGGCTTTGGCCAAAAACCTGGTCGCCGACCAGAACGGCCATCTGATGCTGGACGTGGTGCCACTCTTCGAGACGGTAGACGACCTGGCCAATGCCGCCGACGTAATGCGGGTCCTCTACGAAAACGACTACTACCGCGCCCACCTCACCCGCCGCGACAACCACCAGACCATTATGGTCGGCTTTTCGGACGGTACTAAAGACGGTGGCTACCTGCGCGCCAACTGGTCGATTTACGGGGCGAAAGAAGAACTTACCAAAGTTTCGCGCGAGTTCGGCATCAAGGTCACGTTTTTCGACGGTAGGGGAGGCCCTCCCGGCCGGGGCGGCGGGAACAACCAAAATTTCTACGCCTCGCTGGGCAAGGACATCGAGGATAAGGAGGTGCAGCTCACGGTGCAAGGCCAAACAATCAGCTCCAACTACGGCACGGTGCCGACGGGTATGTACAACCTTGAGCGCCTTTTCACCGCCGGACTGGAAAACAGCCTTTTCCGCGCCAGCCATAAGGATGAGCAGCTTACCGAAGCCGATAAAGCCCTGATGGAAGAACTTGCCGAAGCCGCTTATCAGTCGTACCTGGAACTGAAAAACCACCCGGCTTTTGTCAAGTATCTGGAAAAGAAAACGCCGTTGCGCTTTTACGGCCAAACCAACATCGGCAGCCGCCCCACCAAGCGTGGGGGCGCGGGAGAAGGATTGAAGTTCGAGGATCTGCGGGCCATTCCGTTCGTGGGTTCCTGGGCGCAGATGAAGCAGAACGTGCCGGGCTTCTACGGTTTCGGCTCGGCGATTCAGCAACTGGCCGACGCGGGCAAACTGGAAGAGGTCAAGAAGTTGTACAAAAAATCGCTGTTTTTCCGCACCCTGGTGGAGAATTCCATGCAGTCGCTGTCGAAGGCCTTTTTCCCCGCCACCGAGTACCTGCGGGAGGAGGAAGACTACCGCGACTTTTACGACAAAATGTTCGAAGAGTTCAAGCGCACCGACGAACTGCTGCTGAAAATTTCCGGCCAGCACGAACTGCTGGAAAACAACACCATGTCGCGCGAATCCATCAGAATTCGTGAGCGTATCGTGTTGCCTTTGATTACTATCCAGCAGTACGCCCTGCAAATGCTGTCCGAAGCGCCCGAAAACCGGGAAATCGAGGAGGAGACGCTGAATAAACTCGTGATGCGGGCAATGTTCGGGATCATCAACGCGGCGCGGAATTCGGCCTAGATTTGACACCTTTTTGGCTCCAGATTTGACAACTTTGCGGACCGCCGCACGGCACGGGCCGCCCCGCGTTAAAAGTCGTCAAATCTCTCACATCTACCGCGCCATCAATTCTTCCAGCACCCGCTCCACTTGCGGTACGGGCATTTTTTGTACCAGGCGGAAGTGTCCTTTCCCCGCCGGATTCCAGTCGTTGCTTCCGTCGGGGTGGGCCATAAAACGGCCTTCTTCCAGGCCGTAGTACTTTTCGGAGCCTTGGATGGCCACCAGCACGGCGGTTTGGTCCCAACTCATGCGGCCCTTCGCATCCTGGGCGCTCATGGGAATGCTCAGGGCAAAAACATCCTTGACCGGCGAGTTTCTGATCTTGTCGTTCTTCGTTAGCGGCAAACCCGTGTGAATGGCCATGCCAATCTCGAAGCCGCTGAAAATAATGGGGGTAGGCCAGCCGTCGAACACGATCTTGGAGGACACCGGGTCACGGTCCACATTGAACTCCTTGCCCGAGGGGAAGCGGCCCGCCATGCTCACGAGTTTTCCGACCTTCTTTTTGATCAAATCCCGCCCGTTTAGTGGTGAATACTCGTCCGGCTTCGAGATAAGCAGATTGGCCATGTTGGTCAGGAAACCCACCGTCACGAGCGTCACGCTGCCGTCGGGTTGCGCGGCCAGCAGACGGCGATAAAGTGTCAGCGCGTTTTCGGCCTGTTCGTTGGACTTGATCTTGTGCGGGTACTTGGCCACCAGCAGCGAATCCCACTTTTGACTGGCCACCAAATTGACGCCCCGGCCCCGCACCACGCCAATCGGGATATTTGGTCTTCCGAAGTAGGTATTTAGCACGCTCAGCACCCCTGCAATGTACTTCGACTGGTTGCTGGCCACCGTCGCCAGAATAGTCACTTGTCCGCTGTCGGCCAAGGTGTGCAGCACAGCCATCGCGCCCACATCGTCGTAGTCGGGGCCGATGTCGGTATCGAGGATAAGGTTGACGGGCGACTGCGCCAAAAGTAGAAAGGGGAGGAACAAAGAAAGGGCGAAAGGAGTCAGGAATTTCATGGGGAAAGTTTTTGTGGGCAAAAGAAAAATAGGCTATTTTTTTACTGAGACACGACATTGTGATCTTGTTTACCAGGCAAACGCAAGGCTGATTTCCCGGAAAATTTTCGCCTCAAACATTGCAAATCAGCCGCTTTTCCTTAATTTTGCAGTCCGATTTTTTTCAAAAAAACTGTATTTATCAGAACGAATAGCTGTTTAGCCGTTCAAAATCAAAAAGTTAAATGCCTACTATTTCACAATTGGTCCGTAAAGGACGCGAGAAAATGACGTGGAAATCCAAGTCTCCGGCTTTGGATTCCTGCCCGCAGCGTCGGGGCGTGTGCACCCGCGTGTACACCACGACACCCAAGAAGCCCAACTCGGCCCTCCGCAAGGTGGCCCGCGTACGCCTCAGCAATCAGAAAGAAGTAAACGCCTACATTCCCGGTGAGGGCCACAACCTGCAGGAGCACTCGATCGTGCTGATTCGCGGCGGACGGGTGAAAGACCTGCCCGGTGTGCGTTACCACATTATTCGGGGTGCATTGGATACCTCCGGCGTAAATGGCCGCAAGCAGCGCCGCTCCAAGTACGGTGCCAAGCGTCCTAAGCCGGGACAAGAGGCTGCACCAGCCAAAAAGAAGAAATAATTTAATCGTAGGCTCGACTTTTTATTAGGCAAAAACACTTGATATAAAGGGGAAGTAATCCCGGGCTTATGGCTCGGGGTGAATGAGTTGCAAAACGAAACCTATTTTAATTTTAACAAGCAATGAGAAAAGCAAAACCAAAGAAGCGGTATATTCTGCCCGACCCGAAGTTCCGCGACGTGATGGTGACCAAGTTCGTCAACAACCTGATGTACGACGGGAAGAAAAGCACCGCTTTCACGATTTTCTATGACGCCATGGAACTGGTGGAGAAGAAAACCGGCGATAACGGTCTGGAACTGTTCCGCAAAGCCCTAAACAACGTGACGCCTGGTGTGGAGGTGAAAAGCCGCCGTGTGGGTGGTGCCACCTTCCAGGTACCCACCGAGGTACGCCCCGAGCGCAAGCAGTCGCTGGGCATGAAGTGGCTCATCAGCTACGCCCGCAAGCGCGGCGAGAAAACCATGATGGACCGCCTGGCCGCCGAAATTATCGCGGCGTCCAAAGGTGAAGGAGCCGCCGTGAAGAAGAAGGACGACACGCACCGCATGGCCGAAGCCAACAAGGCGTTCTCCCACTTCCGTTTCTAGGAAACAAGTTTTTTGAAAAATATCGGGAAAGCCCGCTTCGTCAGGAGCGGGCTTTTATTTTTTTTGGTCATGAAAATTTGCCTCCGCTGCCGCCAGTTTACTACCGCGCGGCGTCCGCTGATGGGGTTAGGCAGCAAACCATTATGGCAACGCAAACGCCACGTAGCTATCCCCTTTCTTCGTCCCCAGCTTCGTGCCGCCGCAAGCGATGACAATGTATTGCTTGCCGCCCGCTTCGTACACCGAAGGCGTGGCAAATCCAGCGGCGGGCAGTTCGGTCTGAAACAGCAACTTACCCGTGCGCTTGTCGAAGGTGCGGAACATCCCGTCTTTGGTGGCGGCGATGAACAACACCCCCCCGGCGGTTACGACCGGGCCGCCGTAGTTTTCGGTACCCGTGGGCGGAATGCCCTTCGCGGTAAGTTCCTTGAATTCGCCGAGGACGATCTTCCATTCGTACTCGCCCGTATTCAGGTTCAGGGCACTGAGTTGGCCCCAAGGCGGGCTGATGGCCGGGTAGCCGTCTTCCGTCAGGAACTTATCGTAGCCCTTCATCTTGAAAGGCAGGGGGAATAGGGTCGCTTTTTTGTCATCACCACTCGCTTCCTTTTTTTCTTCGTTAAACAGAAACGCCAGCAGCGCGCGGCGCTCGTCGTCTTTTAAATAAGAAAAGCCGGGCATCATGCCCTTGCCATTCTTCACGATGGCGTTCACAAAAGCGTGGTCGCGTCGCGCGCTGACGTCCACCAGCGCGGGATAGCCGCTGGCGGGATTGCCCTTTCGCTCGGTGCCGTGGCAACCCGCGCAATTAATTTTGTAAATTTTCTGACCGGTCGTGAGTCCGGCGAGGTCGGTGGCTTGGGGCGTGGGCAGCATTTTCATTTCCCAGGCCATCTCGTTGGAATTGATGAACAGCAGCCCCGTTTCGGCGTCGTAAGCCGGGCCACCCCACTCACCGCCACCGTCGAAGCCGGGGAAAATGAGGGTGCCATCCTGGCTTGGCAACTCGAACTGATCCTTGTGCCGCATCTTTTTGAGGCGGGCGAGCAGTTGGTCTTTGTCTTTGGCGTAGGGATTCACGTCGTTGTCGCCGATGGTTTGCCGCGAGAAAGGTGCGGGCTTCAGCGGTACGGGCTGCGTGGCCCACGGCTTCTCGCCGGGGAGCCCGTTGGTAGGAACAGTCCGCTCTTTTATGGGGAATAAAGATTTCCCCGTCACGCGGTCGAAGACGAATACGAAGCCCGACTTGGTAATTTGCGCCACGGCGTCGATGAGTTTACCCTCACGGCGGATTTGCACGAGGGTGGGAGGGGAGGGCAAGTCGCGATCCCAAACGTCGTGATGGATAAACTGAAAGTGCCACTTGTACTTCCCCGTGGCGGCGTCCAGCGCCAGGAGGCAGTTGGCATAGAGGTTCTGGCCGGGGCGGTTACCGCCGTAAAAATCGTAGCCCGCCGAACCCGTCGGTACGTACAGAATGCCACGCTCGCGGTCAACGGCCATGCCCGCCCAGTTGTTGGCCGCCCCCACGTCGGTATTTTTCCAATTCTCCTTGCCCCAGGTTTCGTAGCCCGCTTCGCCGGGATGCGGAATGGTGCGGAACGTCCAGGCCAATTTCCCGGTACGGACGTTAAAGGCCCGCACGTGACCCGGCGCGGCGTCCGGTCCTTCGGAAAGGCGCACGGGCATCACGATCAGGTCTTTGTAAATCGTGCCGGGCGTGTTGGAGCAGATGAACTTGTTCTGGGCGATCTCAGGCAGCCCAAGCCGCAAGCTGACGCGGCCGCTGTCACCGAAGGACGTAATCATCTTGCCCGTTTGGGCGTTCAGCGCGTAAAGCCACGGGCCGGCGGAATACAGAATGCGCCTATCGTCGCCATCCGCCCAGTAGGTGACGCCCCGGCTGGTATTGGACGGCGACACATTCCGTGAATCGGCGAAATGCCAGATGGGCTTACCCGTGGCCGCGTCCAGCGCGAAGGCTTCTACCGAGGCCGTGGTGGCGTACAGCACGCCATCGACAACAATGGGGTTGCACTGGATTTGCCCCGAAGTATCCTTCGTATGGTATTCCCAGGCTATTTCCAGATTATTGACATTCTCGGCATTGATTTGCTTCAGGGGCGAGTAGTGCGCCCGGTCGGGACCGCCTAGGTACTCGCGCCATTCGGAGGTGGCGAGCGAAGGATTTTGGACAAAATTAAGAAGCAGAAAGCCGCCTGTAAGAACCGCCGCGATGGAAAGCAGAATTTTGATTTTCATAAAAAACGAGAATTTTACCTTTTTGAATAAAGGAAAATCCTCGCTCAAATTACTTGATAGCCTTGGCTAAGCCTGGCCTCAGAACCAGCCCGCGCCCAGACTGCGGAACGGCCACGGAATGGCCACGATAATCAATACCAGACCCATGCCGTAGTAAAAAAGAATGGTGCGGTGCTTGTCGCCCCCCTCGACTTTCCGCGAGCGGACGCGGCCTATCGTGATGAGGGTAATGGCGATCAGCATCATCAAACTATGCTCCACCGTGAAGAAGCGGTATAGTTTCTCACCCATCATGCTGAAATCGACTTTGGGGCTGATGAAATACAACACCAAGCCGAGTAGCAACTGAATGTGGCACGAAATCAGCGCGTAGGTATAAATCTTGCTGTCGCCGGATTCGTTGTTTTGCCATTTGGGAATGGCGATGCCGACGGCGGCAATCAGCAGCGCCAGCACCAGGTAGCGAAGTCCCGAGTGCGCGTGAACAAGTGCATTCATAATTTTTTTCAGGGGTTTTAGTTGGGAAAGGGGCAAAGATAAGGGGTGGCGGTCGGCTTTCGGCCATCGGCTGTCAGCTTTTGGAGTGGCCGTATCGATGATATAAATTGTGTTTTTACATACTTTTCAATGAAAATCGTTTGAATTCGGTGTTTACATTCTATATTGATTTTTCTTTCATTAATAACACAAATTCAAGCCGACAGCTAATAGCTGACCGCCGATAGCCGTAAAAATGATTCTCTATAACACCACTTACAACATCAGTCGTCTGGCTGAGAAAGACTGGCTCGACTGGATGAAGACCGTGCAGGTTCCCGCTATGATGGCCACTGGCTTGCCGACTGAACACAAAATGCTACGACTGCTGACCGAAATTGAAAACGAGGGCGTCACTTTCTCCGTGCAGTATTCTTTCCGCTCGATGGAGGATTACCTGGCGTACCAGACCGAACACCAGGCCGATTTGTATCAACGCCACCACGACCGTTACAAAGAGCGCTACGTGTCGTTTCGGACGCTTTTGGAGGAGATCTAACAAAATGATAAACTTCATGTTTTGAATTTCTCACAAAAAATACAGCCAGTGACCTTGACTTTACGCCGGAAATTACCTTGATTGATTTCCCGATTCGTCGGGAGGATTTTTGTTTCACTTAACCCTATGTGCTTATGAAATTGCAGATGCAAGCCATCCACTTCGACGCCGACGCGAGTCTGTTGGCGTTTATCCAGCAGAAAATGGATAAACTCGATACGTTTTACGACCGTATCACGAGTGGAGAAGTGTTCCTCAAACTGGACGGAAACGAGACGAGCAAAGTCCATACGAAGCTGCTCGAAGTGAAATTGCACGTGCCGGGAGGCACCATGTTCGTAAAAGAACAAGGCTCCACGTTTGAAGAGGCCACCGATTTGGCCGTTGAAACACTGAAAATTCAGGTTAAAAAGTTCAAAAATAAACGCCGCGAAACCCGCGCCCCCAAAGTAAGCGATGTCGCTGCCGTGGTGGAAGAGGAAAGCGAAATTGAAGAAGTGTAGCCGTTTACACGGCCCACAAAAAAGCGGAATCTCCTTTCGGGATTCCGCTTTTTTGTGTTTCAGACCTTGAAGTGACTGAATGGGGCGGTTTGCACTAAACCTTGTTTGTGCGGGTGGACAGGTGCTTTCTTCGTCAGAATATTTGTCAAGCTTTTCACAAAAAAAACTTATTTACGACTGTTTTTAATAGCTTTACCGCTGATTCATGAAGAAAAGGCGCTTGTACAGCCCAATAACTTTCAAGCCAAGCGGTTTTTGTACAAAAATCAGTTTCAATAGACCTTAATTTACTTAGAAACCATTCATGCGACCCATTCTGATTCTGGGAGGAATTATCCTGGCGCTTATCCTGGGTAAGCTTTTCTTGTTTCCTAAGTCTGACGAGGAAAAGGGAGGGCAAGCGAAAAGTGGCGCGGCTGCGGCGAAGGGCGGCAAAGGCAGTGGCGGGGCTGTTCCGGTGGAGGTCTATCTGGCCAAAATGGAGAAGATCGACAACATTCTTTACGCCCCCGGCACGGTAGTTCCCAACGAGGAGGTGGAATTGAAAGCCGAAATGGCCGGGCGACTCGTCAAGCTCAATCTGCGGGAAGGCTCGACAGTGACCAAAGGACAACTCATTGCCAAAATCAACGACAAAGAATTACAGGCGCAGCTCGCCAAATTGGAATTCAACGCTGCCCTGGTTCGCAACCGGGAAGAACGCCAGAAAAAGCTGCTGAAAATCGAGGCCATCAGTCAGGAGGAATACGAGATTGCCATGAACAGCGTCAGTACTTCGCAAGCCGACAAGGAACTGATTATGGCGCAATTGGAAAAAACCGAAATCCGCGCCCCTTTCAGCGGCACCGTCGGCTTGAAAAATATTAGCGAAGGCGCGTACCTATCGCCCGGCACCCCGGTGGTGACGCTGGTGCAGACCAACCCGGTGAAAGTCGATTTTACCATTCCCGAACGCTACGCCCGCGACATCCGTCTGGGCAGCACCGTGCAACTAAGCCTCGACGGCGACGCCGCCCGCTACCCCGCCCGCGTGGTGGCTTTAGACCCGAAGGTGGACGAAAATCTACGCACCCAGCGCGTACGGGCGATTTTGCCCAATCCGGGGAGGCTTTTCGTGCCGGGAATGTTCGTCAAAGTGCAGGTCGATCTCAGCAATAACTCGACCGCCATCATGATCCCGACCGACGCCATCGTCCCCGTGCTGAAAGGCAAAAAGGTTTTTGTCATAAAAAACGGCAAAGCCCAGGAAGTCATAGTCACCACCGGCCTCCGCACCGACCAAAAAGTACAAATCACCGAAGGCCTAAAAACGGGTGATTCCCTCATTGTCACCGGTATCATGGCATTAAAGCCGGACGTGGCGGTGAGAGTGAAATGAGTAGACGGTGAATAGCAGAGCACACAAAAAAGCGCCGGACGGAATCACTCCCGCCCGGCGCTTTTTTGTGTGCTCTCTGTGTCAGATCACTTGCTGGTTTTTTGAAAAAAAGTTATTTTTGGAAAAAACTGAGAGAACAATGACTATAACCATTAAACCCGGTGAGGAGGCCAAGCGTATTGCCGAAGCAATAGAGAAACTGAAGGAGCAGCCCTCGCCCAAAGCCTTCGACGCCTATAAGTATCTGGGGAAGTTAAAGAAGGGCGTGAATGCGCTCGACTACCAAGAAAAGGCGCGCAATGAGTGGGAGTAAACTTTTGGTGGACACCAATGTTTTCATCCGGCTTTTTGAAGGGGATGCCGATGTCGCGGAGTACTTGCAAGGAAAGCATTTGTTTGTATCCATCATCACCGAGATGGAGCTTCTGGGCTTTCACGGAATTTCGGAAACCGACAAACAGTTTTACCGGATGGTTTTGGATGATTGTAGTCTGATGGAACTATCGCAGCCCGTCAAGGAAAAAACCATCCTCCTGAAACAGCAACACAAAATCCGGTTGCCGGATGCTATCATTGCCGCTACCGCTGACTATTTGAGCATTCCGCTCTTGACATTCGATAAGGGATTCTCAAAACTCAGAGGAATTGACATTCTGCTAATGGAACTGCCGCGTTTTTAACACTTTGGCTCTTCTTTTCTACATCCAGCAAGAATGATATAGCGACCGAATATTATGTCAAGCCAAAGCAGTCTATTGGAAATAACGGGAGATGACATCGCCCAACTCAACGATGCAGATTTACGCGCGTTAATCGGAATGCTCTGCGAGTGTGATTTCCGGGCAGAGAATCTGCCCCCCGCTGGGGTGACTTGGGGAGGTAATCAGGATGCTGCCGATGGAGGATTGGATGTGTCAGTTTCTGGCGATAGGGTACCAAATCTAAGTGGCTTCATTCCTGACTGTAATACGGGCTTCCAGGTAAAAAAGCCCGATATGCCAAAGTCAGCGATTGCAAAGGAAATGCGACCAAAAGGCGTTTTGCGAGATGCAATCAAATCGTTGGTAAAAGCCAAAGGAGCATACATTATCGTCAGTTCAAATGGTTCAACTACTGACTTAGCCCTAGAAAGTCGTGTCGATGCAATGAGGGAAGCCGTTTCGGGTGAGGAAGGCTTTGAAAACTTGCACGTAGATTTTTACGATCGAGGCCGCATAGCCACTTGGGCGCGGTTACACCCGTCCATGATTTTGTGGGTTCGTAATAAAATTGGTCGTCCTTTGACTGGTTGGCAATCGTACGGTAACTGGGCAAATAGTCCCAGTGGTGTGAAAGAAGAGTACGTAATAGATAGCAAGCTGCGATTGTTCAATGACAACAAGCGCGACGACGAAGGAATGCCCACGGAAGCGGGCATTTCTGAATTGAGAGAAAATTTAGTCGTTCCGAGAGCCTCAATCCGTTTGGTCGGCCTATCGGGAGTGGGCAAAACGAGACTGGTTCAGGCGCTGTTCGATGAGCGAGTCGGCACCTATGCTCTGAATCCCACCTTGGCATTCTACACGGATATTTCAGGAAGCCCTTCCCCCGACCCAGAGCGCTTCGCCCGGCTACTGACTGCCCTCAATCAAAGAACCATATTGGTTGTCGATAACTGTACGCCCGATCTTCATCGCCGTTTGACAGCAGTATGTACTGAAGCCGGGAGCGAGGTAAGTCTCATTACGATCGAATACGATATTCGGGAAGACATACCAGAAGAGACAAATGTTTTTAGGCTACTGTCCGCTAGTGGCTCTGTCATCGAAAGCATCATTTTGAGCCGTTTCAAATACCTCAATCAGGCAAATGCAAGAGTTATTGCTGACTTTTCGGATGGCAATGCCAAGGTTGCCATCGCGCTTGCCCGCAACATCGAAGCTGGGGAAACCTTGTCAGGATTCAAAGACGATCAACTATTTGAAAGGCTTTTTTGGCAGCGAAATGTCCGCAATGAAAGTGATAGTCTATTGACTTCCGCAGGAGTCTGCTCCCTTCTCTATTCATTCGATGGCGTCGATACGTCCGACAACTCCGAACTAAATCTTTTAGCCTCGCTGGCCGAGGTGTCTGTGCGTACACTGTTTGGAGACATAAGCCGGCTAAGAGGTAGAGGTTTGGCACAGTCGCGTGGACAATGGCGGGCCATTCTGCCTCACGCGGTAGCTAATCGGTTGGCAAGGCGTACACTCGATTCTATCCCAAAAGACATAATTGTTTCTAATATTTTAAACTCAGGCTCTGAACGTGTCATCAAGTCCTTCGCTCGTCGTTTGAGCTATTTGCATGATAGTGAAGTGGCGGTTGAGATTGCGGCTGATTGGCTTTCAGAAGATGGGTGGATTGGGGAGTCCATTGTGAATCTGAGTGATTTTGGTATGGACGTTTTCAAAAATATAGCACCTATTTCTCCAAAGGACACACTGGGAGCAGTACGGAGAGCGGCGAATGATCCTGAAAAAGGTCAATGGTTCACATCGACTGCAAATCCTAAACATATTTCACTTGTCAGGCTACTAAGACAATTAGCCTATGATCCAACGCTGTTTGAGGATAGTATTTTCTTGATGATTAAAGTTAATCTATCGGAAAAAGTAGATAACAACAATAGTGAAGTATGCAATATTTTGCAATCATTATTTCGCATTAAAATATCAGGTACTCATGCGTCACCTGTGCAGAGGGCAAATATTATCACGGAATTGCTCAACTCCGAAAACGAAAGAAACCAAAATATAGGTCTTAAACTTTTAGAAGAAGCTTTAGCGACGAGAAATCTTATTTCATCTTATGGTGCCAGCTTTGGGGCACATCCCAGAGGTCATGGATATCGGCCAAGAACAAGTGGTGAGTATTTAACATGGTTTGAGCTTTTCCTCGGAATTTGTAAAAAGCATATTTTGGCTGAAGACTGTACATCCTAAAGGGTGAAAAGCCTTGTTTCTGATAAAATGAGAGATTTATGGAGGATAGCCCAATCACGCGGAGCTATTGAAGATATAATTAGGACTGTTGCACAAAAACAGTTTTGGAAAGATGCTTGGATAGCAGTAAACGTAATAATTAGATTTGATAATGAATACTATACAGAAGATGAGCTAGTTGGATTGAATATTGTGAGAATTTTTTTGAAACCCAGAACTCTTGAAGCGCTTGTAAGTACGTATGTATTATCAGGACAAAATCCTCCTTGGGGTTTGATGGACGAAAATGACGAAATACTAGATAGCCATGATCGAATCAATAGGAAGGTCAAGGAAATAGCGGCCTCGGTTTACAATGATAATCCAACATTCGATCTAGTATTGCCTGAGCTAGTTTCGACTTATGCTCATTTGACTGTTCGTAGCTTTGGCCAAGGTCTAGCCGAGGTTAGTACTGAACTTATCGAATTATGGAAAAAAATTCTCTCTGCCTTTGAAGATGTGCCAGAGGAGAATCGACAGATTAATTTATTATTAGGTTTTCTGTCGTCATGTAGTACTATCAACTCTGGTATATATAACTGTATTCTTGATGATATGCTAAATCACGATACACTTATTAAATGGCTGCACCTATTCCAAACGGTCACTAAAATAGATCAAAAAGGCATTGACCGTATTAGCAAGAGTCTTGATTTAGGTAAATTAGAAATAGAAGCTTTCGAGTCTTGTGCATATATAGGTATTGACAAAAGAATTGATGATGATGAGTTAGCTTTATTCTTGGAAAAAGTAATTGGCAAAACCAGCTCATTTAAAACTGTTTTCGAAATATTAAGAATTAGATTTGACGGAAATAACACAAATTCTCCTACGGAGAAATTATTAAAATCCTCTCGAACGATACTTACTAAATACACCTTTTCAGATAATAAAAACTATTCGATACTCTTTGATGAGAATATTTCAAATATCGCTAGGATATGTTTAACGAATAATTTTAGCGAAGATGCGAAAATTATTTGTGTGAACATCTGCCTATCAATATCTAGTCACCAAATTAGATCCGATGAGTTGAAAAGTACTCTTAATTTTATTTTTGAGGAGTACCCAAATGAATTCTTAAATATTTTTCTAGAAAATGATTGTTCAAAAGATTTTTCTAAGAGTCAAGTATTTTCTGTTCCTTTTCAACATCAGGCAGCTATAATTGATATTCCAGATGAGATTATAGAAAATTGGGGCGATATGAACCCACAAAGTAGATATTCAAATTTATTAGAGGTAATCCCAACTTTTTACAAACCGAATGATTATGACAATTTGAAGTGGAGAACCTTTGTATATAAGCTTTTACGTAAAGATGAATACTTTGAAGATATCTTACCAAAGTTAGCAAAATCTATTAGACCCGGCGGCGTTTGGTCAGGTACCCTTGAAGATAATTTACAACCAAAAATATGTTTGATTGAAGAGTTGCTTACGCATGAAAATGAGAAAATTAGAATTTGGGCTAGTAATCAGCTATTGGCCGTTAATAAGGAAATAGAATGGGATTTTGAGTTCATGAAGGAAAGATTTCACCAAGTAGATGAGCGTTTCGAATAGTAGTTGTAAGATCGTCTCGTCGCACTTTACTATTTTAGAGTTGATGGTGACTATAAAGCAGCCAAGAACAGAATGCATAATTTCTTCACGTGAAAGTGCACAATGGTGTGAGACCATAGGAAATCGTGATCCTGCTAAAAATTCTTTCTTATGAGGAGAAACCTTGGTAGTATCGCGACTTGTCGACAGCGTTAGCTACCAGTATTTCCGAAATTTCAGAGTCACCGAACCGGAGTAGTTTAGCCAGATTGATTGACCGGGAACGTCGGAATGTATTTCGGGAATCGCTGATAGAGTTCATTCAATTCGGCCTGCCCTACGTTTTTCCCCAATCGCCCGTCCTCGTTGTAACGGGCATATCCACGGCGCATCCTCATCCTTTCTACAAGTCCAGATTTGTCGCTGAGACTAACTACGTCTGGGAAAGTGAGGAAGGCGATCTGCGCGGTCAGGCCATTAAGCCGTTATACAAGGGAGCGGTAAAGGCAGCACAGCAAGACTCTCTGCTGTAGAGAATGCTGGACAGCATTGACACCCACTCGAGTGGGTAGAAGCCGTGAGGTCCACTTGGCCGATCAGGAACTTAAAAATTATATCTTTACGAACCAGCACATTAATATCTCGAGAATCAGAGCAGTTAGCCACGCGCTCGAAGAACTAAAGGAAAGCGTCGTATTTGTGGGCGTAGCGACTGTTACGCTGTACGCTAACCGCTTGGCCGAAAATATCCCTTCAATTCAGGTCTTTGAATGAAAAAAGGATATACATTTACTCATAAACTCTTTCTGAGCGCATAATCCTTTGGTAAAACCCCAAAAGTACAGCACATTCAAGAAACTCTTTGGCATTTTTCCTACGAAATACTCGACCACCAATAGAATAATATGAGCATCTCCACTCTTTCGATAAAGCGCCCCGTGCTGGCCATTGTGATGAATCTGCTCATAATTTTGTTTGGCTTTTTGGGTTTCAAGTACCTGGGGATGCGGGAGTTTCCGTCCATCGACCCGCCCGTGGTGTCGGTTCGCACCAACTACACGGGGGCCAACGCCGACATCATCGAGTCGCAGATTACCGAGCCGCTCGAAAAGCAGATCAACAGCATCGAGGGGATCAAATCCATCTACTCCACGAGTGCGCAGGGCGTGAGCCAAATTACCGTCGAGTTCGACATCGGAGCCAACATGGAACGCGCCGCTAACGATGTGCGCGACAAAGTAGGTTCGTCGGTGCGGGTTCTGCCGCTCGACATCGATGGTCCGCCCACCGTCAGCAAGGCCGACGCCAACTCCGAACCCATCATCGTGTTGACTTTCCAGAGTTCGACGCGCTCACACCTGGAAGTGAGCGACTACGCCGAGAACGTCATCGCCCAGCGGCTGCAAACCATTGATGGCGTGAGCGACATCCGTATTTTCGGTCAGAAACGCTACGCCATGCGCATTTGGATGGACCCTGGTAAAATGGCGGCGCTGGGCATCACGACGCAGGACGTTAAACGCGCCCTCGACCGCGAAAACGTGGAACTACCCAGCGGGAAAATCGCGGGTAACGCCACCGAATTGACCGTCAAAACCATTGGCCGCTTCAAGTCCGAAGCCGATTTTAACGACATGATCGTGGCCAACACCGCCACGCAAACGGTTCATCTAAGAGACGTCGGCTACGCCACGCTTGGCCCAGAAAACGAGGAAACTATTCTGCGGCTGGATAATGTGCCGATGATTGGCCTGGCCATCACGCCCATGCCCGGTGCTAATTACATCGAGATTGCCGACGAGGTGAACGTTCGTATGGCCGACATCAAGCGCGAACTTCCCAAGGACTACGAGCTTGACACGCTGATCGACAACACCATTTTTGTAAAACGCTCCATCGAGGAAGTGGTCGAAACGCTGATGATCGCCATCGGGCTGGTGATTATCATTATCTTCCTGTTTTTCCGCGATTGGGTCGTGGCGATTCGGCCCCTGATCGACATTCCGGTTTCGCTGATCGGGACGTTTTTTATCATGTACCTCATGGGCTTTTCGGTCAACGTCCTCACGCTGCTGGCCATCGTGCTGGCGACGGGACTCGTGGTGGACGATGGTATCGTGGTGACGGAGAATATTTTCAAGAAAATCGAGGAGGGCATGAGTCCCATCGAGGCGGCCATCAAAGGTTCCAACGAAATCATGTTCGCCGTTCTTTCCACGTCCATCACGCTGGCGTCGGTGTTCTTGCCCGTCATTTTCATGCAGGGTTTTGTGGGAAAACTGTTCCGGGAGTTCGGCATCGTCATCTCGGCGGCGGTGTTGATTTCCGCCTTCGTTTCCCTGACTTTGACCCCGATGCTGAACGCCTACCTGGTTCGCAAAGATCAAAAGCGGGGTTGGTTTTATAACAAAACCGAACCCTTTTACGAAAACCTGACCAATGGCTACGGGCGGGCGTTGGCTAGTTTTATGAAAATGCGCTGGATGGCGCTTCCGCTGATTCTGCTCACGCTGGGCATGGTTTGGTTTTTTGGCAAAAACCTGCAATCGGAACTCGCGCCGCTCGACGACCGCAACTGGTTCCGGCTGTCGATGACCACGCCCGAGGGTTCTTCCTACGAATTTACGGATCGCTATATTCAGTCGGTGAGCCAGTTGTTGACCGACTCCATGCCGGGTAAAAAGGGAATTATGCTTGTCACTTCGCCCGGCAATTCGGGCTTGGGCGCGACCAACAACGGCAACGGCCGCATCGCGCTGGTCGATCGCAAGGAACGCGACATGAGTCAGCAGGAAGTCGTGGACTGGATCACCAAACGCCTCAAAAACTACCCTGACGCCAAAGCGTTCGTGGTACAGCAGCAGACGATCGCCGTGGATTCGCGCGGCGGCCTGCCCGTGCAATACGTCATTCAGGCCCCGGATTTTGAAAAGCTCCGCGAATACGTCCCGAAATTCATGGCCGAAATTGCCGACGATCCCACCTTTTCGGTCACGGACGTCAACTTGAAATTCAGCAAGCCCGAACTACAAATTTCCATCGACCGCGAGAAGGCCAAGGCTGTGGGCGTGTCGGTGGCCGATGTGGCCCAAACCCTGCAACTGGCCTTCGCCGGGCAACGTTTTGGCTATTTCACCATGAACGGGCGGCAGTACCAGGTCATCGGGCAGTACGACCGCGCCAACCGCGACGAGCCACTGGATTTGAAAAGTATGTTCGTAAAAAACGCGCAGGGGCAGTTGGTGCAGCTCGACAACATCGTGCGGGTCGACGAGGAGAGCAGTCCGCCGCAGTTGTTCCACTTCAACCGCTACATGAGCGCCACGGTGCAGGCGGCGCTGGCCCCCGGCAAAACCATCGGCGACGGCATCGCGGCGATGGACGCCGCCCGCGACAAACTTCCCGACGAGGCCATCCATACGCAGTTGAGCGGGGCGTCGCGCGATTTTGCCGAGAGTTCGTCTAACACGCTGTTCTCGTTTTTCCTGGCTCTGATCCTAATTTACTTCATTCTTGCGGCGCAGTTCGAGAGTTTTGTCGATCCGTTCATCATCATGATTACGGTACCGCTGGCCATCGGCGGGGCGGTGTTCTCGCTCTGGTTTTTTGACCAAACACTGAATATTTTTAGTCAAATTGGCATGATTATGCTCATCGGGCTGGTAACCAAAAATGGCATTCTGATCGTGGAGTTCGCCAATCAACTCCGTGAAAAAGGCCTGAGTAAAATGGAAGCCGCGCAGCAAGCCGCCGTGCTGCGCTTTCGTCCTATTTTGATGACGAGCCTGGCCACGGTGCTCGGGGCGATGCCGATTGCCCTCGCCCTGGGTTCGGCGGGCCGCAGCCGGATGTCGATGGGCATCGTCATCATGGGCGGACTGCTTTTCTCGCTCATTCTGACGCTTTACGTCATTCCGGCGATGTACACTTTCCTCTCGCGACCCAAGAACTTTGAGCGCATGAAGAACATCGAGCGCATCGCGCACGAGGCCGAAACGGCAGAATGGGCCTGATATTCAGCCGCTAAAATTCTGGCAGACAAATTATCTTCTGAGCGTCACTTTGTTGCCTATTATCTCTTTCGTTTTGGAAAAATAAGAGGTTTTGTAGATATATAATCTGACTTTTTGGAACAAACTCCAATTATCATCTACGTTTTTTCCAAAAAAGCGTCTTATTCCGTATTTTTGTACTTTACAAAGATTACAAACCAAAAACCCAAATATGTCAACGACAACCGAAACTACCTACGTACCGTACAAGGTAAAAGACATTAACCTGGCCGAATGGGGCCGGAAAGAAATCTCCTTAGCAGAAGCCGAAATGCCCGGCCTGATGAAAATTCGTGAAGAATATGGCCCTGCGCAGCCGCTGAAAGGCGCTCGTATCGCGGGCTGTCTGCACATGACCATCCAAACTGCCGTTTTAATTGAGACGCTTACTGCGCTCGGTGCCGACGTTACCTGGTCTTCCTGCAACATTTTCTCGACCCAGGATCATGCCGCTGCGGCCATCGCCGCCACGGGCGTTCCCGTGTATGCCTGGAAAGGGATGAACGAGGAGGAATTCAACTGGTGCATCGAGCAAACGCTGTTCTTTGGTGAGGAGCGTCAGCCGCTGAACCTGATTTTGGACGACGGCGGCGACCTGACCAACATGGTTTTCGACGATTATCCCGAACTAATTGACGGCATCAAGGGACTTTCCGAAGAAACTACGACGGGCGTACACCGCCTGTACGAGCGGATGAAGAAAGGTACTCTGCACCTGCCCGCCATCAACGTGAACGACTCGGTAACGAAATCGAAGTTTGACAATAAATACGGTTGCCGCGAGTCGCTCGTGGACGCTATCCGCCGTGCCACCGACCTGATGATGGCCGGAAAAGTGGCCGTAGTAGCTGGTTACGGTGACGTAGGAAAAGGCTCCGCTGAATCACTGCGTGGGGTGGGCGTACGAGTATTGGTGACCGAAATTGACCCGATCTGTGCGCTGCAAGCCGCCATGGACGGTTTCGAGGTCGTGACGATGGATGAGGCCGCCGAACGCGCCAACATCTTCGTGACCGCCACCGGAAACTTTAACATCATCGGTGAGAAACACTTCCGTGCGATGCGCGACAAGGCGATCGTCTGTAACATCGGCCACTTCGACAACGAGATCGACATGGCTTGGTTGAACAAAACTTATGGTAGTACGAAGTCGCAGGTGAAGCCGCAGGTTGACATGTACACCATCGACGGTAAGGACATCATTGTGCTGGCCGAAGGCCGCCTGGTGAACCTGGGTTGCGCGATGGGCCACCCGTCTTTCGTGATGTCCTGTTCGTTTGCCAACCAAACTTTGGCGCAAATCGAGCTTTGGAACAACACAAATCAATACGAAAACAAAGTGTACGTTCTGCCCAAGGTACTCGACGAGAAGGTCGCCAAGCTGCACCTTGAGCACGTCGGCGCGAAGCTGGATACCCTGACGCCCGAGCAGGCCGAGTACATCGGCGTGACGTACGAAGGACCATTCAAGCCGGAGTCGTACCGGTATTAATTGTGAATGAGTGAATTGTGAATTAGTGAATACTATACTTCGCATTCATTTTTTCGCTCTTGTCCATAAAAACAGCCCCGCCGGAAGTTTTCTGGCGGGGCTGTTTCTGTACTCGGGAGATTCAAAAAACTCATAGACTCCATTAGTTTTCCCTACCATCCAACATCGGCAGCTTCTCCTTAACGGTGGCGTCGCTTTTCGCGAATTCCAAAGTCCTGATTGGAAAGGGAATCGTAATGCCGTTGGCGTCGAAGGCTTTTTTGATAGCTTTGATCACTTCGCTTTTCGCGAGGGGCGGTCCGGCGATTTCCTGCTTGATCCAGATCCAGATCAGGAAATTGATGCTGCTGTCACCAAACTCGGTAAAGTGCAATTCGGCGGGTTTGAAGTCGCTGATGAATTCCTGGCTGTTCACGGCTTCCAGTGCCAGTTGCTGTACTTTGTCAAGGTCATCGGTGTAGGCAATGCCGCAATCGACCTGGATGCGTCTTTGGCCGGATTTGGAGAAATTAGTAATCGGTTTTTGGAAAATATCTTTGCTCGGAATCTCAATTTCCTGACCTGAAAAGTTCTCGATGATGATAGAACGCAGGTTGATGGACTTTACCTTACCCGTGAAGCCGTTGGTTTCTACCAGGTCTCCGACCTGAATGGGACGTTGCAGCGTGATGAACGTGCCCGAGATAAAATTGGCGGTCAGATCCTGAAAGGCGAAACCGATCGCCAGGGCGATTACCCCAGCACCCGCCAGCAGCGAGGTCACGGTTTTGTCCAAACCAAGAATACTCAACGCGCAAAAGAGTCCGACGGCCATAATGACGACTCGGCTCAGTGTAGATACCAGCGACACCAACGAGATGTTGTGCGAAAGCTTGCCCATAACCTTAGCGATGGCCTTCCGGGCGAAGCGCGAGAAGAAGCTGAACGCCACGACGACGACGACCGCCAAGATAAAATTCGGGACAAGTGTCACAGTCTTTTCGTACCAAATGGCAAGTTTGTCGCTCATGAGAGTGAGGTAATCTGAAATCTGTATGAACATAAAAAAAAACGTTTGAATATTTTCTAGATAGGCGGCTGTGCTATACCTTTAACGAAAGACAGCATAAATCATTCCTTGCAAGCTAAGGCTTTGCTTGGTAATGTGCAAATATTAGGGCCAAAGCACTATTGAAATGGCCGCAATCACTTCTATTTATCCTATTTTCTAGATTACAAAAGATGAAATTTGGCGTAGTAGTTTTTCCCGGTTCCAATTGCGATGACGATACCGTTTTCGCCTTACAGCACAATTTGGGACAGCAGGTCGTCAAGCTGTGGCACAAAGACCACGACTTACAGGATTGCGATTTTGTGATCCTGCCCGGCGGCTTTTCCTACGGTGATTACCTGCGGACAGGTGCTATCGCCCGCTTTTCGCCACTGATGAATGAGGTGATCGACCACGCCAACCGGGGCGGCTATGTGATGGGGATCTGCAATGGTTTTCAGATTCTGGTCGAAGCCGGACTGCTACCGGGCGTGCTGCTGCGGAATCTTTCGCAGAAATACGTTTGCAAGAATATTCACCTCCTGCCGCAAAGCCGGACTGCCCCGCTGACCGCCGACCTGGAACCCCGTGCCTACACAATTCCCATCGCCCACGGTGATGGTCGTTACTACACCGACGCTGACGGCTTGAAAAAACTGAACGACAACGACCAGGTTTTATTCCGATACTGCGATGTGGCGGGGAACGTCACCGGGGAAGCTAATCCTAATGGCAGTTTGGACAATATCGCCGGGATCGCTAACGATAAGTTCAATGTATTCGGCATGATGCCCCACCCGGAGCGGGCGTCCGACGAAGCGTTGGGAAATGCAGACGGGAAGTTTATTTTAGAGCAAGTGATTGGCGTATTGGTGTAAGGCAGTCCTTAATCCGCGATCTTCAACACGATTTTCCCGAATTGCTCCCCGTCTTCCATGCGGCGAAGGGCTAGCTCCACGTCTTCGAGGGCGAAAACTTCGTCCACGATGGGTTTGATTTCCTTCTCTTCCACAAAGCGAATCATCTCCTCAAATTCCAGTCGGGTCCCCATTGTGGTGCCGTGGATGTTGATTTGCTTGAAAAATATTTTGGGTGGCACCAGACCGTCAATGTTGCCCGCCGTGCCGCCATAAAAGCAGATCGTAGCGCCGGGAGCGGCCACGTCTACCAACCGGGCGAAGCCTGCTCCACTTGCCCCGTCGATAATGGTGTCGAAATAACCCGTTTTGGGAGCTCCCGCCTTGTTCAGCAAGTCGCGGTGCCAAGTCGGCTCCTTGTAATTGACACCGCCCTTCACGCCCAGTTTGGTGGCTTTCCTGATCTTGGAATCGGAACCCGATGTCACCCACACCTCCGCGCCGGATGCCACGGCAAATTGCGCGACGAACAACGCCACGCCACCGCCCGCTCCGGTAATCAACACCCGATTTCCGGGCTTAAAGCCGCCGCGCGACATTAGCGCCCGCCAGGCAGTCAGCCCCGCTAATGGCAGACAAGCTGCCTCGACAAAGGACAAATGCTTCGGTTTATGCACCAGGTAATGGCGATCCACCTTTATGTATTCAGCGAAGGTGCCATTGTTGGGCAAGCCCAGAATCGTGAAGTCATCGCCATAAAAGTTAGGGTTATCCCCCCAGCCCTGTGAGGGGTTGATGATAACCTCTTTGTCCAGCCAATATTCGCTGATGCCCTCGCCTACTTCCACCACCACGCCCGCCCCGTCGGAACCGAGGATGATCGGGGTAACGATGTTAGCGTAGCGCCCTTTCTGTATCCAAACATCCCGGTGGTTCAAAGCGGCAGTTTTAAGTTTCACTAGTACTTCCCCCTTACCTGGGTCAGGCTTCTCAACTTCCCGGATGACGAGGGGTTGGTTGACTTCTTCGAGTATGGCAGCGTTCATATTGTTGTTGAACGGGATCGCCCGCCCGGCGTGTAATCGTTGAATTGTGTAATTGATGTTTAGCTGTTGAGTTGTCAAGTTGTGGATAGGGCTGCCCTAACTGAACAAAGAACTAAGAACTTTGAACGGCATCAATCGCTCCCCTCACGCTTCCGTGGGCATCTAACAAAGCTTCGGCTTCTTCGCGGGAGACGTTGGTTTCTTCCACGACCATACGGATGGCGCGTTCGACGAGTTTGTGATTGGTCATTTGCATGTCTATCATTTTGTTGCCCTGTACCCGGCCCAGGCGAATCATCACGGAGGTTGAAATCATGTTGAGCACCAATTTCTGGGCCGTCCCCGACTTCATGCGGGTACTTCCTGTCACAAATTCCGGGCCGACGACTACTTCCACTGGAAACTCGGCCGCCACCGCCACCGCCGAGCCTTCGTTGCACACGATGCAGCCCGTCAGGATGCCGGCTTCGCGGGCTTGGTTCAGGCCACCGATGACGTAAGGCGTGCGGCCCGAGGCGGCAATGCCGATCAGTGAGTCGAGATTGGTGATCTGGTATTCGCTCAAATCCTTCCAGGCTTGTTCGGCGTCGTCTTCGGCGAATTCTACGGCTTTGCGAATGGCCGGGTCGCCGCCCGCCATGATGCCGATGACCATCTCGAATGGCACGCCGAAAGTCGGCGGACATTCCGAAGCGTCCACGACACCCAGTCGGCCGCTCGTACCGGCACCGATGTAGAAAAGACGTCCACCCTGCTTCATGCGCAGGACGATTTGCTCCACCAGCTTTTCGATTTGCGGAATGGACTTTTCCACGGCCAGCGGAACCGTTTTATCTTCTTTATTTATATTGACCAAAAGCTCCTGAACACTCATGCGTTCGAGATGGTCGTAGTGGGAAGCAGTTTCGGTGGTCATTTAGTTAGTTGAGAGTTGAGAATGGAGAGTTGAGAGTGCTGGTTTCACGAAAATTTACCCGCTCGCTTAAATTGTATTATTTTTAGTTTGTTGTGGGTAATTTCTTTTTGTTTTTCTTAGCAAAGGTAAGCAAAGCCCTAAGTTGTTGATAAATCTTAAAAATTGCGGGATAATGTTTGGAAAATAAAAAGATAGCGTCCTTATTTGTCATGCTGTTGCAGTTCCAGCGAAATTTCGCTGTCAGTGAATTTTCATTTTTATGCAAGATACCGACACCCAAATCCTCAATAAGTACTCCCGTACTCTCACCCAGGAAGTGACCAATCCCGCCGCGCAAGCCATGCTCTACGCCATTGGCTTAAAGGAAAAGGATATGGACAAGCCGCAAATCGGCATTGCCAGCACGGGTTACGAGGGCAATCCCTGCAACATGCACCTGAACGGCCTATCGGTGTATGTGAAGCAGGGCGTCACAGCCAACGACATGATCGGGCTGATTTTCAACACTATCGGCGTGTCCGATGGCATGACTAACGGCAACGACGGGATGCGCTACTCACTGCCCAGCCGCGACCTC
Organism: Cytophagales bacterium; assembly: GCA_038235275.1. Taxonomy (GTDB): domain Bacteria; phylum Bacteroidota; class Bacteroidia; order Cytophagales; family Spirosomataceae; genus Persicitalea. Next base: position 21,916 of record JBBSUC010000003.1, on the reverse strand, counting down.
ATCGCCGATTCCATCGAGTCGGTGGTGGCGGCGCAGTGGTATGATGGCGTGATTGCGGTCGTGGGTTGCGACAAGAACATGCCCGGTGCCATCATGGCGATGGCACGACTAGAACGTCCGGCCATTATGGTTTATGGCGGCACTATTCGCTCGGGCCATTATAAAGGAAAGAAACTGGACATCGTTTCGGCCTTCGAGGCTTTGGGCCAAAAATTTGCGGGCAATATTTCCGACGAGGATTACAAAGGCGTTATTCAAAACTCCATCCCCGGTCCCGGTGCCTGCGGCGGAATGTACACCGCCAATACCATGGCGGCCTCCATCGAGGCGATGGGGATGAGTCTGCCGTTCAGCAGCAGCTACCCGGCCACGCACGAGGGCAAACAGGAAGAGTGCAAGAAAATCGGGGCGGCGATGAAATTGCTCCTGGAACGGGACATTACCCCCAAAGAAATCATCACGCGCAAGTCGTTGGAAAACGCGCTGACGTTGGTCATGGCGCTCGGCGGCTCGACCAACGCCACGCTGCACTACCTGGCCATTGCGCGTTCGGCGGGCCTGCCGCTCACGCTCGACGACATTCAGGCCATCAGCGACCGCACGCCCTTCATCGGCGATTTGAAGCCCAGCGGCAAATATTACATGGAAGACCTGCTGGAAATCGGCGGCGTCCCGGCCATCACGAAGTACCTGCACGGCGAGGGTCTGATCCACGGCGACTGCCTGACCGTCACCGGAAAAACCGTGGCTGAAAACCTGGCCGAGGCCAGCGATCTTGATTTTGACAATCAAAAAATAATATTCCCACTCTCGAATCCCATAAAATCCACAGGTCATATCCAAATCCTGTATGGCAACCTGGCTCCCACGGGTTCGGTAGCCAAGATCACGGGCAAAGAAGGCACTTTCTTCGAGGGCGACGCCAAGGTGTGCGAGCACGAGTCAGAAATCATCGATATGCTGGCCAAGGGCGAGATTCGCGAAGGCCACGTGGTCGTCATCCGCAATTCAGGGCCAAAAGGCGGCCCAGGAATGTCGGAAATGCTGAAACCAACCTCCGCCGTGATGGGCGCAGGCTTGGGCGACAAAATCGCCCTCATCACCGACGGACGCTTCTCGGGCGGCACCCACGGATTCGTGGTGGGCCACATTACGCCCGAAGCCTTCGACGGCGGCCCCATCGCACTGGTGCAGGACGGCGACAAAATCACCATCGACGCCGACACCCGCCAACTTACTTTGCACATTTCGGACGAAGAAATGGCAAAGAGAAAGAGCAACTGGAAACAGCCCAAACCCCTTTTTACGAGGGGCGTTTTAGGCAAATACATCCGCCAGGTAAAATCAGCCAGCGAGGGCTGCGTGACGGACGAGTTTTAATTTTGAATTAGTGATTGAGTGAATGAGAGAATCAAAATCTTGAAAATCATTCACTCAATCTCTCATTCACTCATTCAAAATTGAATAAAGATGACAAACGAAGAAACCGCAACCCTGGAAGCATCCGAAACGCTGGCCGAAACTGCCGAATTGATGAATGGCTCCCACGCCGTGATTCGGTCTTTGTTGGCCGAGGGCGTGGATACCATTTTTGGCTATCCGGGCGGGGCGATTATGCCCGTGTACGACGCCATTTATGATTATCAAGATCAGATCAACCACATTCTGGTGCGCCACGAGCAGGGCGCGGGTCACGCCGCCGAGGGCTACGCGCGGCTTTCGGGTAAAGTGGGCGTGTGCCTGGTGACTTCGGGTCCCGGTGCCACCAACCTGGTCACTGCTATTGCCGACGCGATCATCGATTCTACGCCAATGGTTTGCGTGGTTGGCCAGGTAACCAAGCACCTGCTGGGAACCGATGCCTTCCAGGAGACGGACGTCATTGGCGTCACCATGCCCATTACCAAGTGGAATTTCCAGGTTACCTCCGCCGACGAAGTGCCGGAGGCGATGGCCAAGGCATTCTACATCGCGCGGGCGGGGCGTCCTGGTCCGGTGCTGATAGATATAACCAAGAACGCGCAGACGGAGATGATGACCAAGCCGTTCACTTACGATTTTTGTAAAAAACTACCCGGCTACCATCCGCGCCTGGTTCCCAAGCGCGAGCACGTAGAAACTGCTGCCACACTTATCAACGGTGCCAAGCGACCCTTTTTGCTCTTTGGTCACGGTGTAAAGCTGGCCGGAGCCGAGAAAGAACTGATCGAACTGGTCGAGAAAACCGGCATTCCTTGCGCTTCGACGCTGTTGGGTCTCTCGTCGGTACCTGTGGATCATCCGCTGTACGCGGGCTGGCTGGGGATGCACGGTAATTACAGCACCAACCGCCTTACCAATGAATGCGACGTGCTGATTGGCGTCGGCCTGCGCTTTGACGACCGCGTGACGGGCGATGTGTCGCGTTACGCCAAGCAAGCCAAAATAGTTCACATCGAAATCGATCCCGCCGAGGTGGATAAAGTGGTGAAGGCCCACGCTCCCGTGGTCGGTGACGCGAAAGAAGCCTTAAAAATGCTCACGCCACTTCTCAACCCTAATAGCCACGAAGCATGGCACGCCAAATTCAAGGAACTGGACGCTGAGGAAGAGGAAGCAATCACGATTCCCGAGCTTTCGGGCGACACCGAGAAAATCAAGATGGCCGAGGTTGTGCGGATGCTCTCCGACAAAACCAAAGGCGAAGCCGTCATCGTGGCTGACGTCGGTCAGCACCAAATGGTGACCGCGCGGTATTACGAGTTTAAGAGGAATAATTCCTTCATCACTTCTGGTGGCCTGGGAACAATGGGTTATGCCCTCCCGGCGGCCTTTGGGGCCAAAGTCGGCGATCCCGAGCGGGAAGTTGTGGCGATCATCGGCGACGGCTGTTTCCAGATGACACTTCAAGAGTTGGGTACTATCGCCCAAAGCGGTCTGCCCGTAAAAGCGATTATCCTGAACAACAACTACCTGGGCATGGTGCGGCAGTGGCAGCAATTATTCTTCGAGAAACGCTACTCCTTCGTGGAATTACAAAACCCCGATTTCATCACCATCGCCAAAGGCTTCGGCGTGGCCGGCCACACCTGTGATCAGCGCGAGAACCTCAGCGACTCGCTGGACAAAATGCTGGCCTCCGACAAACCCTACCTGCTGGAAGTCATCGTAGAAAAAGAAGAAAACGTCTTTCCTATGGTAGCTTCCGGTGCCAGTGTGGCGGAGATACGGCTTCGGTAATTGTGAATGAGTGATTGAGTGAATGAGTGAATATTGATTTCGCCAGTATTCCTTCATTCACTCATTCACAATTCACTCATTCAAAATTAATTTATGACTTACACCATCTGCGTTTTTACCGAGAATACCTTCGGATTGCTGAATAAGATCACGATCATCTTCACGCGCCGCCGGATCAACATCGAGAGCCTGACCGTATCCGAAACGGAGCGCAAAGGCATCTCGCGCTTCACGATCGTGATTAAAGAAGAATCGCGCGAAACGGTCGAGAAGATCGTCCGGCAGATTCGCAAAGTCGTGGAGGTGCTGGCGGTCTTCGGCTACCTCAACGACGAAATTGCCTACAACGAAATCGCGCTGTTCAAAATCCCGACGCCCGAAGGAGCCAAGCGACTCGACATCGAAACCGTTAACAAAACTTACAAGGCCTGGGTGGTTTATTGGGGTCTCGACTACGTGGTGATCGAAAAAACCGGAACGGAAGAGCAAATCTTCGATTTTTTCAACTACATCAAGCCCCACGGCATCCTGGAATTTGTCCGCTCGGGCCGCGTGGCCGTCAGCAAATCACCCCGTAGTCTCGTAGAATATCTTCCCGAAGACGACAAGTACGACTACCTCACTTATAACTAGACGTGTAGGATCAAAAATCTCATAACCGCGAGGGCGGACCCTCATAATTCATATTTCATAATTCATATCTAAAAAAAATGGCAAAGTTAAATTTTGGCGGCGTTGAAGAAGAAGTAGTCACCCGCGAAGAATTCCCCCTCGAAAAAGCCCGTGAAACCCTCGCCGACGACACCATCGCCGTAATCGGCTACGGCGTGCAAGGCCCCGGTCAAAGCCTGAACATGCGTGACAACGGATTCAACGTGATCGTAGGTCAGCGCAAGGGCGGCAAGTCGTGGGACAAGGCCGTTGCTGACGGCTGGGTGCCGGGCGAAACGCTGTACGATATCGAAGAAGCCCTCGAAAAGGGAACCCTCATCTGCTATTTGCTGTCGGACGCTGCCCAAATCGAGCTTTGGCCCACCGTCAAGAAGCATCTCAAGCCGGGTAAGTCGCTGTACTTCTCGCACGGCTTCGGTATTACTTATAAAGACAAAACCGGCATCATTCCGCCCGCCGATGTGGACGTATTCCTCGTGGCCCCCAAAGGATCGGGTACTTCACTGCGCCGGATGTTTGTCGAAGGCAAGGGCTTGAACTCTTCCTTCGCTGTGTTCCAGGACGCCACGGGCGAGGCCCGCACCAAATGCATCGCAATGGGCATCGGCGTGGGTTCGGGTTATTTGTTTGAAACCGACTTCTACCGCGAAGTGACCTCCGACCTCACAGGCGAGCGGGGTACTTTGATGGGAGCCATTCAGGGCATTTTTGCCGCGCAGTACGAAGTGCTTCGCGCCAACGGCCACTCGCCCTCCGAAGCCTTCAACGAGACGGTGGAAGAACTCACGCAGTCGCTGATGCCGCTGGTAGCCGAAAACGGTATGGACTGGATGTACGCCAACTGCTCCACCACCGCCCAGCGCGGTGCCCTGGACTGGTGGAAGCCCTTCCGCGACGCGACGAAACCTGTCTTTGAAAAGCTTTATAACTCCGTAAAATCCGGCGAACAAGCCGAGATTTCCATCACGCGCAACTCCAAAGCCGACTACCGCGAGAAACTGGAAGTAGAACTCGCCGAACTCCGCGAATCCGAAATGTGGCAGGCGGGCAGCACGGTGCGCGGACTGCGGCCAGAACGAGGATAAAATTAATTTTGAATGATAGAATGAGTGAATGATAGAATAGCCTTTTGCGTTTATTCAATCATTCACTCATTTTATCATTCTATCATTGATGACGGAGCAATCGGTAAATGTCCCTACGCTCGACGCTATTTTCCTGGCGGCGGAGCGGCTGCGGGGTATCGCGACCCACACGCCGCTGATGCAGAATTTGCATCTGTCGGAGCAGTTTGGGGCCAATATTTACTTGAAGCGGGAAGATTTGCAGATCGTTCGTTCCTACAAAATTCGGGGAGCGTACAACAAAATGGCGAACCTTTCGCCTGAGTTACTGGCCAAGGGCGTCGTCTGCGCCAGCGCCGGAAACCACGCCCAGGGCGTCGCTTACGCCTGTCGAAAAATGGGCGTGCAGGGCGTCATCTTCATGCCCACCACCACGCCCGCTCAAAAGGTGAAGCAGGTCAGGATGTTCGGCAAAGAGTGGGTGTCGATCCAGCTCGTGGGCGACACCTACGACGATGCCTATTACGCCGCGATGGAGTACCAGACCACACACGAGGCCACCTTCGTGCATCCGTTCGATGACGTGCTGGTGATGGAAGGCCAGGGAACGGTGGGGCTGGAAATATTCAAAGATGCCGATTTCAAGATCGACTACCTACTGATGGCCATTGGCGGCGGCGGGCTGGCTTCGGGCGTGTCCACAGTTTTCAAGCAGCTTTCCCCCAAAACCAAGCTTATCGGTGTAGAGCCGCTCGGCTCGCCCACCATGCAGCGTGCCATCGCCGAAGGCCACGTCCTCACGCTCGACAAAATCGACAAGTTCGTGGATGGGGCCGCCGTGCGCCGCGCCGGGGAGACGACTTTCCAAATTTGTCGGGAGAATCTGGATCAAATCATCCTGGTACCGGAGGGCAAGGTATGTTCTACCATCCTGCAACTCTACAACGAAGAGGCCATTGTGGCCGAACCCGCCGGGGCGTTAACCGTGGCCGCGCTGGATTTTATTAAAGACGAGATCCAAGGCAAAAACGTGGTCGTTCTCATCGGTGGCGGCAACAACGACATCACCCGCACCGAAGAAATCAAGGAGCGATCGCTGCTGTACGAGGGCTTGAAGCACTACTTCATCATCCGCTTCCCGCAACGCGCCGGAGCCTTCCGCGACTTTGTGGACGTTCTCGGCTCCGACGCGGACATCACGCGTTTCGAGTACACCAAGAAAACCAACCGCGAGCAAGGCCCGGCTCTGGTCGGCCTGGAACTGCAACGTCGCGAAGACCTTGCCCCATTGCTCCAACGCATGGACGAAGGCCGTGTGGTATACGAATACCTCAACGACCAGCCGGATTTGTTTCAGTATTTGGTTTGATACGATTGGCCAATTGGCACCCCATGAAATCCATCGCCCCCGCTACCCTCGGCTCCCGCGCCTTTTACCAATACATGACCGCCGCCGTGGCCCCGCGCCCTATCGCGCTGGCCAGTACGGTGGATACAGACGGTCACGTCAACCTCAGTCCGTTCAGCTTCTTCAATTACGTGGGCATCGACCCGCCGATCGTGGTTTTCTCGCCCGGTCGGCGCGGACGCGATGGCTCCTACAAGGATACTGCGCTGAATCTGCTGGAAGTACCCGAAGTAGTTGTCAATATGGTGACCTTCGACATGGTGCAGCAGATGTCGCTGAGCAGCGCCGAGTACGGGCGGGGCGTGAATGAGTTCGACAAAGCGGGTTTTACGATGCTGCCCTCCGAGCGGATTAAGCCGCCGCGCGTGGCCGAATCCCCGGCGCAGTTCGAGTGCCGGGTGCTGGAAATAAAAGAAATCGGCACGATGGTGCTAGTGATTGCCGAGGTGGTGCTGGCGCATTTTGCCGAAAGCATCCTGGACAAAAACGGCCAAATCGACCAGACCCGCACCGACTGGGTGGCCCGCATGGGCGGCGACTGGTACGCGCGGGCCAGCGGCGAAGCGATTTTTGAGGTACCGCGCCCGCGGCACGGCATCGGCGTAGATGCTTTGCCGGAGCGTGTTCGCTTTTCTAAGATTCTGACGGGCAACGATTTGGGTCAGTTGGGAGGTTTGACGGAATTTCCCGCGCTGGCGCAGATTAAGGATTTTGGCAAAACAGAGGGAATGCTGGCCCTGCGGGAAGAAGCGCAGCTGGGCTGCAAGTACTACCCGGATTTGCTGCATAATCACGCTAGACAGTTGTTGATGAAGGGCCAGGTAACCGAGGCGCTACTGACTTTGTTACAGCAGGAGTTGTCCTAACCCGGAGAACGCAGTTCCTTCATCTTCTCGAACCGCCATCAGTATGAAAGAGACTTCCCATACTTTTTCTAACCAAAATCCAAACTGAAATCAACCAAAACATGAAACACCTCGGACTCTTCCTCGCCGCTCTGCTTTTTGTAAGCTGCGCTAAAAACAACAGCACCTCAATGAAAGGTGAAAAAGGCTGGACCTCAATTTTCAACGGCAAAAACTTCGACGGCTGGAAACTTACCACCGACAGCCCCAGCACGTTCTCGGTCGAAGACGGTATCATCAAAGTAGCTGGCGACCGGGCGCACCTCTTCTACGAAGGCCCGGTGGGCAACCATGATTTCAAAAACTTTGCCTTTAAGGCCGATGTCAAGACGATGCCCGGTGCTAATTCCGGCATGTTCATTCATACACTTTACCAGGCCGATGGCTGGCCGTCGCAGGGCTACGAAATCCAGGTGAATCAGTCGCACACCGACTGGCGCAAGACGGGCAGTGTGTACGGTGAGCAGGACGTGAAAGAGGTATACGTAAAAGACGGCGAATGGTACACCGAAGAGATCGAGGTGCAGGGCAAGCGCGTCACGGTGAAGGTCAACGGCAAAGTCATCAACGATTACACGGAACCCGCTAAACCCAAGAGCCCCACGAAACGCCTGAGTCACGGTACCGTTGCTTTGCAGGGTCACGATCCCAAAAGTGTGATTTATTACAAAAACGTGATGGTGAAGGTGTTGCCCGACTGAGAGTAAAGGGACTGAAATTGGCTAGTGAAATCGTTGGCAAGCATTTTTAAACGGCAATGCCCTTCCGTTTGTCCCTGTACTTTCGCAAACCAATTTTACACAAAACCATGAAAAGAATCCCAATCTTAATGGCAGCATTGCTTGCCAGTTCAATTTTTGCTCTTCCCGCCTTAGCCCAAACCTCCACCGTGGCCAACAAAGAAACCCGCCGCATCGAAGTGACCGGATTTTCGGAAATGGAAGTGATGCCCGACGAACTGTACTTCACGGTTTCTTTGCAGGAGTACTTCAAGGACGAAAAGAACCAGAAGGATAAAGTACCAATCGACGTCCTGGAAAAGCAACTCGTGCAGGCCGTGGCTGAGGCCGGGCTGCCCAAGGAGGCCCTGTCGGTAAGCGGCGTGGGCGGCTACCAGCGTTACTGGGAGAAAGACAAAAAGCCCGCTACTTTTTTGGAAAGCAAACAGTACCAGCTCAAAGTGGAACGCGCCGACAAGCTCGACGGCATCCTGTCGAAAGTGGAAAGCCGGGGCATTCAGTCGGCTTACATGAGCCGCGCCGACCATTCCCGCAAGGAGGAATTCAAGAACCAGGTGAAGGTCGAGGCGCTGAAAAACGCCAAGGAAAAAGCCGCCTTCCTGTTGAATGCCATTGGCGAAAAGGCGGGTCCCGTGCTGGAAATCCGCGAACTGGAAGACGGTGCTTCGTATCCGCAGCCGATGTACAAGTCCAATATGCGCATGATGGCAGCCGACGCCAGTGGTGTACCCGACAGCGACCTGGATTACCAGAAAATCAAGCTGAGTTACCGGATGCAGGCCGTTTTTGAAATAAAATAATCCCTCCCAAGCCAACATGCAACCCATTCGGCGCGTACCAACCCTTCTATGGATTATAGCCGCGCTGAATGTGGTTTTACACCTGGCTTTTTCCCAAAACCTGGAATATCACCGCGACGAACTCCTGTACTTTTCGCAGGGCTTGCACCCCGACTGGGGCTACGCTTCGGTACCGCCGCTGACGGGCTGGCTGGCCGGGCTGGTCGAGGCCACGCTGGGCTATTCGGTTTGGGCGGTTAGGGTGTTGCCGGCCCTGTTCAGCGGGGTGATGGTGTTGCTCGTGGCGGCCATCAGCCGTGAATTCGGGGGACGCGATTACGCGCAGATTTTGGCGGGCATCGGCGTGGTACTTGCGCCGCTGATCCTGCGGGCCTTTTCTTTTTTTCAGCCCGTTTACCTCGATATTTTCTTCTGGACGCTGCTTTTTTACTGGCTCGTCCGCTTCCTGAATACTTCATCGGACCGCTATCTCTACGCGCTGGGCATCACGCTCGGGCTGGGCTTGCTCAACAAGTATCTCATCGCGCTGTGGGCCATTTGCGCGCTGCTGGTCTTGTTTTTTTCCAGCGAGCGGAAAATATTTACCCGTAAAGCGTTGTACGTGGCATTCGGGATAAGTCTGCTCATTTTTTTACCTAATATTATCTGGCAAATCGGCCACGATTTTCCGGTGATGCAACACATGGCTGCGCTGAACGACAGTCAGTTGGTTCACGTCGATCGCGGGCAGTTCCTGACCGATCAACTCATCATGGTTTACGCCGTGTTGTTGCTGGTGTTGCCGGGGCTTTACTTTTTGCTGAGCAGTAGAAAGTACCGCAGCGTTGGCCTGGCGGCGATCTCCACGGTGGCCTTTCTCTATTTGGTTCGCGGCAAAAGCTACTACACCGCCGGGATTTTTCCGATGCTACTGGCCGCCGGGGCCGTGTTTTGGGAAAATATTCTGGTAAGAACTTTTGGCAAAATCTTGATTCCTGCCCTAATGACGCTTTGCCTGGTTCCATTTCTGCCGATTGGTCTGCCTATTTATAAGGTGAAAGGATTAGTAGCCTACTTTGACAAGCTTGACAAAAAATACGGCGTCAATGTGGGGCGGAGATTCGAGGACGGCACCATCCACTCGCTGCCGCAGGACTACGCCGATATGCTGGGTTGGGAAGAGCTCACGCGCATCGTGCAAAGCGCCTACGAACGGACGGGTGACAAAAAAAACTTCTTGATTTACTGCGAAAACTACGGTCAGGCGGGTGCGGTTGCCATTATTGGCAAAAAATATAGCCTGCCCGAGCCGATGTGTTTTAGCGAGAGCTTTCTGTACTGGGCACCTGACTTACTACACCACGAAGTCCGGGAATTTATTTATGTCAACGACGAGATGGGAGAAGACGTGACGCGTGGTTTTGCCGACATCCGGGAAATTGGCCGTATCCAAAACGTCAACGCCCGCGAGTACGGCACCCGCGTGTACCTGTGCCGCCAGCCCCGAGGCGACGTGCAGGCTTTTTTGAAAGCCCACATTGCGGAGGAAACGCCTTTTTGAAAAAGGCTGGGGACGCGAAATTTTGATCAAAAGTCAAACCGCACCAGCGGACTGATCCAACGTCGTTTTTCATAAAAATAATTTCGTACATTTGGTAAAAACAATAATTAAAACCTCCCTAGAACCTATGAGTGTAAATGCCAAACACCTAGCCACTTTCGTGCTGGGAGCCGCCGCCGGGGCCAGCATGTACAAGTACCTGCAAACCGAAGAAGGCGAGAAGATGCTGGAAGATTTGAAATCCAAGGCCGGGAACCTCCGCGACGAAGCCGAAGGCGCAGTGGACAAAGTTCCCGACTACTTCGAGCAACTCAAAACCAAGGGAACGGACACCCTAAAAGAGAACTTCCCCGATGCCGAGCAGATGCTCCGCGATCTGATGGACAGGTTCACTGGAAAAAAATCGGAGCCGACAGTAGAGCCGAATTTATAGGTCTTTACGAAAACTATGACCATCCGCAAACCCTGACAGCGTTTTCGAACGCTGTCAGGGTTTTTTTATACCAGATCGTTGAGCTTCGCGTGGTAGAGCAGCATGATCGTCTTGGCGTCTTTGATTTCGCCGCTCTGAATCATGGCTAAGGCTTTCCCAAAGTCCAGTTCAAGCACTTCGATATTTTCCTGCTCGTCGGCGTGGCCGCCGCCTTCCCCCACCTGCATATCCCGGCTGTATTCCGCCACGAAGAAATACAGAATTTCTGTCACCGAGCCGGGTGACATATAGGCTTCAAAAACCTTTTTTACCTCTCTGACCTGATACCCGGTTTCTTCTTCCGTTTCGCGTCGGATGCAGTCCTCGGCGTTGTCTTTGTCAAGCAAGCCTGCACAGGCTTCGATCATCATGCCCGTCGGGTTGCCGTTGGTGTAAGTCGGTAGCCGGAACTGCCGCGTGAGGATGACTTTTCGTCGCTCTTTGTTGTACAGCAAAATCGTGGCTCCGTTGCCCCGGTTGTAGGCTTCGCGCGACTGCCGCTCCCAGCTACCGTCTTTGCGCTGGTAATCGAAGGTGATTTTTCGTAACACGTACCAATTATCGGACAGGACTTTTTCTTCGACAATGCGGATTTCGGGATTCATAAGCAGGGAAGCTGGAGGAGTGGTTTTTTTGATTGAAATTGAAAAGCAACTTCCGGCTTAGAGCGGAACCGAAAAACTTCGTTGCGGTTTACTCAAAAAAACACAAAACCATGCACCTCATAGCCATCGGCGACATCCACGGGCGCGAGGCCTGGAAGCAAATCAAAGGCACGGAAGCTGACCAGATCATCTTTATCGGCGACTACGTCGATCCGCACCAGGATATTCCCGATCTGGAAGTCATTCAGAATCTGGAAGAAATCATCGCCTTTAAGAAAAGCAATCCCGAACGGGTGACGCTGCTACTGGGCAACCACGACGCGCAGTACCTGCATTACCCGCTTTACCAATGCTCCGTTCACCGCACCGACTTGCAGGCAACGCTGGGAAACTTGTTTTTGGAAAATGAAGATCTGTTCAAGATCGGCTGGCAGCACGGTCCCTACCTTTTTACCCACGCGGGCGTTTCCCGGGGCTGGTACAAGCGGCACCTCACCATCATCAATGAAATGAAAAAAGAGAATTTAGCCGAAACGCTGAATGCCATCCACGACAGCGAATACCGTGACACTCTCTTCAAAGTAAGCAGCAAACGCGGTGGCTGGTACGCGTACGGCGGGCCGATTTGGGCCGATCGAGCCGAAACAAAGCACGAATTTATTCCCAATCTCCATCAGGTCGCCGGCCACAGCCGCGTCCCGGACTTCGAGCGTTACGGCGACGAAAATGGCTCGATAACATTCATCGACGTGGGCGATACGCGGGTGCGGTTTTACGAGGTCGAGATTTAATCGATTGAAGATGGGGGCAAAATGTCTTCTTCTTCCAATATAGTTTGCAAGCAAAAGGTGTACTCATCAAAAAGTGGCACATCGTCGGTCCATTCGAAAACTTCCAGGCGGAGGTTGGGACGCATCAAAAGAATTTTGCGGCTTTCAGATAGCACCCAAGCGACGCCCTCTACTCCGAATTCAATGAGTTTTTCGGATTTTTGAACCATATAGGCCATTTCTGACCCGGCGGGCGGGTCTTCGGAATAGTCCTTGGGATCTATTTTTATATCTACCTCGATAATGAACTTAGGCGGGATAGAAGTATAGTTTTTTACCCAGGGATTTCCTGACTGCGATTTTTCACAAATCAGGATATCCCCGGAAAAATTCTCTCCCTTGCGAGCGTGTAATCCTACCTCGTTTGTGGGGGTCCAGTAGTTCTTCTTTGGCAAAATTGCCCTTAGATAATGCACGATCGCTTGTACGATGAGTCCCTGTAGAAAACTACTCCCTATAATTTTATTTTCTTTTTTTAGCCCCATTAGTACCTGACGGTAGCCCCGGCGGTAATATTTTCGCCCGCCAAATTCTTCGTACAGCAGGGTTTCGGGAATTTGGTCGGTGATCGTTTCCATATGGCAAATGATTTTTTCAAATATACTTTTTTTTGGACAAAGGCTGAACACAACAAAAAAGAGCCGGAGGATGTGATTCCTTCGGCTCTCTTTTGTCAACTCTCAACTAAAAAAATCATCCCTTCACGTAACTCGTCCCGTATGGCGCGCGCTGTGGGCGTGACAGCATGGAATTGGCTTCCGCATCGTTGATGAACTGCTCTTTCTCAGGATCCCATTGCAGCCTGCGGCCCAGCTTCATGGCCGTGTGCGCCAGTAGACAAGCCGAGCAGGAGCGCTGGGCAATTTCGACGTGGCTGATCGTCTGCTTGTCGTTTTGGATGCTTTCCAGCCAGGTGCGGTGCTGTTCGGGGCTTTCGTAAAGGTGCACTTCATTGGGGCCGATGACCGAGCCGAGGATTTTCTTGTCGCTGGCCTTGAAGGCATCGTTTTCCTTAGCCGCTGCTGCCGCGCCGGGGTCGGAGGCGGTAACGCCCACGTTGCCGCGCGAGACAAATATCCAGCCGTCGGTCCCCTCGAACTTGACGCCGTTGGGATTGTCTCCGCCAATCTCCATCGTTACGCCATTGGCATACTTGGAAATGACGAGGAAACTGCCGTGAACGTTCCATAGACCTGATCCGGGCAGCGGGAACGAACCCAGGCCCGTGATTTCCACGGGTCCGGTAAGTTCGGTATTCATGCCCCAGTGCGCGATGTCGAGATGGTGCGACCCCCAGCCCGTAATCATGCCCGCGCCGAACTGTTCCAGACGTAGCCAGCCGCCACGTCCACCCAGGCTATCCTGCGGGTGTACGCGGTCGAGCGTATAGTACACCTCGGGGGTCGAACCCAGCCACATATCAAAGTTGAGATTAGTGGGTACGGGCATTTTCTCGGGATTTCCGCCCGCCGGGTCACCCGGCAAACCGACATACACCTTCTTCAACTCCCCGATGCGGCCGTTACGCACGAGTTCGCAGGCGCGTTTGAATTGCGGCCAGGGATCAGCGGAGCGCTGCTGGCTACCTAGCTGGAATTTGATGCCTTTTTTCTGCACCATATCGCTCAACATCCGGCCCTCCTGAATGGTGAGTGAAGTCGGCTTTTGCATGTAGACGTGCTTCCCGGCCACAGCGGCCTCCATGGCGGGCTGCGCGTGCCAGTGGTCGGGCGTACTGATGATGACCGCGTCGATGTCCTTGCGAGCCAGGAGTTCCTTATAGTCGTCGTAGGTTTTCACGTCCACGTAGTTGTCCTGACCGGTCTTGTCGGCATACTGTTTTTCTATCCACTTCTTGCCCATCGCCAGGCGGTTCTTGTCCAAATCGGCCACGGCAATAACGCGCGCCACCTCGTTCTTTATCGTCTCTGGCAAATCGTGACCGCTTGAAATGCGCCCGAAGCCGATTTGTCCGATGTTGATCTTGTTGCTAGGCGCATTTTTACCAAACACACTAGCCGGAACGATAGTTGGGAAAGCGGCAGCGGCGATAATCCCGGCGGTGCCGGTAGCGCTGGTTTTCAAAAAGGAGCGGCGATTTTGATTAGTGTCTTTCATGTTGGTTTTTGGTTAAAGTTTAGTTCTAATATTTCAAGGCGCATAGATTTGGCAACTTGCCACGGTGCAGCGGTTCACAAAGTTGTCAAATCTTGTAGCTCCCTGGTCCAAAGCCTCTTCAAAACCCAATCGAATTCCCCCCGTCCACGGGCAGGGAAATTCCGGTAATGAATTTCGACGCCTGAGAAGCCAGAAATACGGCGGCCCAGCCAACGTCTTCGGACTTTCCCCAGGTACCCATCGGCGTGCGATCCATGGCCTTATCACGGCGGGCGGGATCGTTGTTCATGGCGGTGAGCATCATGGGGGTTTCTATAAAACCCGGCGCGATGCCGTTTATCCTCACATTATGCGGAGAAAATTCGGTCGCCAGTGCCTTCACCATACCCGCCACTGCCGATTTGGACGACGAATACGCCACCACGCGGTCAATGCCATAGAGCGCGGCCATCGACGTAATCATGATGATAGAACCCGCCTTTCGTTCGATCATCCGCTTGCCGCATTCGCGGGTAATGGCGAAAACGGCGTGGAGATTGGTCTGCATAATTCGGCCGAAATCTGCGTCGGTCGTGTCCACGGCGTGTTTCTTCATGTTGATGCCCGCATTGTTGACCAGGATGTCGATGGGGCCGTGCGCGGCTTCAATATCTCCTACTAGTTTGGGAATCGTGTCTAACTCCGTGATGTCGTGAACAAAATAAAAGGCTTGGTCGCCGAGATTTTCAACGGCTTCCTGTAATGCAGATTCCCGTCTCCCGGTCAGGACTACTTTAGCGCCGACCTGTACAAAACATTCCGCGATGTGGAAGCCGATGCCGCTCCCGCCGCCCGTGATTAGGGCGAGCTTGTTTTGGAGGGAAAAGACGGCGAGATTTGGTGTGTTTTGGGATGTAGTTTTGTTCATAAAGTTTGGTTATTGTTACTCGTATTTAAATATTGAGGTCGTTAGCCCATTCGCTCGATCGCCATTTCCAGTCCCCGCAACTCGGCCAAAGCTTTCAACCTCCCAATGCCTGAATAACCAGGATAGGTTTTCTTCTGTAAATCATCCATCATCTGAAAGCCATGATCGGGACGCATAGGAAGCCGCGCATCCTTTTCTCCCTCCTCCCTCCTCCCTTTCTCCTCTTTTAACAATGCTTTCACCACCCCATACATATCCACGTCCCCATTCAAATGCGGAGCTTCGTGGAAATTCCGCGTTCCCGGCTCGCGGCGCGTGGTGCGCAGGTGAACGAAGTGAATGCGGTCGCCGAAGCGCTCGACCATTCCGACCAAATAGTTGTCTTCCCGCACCCCCAGCGAACCCGTGCAAAACGTAATGCCGTTGGCGCGAACGTCGACGGCGGCCATGAGTTGCGCTAAATCGCTTTCGGTGCTCACCACCCTCGGCAAGCCCAACAGCGGACGCGGCGGGTCGTCGGGATGGATGCACAGATTTATACCCAGTTGCGAAGCGGTTGGGGCGATTTCTTTGATAAAATAGTACAGATTTTCGCGTAGCTGCTGGTCGCCGATGTTTGCGTATTCATCCAGCAAATCCTGGAAAACCGCCAGATCGAAGGCTTCCTCCGAACCGGGCAAACCGAGTAAAACGATATTGGTCAGCTCGGCAATTTCCTCGGGCGTCATGCGCTGGAATTTTTCCAGAGCCGAGGCCTGGATTTCGGGTTCGTAGTCATCGGGAGCATTTGGTCTTTTTAAAATATAAAGATCGAAAAGCGCGAAATCTTCCCACACGAACCGTAGCGTCTTTTGGCCTTCGGGCAGCGTATAGTCCAGCGCGGTACGCGACCAGTCCAGCACGGGCATGAAATTATAACAGACGGTCTTGATCCCGCAAATCGCCAGATTCATCAGCGACTGTTTGTATGTCTTGATGTACTGGTCGCGGCCGGGCCGCCCTTTTTTGATGTCCTCGTGAACGGGCAAACTCTCGACCACCAGCCATTTTAGGGCATTATAGCGGTCGTTGTCGGCTTCGATGAGGCGGATTCGCTCCTCGATCACTTCCACCGACCACACTTCTCCCACCGAAATTTGGTGCAAAGCGCTTACCACACCACTGCAACCCGCCTGCCGCAGGTCCATCAGCGATACCGGGTCGTTCGGCCCGAACCAACGCATGGTAGGTATCATTGTCCGCTGTTGCCGATGGGGGAATCGTCCACTTTCACGTCGCCGACGACGTACTGCATCCCGTCGAGCAGGAATTTCAGCAGCGCGGGGTGTTCGGTATAGCTCTGGGCGTTGTGCGAAGGGGAGGCGTAGAAAACCCGTCCCTTGCCGTAGCGCTTGATCCAGGAAATGTATTTTTTTGGTTCAGGATTCTCACCCTTCAAACCCTTGATTTCGCTGGTATTGAGGTACAGCAAGGGATGAAAATCTTGCTTGCTGTACGCGACGTTGAACATATATGCCTCGTCCACGTGGGTAAAGCCCTGCCCGTCGAAAGCTTCCAACAGTGGGTTCGTAGGGTCGGCCAGTTGTACGTTGAGTGGTTGTTGGGTGGGGTGGTAGTTAAAGCTACCGCCCATCATCTCGCTGAACTCTACCGACTTGTTCTGCATCACGATGCCGCCGTGCAGGGCCATCAGGCCACCGCCTTTCTTGACAAAACTCAGCAGGTTGTCTTCCAATTCTTTCGCTTTGGCGGTTATCTTGTCTTCCGGCATCGACTTATCCTCGCTCAGTTTGTCGTAGAACAAATCCCGGCGCGGATTGATGGAACAGTTGTTGTTCAGCACCACGGCGTCGAATTGTTTAAGATTGTTTTTCTCGAACATCGCGATGTCGTTGCTCGCCACGACCTCGAAGGCCCCGCTTTTCTGGCCCAGAATCTCAACCACAGCGGCGGTATGCGGTACTACCCAGTGATTGAAGCCGGTGAAGAGGGAGAAAAGCAGAACTTTATGTTTTTTCTTGCTGGGAAAGGTCGTTTTGGCAGGTGCCAGTTTCTCAATTTGGGCCTTCCAGGCGTCGGTGACCTCGAAAGGTTCCATTTTTTGCGCTTGCAGGCAGTTGCCGAAGCAAAGTGAGACACAGAATAGCAGTAGCAGAAATCGATTTTTCATCATTTTGTAAAATTTTGTTGTTTCTTATTTCAAAGGACGAAATTCCATCAATTTAACCCTTTTCGATTAAACGTGTGGATTGGCGTAAATTGGCTTTACATTTATAAAAACAATCCTCAGCCTAGTACCAATGGCCGCCACCGCCCAGATTGACGACGAACAAAAAACGATCCAGATTCAGGCCCGACTCGTTTTCTACGGCTCGGAAGCCTCGCACGAGGCGGCACAACTCATCGTGGAAGAAATCAACCGGATGTACAATGAGCCTCAGGCAGAAGCAGATATAGCGTCAGAAAAATACTGCGTCTTTTTTGTCATCGAATATGCCCTGCTAACGATTGAAGAAGCTACGCGACTCATCGCACAAAATGACGATTTTCAGAACAATTTCATTCGGCTGGAAAAAGAAAACATAGTCACGCGCTCGTTCATGGGTTTCGGTCTGGGCGACAACGTGGGCCACTGGATCGTGACCGACCAATTGGGCAAATCCACCACGGCGGCGCACGAATTCGGCCACGGCATGGGGCTTGATCACCCGCCCCGCCTCGACTACCGGGGCAGCGGCAGCCCCCCGCCCATTATGGCCCCGCGCGGCACAATAGTAGATGCCCAATACCAATGGGAACCCGCTGCCAAAGCGGGCGAAGTGGGCGGCACGATGAAGCCCATCCACCGAAGGGTTACGGCAGCCGAAATCCAGCAGATTGTCGAAAATATCACGATTCGACCCGACAAGTCGGCTTATTTAGGGAGGCTTTCCAATATTACTTTCGATGAGATGGGAAGGCCGGGTATGGCCCTTTCGTAGAAGTTTCGTCGTTATTTACAGTAACTCGATAGAAGTCAATTCGAAGGGATTCCCAGGTATGTCTGTTCTGTCGATACTGGGAAAAGTCAACAGATGTCCGCTAATTTTTACGGCTTTACCATTGATTTCAAACTTCTTGGGGAGATTACAGGCCAGCAAGCTCCCCGAGGTAATCCTTTTTGATACCCCAAAGGCATCAATAACGTATATCGTGTCTTTGGCGCTCTCCGGAATACTTCTTATTCTACCGATTTGGTCGGTAATAGTTAGGTCATACGTATACTTTGCGGGCCAATCGCAGATTAATTTAACTTTGGGTCGAGGGCCATTGGAATTGCCTTCGCCACAGCCTGTGAGGCCAAATAAAATCAGATAGACAGCGATCGTTGCTGATTTTAAAATTTTCATAGACGTGTAATTACTACGATTAGAAATTATCCGTGAGACTTTTCAGGCAGGAGTTCTTGTCTGCTTGCTTCCGAAATTAAATTCCTTTTATTCCCAACTCTTTCCGTAAAGTCGTATCGCCGGGCGCATTGTGCGACCAGTAATCCAAGCGGATTTGCTCCATCTTCACAGCGCGGGTCGTGAGGGTTTTGCCGCGCGAGGGGTAGGTTTCTTCCCAGCCCGCAATGGCGTGGGGGAAAGTTTTTTCAAAGACGATGCGCAGCTCTCGCTGCACGTCGGGGTAGTTCAGAGAGTATTGTTGCAAAGCTTTTCCGGTAAAAGCATCGCCTGCGTAGTCGGCCAAAGTACCCACGGCTTTTTGCGGTTCCAGTTTTTGTCCGGCGATGCGGGCGGCGTAGGCCGCCGGGATTACTTTTGTTTCGCCCTTCGGTAAAGTCGCCGGGTCCATCCGCAGCCGCGTCCAGATTTCATCTTCCAGCCAGGCGGCGTCGATCTTGAAATCTTCCGTAGCGTCTTTTTCAAAGTAGGAGCGCTTCATCACGTCGTACTTGCCGCCGTTCAGATTGAGCTGCGTATAAACTTGTCCGCACCAGTCCTGCGACGACATCGTGACCTTTTGGCTGTGTTCGTATTTCTTGGTATTAATGGGCGTAAAGACCGAACTGTACAGTGAATAGTCGTAAATACCTGTCACGAAGCGGCGGATGGAGTTGAGTTTCAGCACCGAAGTCGCCTTGTCTTTCGCATCCGATTCCAGCTTAACCTGCGTGTCGGTGCGGAAGTCTTCCGTCACGAAAATCAGCACCGCCTCGCCGGGATTGACCGCGCCATACTGCGCCTGATCGAGTTTGTAGCGGCTGATTTCGGCCTGACCGTTGTACCAGTAGTCGCGGAAGTTTTGGGGCGCGGTGAAGTTGTCGGTGCCCCCAGCCATTTGGCAGCTTGTCAGGATAATGCCAATGGCGAGAACGGTAAATAGGGCGGTTAGCTTTTTCATAAGGCTTTTTGATTCACAGCGTTTTTCCCAGCCACAGTCCTGCAAACGATGCTAACAGGCAGAGAACCACGCTCAGTACGATATTGAAAACGGCATCGCCCCAGCGATCGTTCAGCAACATCGCCAGGGTTTCGTTGCTAAACGTGGAGAAAGTACTGAACCCGCCGCAAAAGCCCACGGCCAGGAAAGCCCGATAGTGTAGCGCCAATTCGGACTCGCGGAAGGCCATCCAACCCGTGAAAAAGCCTAAAATTATGCAAGCCAGTACGTTGGCGACCAGGGTGCCGTAAGGTAAGTTGATTGACCAAGTCGCGAGCCCCCGCCTGACGCCGTAGCGGGCCAGACTACCTAATCCGCCCCCCAGGAAAATCAGTAGTAGGTTGTTCATGAGAGGATTGGCTGCCGGGAATTCAAATGCTGGCGAACTTCGTTGAGAAAAGCTTATTGGGTTTCAAATAAATAGACTCTCGCTCAGCGTCGATGATCCAATTGAATCTTTTGAACAAATCGCCCCCAATAAGACTCAGTTTCTGCCTTCCAATTGCCCCTTCAAAAAAGCCAATAGGTGCATTCGCTAATTGTTGCTCACCTATATTGAATATCGGTAAAGTACCCTTCTTCGTGATTACCTCGTTGCCGAAAGCGTCTTTCAGTATCCGTTCACCCGTGATCTCTATTCGTTGCCCGATTTTGTTTTGATTCGCAAAATCATCGTCAAGCAAGATACTTCCGCCGTAGCCCGTATGAATCAGGAAGCTGTTTTCAAAGCTGTCGCTGTCGATCTGGCAAATGGCTTTGATATACATATCCGTGCTCGTTGCTAATAATGGGAGTTTATCGTACTTTTTTGCTTTGCGAGGCATCTTATTTTCGATTATTAATACCTCTTTGTCGAAGTCGAATTCAATAATTTTATTCTTAAAAAGGTCTAACCCAAACTTTCCGTCAGTATGCTGTCCCGAATATTTGTCTTTCCAGATTTTAATATCCCGCCAATCTAGACCTCCCATTGCCAGTGAATTACCCTCACTAAAATCCGAAGAATTGGTACTGCCGCCCCAGCTTTTCACCCCATCCACCGTACCATCAAGCTTCACTGTCTTCAATCTGACAAATGCCTCCTCCGTAAGCGTAACGTCACTTGCAGCGGTATGAAGCATCAGGTCGACGGTATCCTGATTGTTCAACACCCCGGTGATGACGATGTTATTGTACTCTGTCAAGTGGAAAGGGATGGAATATTTTGCTTTCGTATTGTTTGATTGTGTTGGTTTTTGGGCAGTGGCAGTCGTCATGGTGAAGCAGAGAATGACGAGAATGAGGAGGAGTCTATACATATGATTTGGTGCTTGTGGTAAGATATATCAGAACAAAAACCTTATTTACATGATATTAGTAGATTTTATTCCTCGCCCCTAATTTCCTTTATTTGAATTCGCCTTTCTTTCATTCTCAACTACGAGAGAGCGGAGATACTTAAAAAATTGTTCGTATTCCTCATGTCGTTTCAGAGTCAATTCGTCATTCTCAGCTTCATTCTGATCGGCTTTCAATTCTTCAAATGATATGAATTTTTTGACTTTTATCATCTCTTGGTAAATTTACGTCTATTTCGTTTACTGTTGTAGGATCTGTAAGGACACAAACCCTAGTGAAGTTACTTTTTTCGCTTTGGCTTTTCCCCTCCCTTTTCAAAATAGTTATCTATATCTTTTGAATACTTGAATAATTGAAAACTATTCAATCCATCAATCAATCTTCCATCAAATTTAAGGTTGTGCTTTAAGAAATAACCTAATAAATCAACTTCATCCTGGATATAAAATTCTGGTTTTTGAAATAATGGGATTCTTTTCTCCAAATAATCAATAAAATCTTTTTCATTTTCAATAATTTCTGAAAATATTATTAAATCAAACAAGCTACATGTCCAAGCAAAATCAATACTTTTTTCTACAACACCAAATTCTTTCAAATCAATTACGTTAGCTATTAAATCTGCTAAATGCTCTAAGGTGATAATGATTCTAAAAAACTTACTTGCTTTGTCAACAATTATTTTCTTTCCTTCAATAGTTGTAAATTCAGGACTCGGACTGTTTAAAATATAGGTTCTTTGACAATTTTTGTGGTCAGATGGCTTGGGCCAGAACACGTAGCCTAAGATGCTCGAATTTGGGCAGTCCGTAGCTGATGCGCTTGACGTAGCGGATGACGTTGTTCAGCCCCTCGGTGGCCGCGTTAGTCAGT
>JBBSUC010000002.1:0-211160 GCA_038235275.1 Cytophagales bacterium | reverse complement strand
CAACCCCCTCTTTCTTTAAAAGTTGGAGAGCCTCCAGTTTCTCCGACAGGCTCCACGTTCTTTGATGCTTGTGCATAATACCGTAAATTTAAAACTTAGTTTACGGAAATTATGTCCAGTTAATTAGGGGGTTGAGAAGAAAAATGGCAGGAGGAGTTGGAGAAATTGAGAACGATCGTTCTCGATTGTGGCCTGACCGAAGTATTGAAGTGGGGGGTTCCCTGCTACACCCACAAGAAAGCCAACGTAGCTTTATTACATACCTTTAAAGAATACTGCGCGATTCTGTTTGTCAAAGGTGCTTTGCTGAATGATGCCGACGACATCCTGATCCAACAAACGGAGAATACGCAGGCGGCCCGTCAGATTCGGTTCACCAGCGTTCAGGAAATCGATGAAATGATAGACGAATTGAAAGCCTATATCTTCGAAGCCATTGAAGTAGAAAAAGCCGGCCTGAAAGTTGATTTCAAGCAGAATATAGAACTCGTATTCTGCGACGAGTTTCAAGATAAGTTAGCTGAAAATCCTGAATTGAAAAATGCCTTTGATGAGTTGACGCCAGGACGGCAAAGGGGGTACAATGTCTTTTTCTCCGCTGCCAAACAAGCCAAAACCAGGGACTCGAGGATTGAAAAAAGTATCCCGCAGATTCTCAACGGGAAGGGATTGAATGAAGATTAGAGGAGATATTTTTCTATAAACTCATGCCCCCATCGACAAAAATATTTTGTCCGGTAATGAATCTTCCTGCGTCGGAACAAAGCAGTAACGCCATCGCCGCGCAGTCGATGGGATCGCCGATGCCTCCCATGGGTGTCATCATGCGTTGATTGATGCGCTCCTCCACATCGGGAACTGGTTCGTCCAGCCTGGGAGTACCGATGACACCGGGGGCCAGGTTGTTGACCGTCACGCCCCGATTGGCAACCTGCATCGCGACATTTTTTACCATATTATTTACCGCCGACTTGGTGGCAGCATACACGATCATAGCCGGATGCGGCTTTTCCTGCTGCGCGCTACCAATGGTTAGGACGCGCCCCCAGCCTCGCTTGAGCATTTCAGGAATAAACTCATGAAATAAAAATAGCGTGGATTTAAAATTGGTGTTCACCTGGTAATCGAAATCTTCCTCACTCATTTTTAGCCAGTCTTTGGCTACTTGCACCGAGGCGTTCACCACCAGGATGTCGGGTGAAAGTTGCCTGGCCGTAAGCTGTTTGTGTAGTTTTTGGGCGGCATTGGCTTCTGATAGTTCTGAGGGGAAAATATGCGCCTTACCGCCAAACTTTTTCACTTCTTCGGCTACTCCCTCGGCCTGTTCTTTATCGTCGCGGTAAAGAATGATAACTTCCGCACCGTGCTCGGCCAATCCCAGCGCGATGCCTTTGCCTATTCCCTGACTAGCGCCCGTCACCAGGGCTATTTTCCCTTTTAAGTCGAATTGTTCTTTCAGCATAGGGAATTAGTTGTGTCTTAAAAAATCAAATTCAAAAAAAGCGGGGCCATAAAACAAAAATGCCGACCAAAGGTCGGCACGTTTGCATCTATTAGCCATGAAAAATAAACTTATTCAGCAGCCGACGTCTCACCACCTTCGGTGTTTTCGCCAGCCTCAGCAGCAGCAGCCGCTTCTTCTGCCTCTTCCTCCTCTTCGGTTAGGCCACCGCCGCGCAGGGCGCGTGGTACGTCAACCGAAACCACAGGAACAGGTTTTTGGGAGAGGATGGTAAATCCTTTCTCGGCAATGGCGGCCACCTTCATAGATTTTCCCAATTCCAGGGTGCTGACATTCAGTTCAATATAATCTGGAATATCACTGGCCATGCCTGATACGCGCAATTTACGCAATTTTTGGTTAAGTTTTCCACCATTCGTCACGCCTTTAGCAACGCCGACCAGTTTAATGGGAACATCCACCTTCACTGCTTTGCCGGGGAGAATCTCCAGAAAGTCGGCGTGGAGCAGGGAATCATTCACGGGATGGAACTGAGTTTCCTGCAAAACGGCCTGGTATTCGTCGCCCTCGATGTTCAGCGTTACCTCAAAAACGTCGCCGGAGGTCAACAGTTGGCGGAACAGCATGTTCGGCGCGTAAAAATGGTGTTGGGCGTCGCCGCCGTACAATACACCCGGCACGTAGCCTTGGGCCCGCAGGTCCTGGGAATGCTTCCTACCGAGATTCGCTCTTCGATACCCTACAATCTCTAACTTTTTCATACTTGATTTTTAAAAAATGAACTAAAATTTACTGGTTATTTAAGAAAAGGGAACTAACAGATTCGTGGTCGCGGATGCGCCCGATGGCCTTGGCAAACAAGGGTGCAACCGATATAACTTTTACTTTACCGCCTTCCTGACGCAACGGCATGGTGTCGGTCACGATCAATTCTTCGAGGGCGGAGTTCTCGATATTTTCGTACGCATTGCCCGACATCAGCGCGTGGGTACACACCGCCCGGACGGACTTGGCGCCTTTTTCCAGGATAATCTCGGCGGCTTTACAAAGCGTACCGCCCGTATCGATCATGTCGTCGAAAAGAACCACGTTGGCCCCTTCCACGTCGCCGATAACCTGCATGGAAGCGACTTCGTTGGCCCGTTTGCGGAACTTGTCGCAAATGACCATGTCGGCGTTGAGGAACTTGGCGAAGTTTCTGACCCGCGCCGCGCCACCCACATCGGGAGAGGCGATCAGCAGGTTATCCAGTTTCAGCGATTCGACGTAAGGCACAAACACAGAATTAGCTTCCAGATTGTCCACTGGAAAATCGAAAAAACCCTGGATTTGCCCGGCGTGCAGGTCGATGGTCATCAAACGATCGGCCCCCGAAGCGGTGATCAGGTTAGCGATCAATTTGGCCGCAATCGACACGCGAGGCTTGTCTTTTCGGTCTTGTCGGGCGTAGCCGAAATAGGGGAGGACCAGCGTCACGTTATGCGCCGATGCTCGCTTGGCGGCATCAGCCATCAATAACAGTTCTAGCAGATTATCACCGGGAGGCGGGGTGGATTGGATCAGAAACACGTCGCAGCCCCGCACCGATTCGTCGTAAGCCGGGGAAATCTCCCCGTCGCTGAACTGACGGCAAGTGTAGCCGCCCAGGGGGCGACCGTATTCCTTGGCGATCTGCTCGGCGAGGTGCGTGGAAAAGGTTCCGGAAAAAATCTTGACGGTATTGATAGCAGCCATGGAATCAAAAAGTTGCGCAAAAGTAGGGAAAAAAGGTCGGCTTTGGGCGGTCGGCGGTTGGCTTTCGGCCTTTTTATTTTGTAAATTTCTGTTTTATAAAAAGTTAGAACCGTACTCTTTCTTAGGCTCAAAATTATTTTTGCTGTTGTATTCCGCGGTTATCTAAATTCTTAAAAAGTAAAAAGATGAGCAATGCAGTTATAATTCCGATCAATCCTCCGATAAAAATGTCCAGTGGATAATGAACTCCCACGTAAATTCGACTATAAGAATATAGGGACGCCCAGAGGAATAGCCAACCAACCAATTTGAAATTTTTTGTAGGTAGCAGATTGACAATCATGGCAATGCCAAAACTTGTAGCGGCATGGGACGAGACGAAACCGTACTCCCCACCGCAGCCATTGACCAAATGCACCAGATGCTCGATCAGGGGATCATGGCAGGGACGCGGCCGCATGAAATAGGGCTTGAAAAGCGTGGAGGCAACTTGGTCAGATAAGATCACTACCGAAATAATACAAAGGATATAGCCGATGGCTTTGTTTTTGAACTGAGTGGTTATGCCGTACAGCAGCAGCAGGTACAGCGGTATCCACGTCAGTTTGTTGGTAATAACCTTCATCACCACATTCCAAAAATGATTGTGGTGCCCGTTTAACCATAAAAATAAATCTTGGTCAGCGCGGAGAATATGGTCTAAGGTTTCCGTCACGCGCCGAAACCGAGGGCCTGCCGCATCCGGCTGATGGTTTGCCGCGCCACGACACGGGCTTTTTCTTCGCCTTCTTCCAGCCTGGTTTCCAGCGCTTTGTGGTTATTCATGTAGTAATCGAAGATTTCGCGCGGCTCCTTGAATTTTGCCAAAATCACCTCGTGCAAAGCTTTCTTAGCGTGGCCATAGCCATAGCCGCCGCGTGCGTAGTTGGCGCGCATCTCGGCGGTTTGCTCCTCAGTCGCGATGAGCGAATATAATTGATAAGTGATGTCGCTATCCGGGTTTTTAGGGTCTTCCAGCGCGGCGGAGTCGGAGAGGATTTTCTTGACCACTTTCATCAAATCTTTTTCCCCCACAAAAATATCGATGTAGTTGCCATAGGACTTGCTCATTTTCTGGCCGTCGAGGCCCGGAATGACCATCAGCCGCTCATCTATGCGCGATTCGGGTAAAACCAGAATTTCACTCCCCACCTGCGCATTGACCGCAGCGGCAATGTCCTTCGCCATTTCCAGGTGCTGTTTTTGGTCTTTCCCGACCGGGACGAGATTCGCGTCATACAATAGGATGTCGGCGGCCTGCAAAACGGGGTAAGTAAAAAGCCCGGCGTTCACGTCCGAGAGCTTCTCTGACTTATCCTTAAATGAATGAGCGTTCGCCAGCATGGGGTAAGGCGTGAAACAGTTGAGGTACCAGGCCATTTCGGTATGTTCCGGCACCCGCGACTGCCGCCAAAAAGTATTGCGATCTGTGTCGAACCCAAAGGCCAGCCAGGTCGAGGCGATGGCCCGCACAAATTCCTCGCGCAAATTGCCATCCTTGATGGTAATGAGCGAATGCAGGTCGGCAATGAAGAAAAACGACTCATTGTCCGGGTCACGAGAAAGTTCGATGGCGGGTAAAATCGCCCCCAGAATATTACCAAGATGCGGACGACCGCTGCTTTGGATGCCAGTTAAGATGCGCATTTGTTAATGATGAGCTATGAATTATGAATTATGAGATATTTTGGCCGCAACCGCTCGTCTGATTATATATGAGGATGTTGTGACCGAATCTAATTCTCATCAATAATCTATCGGTGTAAAATTTGGCATTGGAAGATTAAGAAGCGCCAAAATTCGGTAAATTGTAGCGAAAAATTGAGGAACATGGTGAATAAAACAGAATTGGCCTTGCCTACTCACAAACTCATAAACTTTAAGATGCTTTCCCCGAACACCCTAGAATTCCTCACCGATTTATCCAAGAACAACAACCGCGACTGGTTTCAGGAAAACCGTAAGCGCTACGACGCCGCGAAAGCGGACTTTACCAAACTTACCGAAAACGTGCTGACCGAGGTTAGCAAATTTGAAGAACTAGGCAATACTCAACCCAAGGACTGCGTCTTCCGCATCAACCGCGACATTCGCTTCGCCAAGGACAAGCGGCCCTATAAGAACAACTTGAGCATGGCCATCGGACCGGGCGGGCGGCATTCGGGCCGCATCGACTATTACCTGCAAATCCAGCCAGGTGACCAATCATTCTTGGGCGCGGGCATGTGGAGCCCGACGACTGAGCAACTCGCCAAGTACCGCCAGGAAGTCGATTATAACGCCGCCGAGCTCAAAAAAATCATTGAAAACGAAGAGTTTCGCGCGTATTTCCCCGAAATCCACGGCGCAACTTTAAAAACGACGCCCAAGGGATTTTCTAAAGATCACCCCGAAATAGAACTCCTGCGCCGCAAAGAATTGTTCTTCTCCCATCGTTTCAAGGATAAAGAAGTGCAATCCAAAGAATTTATCTCCGAAATCCTCCACGCCATCCACCTCATAAAACCCTACTGCGACTTCCTGAACTACATTTTCCACGACGAAAAAGTAGAGTCGTAGGGAAGCACATTGTGGTAGTGGCGCGTTGCAAACGCAAACTAGTTTCAAATGTATACCAGATGATGGCGAAAGCAACATTCACTAATTCACTCAATCACTAATTCACAATTTAATGCAGTTCTCTCACCTCCACTGCCATACCCAATTCTCGCTGCTCGACGGGGCCGCTGACATCAAGAAGCTTTTCAAAAAGGCCAAGGAAGACAATATGCCCGCCGTGGCGATTACCGACCACGGTAATATGTTCGGTGTGTTCGAGTTCGTGGCCGAGGGCAAAAAGCAGGGCGTCAAACCAATCGTTGGCTGCGAATTTTACGTGGTCGAAGACCGACACAAACAGCAGTTTACCAAAGAAAATAAGGACGTTCGCTACCACCAACTCTTGCTGGCCAAGGACGAGATTGGCTATAAGAATCTGGTGAAACTCTGTTCGCTGGGCTACATCGAGGGAATGTACGGCAAGTACCCCCGCATCGACAAGGAACTGGTTTTGAAGTACCACGAGGGGTTGATCGCCACGACTTGCTGCATTGGAGCCTCAGTGCCGAGGGCGATTTTGCGGAAAGGGGAGGAGCGGGGCGAGCGGGAGTTCAAGTGGTGGCTCGATGTGTTCGGCGAGGATTATTACGTCGAATTGCAACGCCACGAGATCCGGGACCAGATCATTGTCAATGAGGTACTGGTACGCTTTGCCCGCAAGCATAATGTGAAGATCATCGCTTCCAACGACTCACACTACGTGGATCAGGAAGACTGGAACGCCCACGATATTTTGCTGTGTATCAATACCGGCGATAAGAAAAGTACCCCTTCGGCGAAGGATTTTGACGAGGAGAACGGCATTCCTAAGGGTTCACGCTTCGCGTTTTTCAACGACCAGTTCTATTTCAAGAACACAGTCGAGATGACCAAGCTGTTTCATGATCTGCCCGAATCGATCGACAATACCAACGAGATCGTCGGCAAGATTAAGACCCTGGAATTGCAAAAGGACATTATGCTGCCCAACTTCCCGATTCCTCAGGAGTTCCAGACGCACACGCTGTCGGATTTCTCGGGCAAAAAGGAGCTGACCGCCGACGTGCTGAACCAGTGGGAGTACCTGAAACACATCACTTTCGTGGGGGCGCAGAAAAAATACGGCACCATCACCGCCGAAATCGAGGAGCGGCTCAACTTCGAGTTGGAAACTATCCGCAGCATGGGCTTTCCCGGCTACTTCCTCATCGTGGCCGACTTCATCGACGCGGGCCGCAAAATGGGCGTGTTCATTGGGCCGGGTCGCGGCTCGGCGGCGGGTTCGGTGGTAGCTTACGCAACGGGCATCACCAACATCGACCCCATCAAGTACGACCTGCTGTTCGAGCGTTTCTTGAATCCCGACCGGATTTCCCTGCCCGATATCGACACCGATTTCGACGACGAAGGTCGCCAGAAAGTGATCGACTATGTCGTCAAGAAGTATGGCTATAATCAAGTGGCCCAGATTGTTACTTACGGCACGATGGCGGCGAAGTCGGCCATTAAGGACGTAGCGCGGGTGATGGACTTTCCGCTGGCTGAGGCCAACGCGCTGGTGAAGCTGGTTCCCGACAAGCCCGCCTACAACATGACGCTCAACCGGATCTTCACCGCGCCGTTGGAAGGAAACGACAGTCTGATGAAACGCGAGGGCATCGGTTACGACGAGATGGAGAACGTCAAGAAGATGCGCCTCGCCGCCAAGGGCAACGACATGGCGGCGCAGGTACTGGCCGAGGCGCAGCGACTGGAAGGTACCGTCCGCAACGTGGGCATTCACGCGGCGGGTATCATCATCGCCCCCAGCGACTTGACGGAAATTATTCCGGTTTCTACTTCCAAGGAATCCAATTTTCTGATTACCCAATACCAGGGAAAAATCATCGAAGACGCGGGGGTTATCAAGATGGATTTTTTAGGTTTAAAAAACCTGACGATCATTAAGGAAGCGCTCCGGCTCATCAAACTCAACCACGGCGTCGAGATCGAAATCGACGAAATTCCGCTGGACGACATGAAGGTGTTCGAGCTCTTCCAGCGCGGCGAAACCAACGCCATCTTCCAGTTCGAGTCCGATGGCATGAAAAAATACATGCGCGAACTGGCCCCCGACCGCTTCGAGGACCTCATCGCCATGAATGCCCTCTACCGGCCGGGTCCTTTGGCCTACATTCCTAACTTCATCCGCCGCAAGCACGGACTGGAAGCCATCGAGTACGATTTGCCCGAATTGGAAGAGTATTTGGGGGACACCTACGGGATTACGGTGTACCAGGAGCAGGTGATGCTGCTCTCCCAAAAGCTGGCGGGCTTTACCAAGGGCCAGGCCGACACACTGCGGAAGGCGATGGGTAAAAAACAGATCGAGACGCTGAATAAAATGAAGACTTACTTCATGGAAGGCGGGGCCGAGCGCAAGCACGACAAAAAGAAACTCAACAAAATCTGGACCGACTGGGAGGCGTTTGCGGCCTACGCCTTCAACAAGTCCCACTCGACCTGCTACGCCTTCGTGGCCTACCAAACGGCCTACCTAAAAACCCACTACAAAGCCGAATACATGTCGGCAGTGATGACGAGTTCGCTGGGCAACATCGAGAAAATTACCTTCTTTTTGGAGGAATGCCGCAGCATTGGTATCCCGGTACTGGGACCGGACATCAACGAATCGGATCGTCAGTTCAACCCCAACAAAAAAGGCGAAATCCGTTTTGGTCTGGCGGGTATCAAAGGTACTGGCGACGCGGCGGTGGAATCCATCATCGCCGAAAGAGCCGCCAATGGGCCGTTTACGGATATTTTCGATTTTACCACCCGAATAGACCTGCGCACGGTCAACAAGAAGACGATCGAGAGCCTGGCCTACGCCGGGGCATTCGACTGTTTCCAGGAGATGCATCGGGCGCAGTTTTTTGAAACCGTAGGAGGCGATAACAGTAACCTTATCGATAAACTAATCAAAGACGCTAATAAAGTTCAGGCTGATAAAGAAGCATCACAGACGAATTTATTCATAGACAATGATGGAAGCACACCTTTCATTGTGGCTGCATTTTCGCTTCCAGAAGTAGAGCCATGGGGTGATTTGCAAAAACTCCGCCATGAGCAGGAGGTGGTCGGTTTCTACATTTCGGGTCACCCGCTCGACAGCTTCCGGCTGGAAATGGACAGCTTCTGCACCTGCACGGTGGACAAAGTACTGGATGTTCCCGAAGAAATGACGCACCCGATTTACCTGGGTAAAGACATCAGCGTGGCGGGTATCGTCACCAGCGTGATGGAGCGGGTGTCGAAGCGGGGGAGTCCGTTCGTGATTTTCAAGATCGAGGACTATCGGGGCGCTATGGAAATGCTGCTGGGCGGCGACGATATGGTAAGGCTGAAGAATTACCTGCAAGTCGGCAGTTTCCTCTACATCAAAGGAAAAGTGCAGAGCCGCTATTACAACGAGGACCAGTTTGAATTCAAAATTGCCAACATCCAGCTCCTCACCGAAATCCGGGAACAACTCGGAAAAGAAGTGCGCATGACCTGCCCGCTGGACGTTATCGATCAGCAATTCGTGACTTTGCTGAACGACGCCCTGAAATCGCATCCCGGCAAGTTCGCCCTAAGCCTGGCCGTCACCGACCCGGAGTCGAAAGCCAAGGTGCAGTTGCTGTCGCGCGTCTATCGAGTGGATGGCTCCAACGAGTTGTTCGATAGGTTGAAAGTGTTGGAGGGTGTGGAGTTTTCGCTGAACTGACGATGATTCATGTCTCAGATTGCGCATTTCCCCTCTCCTGACAGGAGAGGGGCAGGGGTAAGGTGAAAACAACCAATTAGGAACTTTTGTCTTAGCCGATTCGGTTAAATACCCAAAACATACAATATCAATTAAGAAATCAGAATCATGGCAAAAGCACTCGAAGTAACCGACAAAACTTTTGAAGAATTAATTCAGGGAGATAAGCCCGTCCTCGTAGATTTTTGGGCCGAATGGTGCGGTCCCTGTAAGATGATCGGCCCGGTGGTCGAAGAGCTGGCTGGCGAGTTTGAAGGCAAGGCCATCGTCGCCAAAATGGACGTGGACGCCAACGCGCAGATTCCTGCTAAGTTCGGCATCCGCAGCATCCCTACGCTGATGATCTTTAAAGGCGGTCAACTGGTCGACAAAGTCGTCGGCGCGGTACCCAAGTCAGTTTTGGAGCAGAAATTGAACGAGCAATTGGAGGTAGTGAGTTAATCACTATTTGGCTTACTATTGGAATAAAGGACCCTGATAAATCAGGAAGCCAAGTGCGGCGAATGATTTGTCGGTACTCATATCTTTACAGAAACAGCAACCCCGCCAGGTTGCTGTTTTTGCGTTTGGCGCATTCCTTGGAATTCCTTCTATGTTTTTCTTTTCTGAAAAATCCGGGAACAGTTTTTAGTGTAATTTCGGCATTATGCTTCATCATCTGAAAGTCCGTTATCCGAAGCCATGCTACAAAAACTTAAAGACCTCTGGCGCTGGATCGACGACCGCACCGGATTGTCGGAACTGATCGGGCCGCTGGCCCAGCATAAAGTGCCGCCCGGCTCCAAATGGGCCTACGTTTTCGGTAGCGCCACGCTTTTTTGCTTCATCCTGCAAGTTGCGACGGGCGTGGCGCTGGCGTTGCTTTATCAGCCCTCCTCCGGCGAGGCTTACCAATCGCTGCAATACATTACCTACCAGGCCCCGATGGGAGCGTTTCTCAGGGGATTGCACTACATGGGGGCCACAGGAATGATCGTCATGATCGGCGTTCACATGATCCGGGTTTATCTCACAGCGGCCTACAAATTTCCCCGTGAAATGAACTGGCTCACGGGTGTGGTCCTCTTCCTGCTGACGGTCATAATGGGCTTTACGGGCCAATTGCTACGCTGGGATAGCAACGGCATCTGGTCCACGCTGGTGGGGGCCGAGCAGTTGGCGCGGTTCCCTTTCGTCGGTCCGGCGCTGGCGCGGTTCATCTTTGGCGGGGACACTATCGGCGGCCACACGCTCACGCGCTTTTTCAACTACCACGTCTTCATCGTTCCCGCCTTGTTGTTTGGGTTGATTGGCTTTCACGTGTATCTGGTTATCCGCAACGGCATCTCCGAACCCGCCAAAGCCGGTCAGCCTGTAGTCAAGAAAACCTACCGCAAGTGGTACGAAGATATGCTGGAAAAGAAAGGCGTTCCCTTTTGGCCCGACGCCGCCTGGCGCGACGTGGCTTTCGGCGTGGCCACGATTCTGACGCTCGTGGCCCTGGCCTGGTTCATCGGTGCGCCCAAGTTGGAAGGCGCCGCCGATCCATCCAATGTTTACGTCAAGCCGCATCCCGACTGGTACCTATTGTGGCCCGAGGCAGTCTATGCCCTGATTCCTTACGGCTGGGAGGATTACGTGATGTTTCTGATGCCGACGATTCTTTTCGGGCTTTTGTTTGCCGTGCCGTTCCTCTCGCTGGGCGGCGAACGCGCCCCCATGCGCCGCCCCTGGGCCATTGCGGGCGTGGTGCTGACGCTACTCACGATCATCTCGCTCACCTACATGGGACTGGAAGCCCCCTGGTCCCCGGACTTTGAAACCAAACCCGTGGCGGCGGCAGTGCTGAACGTCCACACGTCGACGGCGGCTCGGGGTTATGACATTTTCTACGAAAAAGGTTGTCAGTATTGCCACCAAATGGAAGGACAAGGCGGTAATCGTGGCCCCAACCTAACGGATGTGGCCGCCCGACTTACGCCCCAACAAATGACTATCCGCATCGTGAACGGTGGTTATAATATGCCCGCTTTCGGCGGGTCGCTTTCCAACCGGGAGTTGGACGACCTCGTAGCTTTCTTGAAAACCCGCACCGCCCACGGAGAAGTGCGAACGGCGGGTGCGCCCTAGCGTTGAGGATATTAAAATGTAGTTAAAATACGCCACGGGATTCTATTGTGGCGTACTTTTTTTTACGGTCATGATAAAAGATTTTTCACATAAAATCCTATATATCATGGCAAGAGACGTCAGCGACTTCATAATCGACCGGATGATCGAGTGGGGCATCCACCGCATCTACGGTTACCCCGGCGACGGCATCGGCGGGTTCTTCGGGGCTTTGGAAAAGGCCGAAAAAGATAAGAAAGCGATGCAGCTTATCCGCCCCACCCACGAAGAAATGGCCGCGCTCATGGCCGTGGCCCACGCCAAATTCACGGGCGAGGTTGGCGTGTGTGTCGCCACCTCCGGGCCGGGGGCCATGCACCTTATCAACGGCCTGTACGACGCCAAGATGGATAACCAACCCGTGGTGGCCATT
Organism: Cytophagales bacterium; assembly: GCA_038235275.1. GTDB lineage: Bacteria > Bacteroidota > Bacteroidia > Cytophagales > Spirosomataceae > Persicitalea. Next base: position 199,040 of record JBBSUC010000002.1, on the reverse strand, counting down.
GTCGGGCAGCAGGCTCGGGTGGCTTTGGGCAGCGATTTTCAACAGGAAAACAACCTAGAGTCCACCTTTGCCGACGTGGCCGAGTACGTCAAGACCGTCACGACACCCATGCAGGCGCAACTGGTGATCGACCGCGCTTTCCGCATCGCCAAAGCAACGCTACGTCCCTGTGTGGTCATTTTGCCCAACGATATCCAAAAGGCCGAATTCGAAGAACCGACGCAGGAACACTTCGTTTCGCGGACGGGCGTGGGCCACGCTTCGACCCGAATCTCGCCGCCGCTGGATGAACTTCAAAAAGCCGCCGATATCCTCAATTCGGGCAAGAAAGTCGCGATGCTGGTGGGGCAGGGAGCAATGAATGCCACCGACGAAATAATCGCCGTGGCCCGCAAGACCGGGGCGGGCATCATCACCGCCCTACTGGGCAAGGCCGCCGTTCCCGCCGACGTACCCTTCCACACCCACCACCTCGGGCTGATCGGCACCAAACCCAGCTACGATATGATGATGGACTGCGACACCCTGCTGATGGTAGGTAGCAATTTTCCCTACGGAGAATTCATGCCGAAAACCGGACAGGCGCGCGGCATCCAGATCGACTTGCTACCGCGCCATCTCTCGCTGCGCTATCCGATGGAATTGAACCTCTGGGGCGATTCCAAGGAAACACTCACGGCTTTGCTTCCTCTGCTGAAGCAAAAGGAAGATTTGGACTGGCAGAACGGGATCGCTGAAAGCATGAAGGAGTGGAAAACCATCAACGAAAAGTTGGTAATGGTGGAAGCCGATCCTATCAACCCGCGCCGCGTCTATTACGAACTGAACAAGCAGCTGCCACAAAACTGCATCATTACCGCCGACGCGGGCAGCACCGCCGATTGGTACGGCCACCACATCCACATGAAGCGTGGCATGATGGGCAACCTCTCGGGCCGTTTGGCTACCATGCTCGCCGCCATGCCCTACGCCATTGCCGCCAAGTTCGCCTTTCCCGACCGTCCGGTCATTTGCACGATCGGTGACGGGGCCTTCCAGATGCTCGGCATGAATGGCCTTATTACGATAAAACGCTACTGGGAAAGCTGGAGCAACCCGACCTTCATCGTGATGGTGTTGCACAACGACGACCTGGCTCAGGTATCCTGGGAAATGCGCATCGAGGACGGCAACCCACGCTACGACACTTCCCAAAAACTGGAACCGATGAACTACGCTGCTTACGCCGACACGCTGGGTCTGCAAGGCATCCGGGTGGATGATCCTGAAAAACTGGAAGAAGCCTGGCGAACCGCCTTTGCGGCCAAAAGACCCGTTCTGCTCGACGTTATGACCGACCCCAATGTGCCACCGCTGCCCCCGCACATTTCCTTTGAGCAAGCCAAGAACTTCACCTACGCCATGTTGCAGGGTGGTGATCCCGACCGCGTCGGTGCCCTCACCCAAGCCGTGAAAGGTGTGGTGGCCGATGTGGCAGGCGTCGTCAGCCACAAGCTGGGGATGGACGAATAATCAATTGTGAATTAGTGAATGAGAGATTTAGAGAATAAATGATAGCAAAAAGGGTAAATGCCTATTCTCTAATTCACTCAATCTCTCATTCAAAATTAAAAAATGGACGCTACCATAACAAAACTAACGGTCTCCGCCTACACAGTACCCACTGATTCTCCTGAATCGGATGGTACCCTGGCGTGGGACAGCACTACAATGGTGCTGGTGGAACTGGAAGCGGGCGGCAAAACGGGGATCGGCTACACTTACGCCGATGCGTCGGTGGCGCAGTTGATCGATAAAACTTTGCGGAAAGTCGTGGAAGGCGAAGATGCGCTGCAAATCCCGGCGATTTGGCAAAAAATGGTCGCCCAAATCCGCAACAACGGCAACTCTGGCCTGACCCACATGGGCGTGGCGGCGGTGGACGTGGCGCTTTGGGATTTGAAGGCCAAGTTGCTTGATTTATCCCTTTGCCAATTGCTGGGGATGGCCAAATCTGGAATGCTGGTGTACGGCAGCGGCGGCTTCACCTCTTATTCCATCGGCCGCTTGCAGCAGCAACTCGGCGACTGGGCTGAGCAGAGAATTGAATTTGTCAAGATGAAAATAGGCACAGAGCCTGATAAAGATGTGGCGCGGGCCAAAGCCGCCAAAGAAGCAATCGGCGACAAAGCCACGCTCTTCGTAGACGCCAACGGGGCCTATACCGCTAAAGAAGCACTTGAAAAAGCTTACCAATTTGCTGATTTGGGTGTGACTTGGTTCGAGGAACCCGTATCCTCCGACGACTTGGCGGGGCTGCACTTCATCCGTGAACATAGCCCCCACGCCATGAATATCGCCGCCGGGGAGTATGGCTTCAACCTTACCTATTTTGAAAGAATGCTCGACGCGGGAGCGGTGGATATTTTGCAGGGCGACGCCACCCGCAGCGGCGGTATCACGGGGTTTCTGCTAGCTGCTACGGTTTGCCAGGCGCACCACTTGCCTTTTTCGTCGCACTGCGCGCCGTCCCTGCATCTGCACCCGGCTTTGGCAATACCCAACTTTTATATCGCTGAGTATTTTTATGACCACGTCAGGATCGAGAAGATGTTTTTTGATGGGGTGGTCGAGCCTGTAAATGGCAAAATGAATCCGGATTTGTCGCGGCCTGGATTGGGGTTGGAATTTAGGAGGAAAGACGCTGAGAGGTACGAACTATGAGCTATTAGAATTGATTAAATGGAAACCTTAGAAAAAGAGAACACCTACGCGCTCCCTACGGTGGAGTACGAGAAAAAATATACGCATTACGAAGGCATGATCACGGTCGATGCCAGCGGCCCCATCGAAAACGAGCAGGTGGACTACGCCCGCGCCCTGGCCGCTGACCTGCGCAAAGCATTAAAAGGCGAGGTACGCTTCGACGACGGCAGCCGTGCGACCTACTCCACCGATGCCTCCAACTACCGGCAGGTACCCATCGGGGTAGTTTTGCCCAAAGACGAGGATGACGTGCTGGCAACTGTTCGGCTTTGCCATCAATATGGTGCGCCGCTCACTTCGCGCGGCGGCGGCACCAGTCTGGCCGGACAAACCTGCAATGCAGCCATCATCATGGACTTCTCCAAGTACATGGACAAAGTTCTTAGCATCGATCCCAAGTCAGAAACCGCCGTAGTACAGCCGGGCTGTATCCTGGATACTTTGCGGTCGGAGGCCGAAGAGAAATACAATCTTACCTACGGTCCCGACCCGGCTACCCACAAATACAACACGCTGGGCGGCATGATTGGCAACAATTCCTGCGGTATCCACTCGGTGATGGCCGAGTTCTACGGCCACGGCCCGCTGACGGTGCACCAAATCGAGTCACTGGACATTGTCACCTACGATGGCGTGCGGATGACGGTAGGCGCGACTTCCGAGGAAGAACTTTACAAAATAATCGAAGAAGGCGGACGACGCGGCGAGATTTACGCCGGACTGAAAGCCATCCGGGATCGCTACGCCAAGTTAATTCGGGAGAAATTTCCGCAGATCCCCCGTCGGGTGTCGGGTTTCAATCTGGACTTTCTGCTACCAGAACACGATTTCAATGTGGCGCAGGCGCTGGTCGGCTCGGAGGGAACCTGCGTGGTGATTCTTTCGGCGAAAGTGAAATTACAGCACTTTATCAAAGAACGCGTGCTGCTGGTGCTGGGCTACCCGAGTGCCTACGAGGCGGGCGACCACGTGTTGGAAGTGATGGCCCATAAACCCACGGGCTGCGAGGGCATCGACCATAAGCTGATCGGCTACATGGAGAAGAAGGGAATGCACCCCAAGGATGTCAAGATGTTGCCGGAGGGGAAGGGCTTCCTCTTCGTGGAGTTCGGCGACGATACCAAGGAAGGGGCCGAAGCCCAGGCCCGTAAGCTCATGGACGAGTTGAAAGGCAAGGACGATGCGCCTTTCATGAAGCTTTTTACCAAAGAATGGGAAAAGAAACACCTCTGGAACGTCCGTGAGTCGGGCCTGGGCGCTACTGCCCACGTGCCGGGCATGGCCCCCACGCATCCCGGCTGGGAGGATGCCGCCGTCGCGCCCAAAAACGTGGGCAAGTACCTGCGCGAATTCCGCGACCTGCTCGATGAATTCGGCTACGACTGCTCGCTGTACGGTCACTTTGGCCAAGGCTGCATCCACTGCCGCATCGACTTCGACCTCGCCACGACCCAGGGCGTCCAGCAGTGGATGGAATTTTTGAAAAGAGCCGCGCATTTGGTGGTGAAGTACGGCGGTTCGCTGTCGGGCGAACACGGCGACGGGCAGGCGCGGGCGGCCTTGCTGCCCATCATGTACGGTGACGAAATCGTGCGGGCTTTCGGTGAGTTCAAAGGACTTTGGGATCCGCAGAATAAAATGAACCCGCACAAAGTCGTGGAGCCCTACCAGCCCGACGAAAACCTGCGCATGGGTCCCGATTACAGACCGAAGCAGGAAGAAACGTACTTCCAATTCCCCGACGACGACTTTTCCTTCGCCAACGCCGTCTCGCGCTGCGTGGGGGTGGGTAAGTGCCGCAGCGACGAAGACGGCACGATGTGTCCCAGCTACATGGTCACCCGCGAGGAGGAGGACTCCACGCGGGGCCGCTCACGGCTGCTCTTCGAGATGCTGCGCGGCGACGTGATCGCCGATGGCTGGCACGACGACCACGTCCGCGAATCGCTAGAACTGTGCCTGGCCTGCAAAGCCTGCAAGAATGAATGCCCCGTGAACGTGGACATGGCGACCTACAAGGCCGAATTCCTTTCTCATTATTATAAAAACAAACTCCGGCCCATGGAAGCGTACTCGATGGGGCTGATTTACTGGTGGGCGCGGATTGCCAAACCCATCGCGCCCATCGCCAACTTCTTCACGCAAACCGAACCCTTCGCTACTTTGGTCAAAAAAGCGGCCGGGCTGGCCCCGCAGCGCAAGATGCCGACCTTCGCCGAGCAGAGTTTCGTGGACTGGTTTCGCGCCCGCAAAACGACCTTCCCGCCCGACGCGCCCCGTTACGAAGACCATGAAAATGATAAAGAACTCGACCCCGAAGATGTGCCGCGCTTCCAGGAAGATACGTACGAGTCGCCCAGCAACCCGCACCACGGCGATGGCAAAAAACTAAACATCCACGCCGAGCAGAAGCCCTTCGAGACCCGTCGGGTGCTGCTGTGGCCCGATACCTTCAACAACTACCTGTTGCCCGAAGCCGCCAAAGCCGCCGTGGAGGTGCTGGAACGCGCGGGCTACACCGTCGAAATTCCGCAACGCCCCCTCTGCTGCGGGCGTCCGCTCTACGATTTCGGAATGCTGGATTCGGCCAAGCGGCTTTGGGAGCAAACCCTCGAACACCTCAAACCCTACCTGCGCGACGGCGTACCCATCGTCGGTCTGGAACCGAGTTGCGTGGCGGCTTTTCGTGACGAGTTGGTAAATCTTTACCCCAATAATGAAGACGCAAAGCGTTTGGCCCATAGCACCTTCCTGCTCAGCGAGTACCTGGTGCGTCAGAATTACGTACCGCCCAAACTTAACCGCAAGGCGGTCGTCCACGGTCATTGCCAGCATAAGGCCGTCATGCACATGGACGCTGAAATTGCAATTTTGAAAAAAATGGGACTGAAATACGACCTCCTGGATTCGGGCTGCTGCGGCATGGCGGGTTCTTTCGGCTTCTCTGCCGACAAGTACGACATCTCGATTCGGGCCGGGGAACGCATTCTGCTGCCGAAAGTTCGTGAAGCCGACGACGACACGCTGGTGATTACCAACGGATTCAGTTGCCGCGAGCAAATTGAGCAGCAAACCGAACGCGGCGGGATGCACTTGGCGCAGGTCATTCAGATGGCCCTGCACGAAGGGCCGAAGGGCGCGGCGGGAAATTTTCCCGAGAAAAAGAATTATAACAAAAAGGTGGAGTCCGGATCTTCGGCGGTGCCGTTGCTGGCTCTGGCGGGCGTGGCGGTGCTGGCGGGCGTGGTGGCCTATTTTATCCGTAAAAAATGAGTTCTAACGAAACCTTAATAATCATCGGGAAGGGCTTTTTGGCCGGAGCAGTAGGCGTCGTTGGATTGATACTTTCGCAGGAAATCGAAAAGCACCTTTTTCAGCAAGAGCCCAGCCGTGCCCCCGCCGAAGTAGCCGACGAATTGCTCGACCTACAACAGAAAAGCAAAGCCAGCCGAGCGGAGTTCAACACAGTAATAGAAAGCGTGTATGGTAGCGGTTGGGGCATTTTTCGCAGTTTCCTCGGCAGTCAGGGTCTTCGCGGTCCGAGTGCTTCGGCGCTGCACTTGGCCGCTATTGGGGCTAATGTTTCTTTGTTAATGCCGGCCATTGGGCTGGTACAACCCGTGCGAAAGTGGGATAAGCAAAAACTAGCCTTTGAGTTGGTACACCATAGCGTTTACGTGGTTTGCACCGGGATAGCTTGCGATTTTTTAGTGAAAAAGGGACAAAGTTCATTCTAAACGACTACCCGATATGAAGTCCCCCACGTTGGCCAGGCCCGTCCTGTTGCTACTTTTTGTTCTTCTCCTAATTGGCTTGCTCTACGTCGGGAGACCCTTTCTGGTACCGGTGGGTTACGGGATGTTGCTGTCCATTGCCCTGACACCCCTTTGCCGAAAATTGGAAAAGTGGGGTGCCCCGCGTGGCCTGGCCGTGGCGGCTTGCGTGGTGCTGCTGTTTCTACTGGTTGTTGGAATGATTTCGGTGCTTTCCATGCGCATGGTCAACCTAGCCCAGGACTTCGTGCAGTTGCAGGACCAAATTTTCAAACGGTTGGACAAAGTCGCGGGATACGTTACGAAACTCACCGATTGGAGCCAGGAGCGGCAGGTCGCTTACCTGAAATCCCAGACCTCGGCGTTGCTGGGAACAGCCAGCACGTATTTGCAATCGCTGCTGACTTCCGCCGCCCTTACTTTGGTGCAGTTTGGGTTCATTTTGTTTTACATCTATTGCATGATGTACTATCGTGATCGTTTCGAGCGGTTTCTTCTGGACATCGTGCCACGGGGCGAGCAGAAAACCGCTAAAACCCTGGAAATGGCCATCGGTGAGATGACTTACCAATATATCTCGGGCCGCCTGCTAGTGCTGCTCATACAGGGGGGCGTTTATTACGCGGGCTTCTTGCTAGTGGGCACGCCCTATCCGCTGTTCTTTGCCGTGCTGGGCGCTATTTTCAATATCATTCCCTACATTGGTGCCGTGCTGGCGGGGCTGTTTCCGCTGCTCATTGCCATGCTCACGAGCAGTTTGTTCACGATTGTCGGTATTGCGGCGGTGTCTTTGGGCAACCACCTGGTCGAGTCAAATTATCTCACCCCCAAAATCGTCGGAGCCAAGGTCAAACTCAATCCCCTTTTCACGGTTTTCATCGTCGTGATCGGAGACTTGATTTGGGGCATTGCGGGCATGATTCTGTTTATTCCCATGCTGGGCGTCGTCAAAATCATTTGCGACGCCGTCGAGGATTTTCGGCCTTACGGCTTGTTAATCGGCGACGAATCGATCAGCGAAGAGAACATGATGGCCGATAAGAAAGTAGAGGCAGAGCAAAAAGCTTGAATCAAAAAAGAATTTATGTCGAATAACAAAGTAGCTCCCGGTGCGCCGGGCATTCCTGCCCGCTGGACATCCAGCGCCAAGTCCGGCATTGGCACCTCGCTCGATGCCGCCTCCGAGGTGAGTTTTACCCTCAGCCACGGGATCGTCAACGAGGTGTATTTTCCCCGCGAAGACTCGGCCTGCACCCGCGACATGGGGCTAATCGTCACGGACGGGAAGGATTTTTTTTCCGAAGAAAAGCGCCACGCCCAACACAAAGTCGATGTGGTGGAAGACGGGGTTCCGGCCTATATCTTGACCAATACCTGTAAGGCAGGACACTACCGCATCACCAAAGACATCGTGACCGACCCACTGCGGGACACCTTGGTGCAGCGTGTCAAGTTCGAGACCTTAAAAAACAAAAAGAACGACTACCACCTGTATGTGCTGCTGGCCCCGCACCTCGGCAACCGGGGCATGGGAAACAACGCCTGGCTGGGCGATTACAAGGGAACGCCCATGCTCTACGCCCAGCGCGACAGCCTGTGCCTGGCGCTGGCCTGCTCGGTGGACTGGAAAATGCGCTCGGTCGGTTACGTGGGGAAGTCCGATGGCTGGATTGACATTCACCATCACAAGCTCATGACCAGGGAATACGAAACCGCCCCGGAGGGCAACGTGGCCCTCACCGCTGAGATTGACCTGGAACAGGTCGAGGAAGACTTCATGCTGGTGGTGGGCTTCGGTCGTAATCCCACCGAGGCGGGCCACCGGGCCTACGCCAGCATCACCGATGGCTTCGAGGCGGTGCAGCAACGCTACGTCAAGGAATGGCACGACTGGCAGGAATCGTTGGTGCCTCTAAAATCGTCCAAAGAACACGTCGGCGAATTGTTTCGCATCAGTGCGGCGGTAATGCGGATGCACGAGTCGAAGCGATTTCCGGGGGCCATGATTGCCAGTATGTCCATTCCCTGGGGCTTTTCCAAGGGCGATGACGACATCGGCGGCTACCACCTGGTCTGGCCGCGTGATTTGGTCGAGTCGTCGGGTGGATTGATCGCCCTGGGGGCCAACGAAATGGCGGCGCGGGTTTTGAAGTACCTGCTCATCACCCAGGAACACGACGGTCACTGGTCGCAAAATACCTGGCTGGAAGGCATTCCTTACTGGACGGGCATCCAAATGGACCAGGCTGCACTACCCATTTTGCTGATCGAACTCTGTCGCTGCCACGAGTCACTGGCCCCCGAAGCCACGCACCACTATTGGAAAATGGTTAAGGGTGCCGTTTCTTTTTTAGTGAAAAATGGCCCAAACACCAAACAGGACCGTTGGGAAGAGGAGGCAGGCTGGACGCCCTTTACGCTGGCCACCGAAATAGCCGCTCTGGTAGCCGCCGCCGACTTTGCCGAAGAACACGGCGAAAAGGAGATGGCCGAATACTGCCGCCAAACCGCTGACATCTGGAACGACAGCATCGAGCGCTGGACTTACGTGACCGATACGCCTTTGGCCAAAAAGGTCGGCGTGGAGGGCTACTATATCCGCATCAACCAGAGCGGCTTGCCCGTCAGCCAATTGGCCGACAAGTATGTAGAACTCAATAACAAAAAAGCCGGGCAGCAGGATATTCTGGCCACCGAACTGATTTCGGTGGACGCCCTGGCGCTGGTGCGCTTCGGTTTGCGCGCCGCCGACGATCCCAGGATTTTAAACACCATAAAGGTCATCGACGCCGAGTTGAAAGTCGATTTGCCCACCGGCCCCTGCTGGCACCGCTACAACCACGACGGCTACGGCGAACACGAGGATGGTAGTCCCTTTAACGGCACGGGCATCGGGCGCTGCTGGCCACTGCTCACGGGCGAGCGGGCGCACTACGAAATCGCGGCGGGTAACTTTGATGAGGCCGTGAAACTGATGCAAACCATGGAGTCCTTTGCCAACCACGGCCTGCTGCCCGAGCAGGTCTGGGACGCCGATGACATTCCCGAAAAAGAACTTTTTTGGGGTAAATTTTCCGGTTCGGCCATGCCGCTGGTCTGGGCGCACTCGGAGTACGTGAAGTTGTGCTGCTCTATTAAGGAAAAGAAGGTTTTCGATATGCCGATGCCCGCTTTTAACCGCTATGTCAAGAAAAAAACCAAATCGAAATGGGCCAGCTGGCGCTTCAACCAGCCCATCGACACCCTGCCCAAAGGCAAAGGACTACGATTAGAGATGCTGGCCCCCGCCATCATTCATTGGACCAAAGACGATTGGAAAACGCAGCAAACGACTGAAACGCGCGATACCAAACTGGGAATTCATGTCGCCGATTTACCCGTCGAGAAAATGAAAAAAGGAAAAATAGACTTCACTCTTTTTTGGCAAGAATCACAGAATTGGGAGGGCCGTGATTTTTTTGTGGCTGTTGTCTGAGTAAGTAAAAAGACTACTTCCAGTCCCCGCTGCGCCATTTTTTGGTGCGGCGGGGACTATTATTTTAAGCAATGCTCACCCGCCGGGAATTGCTCACCCGCAACCCCTCCGCCACCAATTCCGTAATCACTGCTACCAGCGCCCTTCCCAGGGGTACGATTCAATAATTATCCTATCCTAAATTCCTTTAACAATGGCAAGAGACGTCAGCGACTTCATAGTCGACCGGATGATCGAGTGGGGCATCCACCGCATCTATGGCTACCCTGGCGACGGCATCGGTGGGTTTTTCGGAGCTTTGGAAAAAGCCGAGAAAGACGAGAAACCCCTCCAACTCATCAACGGCCTGTACGACGCCAAGATGGATAACCAACCCGTGGTGGCCATCGTCGGGCAGCAGGCCCGCGTAGCGTTGGGCAGTGACTTTCAACAGGAAAATAACCTGGAAACGACCTTCGCCGACGTGGCCGAGTACGTCAAGATCGTCACGACACCCGTGCAGGCGCAACTGGTGATCGATCGCGCTTTCCGCATCGCCAAAGCCACGCTGCGGCCCTGCGTCGTGATTTTGCCCAACGACATTCAGAAAGCGGAATTCGAGGAGCCGACCGCCGAGCATTTTGTGTCTCAGACGGGCGTGGGCCACGCTTCGACCCGAATCTCGCTGCCGCTGGATGAACTCCAAAAAGCCGCCGAAATCCTGAATTCGGGCAAGAATGTGGCCATGCTGGTCGGGCAGGGCGCGCGCGGTGTAACCGACGAAGTGCTGGAAATCGCCCGAGAAAACGGGGTCGGCATTGTCACAGCCTTGCTGGGCAAAGCCGCCGTTCCCGCCGACGTGGGCAGCACCGCCGCCCTGGCTGCTGACCTGCGTATAGCCGTGAAGGGCGAGGTGCGCTTCGACGCCCGAAGCAGTATGCACCTGGCCCAGGTGATTCAGATGGCCCTGCATGAGGGACCCAAAGGACCAACGGGGAAGTTTCCTGAAAAGAAAAATTACAATAAAAAAGTGAAATCCAAACCTTCGATGGTGCCGCTGCTGGCTCTGGCGGGTCTGACGTTGGTGGCGGGTGCGGCGGTTTATTTTTTCAATAAAAACAAAGACTCTTAAAAAACAAACTCTCCGGAACCCTTATGTCAAAGTCAAAAACCGCCCCCGGCTCTCCGGGGATTCCTGCCCGCTGGACATCCAGCGCCAAGTCGGGCGTCGGTACCTCTTTCAACAAGAGTTCCGAAGTCAGCTTCACCCTCAGCCACGGCATCGTCAACGAAGTCTATTTTCCCCGTGAGGACTCGGCCTGGATTCGCGACATGGGTCTGATCGTGACCGACGGCAAGGAGTTTTTCTCGGAAGAAAAGCGCGACACCGAACACGAAGTGAAAACCGTCGGCGACGGGGTACCGGCCTACATCCTCACCAACACCTGCGAGGACAAACGCTACCGCATCACCAAAGAAATCATTACCGATACCCGACGGGACACCCTGCTGCAGCGGGTGACGTTCGAGGCGTTGAAAGGGAAAGTCGGCGATTACCACCTGTGCGTACTGCTGGCCCCGCACATCGACAACAAGGGGGCCGAGAACGACGCCTGGCTGGGTGATTTCAAGGGCATCCCGATGCTTTACGCTCAGCGCAATAACCGCTGCATCGCCCTGGCGTGTTCTGTTCCCTGGAAAAGGCGCTCGGTGGGCTACGTAGGCACGTCCGACGGCTATACGGATCTGCACAGCCACAAGCAGATAACCTGGGAATACGAAGAAGCACCCAGCGGCAACGTGGCCCTCACCGCCGAAATCGACCTGGAGCAGGTGGACAAGGATTTCGTGCTGGCGGTGGGTTTTGGCCGCAACCCCACCGAGGCCGGTCACCGGGCTTACGCCAGCATTGTGGAGGGATTCGACCGGATTCAGGAAAGGTACGTCAGGTTTTGGCAGAATTGGCAGGAATCCCTGATTACGCTGACCTCGCCCAAGGATAAGATTGGCGAACTGGCCCGGATGAGTGCGGCCATGTTGCGCATCCACGAATCCAAGCGATTTCCGGGGGGGATTATCGCCAGTTTTTCCATTCCCTGGGGCTACTCCAAGGGCGACGGCGACATCGGCGGCTATCACCTCGTTTGGCCGCGCGACTTGGTCGAGTCCTCGGGTGGGCTGATTGCCCTGGGTGCCAAAAAAACGGCCTCTCGCGTCCTGGAATATCTGCTCATCACCCAGGAGAAGGACGGCCACTGGTCGCAGAATATGTGGCTGGAAGGCATCCCCTTCTGGACGGGCATCCAGTTGGACGAGGTGGCACTACCCATTTTGCTCATCGAAATCTGCCGTCGCCACGAGGCCCTCGACCCCGAGGGGACCCCCCACTACTGGCAAATGGTGAAAAAAGCCGTAATATTTTTGGTAAAAAACGGTCCTGACACCGAGCAGGACCGCTGGGAGGAAGTGGGCGGCTGGACGCCCTTCACTCTGGCCGCCGAGGTAGCCGCCCTGGTGGCCGCCGCCGAGTTTGCCGACGAAAACGGCGAATCGGACATGGCCGAGTACTGCCGCCAAACCGCCGACCGTTGGAACGAAAGTATCGATCGGCTGACCTACGTCACGGGCACCCCGCTGGCCAAAAAGGTGGGCGTGGAGGGCTATTACCTCCGCGTCAATCCGAGCGGGGTGGATGCGCAGGAACTGGCAGACGAGTGCATTAAACTCAAAAACCAACCCGACGAACTGGCCGACATCCTGGTCACCGAACTGGTATCGGTGGATGCCCTGGCGCTGGTACGCTTCGGCCTGCGGGCGGCGGACGACCCCAAGATTTTGAACACCATCAAGGTAATCGATGAGGTGCTGAAAGTGGAAACGCCCACCGGCCCCTGCTGGTACCGCTACAACCGCGACGGCTACGGCGAACACGAGGACGGCAGCCCTTTCGATGGTACGGATGTTGGCCGCGCCTGGCCGCTGCTCACGGGCGAGCGGGCGCACTACGAAATCGCGGCGGGCAACCTGAAAGGGGCCAAAAAGCTGATGGAAACGATGGAAACCTTCGCCAGCCACGGGTTGTTTCCCGAGCAAATCTGGGATAAGGACGACATCCCCGAGAAGGAATTATTCTTTGGCAAACATGCGGGCTCGGCCATGCCGCTGGTCTGGGCGCACTCGGAGTACATCAAGCTCTGCTGTTCCATTCGCGAAAAGCGCGTTTTCGATATGCCCAAGCCCGCCTGGGAGCGTTACGTCAAGAAAAAGACCCCATCGAAAATAGCCGCTTGGCGATTCGACCAACGGATTACAACCATGCCCAAGGGAAAAACGCTGCGCATCGAGACTTTTGCTCCCGCCAAAATCCACTGGACCCAGGACGCGTGGGAAACCCAGAAAACGACGCCCACCCGCGATACGGGACTGGGCATTTACGTGGCCGACCTGCCCACCACCAAACTGGAAAAGGGGCGAATTGACTTCACGCTCCTCTGGGAAAAAACCGACAATTGGGAAGGCCGGGATTTTTCGGTACTTATCGTTTGAAAAGCGTAGAAACTTAACGTTATTGCTCCCTTGACAGCAAGGGAGCAATTTTTTTTACCCGGCATTATTTTTTTAAATAAACTGAGCAAACAGAAACGGGCCTGACCAAATTATTAGTTAAATCGCAGCCCACCATTCATTATTCCCCGTCGGTCGGATGAATAACACCTTCTTCAGTCCCGTCTCCGCCGACAGCGAAGCCATACGGCAGTTGTTCATCTACTTTCTGTTGGCCTCGGCGGTGGTTATAGTCGCCATTTCGGGACTGGTCTTTTATTATTCCAGGAAATACAAAGCACAACCGGGCCAGCAGGGCGAACCCAAGCAGCGGCACACGCACAAGGGCCTGGAAATGGGCATCCTGGTGGGTGTCACTCTGGTCATGGGCTTCTTTTTCTACCTTACCATCGAAACCATGCTGGCGGTCAATGAGCTACCGACCGCCGGGCAACAACCCGACCTGGTCATCACGGGTCACCAGTGGTGGTGGGAAGCGAATTACCCGAAGTCGGGTGCCGTAACCGCCAACGAAATCCACATTCCCACGGGCAAAAGATTACTTTTGGAACTGCGTTCGGCCGATGTCATCCACGACTGGTGGGTGCCGCAATTGGGCCGCAAGATGGACGCCATCCCCGGCCAGCCCAACCACCTGTGGATCGAGGCCCGGCAACCGGGTACTTATCCGGGAACCTGTAGCGAGTTCTGCGGCACCCAACACGCCTGGATGCGGATCCAGGTCATCGCCCAATCGCCCAAGGACTTCGCCGCATGGGAAAAGGCGCAGGTGCAAACCTCCGCAAGGCTTTCTGAAACCACTTTGATAAAAAACGGCGAAGCACTTTTCCAGGGAAAAACCTGCGCGAATTGCCACGCCATTGCTGGCACTAATGCCCGAGCCAGTATCGGTCCCAATCTTACACACATCGGAAGTCGCAAAACGCTACTGACTGGAATCCTCAAAAACACGCCGGATAATCTAGCCAAATGGCTTGACCAACCGCAAAAGGTAAAGCCGGGTGCCCACATGCCGAATTTTAGATTTGAAAAACAAGAATTGGCTTCTTTGGTAGCTTATTTAAACAGTTTGAAGTGAACTTTTTGCGCAATGGAAGCACCTACCGTCCCAAAACCCCATACCGCCTTGCCTTCGCCAAAGACCGACCTCGGTCTTTTACAATGGTTCTCTTCGGTCGATCACAAGCAATTGGGCATCATGTATTTGCTAACCGCTCTCCTGTTCTTTATCGCGGGCGGCATCGAAATCATGCTCATCCGCATTCAGCTGATCGTGCCGGAGAACACTTTTCTCAGCCCAGATACTTACAACCAACTCTTCACGATGCATGGCACCACCATGATTTTCCTGGTGTTGATGCCGGCACTGATTGGGCTGGGCGTGTACTTCGTGCCGCTGATGATCGGGGCCAACGAAATGGCCTTTCCCCGACTGAATGGTTTTAGCCTGTGGATGACGCTGCTGGGCGGGCTGATCTTGTATTTTAGCTTTCTGGACGGCGGTGGGGCACCGGCGGCGGGCTGGTTCAACTACGCGCCGCTGAGCAGCCGCAATTTTTCGTCCACCAAAGGCGTGGATTATTATTGCATTGGCCTGATTTTGACCGGAATTGGATCGGTTACGGCGGCGCTGAATCTTGCCGTGACCATCCTTACGCTGCGCATTCCCGCTATGAGTTTCCGGCGACTGCCTGTATTCGTTTGGATGATGTTCATTACCGCCTTACTAATAGTGGCCGCCTTCCCGATGCTCAACGCCGGACTGGTCATGCTGCTGATGGACCGGCAGTTGAACGCCCATTTCTTTTCGCCCGCTTCGGGCGGGTCTCCCATTTTGTGGCAGCATTTGTTCTGGGCCTTTGGCCACCCGGAGGTTTACATTTTGGCCCTGCCGCCTTTCGGCATTATTTCTGAAATCATCCCCGTCTTCTCCCGGCAACCCATTTTCGGCTATCGCTTCCTGATTGGCTCGGGCATCGCCATTGCGCTGCTGGCCTTCGGGGTATGGATGCACCATATGTTCGCGGTGGGCTTAGGGAATCCCATCAACGGTTTTTTTGCGGCGGGAAGCATGCTCATCGGTATTCCCACAGGCATCAAGGTTTTCAACTGGATTATCACGATGCGCAACGGGGCCATCCGCTTTACGACGGCCATGCTATTTGCGTCCTCCTTTATCATCGAATTCACCATCGGCGGATTAAGCGGCATTTCTTTTGCCATGGTGCCGCTCGACTGGCAGTTGACCGATACCTACTACGTGGTGGCCCATATTCACTACGTCTTTTTGGGCGGAACTTTATACGCTGTTTTTGCCGGACTTTTCTACTGGTTTCCCAAAATGACGGGTCGGATGCTTTCCGAAAAACTCGGTAAGCTATTTTTTTATATGTTCTTTGTCGGCTTCAACTTGACCTTCGTCATTCAACACGTACTGGGAGTTTTGGGGATGCCGCGCCGGGTCTATACGTATCCTGATTTGCCTTACTTCGGTACATTGAATTTAATTTCGTCGCTTGGAGCTTTCCTGATGATGTTTTCCATTATGGTTCTGTTCTGGAATATTTTCATCAGCCTGAGAAAAGGAAAAATCGCGGGCGACAACCCCTGGAATGCCTGGACGCTGGAATGGGCCACGACCTCGCCACCCGCCTTGCAGAATTTCGACCTCGTGCCGCCCGTCCGCAGTCTGCGCCCACTCTGGGACTTGAAGCATCCCGAAGACCCGGATTGGAAAAACGAAAAAGCAAAACAGGCGCGTAATGAAAACTAAGCCCCAAAACCTGATCGGCCATGGCCTCGCCGAACGCCTCGCCGCTGCCTCGCAGCAGTACGTACCCATTCGGCGGGAACTACCGAAACGCGCGCTGCGGCAGTACGACCTATTGATAAAATTCTTCGTCGCTTCGGAAGCCTTTTTCTTCCTGGCCCTCATCATTTCCTACCTTTATTACCGCAATATAAACGACGTAATCGCCACGCACGACGATGTCTTGAACGCCCAGAAAACTGGCATTTTTACCGCGCTGCTCGTTCTCAGCAGCGTTACTCTGTGGTGGGGCCACCGCCAATTACAGCATCAGAAACCCGCTCTGCTCACCTGGGGGTTGATTGCGACTATCGCGCTGGGCGGGATTTTTCTCTACGGTCAGGGCCAAGAGTACGCCCATCTCTTGGGAGAGGGTGTCACAGTGGACCGCAACATTTTCGGCTCGGCATTTTTTACGCTTACCGGCTTTCACGCCCTGCACGTTTTCGTGGGGTTGGTTTTGCTTTCAATAATTTTAATTCTGAATCTATTAGGCGATTTTACCGGCCCCCGATCCGCCGCCGTGGCCGCCACCGAAATGTACTGGCATTTTGTGGATGTGGTTTGGCTCATTGTTTTTAGCGTGGTGTACCTTATCCCTTTGCTATGACTACGCAAGAACTCCTTACCGAAACATGGAAATTTTCGCCTTCGCTCTTGCTAAGCGTTTTGCTGTTTGTGGGCCTTTATTTGTATGGGGCAAGGTTCAAAATCACGCCTCAAAGCGGTTGGTTTTTTGGTGGCCTAATTTTGCTGCTCATCACGTTGGCCTCGCCGCTGCATTTCCTGGGCGAAGGTTATTTGTTTAGTGCCCACATGGCGCAGCACATGCTGCTACTACTCGTCGTGCCGCCTTTGCTTTTGGCGGGAATTCCTGAAAAGGTTTTTAGTAAATATTTTAAAATCAACTTCCAAATTCCACCCGCTTTCTGCTGGTTGTCGGGCGTGGCGATTATGTGGTTTTGGCATATTCCAGCGGTATTTGATGCCACCATGCAAAATGCTTCGGGTATTCCCCTTTGCGGGATAGCCGCCGGGCCGTTCGCTGCTTTCCTGCACGGAGCGCAGAGTATTTCCCTGATCGCCGCCGGAATGCTATTTAGTTGGCCCATTCTCTCGCCCCTGAAAATCCAGCGTCTGGCCAATCTATCGGGCATGGCCTACCTTTTCTCGGCTTGCATCGGTTGTTCACTTTTGGGATTGGGAATTACCTTTTCCTCGACCTTACTTTACAGCGCCTACGCCTTGCCCATCGACCTCACGGGAACCGTGCATTTGGTACGGCAAACCTGGGGCATCACCCCGCAAGCCGACCAGCAAATCGGTGGTCTGCTTATGTGGGTACCGGGCTGTATCATCTACGTTTCGGCGGCGATGGTTTTGCTGGGGAGATGGTTTGGGGAGGAGAAGTTGTTAATGATGGAATGAGTGAATGATGGAATACGGTTGAACGCCTATTCTATCATTCACCCATTCTAATATTCAAAATTGAATTCTATGGAGAAAGACCCACATCCCTGGTTGCCCGCTGAACCAAAAGAGTTGCCCAAGCCGACCTATTGGCCGTTTTTTCTGGCTTTAGGCGTCATTTTTATGCTTTGGGGCATCCCTACGACTATTTACGTGACCGTTATGGGCGGCGTTATTTTTGTCATTTCTTTAATCAAATGGATCAACATCCTGCGCCATGAGTGAAGTGAAATCGGAGGAAGAACAAGTGAAGCGCCGTTCCTTTTTGGCCAAGCTGAGTTTTGGATTAGGTGGTTTGGCAGCGGCAGCGGCTTCGGTGCCGATCATTGCGGCTTTTATCAACCCCTGGATCAGGAAAAAGGCCCGCGCCTGGCGGGCAGTCGGCACGGTGGACGAATTTAAGCCCGGTGGCTTTACTTTGGTAAAATATAAAGATGCCGAACCTGATCCCTGGGCGGGTACCACCAGCAATTCCGCTGCCTGGCTGCGCCGCGACTCCGACACAGAATTCACGGCGTTCGCCGTTAACTGCACCCACCTGGGTTGCCCAGTCCGCTGGATAGAATCCTCGGAACTCTTCATGTGTCCCTGCCACGGCGGCGTTTATTACAAAGACGGTTCCGTCGCCGCCGGACCACCGCCTAAACCGATGGTCAAATATCCCGTCCGCGTCAGGAATGGTAACGTCGAGATTGAAACCAGTCCAATCCCAGTGACGACGAGTGTTTGAATTAATTAGGGTTTTACCCCCTTTACATTCATCTCCATCGAATAGAATCCCTTACTGGCGGTGATGAAGAGAATGGTATTATCCTTCCCACCGAAGCAAACATTCGCCGTCCAGCCTTCACCCGTCGGGATGTTGAGGAGTTTTTTGCCCTCCGGGCTGTAAGCCGTCACGCCATTACCGTTGGTGATGTACAAATTTCCCTTCTCGTCGAGCGTGATGCCATCGGAGCGTTCTTCGCACAGCAGCGTCTTATCGCTCAGCGAACCGTCTTTATTGATTTTGTAGTGATAAATTTTGCTATCACCGATGTCGGTGACGTAGAGCTTCTTGCCGTCGGGCGTTCCCACGATGCCGTTGGGTTTCTTAAAATCGTCGATCACACGGGTGAGCGTTTTGTGATCTTTACTCAACAAATAGACGCCCTGCACGTCGATGGGCTGCTCGCTGTGGTCCCACCAATCGCGCTTGTAGAACGGGTCGGTAAGGTAGGCCGCGCCCTCGGGCGTTACCCACACGTCGTTGGGGCCGTTGAGTCGTTTGCCTTCGTACTCTTTCACGACGACGGTTTCTTTCTTTTTATTTTTATCAATAATCCAAAGTTCGTTTTTCGCATCGGCGCAGGACCAAAGCTGGCCTTTGCGGTCGAAAAACATGCCGTTGGAGCGGCCCGAGGGCTGCATGTAGGTCGTGAGTTTTCCGTCCACAGACCACTTCATGATGCGGTCGTTGGGCTGGTCTGTGAAGTAGACGTTGCCTTTTGCGTCGGCAGCCGGGCCTTCGGTGAAGGCGAATTCGCCGGAAAGTTTTTGCAAGGTCGCACCTTCTCTGATGAGTGACGAATCGTCTTGCGAGTGGGCTGGAATGGACATGGCAATAAGGTAGGTGAAAAGAAAAATCAGGTTCATATTTTTGATCGGAAAACTGGGCGGAATTTTTTAAACATCGGCGTTGGCCGGATGGTATTATATTTTTAAAGCAAAGATATTCTATTTCCTACCAAACTTCCCGCCTATCCATGACCATGCCCATTGCCGTCTCGGCACTCCCGACCCTTTCTCCCAAGGAACTAAAAAAAATCCGTAAAGACCCCGAGAAAACGGCAGAAGCCGTTGGACTACACTACATAGATTGTAAGATTGCGCCGGGCTATACCCGCAAGCGGGCGGGCAAAGGCTTCTACTACGTCAGCGAAAAAGGCGAGCGCTGCAAGGATCAGCGCAAAATCAAGCGGATGAACGACCTGGTACTGCCCCCAGCCTGGGATGATGTTTGGATCAGCAAGGATTCCAAAGCGCACCTCCAAGCCACGGGCATCGACGAGGCGGGCCGTAAGCAATACCGCTACCACGAGCACTGGAACCAAATCCGTAACCACACCAAGTACTTCAAGCTCCTGCGCTTCGCCAAGGCGCTGCCCGACCTGCGCGAGCAGGTTCAGCACGACTTGCGCACCCACGGCGACAACTGCCACAAAGCTACCGCCCTGGCCGTGCGGTTGATGGAAAAAACCTGCATCCGGGTGGGCAATCAGCGCTACCGTGTTCTGAATGGCACCTCGGGTCTAACCACCCTCGACGCCCGGCACGTAGAGGTAAAGGGTAGTACCATTCGTCTAAAATTTAAAGGTAAAAAAAGCATCAAGCACGACATCACCCTGCGCGACCGCCCCCTGGCCAGGCTGGTGAAGCACTTCAAGGAAATGAAAGGTCGGCGCTTGTTCCAATATATCGGTGAAGACGATAAACGTCATTCATTACAAGCGCGGCACGTCAACGACTACATCCGCGAACACACCTGTGGTAGCTTCACGGCCAAGGATTTCCGCACCTGGATGGGGACCGTCACGGCCTTCGAGTACCTCAAGCAACAGGAGCCGCCGACCAGCGAAACAGATTTGAAACGTAAACTCAACGCCTGCTTCGACGCCGTGGCTGAGCATTTGGGCAATACGCGGACGGTGTGCAAAAAATACTACGTGCACCCTTCGGTAACCAATGCCTACGCCGACCAGCGCATTCAAAAGTACGTGAAAGCCAGCACCTCGGAAGATTCTCTGCTGACAGATTCGGAACAGCGGGTGGCGAAATTACTGGCGTCGTATGCCTAAGACTGTGAGCAATAAATTCAATTACGACCTCGACTTCGATACCGCTGACTTTCGCACTCATCCCGAACTATACCGAATCGGGGTAGGGGAGCAGGGCGTCTTGCTGGTGCAACCCTACAAAAGCGAACTGCTGCCGCACTGGCGGTTCAAAACGGAGGTAATTGCCCGGGAATCCGCCGAGAAATTGTACGCGATGTTCGAAGAATATCTGAAAAAGGAAGATTTCGTCGGAGCAGATATGGCCCGCAAGTATATCCAGATGGGCTTTACCCGCGCCCGCCGCTACGCCAATCACCCCAGCGGCCGCAAGTACGCCGAAGGCAACGATCCCGAACACGATCGAAAGGCGTATCCCTATTCGTCAGGCAGTCCGCGCAAGGGCAACGAGGTGCTGCCCCGCGCTGAGAACGCTGCCTCCAGTGAAAAAGCAAGAGCGGCCGCCGTTTTCAAAGACTACTGGGACCGCTGCCGCGCTCATGCCGAGTACGGTCGGCAGAAGGAGGCGTTCAGAGAAAAGTATTATTAGAGATAAATGTGTATTTCAGTAGAAATAGCCTTGCAAATCGTTTATACATAATCGCTTAAACGAATCCACTTAATCCACAGTAATTCAATGACCGCGCGGGCGGTCTCGTCAACAGTTCGACGATTTAACAACATCGATGCCTTCCAACCGACGCCATTTTCTGCAAAGTACGCTGGGTCTTACCGCCGCTGCTTCTTTGAACTTTCCGACGGCAACTGTTGCCGGAGCCCAAAAACTGCCCTTCCCGATTTCCTGCAACCAATACACCTGGTTTACCTTTTTTCGGCGTGAAGGCCGTGACTGGAAAGCTGATTTGGAGATTTCGATGGCTGAATACGCTAAGTCGGGCTTCAAGGCCTTCGAGCCGAGTTTCGAATCGGTGGAGGAGGTTGAAAAACTAGCTCCAATCGTCAAAAAATACGGAATTGTGGTACCTTCTTTTTACGTCAACAGCGTACTACATGATACGTACGAAGCCAAGAAATCGCTCGACAAGGCATTGGAGATTGCTAAAACAGCCAAGAAACTACTCAATACCAAAATCGTGGTAACCAACCCCAGCCCCATTGCCTGGAACGGGCCAGAGGTGAAGGACGATGCCCAACTCGTAGAGCAGGCCAAAAACCTGAATCAACTCGGACAAGAATTGCGCAAGATGGGTATGACGCTTTCGTACCACACCCACGACATGGAAATGCGGGCCGGGGCGCGGGAATTCCACCATATGATGCTTAACACCGAACCGGCCAATGTGTCGTTTTGCATGGACGTCCACTGGATTTATCGCGGCTCGGGCAATTCGCAACTCGCCGTGTTCGATGTGCTGAAACTCTACGGGAAACGCATCACTGAAATGCACATCCGGCAATCCAGAGACGGTATTTGGTTGGAAAGCTTCCAGCCTACGGGCGACATTGACTACAACCGCGTGGCGGTCGAACTCAAAAACATGGGTATTACGCCCCACCTCGTCATGGAGCAATGTTTGGAAAAAGAATCGACGAATGAGCAGACCGCCATCGACGCCCATCGGCAGGATTTAGCGCAGGCGAGGGAGACTTTCAATACATTGATGGGGTAGGTGGCCGTGGCGAAAAGGGGTCAAATGGTCAAAGGTTAAATGGGTAAGGGCCCTTGACCGATTAACCTCTTGACCCTTTACCGTTTAACCCCCTACTTTTCCCGGATTCAACATCAACTTCACCATTCCCCAGGCCACAAAAATCATCAGGATCAAAGCCGGAAAACCGCCCAGGTTCGAGAGAATTTTTACGCCTTCCAACCCTTTGTCCTTGCCTTCCCCCGCAAACGACACCATAATCCAGGCAATCAGGCCAATCAAACTACCCCAGGCTATTTTCACGTAAAGCGGCGGTTCATCTTTGGTTGGGTCGTCATGTTCGGCGGCGTCGTGACCTACGCTAATGCCGCTCATGGCGGTAGTGTTGGAGTCGGCGGCGGTGACGTAGGAGAGGAAGGCCGTGACGAAGAAAACGACGCTGGTGATTGGGGCGAAGGGTAACTTTTCCAAAATTGAGAAAATGACCCGACTGGCTCCGCCTTCCTGGTTGAGCACGGCGTAGAGCGGCGAGCCGGGCGACTGGAAATCGTAGTGAATGGCGCTGACGCTGAAAATCATAATCCAGACGCAGGCGAAAAGCGCGGGCAGAAAAAGATTGAAAACAATGAACTGCCGCACGGTGTAGCCAATGGCGATTCTGCCCAAAAATAAAGCCGTGATCGGCGTCCAGGCCAGCCAGTTGGTCCAGTTAAAAATCGTCCAGCTTTTGGCCCACTCCACATCGGGCGTGATGGTACCGATCAGACTTCTCGTGAAAAAATGCGTGATGTACTCGCCGAAAGCTTCCAAACCAAACGACAGCAAAAACAGCGTCGGTCCGGCCAGGAACATGAACACGCCCAGCGCAATGAAAATGCTGACGTTGATTTCGGACAGAATGCGGATGCCGCGCAGCAAACCGCTCGCCGCCGAAGCCACGAACGACAGGACGATGGCTACCGCCACCAAGCCCATAACGAAAACACTGGCCGGGATGCCCGCCATGTGTTCAATTCCGCCGGAAATAATAAGAATGCCCGCCCCCAGCGAAGCCGCCATGCCCGCCACCAGACAGAACAGGCAAAGCGCGTCGATCCAGGTAGCCAGCGACCGATGGACGCGGTTGCCCAAAATCGGGTATAACATCGACCCCAGGCTAAAAGGCTGATTGAGATTGTAGTAGCAAAGCGCGAACATCAGCCCGCCCAGCGTGTAGATTCCGTAGGGAATCAGCGACCAGTGCATATACATAGTCGAAACGGCGAAGGTCGCCGCCTCACGGCTATTGGGCGTGAGGCCCAAACTCGGCGGCGGGGCGTGGAGATGAAAAAGCGGTTCGGCGGTACCCCAGAATAGGATACCCGTGGCGATGGTCGTGCAAAGCGTGATGGAAAACCACCGCCAGCGGTTCAGCAGCGGCAGCGCAAGCGGCCCGCCGATCCTGATTTTGCCCAAAGGCGAAACGTACACGACCAGGCAAAGCAAAAAAAACACCAACGCTCCCACCGAAAAAAGCCAACCCAGCGACCCCATCATACCGGCATTGAGCGCGGCGATGACCGAAATCATCGCCTGCGGGTCGATGAGGCTGAAAATACAGACGCCGATGAGGACGAGAAAGGGTGGCCAAAAGACGAAGGGGCGAAGCTGCTTCATCCGGTGAAGGTAGCTACTTTACCGTCACGCCTTTCCAGAAGGCAACGTAGCCCTCGATGTTTTTGGCAGCGTCTTTGGCATTTGGATAGTACCAGGCGGCATCTTTATTGGTTTTGCCGTCCACATTCAGGCTGTAATACGAAGCCGTTCCCTTCCACGGACAGGCAGAGTGCGTGTCGGATTCCTGCAAGTATTCGCTCTTCACGGACTCGATCGGAAAGTAGTGGTTGTTTTCAACGACGATCGTTTCGTCGCTCTCGGCGATGGTTTGGTCATTCCAGGTAGCAGTCATCATTTTTATTGGTTTGTTTAGCTAGAAAACCCTATTTACGAAGAGTTGTTTTCATTTGCTAGTGCTTTACGCTCTACTCTTCTTCTTCCCGCACGGGCCGACCATCGTACACGTACAGCATCATCTCCGCCGAGCGGTTGGCGTTGAAAAGTTTCTTCTTGCCTAGTTTTTTTTGCTGTTCGTAAAAATTCTTGATTTCCGGCAAAAAGCTGGCCGCGTTCGGCTGGTACATAATCTGCTGGATCGCCAGATTACTACGGTCGTCGTCGTTGGACTGGATAGCGTCCACCAGAATTTTCCGGGACGCCGGGGCATCTGCTAATTCCGAGATAAGCGAGGCAGCAATGATGCGGTTGGGCGCGTAAGGGTCGTCGAGGGCGGGATTGAGCGCAAACTTTTCCAAGTCGGTGATGGCTTTGACATTGCTTTTCAGACCCAGTAAAGCCCAGTATCTGACAAGATCATTTTTATCTTTCAAACTCTTGATCTGGGTTTTTCTCGCCTTTTCCGTTCTGAAACCCGAATACATGGCCATTTTGTAAATCGGTTTTAAATCTAGATGAGCGCGATACTGGTAGGGCGTGGTAGTTTTGGAAATTTGCGCAATCTCGTACTCTGGTAAGAACAAGACGTCTTTTTTTTCTAAAATTTCCTTTGCCTGCACCTTGCGAAATTGCCGGAGCATCTTCGCGTAAGCCGGGTCTTCGGCCAGATTATTGATTTCCCACGGATCTTTCTCCATGTCGTACAAATACTCCGCCGGGCGTGGCTCGAGCATCTGTCGTTGGATGGCCGATAGTTTACCCGCTTTATAATCTTGGCGGATTTGCTCAGTAATTTCGCCCATATCCATGTAAATCAAGTAACGAAGCTCCTGGATGTAAGGCATGAAAGCGCGGGAATAGGCATACTTTCCCTGAATGACCGTGCGCGTCAAATCGTAGCTTTCGTCGGAGCGGTCGGAAGACAGGAAGAGGTACTTCGGCTCAGGTTTTCGCTGCGTTCCGGTCAGTACGCGGCCTTTCATGTAGTCGGGAACAGTGAGGCCGGCCAACGAAAGTACCGTGGGTGGCAAGTCGGTAAAATCAATCATCTCGTCAGTTACGGCCCCGGCCTCGCCCCAAGGCGAGAGGTGGCGATATTTTTCGGGAAACCAGATCACAAACGGTACGCGGTGGCCCAGCCCGATACCGTTGGTTTTGGAACGCGGCATTCCCTCGCCGTGGTCGGCAAAAAGAAAAATGATCGTATTCTGCCGCAAGCCTTCCTTTTCCAGGCGATCCAGCAACTCCTTGAATTCCACATCGGTCTTACTGATCGAGTTGTTTACCCGCGCCATTTGCTTGCGCATTTCGGGACTTTCGCGGTAATAGGGAGGCATGAACACCTCCGCGTCGGCGGTCTTCATGGAGTCGGGCAGTTGGTCCAACACCATCTCCTTGTATTGGTCATAGGGAAAGGTCATCGTCCGCGACTGGTGGCTGGTCATGCTGTTGAAAACGGCAAAAAAGGGCTGTTCTTCGGCCCGGTTCCACCAGCCCGCTTTGTTGGAACTTTCGTCCCAACTTTCCTGAATCACCCGCTTAATGTCGGAAGTATTGTAGTCCGTCTTGGCGTTGTTGGTCGTGTAATAACCCGCGTCTTTGAGGTACTTTGGGAAGCCGTGGATAAAGTCAGGAATCGGGTAGGCACTGCGGTGGTTGCCCGTACCAAGTTCGTAGCTTTTGACACCTGTAATGAGCGTAGAGCGGCTGGGCGAGCAGACGCTGCCCGTGGAGAAGGCGTAGTTGAAGCGAACGCCCTCTCGGGCGAGTTGATCCATTGTGGGGGTTTTGGCGGTGAGGTTGCCGTAGATGCCGATGAACTCGGGAGAGGTATCCTCGAAGGTAAGCCAGAGGATATTTGGGCGGGAATTCTGGCTATGGGCAGTCAAGCTGCTAAGGATGAGAAGTAGTAGCCAGCATTTTTTTAGGCCACAGAGCGGTTCGCCGCCCGGTGCGCCGGAGCGACCCGGTTTCACAGAGTTTTTCACGGAGTTTCACAAAGTAAGTTCAGGCTTCAATTTACGCAAAAGTTCAAAACCAGGCCGTCAAAAAATTGGGCGGCCTGGTTTTGACTTTCAAAGATTATTTTAACCCTGTCATCGGTACCCGTTATTCGTTGGATCGGATTCCAACAAATTCGGGTTCAAATCGATCTCTTGTTGCGGAATGGGCAACTTTACCATATAAGGCTTGATGTTTTCGTTCCCCTTGAATATGCCGTAGTTGGCCTTTTTAACGGTTTCTACCAGGATGCCCCAGCGGATCAGGTCGTAGCGGCGTTCCGACTCGCCGGCCAGTTCCCACTTGTACTCGTCCTGAATGGCTTTGCGCAGTTCGGCTTGATTGGTGGTGGTCACCGGATTGGCGGGGGAGTAAGCCCTTTCCCTGATTTTGTTCAGGTAGTTGAGCGCCTCGGGGGTTTTGCCGACTTCGTTGGCGGCTTCGGCAGCCATCAAGTAAACTTGCGCCAGCCGCATCGTAATCCAGGATTCGCCGTGATTTCCCCGGGGAGAATTCACAAAGTCGAAATTGGTTCTTTTGGTCAAATAGGTGAAAGTAAGATCGTAGCCCAAATAGTTATTCAGCAGCGTGTAAGGACGGCGTAAATCGTTTTTGGGAAATTTGTCGATCAAATCGTTCAGGGGCACGTTCAAGCCGTAGCCGTTGAATTCCTCATTTCGCGCCGATAATTTCGCGGCGAATTCGTTCCTCAGTTTCGCCACTTTGGGTTCATCCCGGAGTCGGGGATTGAAGCTGTCGGTGATGTCCTGGGTATTATTCGGTGCGTCTTTGGTGAAGTCGAAACCAAAAATGGCCTCGCTGTTGAATTGATTTTTGAGATCGAAGACCGCACTATACGTAGGCATCAACTTGTGGGGAGAGTTATTGATGATATCCTGAGACGCGGCAAGCGCCCCCGCCCAGTTTTTTTGCCACAAATAAAACCGGGTTCTCAAAAACTTGGCCGACCATTTGGTAGCGCGTCCGATGTTTGGCCCCTGGTTGGCAGAAGGCAGCAACGCTTCCGACTTAATCAAATCTTCCACCATTTGGCTCCTGATTTTTGTCATATCCGATCGTCCCATGACCGCCACTTCATCCAGCGGCAAATCTTCCAGGAAGTAAGGTACATCGCCCCACAAAGCAGTCAGATGGTAATAAGCCAGAGCCCGCAGAAAAAGGGCCTCCCCGACGACCAGATTCTGCGTGGCCTTAGAGATTTTTGCGTTCCCATCAACGTTGACCAGTACCGAATTAGCATCGCCAACCGCGCTGTACAGGTCGCGCCACACGCCGTAGGCATTGCCATAGTTGGTTTCGGTGAGGTTGTAATCCATGATCGGGGCCAGGCCTCCGAAAATTCGGCTGGGCATCATTTCATCGGAGCCAAAGAGCGTCCAGGCGCTGATTCCCTGCCAGCCTTTGTACGTATTGCCCGTCCTGAAATCCAGGTAAAGACCATTGGCGGCTTGAATGGCTTCCTGGTCGGAATTGTAAAAGTTATTGGGCGATATGACACCCCGCACGTTTTCTTGAAGAAAGTCGGTACAGCTTCCAAGCAGGAACAAGACCGCTACAAAATATATTTTTTTCATCATTTTTATCTTTAAAAATTTGCTTTAAGACCAAGGGTGTACGTCTTGGCGTTGGGATACTGATTTCTGATAATGCCCCTAACCGTCGAGTTGGCTCCAAACCGCGTCGATTCCGGGTCATACCCTCTGAATTTGGAGAGTAGAAAAACGTTGCTTCCGACGGCGTACACCGACAATCCTTTGATCACCTTGCTTTGCAGGGGAAGATTGTACTCGACCTTCAAAGTCTTGAGTCGCAGATGCGAGCCATCCTCCAGCATGGCCGAGTTTGAAACGACATCGGACAAGCTCGCAATTCCACCCGCTTTCGGGATATTGGAGTTTGGGTTGGTGGGCGACCAACGGTTGCGCTGTTCGGCGTAAACGTTTGTTTCGCTCAACCCGAAAAATCCCTGTTGGTTGTATTCGTGGTAGATGTCGTTCCCCAGCGTCCCCTGCAAAAACAAATCCAGAGTGAAGTTTTTGTACCGAAACGAGTTATTCATCCCCCCAAAGATGGTCGGCTCGGGGTTACCCATCTCGACGTGATCGTCGTTGTTGATTTTACCGTCGCCGTTGGTGTCTTTAAAGCGCGGACCGCCCACTACCTGGCGAATCCCCAGATTTCCGTCGGATTTGATTTCTTCCTCTGATTTGTAGGTTCCCAGGTACTGCACTCCCGTAAATACGCCCACGGGGCGTCCGGTGATTAGTTTCGCGCCGGGACCGCCTTGCTCCAAATTATAAATGATTATTTCATCGACGCCAGCCAGATTCAGCACTTTGGATCTGTTTCCCGACAGGGTTAGCGTGGATTTCCAGCTAAAGTCCCTTTTATCCACGTTAATCGTGTTGAGCAAAAATTCCAGGCCCTGGTTTTGGATCGAGCCGATGTTTTCCAGTTTGGTATCGAATCCGGTCACCTTGGGAATTTGCCGGGCGAGCAGCAGGTCCTTGGTTTTTTTGTAATAATAATCGATCTCCCCACTGATTCTATTGTTCAGAAAACCAAACTCCAAACCAACGTCCAACTGATCGGTCGTTTCCCATTTCAGTTTTGGGTTAGCTGGCCTACCCCTTTGAATACCAACCGTTTGCGTATCGTTGAAAACCAGAATATTATTTTGCAACACGGCCAGCGTACTGTACGGATCGATCGATTCCTTGCCCGCGCTGCCGAAGCTGGATCGCAATTTTAAATTTGAAAAGACCCGTTGGTTCTTCATGAACGATTCGTCGATGATGCGCCAGGCGAAGGCCACCGACGGGAAGAAGGCGTAGGCATTGTTGGAACCCGAGTACACCGAAGCGCCATCGACCCGGCCTACCGCCGTGAAGATATATTTATCATTCAGGGTGTAGTTGGCCCGAGCCAGCCAGGAAACCAACTGACGGGAATTCTTCAAATCGGAGCCGATTCGATAGCTCAACGGATCGCCCAGGCTCAGGTTATCGTAGCTGATCGCGTTAATCGACAATCCCTGGGTTTGCGCGGAGGCCGTTTCGTTCAATCCTTTTTGCCAGGTAAAGCCCGCCAAAAGATTGATTCGATTATTGGCGTTGAAATCCTTATTGAAAGTCACCGTGTTCTCCTGCAGGATGTCGTACGAGAAATTATTTTCGATTTTGGCGAATCCCCCCTGCTGGGCGGCGGCTCGGTCCGGTAAGTTTCCGGGATCGAACTGGTTGGTCTTTCCCCAGTTGATTTTAGGCCCGATCGTCGAACGGAGCGTTACGTTTTTCCAGGGACTGTACTCCACGTAGGCCGTAGTCAACAGGTTGGTGCCGTACGTAAAATCCGTCCGCAGACTAACATCGGCCAGAGGATTGCGGAGCGGTCCGCCCTGCACGATATTCTGATCCCAAAAGGTAGTGCCGTCGGGGTAGTAAGCCGGGTAACTTGTCAACGCCAGCCGCATGGCCCATAAATCGACTTTATCATTATCGGTCTTCAAAAAAGAACCGTTGAGTCGAATACCCGCTTTTACTTTGCTGCTCAGTTTAAAATCCAGATTAGCCCGCAAACTGTATCGCTCCAGGCCCGTACCCTTGATAATTCCCTCCTGGTTGAAATAATTGGCCGAAACGTAGTAGTTCAGATCCTTGGTATTGCCACCCACGGACACATCCATGTTGGAGATAGCGCCGTTTTGTGAAATCAAATCTTGCCAGTCGGTATTGGCCACTTCGCTCTTATCGGCGAACGGATCGACGCTGCTGGAATTTTTGGCGAATTCCGTGCCGTAGTCGGCCCGCTCAAATCCGTCCAGATAGTCGATTTTACGCGCCAAGCTCTGCACGCCGCGGTACAGGTTTACCGAAACATTGGGCTTGCCACCTTTGAACGAGTCGCCGCTCTTGGTCGTGACCAGGATAACGCCGTTCGCGCCACGGGTTCCGTAAATCGAAATAGCCGTGGCGTCTTTCAGCACCTCGATCGACGCGATGTCATTGGTATTGATGTTGTTGAGGTTGAAATCGGTACCGACGATGAACCCGTCGATGACGTACAGCGGCTCGTTGTCGGCCTTGATGGAATTGCCTCCCCGGATTCTGATGGTTGATCGCGCACCGGGCGAGCCGTTGGCCGAGGTGACCAGCACGCCCGCCGCTCGGCCTTGCAGGGCCTGATCCACGCGCGAGACGGGCAGGTCTTTCAACTGCTTCGCATCGACCGTACCGACCGCCCCGGTCAAATCACGCTTTTGGGTAACGCCGTAACCTACAACTACCAATTCTTCCAGACTTTTGCTGTCTTCTTCCAGCGTGACGTTCAACGTCGTTTGGTTTCCGACAACGATAGTTTGGGGCAAATAGCCGATGTAGGAGTACACCAACTCGTTGGCGGGTGTGGCCTGAATCGTGTAGTTGCCTTCCACATCCGTGATCGTTCCTGTCGTGGTTCCCTTTATAGTCACCGAAACGCCAATGAGGGCTTCCTTCGTTTTGCCGTCAGTCACCTTGCCGCTCACAGCCGACTGGGACATGGCCCTCGTACCCATCAGCAACACGAGGAGTAGGGCATAGCCATACGCGTGTATTCGTTTCATCATAATTGTGGTTTTGAAATGAATTAATACTACAAATTTAGGCCAAAAAAGGCTTGGCTGCATCTCAAAATAGGGGTCAAATTGTCGCAGGTAGCCTGGGTTGGTCGAAGGTGAGGCAGCGTAAGTCGTTTATTCCGTGAGCCTTTGAGCCATAGCGGGCCTTTTCTTAATAACTCCGGCTATTTTGGAATAAAATTAGCCTTAAATTGAAACATTAGGGTAAGCAAAATGAGATTTCTTTGTGCCTAGCCTTCTTGAAGCTATTCAAAAACCCTGAATCCATGCGACCCCAAGTTTATTTCTGTCTTTTGCTTCTCGCCATCGCAGGTTGCAAAACCCAGCAAGCTTCCGTCAACCTCGTCCCGACCGAACCCGGCAAAGCTCCCAACTACTGGTGTACCTGGTACTGGCAAAACTACCTGATCCTGAAAGGCCAGCCCGTAACCAATCCAAGCGCGGACGAGGTGTTTACGAATCCGGCGGCCCGGGAGGGTATGAACGAAGAAAACATATTTGGCCCTGAGGGTATGGCCAGGTTGATGCTGCCCAAGACCCGCAGCGATTTTTACTTTCTGATCGACCACGGCTGGCAGGATAAGAGTCTGCCGGGGGAGACTTTTTTTACCATGATTATGGACACCACTGATTTTCCGAGGTACGCGTCGCTGGCACCCAAAGACCGTATCCGGCAAATGAACGAAGACATCAAGGCGCTGGGTTGGCGGGGGCTGGGCTTGTGGGTGCGGGGTGATCCTACCGACGAAGACATGCGCAAATTTGTGGAATGGAGCCAATACGCGGGCATCGGGTACTGGAAAATCGACGGGGGTGATACGAAGCACTTTGAAGCCACTAAGGTGAAGGACGAAATTTATCCGGCCCTCACCCTCGAACACGTTTCTGGCTCGAATGGACCCCTGAATCCCCGCTGGGCTGAACCGGGCAGGAAAGTGTACCCCTCAGTCTATGAGGCTAATAACGGGGTATTGCGCGACCTGGCGCTGAAAATTATCGAAAACACCGACGTATTTCGCACCTACGACGCGGCTCCGCTCTTGGTTAGCGCCACCACCATGCAACGGGTACACGATCTGTTGCTTCAAACGACCGGAAAAGCGCAGTACCGAGCGACGCTCAATATTCAGGATGATTGCAACGTTGCGGCGGCGCTGGGGCTGTTGGTGAGCGTGAAGCGGCACCCGATGAAAACACCCCGTCTGTACAAGGGCAAAGATTTCCATTTGCAAATCGCCGGCGATCGGCATGTGGACCAACGACTCGACGAAATGGACCGCCTGGCCCGGTGGCAACGAATTGCCCCACCCATGCCCGCTAACTTTGGTACCTACCTGGCGTCGGAGAATTTTCTGGTCGATAGCACTTTATTCCAAGATAGCGACACCTGGATGACCAGCACCCACGGCAAAATGGTTCGGCAGAGCGCCCCGGCCATCATGGCGCGCAATACCCCACTGCCCGAATTACGGTTCGAGGGACTTGCCCCCTACGTGATGGCTTCGAAATTTCCGAGCGGGGCTGTCGCCATCGCCACCGAAGGCCGCGTGACGCCTGGTAAAAGCTGGCAGCACCCCAAGGCGGATATCACGTTTAGAGAACTGGAGGTCGGACAACTCGTTGGCATATTCGGTCATTACAAGTCGCTGACGCTAATTTTTGAGGAGAGAATACCCGTCGGAGCGACCATTTATGCACAGGATTTATTAGCCGAACAAGCCGCAGATATTACCAAAAAAGTCAAGATCGAAGGAAATACTATGACTATTCCGGGCGATGTGATCGACCAGATTGGCACTTCCGCAGCCAGCGCGGGAGATATATCGGCACCGGGGCTGGTGCTGAAAGTGGTGAAAGAATGAGGCAATGCCCTTACTGCCTACCGGAGGGTTCCATCGGTAAATGGAGAAATTCGTAGGTTTCTGTGGCCTCTTGGCTTTACAAAGTGCTGCCTGATTTCCCGAAGAAAGGAGCCGAGTGGCTGCTGATGGGTAAATCGCTGCTTTTCAACGGTTGGGCGAACCAAATTGTCAATTGAGTAATTTCGGCCACATAATCTGGTAGTTTATTATCAGTTATAAAGCATGTAAGTGTATTTTTAAGGAAGGAATGTTTATTTTAGTTAGATAAATAAGTATCTAATATTTATTTACTTCAACTATGCCAGAAAATTAAAAAACTAACTTTTGGGGCATACCTTAAAAAGACAACTTATGAAAAAGATCTTATCGATCGACGGTGGCGGCATCAGAGGTATCGTTCCCGGCCAAGTCCTCACCGCCCTGGAAAGTAAAATTCAGCAGCGTACCCAAAATCCTCAGGCCCGGTTGGCCGACTACTTCGACTTTTTTGCCGGCACCAGCACGGGTGCTATTCTGACCTGCATCTACCTTTGTCCGTCGGCCGACGACCTCACGAAAGCGCGATTCTCTGCCGAGGAAGCCGTGGCGCTTTACCTTGAGTACGGCGACGACATTTTCGACGTATCGTTCTGGCAGCGCGTACGCACTCAAGATGGTATCTCGGACGAAAAGTACGACGCCGCTGAACTGGAAAAGCGCCTGAAGCAATACATGGGCGAAACGAAGCTCAGCCAATTGTTGAAACCCTGCCTGATCACGGCCTATGACATCGAGGAGCGGGTCGAGTTCTTTTTCACCCAGCACGACGCCATTCGCCGGGGCAATGGGTACGACTTCCTGGTCAAAGATGTGGCCCGGGCCACGTCGGCAGCTCCTACCTACTTCGAAGCCGCCCGCATTAAAGCCCTGGACGGAAAATCTTATCCGCTCGTCGATGGCGGACTATTCATGAATAATCCCGCCCTCGGTGCTTACTCGGAAGTACGCAACGGCGACAGCAACCCCACTACGGAAGATATGTTCATCGTGTCGCTGGGAACGGGTTCCAGTAATCGCGCTTATGAATACGATCACGCCAAAGACTGGGGCGCGGTCGGTTGGGTAAGACCCGTTATCGATATCATGATGTCGGGAGCCTCGGCGACCACCAACTACCACCTCGACAAGATTTTCTCGGCGGCGGGGTGTCGCAATCAGTACGTGCGGATTCAGCCCGATAATATGGGAAACGCCAACTCGGATATAGACGACGCATCAGATGAGAATCTCCGGGCGCTCAGCGAATTGGGAAATGCCACCGCTCAGCGTCACGATGCCGATTTGGAAAGAATTGCCGACATCCTGCTGGACGCCAACCCCGATCCCATCACGTTTGCCTGAATGCGAACACGCGTCTATATTTCTGAGATTTCTTTTAATTCGAGAATGTTGTCAACGCCCAGTTTAGAGAATATAGTCGCCTTGAATCTACTGACCGTAGAAATATGCAGGCCTGCTTTTTCGGCGATAGCAGTGGTGGAAAGACCTTGCACCAGATACTCGGCAATCTCATACTGACGGGGAGTGAGGATGTCCCGCATTTCATGTACCGTATGGCGGGCAAGTAGAAAAGCAAACAGAATCTGCATATACACCGGCGAAAGGTATATCTCCCCGGCCATCACTCTATCGATGCAGCCTGAAAGCTCAATTAAATCCGCATTCTTGGAGAAAAAGCCGTTAACTCCTGATTTCAAACTTGCGATCGCCTGCTGAGGCGATTGTTCCTCACCGTAAATAATCAAGAAGCAGAAAGGAAACCTTTTTTTTATTTCAAGGGCCAACTGGTCATTTCTAATCGCCGATTGGTCATCCAGCACCGAAATGAAAAGGCCTGGCACGACCTTTTGGTTGTCACGTTGAAACTGTGCCACATTTTGAGCCTCGATGACGGTAATGTTTTCAGAATTCTGTCTGATCAGGACGGCCAGCCCCATCCTGGTTATAGGGCGCGTGTCAAGTATTACTATGGTCAGGTAAGAGGGCTCATTAGAGATAATCATGTAGTCGGGCCAGATTGTAACGGAATAGGGCGATTCGATGCAAATACCCGATCTGTGGTGTAGTAACGCTGTTGATCTAATTAAAGTCGCAAATATTTTAAAGTCGCCCATTTGTGGACGTAAAAAATAGAGATACGGGATGGAAAATTATTTAAAGCTTGCAGTGAGTAGTATTGCAGTTAATTGTATCTTATTACGCAATTAATTGTATAAATTTATACAACAAGAGGTAGTTATCAGCGTTGTTACCCCAAGAAAGGATCGTGGACGAGCTTAGCTTTTAGAACTTATTCCTCAGTCATTCGACAAATAAGTCACTAAATCTAAATGCTTCATCTTCATGGACACGTATTCAAAAATTAAATTTCATCCTGCCCAGAAAAGTCTTTTTTTCTCCACATTAAAAAAAAGGGTAGATGAGTACTTTGAACAAACAAATAAATCACGGTACGGAAATAAAGCAATGACCATCAAAAGCATTGTTTTGGTATCTGCGTACATTGTCCCGTTCTTCGTTCTCCTGTTTACCAACCCACCGCTTTGGATTAGCCTGCTTTTATGGTTTGTCATGGGGTTGGGGATATCCGGCATAGGCATGAGTGTAATGCATGATGCGAATCATGGCGCCTTTTCGAAGAATCCGACGGTAAATAAATGGATGGGTTATACCATAAATCTGGCGGGAGTCGGGGTCTTAAACTGGAAGCTTCAGCATAACATTCTACATCACACTTACACCAACGTACCTGAGGTAGACGAGGATATTAAAGATCGGAAAATCATAAAACTTTCCCCTGACTCAGGCGCTACCTGGTTTCACCGATTTCAGTGGATTTACGCTTTTTTCTTTTACGGAATTCTCACCCTATATTGGGTTCTGGTAAAAGATTTTCTGCAATTTTACACCTTTATCAAATCGGGACTGCTCCGCCAGTCGATTGCTGAAAATCGTAAGCTACTGGCGGGATTAATTGGGCTAAAAATTATCTATTTTGGCGTACTTTTCTTGCTTCCGGTACTCGTTTTCAATATCCCTTTTTTAGAAATTCTCCTGGGTTTTTCACTCATGCATTTTACCTCGGGATTGATGCTGACCGTCATTTTTCAATTAGCCCACTCAGTGGACGGTACCCACTACCCGGTGGCAAATTCCGAGGGGGTAATTGAAAATGACTGGGCGATTCATCAACTTGAAACAACGGTTGACTTTTCTCCCCGTAATAAATGGCTTGGCTGGTACGTAGGCGGGCTGAATTTTCAGATAGAACACCATTTGTTTCCAAAGGTGTGTCATGTGCATTATGCTGCCCTGGCTCCCATTGTCAAGAAAACGGCTGAGGAATTTGGCTTGAACTACTGCGTGAATGACACTTTTATTTCTGCTCTGAAATCTCACATAGTCAGTTTGCGCAGATTTGGTACCCCGCACTTTAACGAAGCCATTGGTTAGCAGGACCCTTTATTGGCTTTCTGCACCGAAGATGGGTTAATTTATTGCTGGATGAATTAACGCGTAAACACAAACTAACAAAGCCCTGAAAGGGCGTAATACCATTTTATTCACAGTGCCTTTTTCTGAATGCGGTCAGACCTGTACACGGCGTTTTGGCTGCACCAGCGGCAGGGTGATCCTAAACTCCGCCCCTTCGTTTTTCCGGGATACGGCCGATATTTTGCCGTGGTGAAATTCCACGATTTTTTTGCAAAGCGAGAGGCCAATGCCGCTGCCGCCGTAAAGATCGGCCTGGTGAAGGCGTCGGAAGAGGGTGAATATCTGCTCGCCGTATTCTTGTTCAAAGCCGATGCCGTTGTCCCTGACCTTTATCTCGACGTGGGACGGCGGCTCTCCGGCGTCGATCAGAGCCGGGGGAAACAGATCGTTGATTTCCAGGCGCGAAAGCGTCCGTGAGGTGATACTTACTCCGGGAGGCACCCCGTCTTTTGCAAATTTCAGGGCATTGCCGATCAGGTTGTGAAAAAGCTGGTTGATCTGGAAGGGGATGACTTCCAGGGTGGGAATATCTTCGTAGGTCACGGTCGCCTTCTTTTCGGCAATCAACAAATCCATATCCCTGACCACGTTACTGAGTATGACGTTCACATCCGTAGCCCTCAGAAGTTCGGCGTGATGGGTAAGGCGGGAGTATTCGAGCAGGTCGCTGATGAGTCGGCTCATTCTTTGGGCGGCCTCCTGGATCTTGCCGAGGGTGGCCGCCTGGGATTCTTTGGACAGTTGGCGCTCATCGGTTGCCTGCAGGCGACTGCTGAACATAAGTATTTTGCGGAGCGGCTCCTGCAAATCGTGGCTGGCGGCCTGGGCGAATTCTCCGAGGCGCGTATTGACCAGTTGCAGCTCTTCCACCTGCACTTCCAATTGTTCACTAAACGCTTGCAGTTTTTGCTCCGTCTGCTTCCGATTCCTCATATCCTCTTCCAACAGGCCTACATTGACCTGCTTTAGTTCCTCCACTTGCATTCCCAAATGTTCCCCGAAAAGTCTCAGTTTTTCCGTGGTTATTTTTTGGTCGGTAATGTCCTCGATCGCCAGCAGAATCAGCGGCTCGCTGCTTACGTCATTGATCACCTGTCGGGCGTTCAATAGCAGGGTTCGCTCTTGTAATTCGGAGAATTTCAGCACAATTTCCAAATCGGCAAGGTAACGGTGTTGGGGCAGAACTTTTTCCAGGCCCTTACGCAGCGCCGGGTCATCCCATCGGTGGTTTTGTAGTTCGTAAAAGAGCCTTCCTTCGGCCTCTGTTTCCGTGGTGTTGAATTTCTGGTGGAAAGTAGCGTTGGCCTTTATCACCCGCAGTTTCTTATCAAGCACCACGAGCGGATGCCTGACGGTGTCCACGATGGCTTCGGCGTACAAGCGGGCCTCGTTGAGCTGCTGCTGGTTGTCGAGCAGTTCATGGTTGATTACGGTGAGTTCTTCGTTGGTACTCTGCAGCTCTTCCTTCGATGTTTCCAGCTCTTCGTTCAGGCTTTGCATCTCCTCGTTGCTGCTTTGCAGTTCCTCATTGCTGGTTTGCAACTCCTCGTGGGTAGTCTCCATGTCCTCGGTAATGGCGCGCATATCCTCCCGGGCATTTGAGAGCTCTTTTTCTAACTGCACGACGCGCTCCTGCAGGTTTTTTCGCTCAGCCTTGCCCACGCCAGGCTCCCCGGTGGGCTGGGCAGCTACCACTTCCTTCTGCTGGAAAAGAACCAGGTAGTGCGGCTCGACCGTATCGGTAAGCGGAACTATTTCGATCGTGACGAGCGATGCTTTACCGTTGATCTTGATCGGAATGTTCTCTTTGCTAACGGGAGCCTTACTTTGCTTGACCTTATGCAGGGCGTTGCGCAATTCAAAAGCCAGCCCTTCGCGGGCCATTTTGAGGAGGTTAAAGGTGGGTTTGCCGGGCGACGGCTCCAGAAACGGCGCGACCGTGCTGTGGATGTGCACGATGTCCATCTGTTCGTTCACAACGACGCTGGCCGGGGTAAATTTTGACAGCAGAATCGCCTCGGCACTTTTGCGAAAATCGGTTTGGGTGGCCCCGGAGTTGGAGGCCCGATGGTTTTTCTGGGTCATTGACTCTTCCCGGCGTTCGGTGGCCACGTGCATGAAGCGGCCGGGCACCGACTTGCGTGCGTACACCTTCTCGCGCTTCGCAAATACGGTAAACAGCTCCGACGAAGCACCAGCCGCTTCGGATTTTCCCAGCAACAGGAACCCGTTTTCCCGCAGCGCGTAATGAAAGGTAGTGAAGGCTTTCTTTTGCAAAAAAGGGTCCATGTAGATGAGCACATTGCGGCAGCTAATCAGATCCACCCTGGCAAAGGGTGGGTCGCTGAGAAAATTGTGCGGGGCAAACACACACAGATCGCGAATGACCTTGCTCAGTTCGTAGCCGTCCTGATGCCGGATAAAATAGTTTTTGAGCCGGGTCGTGGAGATGGCCTGCACATCTTCCCTGGAGTACACCGCAGCCCGGGCTTTTCGGATGTTTCCTGCGGAAAGATCGGAAGCAAAGATCGTAATCCTGGTTCCCGCCGCTTTGCTGCCCAGAAATTCGTGCAGGCTGATGGCAATCGAATAGGCCTCCTCGCCCGTGGAGCAACCCGCCACCCAGATCCGAACCGGGTCATCGGCTACCTTATTTTTAAACAGTGCCGGAAACACCGTTTCGGTCAGGGCTTGGAACGTTTTGGGGTCGCGAAAAAAAGAGGTGACGCCAATGAGTACATCCTGAAACAGAGCGTCCTGCTCGTGGCGGTTTTCGCGCAGGTAGTCGAGGTAATCGGGCAACTGGGCCGTTCTTTTATTGAGTGCCATCCGGCGGGCGATGCGGCGGCGAAGGGTAGGCTGTTTATAGTAGGTGAAGTCAACGCCGGAACGCTGGCGCAGCAGCGACAGAATTTGCTTAAAAGCATATTCATCTTCTTTGGGCAGGCGCTCATCGCCGTCCAGATCGATATGGGCCGCCTGGTAAGTAAGGCCGATCTGCCGCAACTGGGAAGGGATTTTTTCGGGAGGCAACGTAAAGTCGACCACCTCCGCCCGGAGGGCACTTTCGGGCATCGCCCCGTAGGCGGCCGAATCCAGGTCCTGCGCAAACGTGATTCCACCGTATTCTTTGATCGCTTTCAGGCCGAGTGTACCGTCGCTGCCCGTACCCGACAGCACGACACCCACCGCAAAAGTGGTGTGTACCTCGGCCAGTGAGGTAAAGAATACGTCGATGGGCAGATTCGGCAGTTTTGCCAGATCACGCGGGCTAAGCTTGAGTACCCCATCGGTAGCGGTGAGTATCTTGTTTTCCGGGATGATGTAGATGTGGTCGGGTACGAGCTTGATATCGTCCGTAATTTCATGGACGGGAAGGCTGGTTTCCTTAGTCAGAATTTCGGGCAGCAGGCTCTCGTGCGAGGGATTGAGGTGCTGTACCAGCACGTAGGCCATGCCCAGGTTATCGGGAAGCGCCCGAAGAAACCGCTTAAAGGCATCGAGCCCGCCCGCAGACGCCCCGACACCCACTACGGGAAAGTTATGATCCGATGGAGTCGGCTCTGTTTTTTTCTTTGCCGATGCCATGGGTAAAAAAGTACTTTGTGCGTGTCAGGAAAATGAAGGTACTGATTTTGAGCAAGAAAACAATAACCCTAGTTCGGGTTCCCGTCGGCCAGCGTCTTGATGTATTCCGTCGGGGTCGAGCCGAATTCTTTCTGGAAGCATTTTGAAAAGTACTTCGGACTGCTGAACCCGGTTTGGAACGCCACCTCGGCCACGTAATAGTTGCCGCTAAGCAAAAGCTTGGCGGCTTTTTTCAGGCGGTAGGTGCGGATAAAAACCGCAGGCGGCTGATCGAGCAGACTTTCCATTTTACGATAAAAAGTAGCGCGACTCATCGCGCATTCTTCGGCCAGAAACTCCACACTCAGCAGACTGTTTTTGAGATTTTTCTCAATCAAATTCACAACCTGCTCGATGAACAGCTCGTTGGCCGACTTGTCGTTCTTCACCGAAGGTTCCACCGTGATTTTACGGCCAAACTGTGACCGCAGCAATTGGCGGTTTTCGATGAGATTCTTGACCCGCCAGAGAATCAGATTGACGCTGAATGGCTTGTCGATAAAATCATCCACGCCGTTTTGCAGGCAGGTCAGTTTCTGGGCTTCGGAATTGCGGCCCGTTAGGATAATGAACGGAACGTGCTTGATATTCTCGGTTCTTCGCACGTTCTGTAACAGTTCCAGGCCGTTCATGCCGGGCATTGACAAGTCGCTAATGATTAGATCGACGGGATTATTCAGCAAAATATTCCAGGCCTCCTCCCCATCGGAGGCCAGCCGAATGGCGAAAAGCGGCTTTAAATTTTCGTGGAGATATTCCAGGATATCGGGTTCGTCGTCCACGAGCAGCAACGTGACTTCCTTGGCTTGGGAATCTTGCGGTATCTCCGGCCGGGGATCTGGTAGTTTTTCCAAAATTGGTACGGACTGGCCCGACAACTTGACTTCGTTGAGGTTAAAATGCTTTTTTTCGATGGGCAAATAAAAATCCACCTGCGTACCATCGCCCTCCTGGCTGACGATATCGATGATGCCCCGGTGTTTCCTGATGAGTCGGGCCACCATATCTAATCCGATACCCGCCCCGTCTCGCTTGTCGCGCTGCCTGACGTTGGTGGCCCGGTAAAATCGGTCGAACAGTTTTTTGACTTCGTCGGCTGGAATGCCGATTCCCGTATCGCTGACCGAACATTTGAGGTACTGACCCGCGTCGGGAGCCGCCGAGGGCAAATCCGACTTGTCCAGCGTCACTACTTCGCCTTTTACGTGAACCGTGCCGCCCGAGGGCGTGTACTTGATGGCATTATTGAGCAAATTGAGCAGGATAATCTCGATCAGCTCCTCGTCGAACCAGGCCGTAGCGGGTTCCGGCCCGAAGGTATATCGCAGCCGAATGTCGCGCACGATGGCGAGCGGTTCGGTTTCCTGGCACAAACGCTCGAGGGATGCCAACACGCTGCCCTCGCTGACTTCCAGCAAGAATTCCCCGGCTTCGCTCTTCCGCAGATTCATGATCTGGTCGGAAATTCGTTTTAGGCGGAGTGTCTGCTCGTACAGGTTGTTCAGCACCGCCTGATTGACTTTCTTTCCCGAGAGCGCTTTTTCCAAAGGCCCCAAAATCATCGAGAGACGATTTTTTATTTCGTGCGACAGGTCGGAGAAATAAATCATCTGCTGGTCTTTCAGCGCGACGAGTTTGACCTCTTCCGCCAGTTGAACCCGCAGATAATTCATGCGACGGGACATCTTGTACAGCAGGAATGCGATCAGAGCAACCAGAAAGGCGTAAAAAAGGTAAGCGGGTCTACTGTTCCAAAAGGGCGGAGCGATGATGACAGTCAACGAGTGAACCGCCTCCGTCCAGCGTCCGTATCCGTCGGCGCTCCTGACTTCCAATTGGTAAGTACCAGGCTTCAAATCATGGAAATAAACGCGCGGCTTTCCGTCCAGAATATACTGCCATTCGTCGTTTTGGCCCTTCATTCGGTAGGCATAGCGGTTTTTATCGGGATCGGTAAAATCGAGTAGAGCAAAACCTACTTCAAAACTGTTTTCATCTGATGTGAGCGAAATACGATGCTGTTCGCCCGTAAAGTGTAAATCTGTATCTAGGTCGGTAGATCGGGATAGACTATCCTCTTTTTTTATAATCTGAAAATCAGTCCACTGAAAAGGAGATTTCGTGGAGACGGGCGGCTCGACGATATGCACCCGGTACAGCCCGTTGCTGTTGCCGAAGTAGATATCACCGTTTTTGCTTTCCACGACTGCCGCAAATTCAAAATCGGTGAACTTGATTCCATCCCGCTGCCCGTAGGCCCGGAACGGGACGGGGTTTCCCTCCTGGTACACCCCCAAACCGTTGTCAGTGCTTACGATGATTCGGCGGGCCTTGTCCTCCCCAATGGCACAAACCACGTTGGAGGGAAGTCCGTGGGCCGTGGTGAACTGCCGGAAGCTGTCGGTTTCTGGTTCGTAGCGGTACAGGCCCCCTTCGCGCGAAGCGATCCAAATCCGCCCGCGTGAGTCTTCTTTAATGTGCAGAATACGGCGTGAAATGCTACCGGCCTGATTCATGCCTGAGTATTTTTTCAGCTCGCCGGTTTTTAAGTTTACCCGCAACAGGCCGTCTCCCCGCGAACCTATCCAAATATTCTGTTCGCTATCCCGCATCATCGCCGAGATAGTAGACACCTGATTGAAATGCTCATTGACCCTGGCTAAAAGGGGACCGTATAGCTGTTTGCCCGTGTCGCTGAAACCAACTATGCCGTACCGATTACGGCCAAACCACCATTCGCCCGGCCTTATCTCTACGCTCCAGCTGAGTTGACTGCTGGTCATCACTTCGGTTATTCTGGGTGGGAGTGAGAAAGCATCCAGTCGAAAAACGTGAGTGTTACCGTAAACCTGTAGGTACCCTTTTTCTGATTTGTTGAATCGGTCAACTTTGTCAGACGGCAGGTTTACCCAGGCAAATTTCTTTTCTAACGGATCGTACACGAACACGTCGCCTCTTGTCATTTTTAACCAGTAGCGCCTTTCATTCTCTTTAAATACGAAATCAACTTGCTGATTCAACGGAAGGTGTCCGTTCGTCTCGACCCGAATTCGCTCGGCCACCAAGGGAGCGGGGCGCACTTTCAATAAGCCCCGCAAAGTCCCAATCCACAGTACCCCGGCGCGGTCGATGTAGGTAGTTTCGATGTTGTTATCTTCCAGAAGTTCAGTGGCTTCGGTAGGGATGCGGAAGGTAAGCCGACTGTCTCGGTTGTCGGCCAGGTAAAAGGCCAGTCGGGTACTTGCCAACACTTCCCCGTGCGTACCTTCAGAAATGGAAGTGATGCGGTTTCCGCCGGTTACCT
This sequence comes from Cytophagales bacterium, assembly GCA_038235275.1. Taxonomy (GTDB): domain Bacteria; phylum Bacteroidota; class Bacteroidia; order Cytophagales; family Spirosomataceae; genus Persicitalea. The sequence continues at coordinate 155,843 of JBBSUC010000002.1, read as the reverse complement.
TCCCATCCCCAAGCCGGTATTGCTGGACAATCGACGCTTTATCGTGGTCGATCGTTATTTCAAAAATGCCGCTATTCTGAGTGCCAATCAGGATTCGACCGTTTTCCAGGATTTTTAATACCGTTACCGGGTAATCGAATTGAAGAGCGTACACCCGCTGCGCAACGGGGTCGAAACGAAAAAGCCCCTTTTCAGAACCTATCAGCAAATCCCGTTTTCCCCAGCCCGTAAAGTCAAATATTTCGCCCACCTGATTTGCGAATTCGGGGAGGTTCTCAATCCCTAATTTCAGGGACTGATCCTTTTTTGCCAAGCTATCGGTACCCGAAAGGCGATAAAGCCGGGAGGGTTCCGCTCTGATCCAGGCGTCCCCACGGTCGGTCATCCGAAACTGCCCGAACCGCTCGATGTCCCGGGAAAGCGTGGTGAACGACTGCTCCCTCTGGTCAAAAAGGCTGAGCCCGCTTTCTAATGAAACCACTAGCCGTCCGCGCACATCCTGACCCAGGTTGGTCACGCGGTTCGTGAAGAGGGTGTTGGTTTTTTTGGGATGGGTGGCAAAATGCTTCACCTCATAACCGTCGTAACGGTACAACCCTGACCCAGTCCCGACCCACAAAAAACCTTCCGAGTCCTGAAAGATGCAGTGAATGGTACGATTAGGAAGCCAGTTTTCTTCCGAAACAAGATACTGCCCCTGGGTTTGGCCACAAATCGGGTGAGCGGCCCACAGGGCAGTAATGAAGAAGAGCGTTATGTAAATGCTTTTTTTCAAAAGTCGGGTCAATCGGTACTCAATGAACTTTTCAAAGGCCAAAGCGGATGCGGAGTGCGGGCGGTTTTGAAAAGGGTAGCCATCTTCTTTACTATCTCAGAGTTCTGGTCGACGACGTTGTTTTGCTCCCCAATATCCCCGGAAAGATCGTACAGTTCAATTTCTCCCGCCGGATCGTGCCGCACGGCCTTCCAGTTGCCCTGGCGTATCGCCTGGTCGGTGGCGGGATTTTCGTGAAATTCCCAATACAAATAGTCGTGGTCAGCCTGTTTATCCGGCTGCCCCAACAGCGTCGGCAGCAGCGAAAGTCCGTCGGTTTTGGGCGGGGTAACGCCCGCTGCCTCTGCGAAGGTGGGTAGCATATCCCAAAAGGCCGAAACGTGGGCGGACCTACTACCGGCTTCGACGCGGGCGGGCCACTTCACGATGAACGGCACCCGGATGCCGCCTTCGTACAAGTCCCGTTTCTTGCCCCGCAGCGGCCCGCTGCTTCCAAAATAGGCCGGATTGGCCCCGCCCTCGTTGTGCGGTCCATTGTCACTCGTGAAGATAACCATTGTGTTTTCTGCCAAGCCTTCGGCGGCGAGTTTTGCCATCACTACCCCCACGCAACTATCGAGGTGCGTGATTTGCGCGGCGTAGGCTGCCGCCGGGAACTCCTGCGAGCGGTAGGCACCCTGATTGTTGTCGGTGGTGTCGGGCGGGCCTTTTTCGACGAAAGGCTTTTCATCGACCTTGCCTTTGTACTCGTCAAAAGTCGTACTCCCGGGCAGCAGCATTTCGGCGTGGGGCGTGGTGTAGGCCAGGTACAGGAAGAAAGGCTGGTCTTTGTTGTTATCCACAAAACCGAGAGCCTCTTCCGTAAACAAATCGTTGGAAAAACGCTTATTGGCCAAATTCCGGTTTTCGGGAATCTCGATGCGTTCCCCGTTGCGAAATAGGTAGCTGGGAAACTGGAAATGCGCGTGCCCCTGGTTGAGGTAGCCGTAGCTGTAATCGAAGCCCTGCTTGTTCGGCACACCCGTGGTGCCCTCCACACCCATGCCCCACTTGCCAATGATGGCGCTGGTATAACCCTTTTCGTGCAGCACCTCGGCCAGCGTGACGTCTTCGTCGCGTAATTCCAGACAAGCCCCGAAACCGTAGGGACCCTTTTCATAATTGCCCCGCACGTAGCTGTGGCCCGTATGGAAGCCGGTCATAAACGACGCCCGCGACGGCGCGCAGACCGAACTGCCCGCGTAATGATCGGTAAAAAGCATCCCTTCCTGAGCCATTTTATCCAGGTTGGGCGTTTTGATAATCTCTTGGCCGTAACATCCCAAATCGCCGTATCCCAGGTCGTCAGCCAGGATGTAGATGATGTTCGGTCGGGCCGCGTTCGGTGGTGCGGTTTCCGACGGCCTATCTTTTGAGTTGGTAGCGCAGGAGAAAAGGGTGATACTGAACAGAAGGACGGAATAACGCAGCATGGGAATCGTTTTTTTTAAGTTTCAGCTTAACCAAAGATACGATTCCCGATAGGGATGCTTAAAAACATTACGTGATTGAACGATTTCTAGCCCCAGATTGAAACGTGAGTGGGTGTATCTTCCCCAATGATATGAGCATAACTAACAACTTCATTTCCTTGCCTTCTTGGGTCTAGGAACAAAATCCGGCTCATACTTGGCATTCCGCTCCGTCGGAATCGGAGCTTTGACTTCCGTCCGCCATTTGTTCAGAATCGCGGTCAGTTCATTCATTTTTTCGGGTTCCGCGTTCGCCAGGTCGATGCGTTCGCCAGGGTCATTGGTCAAGTCGTAGAGTTCGTAGGCATCGTCCTCGAAGTAGTGATGCAGCTTCCAACCATTTTGGATCACCACGCTACCGGGGCGGGTACGGAAAAAGTCGTCGCGACTGTCGTCGCCCGCCACTTGATAGGCCTCCAGATAAAAGGGAAAATGAAAAAATAAGGGTCGCTCCTTCAAGTCAGGGCGAGGTTTGTTGTTCCACACATCCAGAAACGAAACACCGTCGATTGGTTGGTTAGCAGGAAGCGGCACTTTCGCCCATTCGCAGAGGGTGGGAAACAAATCAAAAAGCAAAGTCGGGTAATCGGAAACGCCGGGTTTGATATCGGTATGATTCACCAGCAACGGCACCCGAATGCCCCCTTCGTAGTAGGAGCCTTTCCCGGCCCGCAGCGGCCACTGCCGCGAGAGGTTCGCTATACCGCCATTGTCGGAGGAAAAAATAATAAGCGGGTCTTGCAGACCCAGTTTTTTGACAGCGTCCAGAATCTTGCCCACGTTCTGATCAAGATTTTCAATCAAAGCTGCATAGTCGGGATTGGTACCTTGCCCGTCGCGAGCGGGGAGTTTCTTATATTTTTCTACCAAATCTTTCTTGCCCTGCAAGGGCGTGTGAATGGCGAAATGCGGGATGTAAAGGAAAAAGTCGTTCGCCCGGTTTTCTTGCATGAAATTGATGGATTCCTGCGTGATGCGATCCGTGAGCTCCTCACCTACGGGGCCGTCGGACAGATATTTCATGCCGTAGGGACTGAAGTAGCTTTTAGGATGCCCCATTTCGCCACCGCCTTTGTGGACGTCGAAACCCTGCTGCGTCGGGTCTTCCCCGATATGCCACTTGCCCATTACCGCCGTTTTGAAACCCGCTTCCTGAAAAACCTTCCCTAACGTCTTGAACTGCGGAGCCAGGAATTCCTCGTTCGGAGTCGGCACCAGTTGGCGGGTGCGGGCATCGCCTCGGTCGGGCGGCGAGACGGTGAACACGCCGTGGCGTGGCGCGTAGGCTCCCGACATCAGGCAAGCCCGGCTCGGAGCGCAGTTGGAGGCATTGGCGTAGGCTTGAGTGAACCCCAGCGACCGGGCCGCCAGCGAGTCCAGCACGGGAGTTTGGTAGTAGCGCGAGCCGTTGAAACCCACGTCTTTCCAGCCCAGGTCGTCGGCCAGGATGAGGATAATCTGGCGTGGTTTCTTTTTGGCAAAATTCGGGAAAGGAGCCAAGGCATTGGCGGCCAACAGGAGGGCCAGGAAGTGAAAGGATATAGGCATGGGGCGTGAAAGATTCTGCACAATGGAAACACAGTGAGGTTAGCATGGTAAACCCCATCTAACTCAGGATGTTTCAAAGCAATTTATAAAAAAAATGGGTTGCCAGTCCAAAGCCGACAACCCGTTTTTTACTAAGCAAGCCTTATCAAAGAAAACTCACCGAACTAAGCAATCGCCCCGTTCATGTTTCTTACCGCATCGGCCGATTTGGCAAAAGCTTCCTTCTCAGCGTCGCTGAGGCGGATGTTGACGATTTTCTCCCAGCCGTTGCGGCCCAGTACCACCGGAACACCGATGCAGATGTCCTTCTGGCCATACTCGCCGTTGAGCATCACGCTGCAAGGCACGATGCGCTTTTGGTTGCGGATGATGCTTTCGACCAGCATCGCCGCCGCCGCGCCGGGCGCATACCAGGCCGAAGTGCCGATAAGTTTGGTCAGTGTCGCGCCGCCCACCATCGTGTCGGCGGCGACTTTTTCCAGCTTCTCGGCCGACAGAAATCGGCTCACGGGCAGACCATTGTAGGTCGCGAGGCGAGTGAGCGGAATCATGGTTGTATCGCCATGACCGCCGATTACCATGCCGTGGATATCGTTGGGTGTCACGTCCATCGCCAGGGCCAGGTAAGTCTTGAAGCGGGCGCTGTCCAGGGCACCGCCCATGCCGATGATGCGCTTCTTGGGTAGACCCGACTCGCGCAGGGCGAGGTAGGTCATCGTGTCCATCGGGTTGGACACCACAATGATGATTGCCTTGGGTGAGTATTTCAGGATATTTTCGGTCACCGACTTGACGATGCCCGCGTTGATGCCAATCAGTTCCTCGCGGGTCATGCCGGGCTTGCGCGGAATGCCGGAAGTGATGACAACCACGTCCGAGCCTTTGGTTTTCTCGTAATCGTTGGTCGAGCCAATGGGCTTGGTATTGAAGTTGAGCAGGGCGGCGGTTTGGTACATATCCAGGGCTTTGCCTTCGGCGACGCCCTCCTTGATGTCCAGCAGCACGACCTCTTCGGCCAGTTGGCGGCGGATGATGTTATCGGCGGTGGTGGCCCCGACGGCCCCCGCGCCTACGACAGTAATTTTCATAGGGTATATGGATAAAAAAGTTTGAGATTAATTTTCGCTCCAAAATTAGAACGGATATTTCGTTAAACCCGGCTTCAAGGCGAAATTTTAGGCAAAAAATAGGGGAGAAGGCTGGGTTATGCCGAAATTCTTTACTCTTTTGCTACAACCAATCTTCTTACTACTGCGTAAATGGGGTGGGAGTAGTAGCCTGACAACGTGAGACGCTTTTGTCCTGAATGCTGCAATTTTTTGGAAAAACATTCGGTTATAGTTTCGCATCGACGGTTCGACACATCGACACCGGGCCGTCGTCACGGTTTTTTTTAAGAATTTAATATTCACACAATGGCAAGCAATTCGCTACTCTCGCAAGTTTTAAAATCAGTTTTTTTCAAAAAAGCCACGGGTAAGGCCGGGCGGTACGCGTCCAATAGTTCGAAGCTCTACGGCTTGGCTCAGCAGGTTTATAAGAAAACTAAGGAAGGCGATTTTAAGAGTGGGGCCACTGAGGCCAAAGAGCAGGTTTTCATTCTGGTGCGCCTGATTCGGGCCTATGCCTCCGGCGAGTACCGGAAGCTGCCGTGGAAAAGCCTGCTGTCGATTGTCGGGGTGCTGATTTACTTCGTCTCACCGCTGGATTTTATCCCTGATTTCCTGCCGGTAATTGGCATGGCGGACGATTTGGCTTTGCTGCTGTGGCTCTTTAAGAGCGTTAGTGGTGATTTGGATGAATTCGCCGCCTGGGAGAAAAAAACCAAGACAATTAACATTGGCTGATGAAACAATTCTTGTATGGGCAAAAAGTATTAATTAAATTTGTATTCAATTAAAAAGCGATGAACATGGAATTCGGATCAATTTTGGCATTTATGGGACTGGGCGGACAGGAAATTTTCCTCGTAGCGCTGTTTATCTTACTTTTCTTTGGCGCTAAGAAAATCCCCGAACTTATGCGTGGCCTCGGTCAGGGCATCAACGAGTTCAAGAATGCGACTAAAGACGTAAAGGAGAATATCGAGAAAGGCATGGAGGACACGAAGCTCTGATTTAGAGGCGCTCGCTAAAAGGCGCTCGTTAAGAGTCTCTTGTGTTTCTTTCCCCGGAGTCGATTTGGGTTAGACTGTAAAAAGGCCTATTCCAGGTCGACTCTGTTTTTTTGTTTGTAAAAAACGAACTCTCCGCTTAATTGAAAGAATACCTTACGCTGTATACTATTCAGAGCGATTTGCAAGCCGGTAACACGACTTGCACTGAATTGGTCGGGCAGTACCTCGCCCGTATTGAAGACCACAAGCACCTCAACGCCTTCGTGGAAGTCTATGCCGACGAAGCCCTACGACGGGCGGAGAAAATTGACGCTAAACTGGCCGCTGGTACGGCCGGGCGGCGCTCCGTCGGGCGGCTCGCCGGACTGGTGCTGGGCATCAAAGACGTACTTTGCTACGCTGGCCACGGCGTGCAAGCAGGCAGCCGAATCCTCGACAATTACAAATCTCCCTTTACGGCCACGGCGGTGCAGCGGCTGCTCGACGAAGATGCCATCATCATTGGTCGGCAGAACTGCGACGAATTCGCGATGGGCTCGTCCAACGAAAGCTCGTATTTCGGCCCAGTGCGTAACGCCGCCGACCAAGCGCGGGTACCGGGGGGCTCGTCCGGTGGTTCGGCGGTGGCCGTGCAAGCCGGCCTGTGCCACGCTTCGCTGGGTAGCGACACAGGCGGTTCTGTCCGGCAACCCGCCGCTTTTTGTGGCGTGGTGGGACTGAAACCTTCTTACGGTCGCGTCTCGCGCTGGGGGCTAATCGCCTACGCTTCTTCCTTCGATTGCATTGGGCCAATCACCAGGAGCGTGGAAGACGCCGCGCTGTTGCTGGAAATCATGGCCGGAGCCGATGAATTCGACAGCACGGTTTCGACCAGAGAGGTACCGAAGTATTCCAAAAAAATAACCTGGGATGAAGGCGCCAAGGCGCGCGTGGGTTACCTGCGCGAATCGGTGGAAAGCGGGGCCGTGGCCCCCGCCATTCGGCAGCGCACAAGGGAGGTCATCGAGCAACTGCGCGAGCAGGGACACACAGTGGAACCCGTGGAAATGCCGCTGCTGAAATACGGTCTTCCCACTTACTATGTATTGACCACCGCCGAGGCCAGTTCTAACCTGGCCCGCTTCGACGGGGTTCGTTACGGCTACCGCAGCAAACAGGCCGTTGACCTGGAAAGTCTATACAAAAAATCCCGCACCGAGGGCTTTGGCGAGGAAGTGCGGCGGCGGATTTTGCTGGGTACTTTTGTACTCAGCGCAAATTACTACGACGCATACTATACCAAAGCGCAACGCGTTAGAAAACTGATACGCTCAGAAACCGAGCGACTCCTAACCCAATACGATTTCCTGATTTCTCCCGTGACGCCGACTACCGCTTTTAAACTGGGAGAAAAAATGGACGATTCCTTACAGATGTATTTGGCCGACATATTTACTGTAGGGGCCAACGTCGCTGGAACGCCCGCTATTTCCATTCCCAACGGGCTGGATGAAAACGGTTTGCCTATCGGTCTGCAAATAATGACCAAGGCTTTTGAAGAAGAAAAATTACTCTCCTTTTCTCACCTCTTGTCCGAAATAATTGCCACCCTGGAAAAAACGTAGTAGTTTTTTACTATTCCAGGCTTTGTAAAATACTATCCTAAAACCAAACTACCCGACACTGATGAACCTATCCAAGCGAGTCGTGAATCTGGCAGCTTTCGCCGCCCTGGCCCTGTGCAACCTCCCCGTGTTTGCCGTTCCGCAGTTGCAACAGGACGAAATTATTTACGAATCCGACACGCTTAGCATTGCGGCTACCGATCTGCTTCCCCAAATCGAAGAGCCCGCCAACCGGGTGCCGACCGACCTGGTTAGGGAGCGTTTTGGTTTACTCCAAAAAAGAATCCCGCTGGTGTATCACGCCGAGTCGCACAAGTTCGTGGAGTACTTCATCTACACCAAACCCGATTTTACGCGGCGGATGATGGAAGACAAAAACCTTTTCTTCCCCATTTATGAAAAGGCTCTGGCGAAGTACGATATGCCGGACGAGTTGAAGTATCTTTCCATGATCGAGTCGGGGCTCAATCCCAAAATCATTTCCTACGCCGGGGCGGGCGGGCTTTGGCAGTTCATGCGGGCCACGGGTCGTGAGATGGGCCTGAAGCAGGATTCGTACATTGATGAGCGTTTCGATCCTGATAAGTCTACCGACGCGGCTTGTCGGTATTTGAAACAACTTTACAATATCTTCGGCGACTGGGAAATGGCTCTGGCCTCCTACAACTGTGGGCCCGGCAACGTAAAGCGCGCCATGCGCCGCAGCGGCGGCAACACCTTCTGGGGAATCTACAATGCATTACCCAAGCAGACGCGTGGCTACGTGCCGCAATTCGTGGCCATGCTCTACATGATGCACTACGGCGAAGACCACGGCATTGCCCCCAACGTCACACAATTCCCAACCGTTTCTGACACGATTCAAGTCAATGGCTACCTGAATTTGACCACCTTTGCCTCGCTGAGCGGCGTTTCGATGGAAGAAATCCAGCGTCTGAATCCGCAGATTATCAACACCGAACTCCCTGAGTATACGCGCGGCTTTGCCTTGAAAGTACCCGCCCAGAAATTTGGCATTATGCAGCCCGACCGGCTGGCTATCCTCGATTCGGCATCGAAGCGGGTATCATCCGGTGTAATGCTGGCGTCCGCCGGGGAGGAAGGCGATTACGCCACCAAGCGCCTGCGGCATACCGTGCGCAGCGGCGAAACGCTGACCGCAGTAGCCCGGCGTTACGGTGTGAGCGTGAGCGAAGTGAAAAGCTGGAACCGTTTGAGAAGCAATAAATTGCTGCGCGGCCAACGTTTGACGATTGTTCGGCAAGTGCGGGTCGCTCCTCGCCCCGTGCCCAAGGCATCGGCTGAGCCGACAGTTGTTTTGGCAAAAAATACTACAACAGAAGAAGAAATAGACACCACAGAAGCCAGCAATAGCAAAGAACTGGTAGCCGACGCCAGTCAGGTAGAAGCGCAACCAGAAGTAAAACCCGCCAAAGCCGCCAAGCCAAAGCCTACTCCCAAAACTGACACGTACATTGTTCGTCGGGGCGATAACCTGATCGAAATTTCTCGCCGCCATTCCGTTAGCGTCAATGACATTAAGGTTTGGAATAACCTGAGCAGCGGCAAAATCATGGCGGGGCAAAAACTGAAAATTATTAGCGGGAGCCCGGCTAGTATCAGCACCGCCGTAGCTTCAACTAAAAGTAAAATCCAGGTAAAACCCAAGTACCACACCGTGCAGCGTGGCGACACGCTCTGGACCATCTCGCAGCGTTATGGCCTGTCGGTCGATAAAATCAAAGCCGCCAACCGCATGAAAAACAGTAAAATCAAAGCCGGTATGAAGCTTTTGATTACAGCGTAAGAAAAGCGACAAAGCCACACCAATGATCGCCTACCTCGAAGGAAAAGTTGCTTATAAAGATCCCGCCTACGCCATTATCGACGTGCAGGGTGTGGGCTACGAAGTCCGCATTTCTCTCCAAACTTATTCGGCCATGCCCGAAGTGGGGGAGAAGGGCAAGATTTTTACCTACTTAAATATTCGCGAGGACGCCCATATCCTTTTCGGATTCGCCATACCGGACGAAAAAACGCTGTTCCTGGACTTGGTGGGTGTGTCGGGCGTGGGGCCGGCCACGGCTTTGGTGATGCTTTCCTCCTTGTCGTCGGGCGAAATTCGCCACGCGATCATGAACGAGGACGTACGCGTGGTGCAGTCCATCAAGGGTATTGGTTCCAAAACCGCGCAGCGTGTTATTTTGGAATTAAAGGACAAGATGCGTAAGGATTCGCTCACCTCGCCTGTGCCATTTTTGGCTGGTATTACGGGTGGTAGTAGCCGCAGCGAAGCGCTGGCAGCGCTGGTGACGCTGGGCATTCCCAAAGTCTCCGCCGAGAAAAGTCTTGATACGATCATCAAGCGCGAAGGCGACCAACTTACCGTCGAGGAACTCATCAAACTGGCTCTGCGCTAGATAGACGTTGGATTTTGGACGTTGGACAATGAATTTTGGAGACTTTAAAGACTCCAGTGTCTAAAGTCCAAAATCCAGCGTCCACCTAGACTCATTCATAATTATTTCCCGCCGAAAGAATATTGGCAAGGTTTTGGCCGTTTTGTGTCTAACACGACGTCCCCCGGTCAAAGTATTCAAGGATGGCTTACCCATCCTTTCACTAGACCCTACCCTCTTTTAACCAAGTGAAATAGGCTTTGTCAGGAAACATTTACCAGCTACTATTCCGTACCGTTGCTCTTACCGTCGGTGCTTATTTACTGGCCGAAACCACGGGTAACATTACGCTCTCCGACCAGGAGAACGTTAGCCCATTCGTGACCTACGAATCCGCAACAGTCGCTGCCGATACCACGGGTGACAGCCTAAAAAAGTCGGGCCGCAGCCCCAGGCTGGACTGGCAGGATTATTACCGCAACCGCTTCTCGGACCCGCGCCCACGCTCTTCCTACTACCTGAATGATCCAAAGAACATCGGCACGACGATGGGCCTCGACAGCACGGGTCGGGTAGTAATCCAGGAAGACGTTAAAACCCCCAAAGGCACGCTCAACTACCGCCCCACGGAAAGTGTGGACCTGAATACCTACAATGAAATGCAGCGGCGGCGGGCGTTCGAGACGCTCATGCGTGAGTACTCGGCGCGGCTCGACGGCAAGAGCGCGATGGGCGGGCGCGGACTGCTGCCCAAGCTCGACCTGCCGCCAGCTTTGGACAAACTCCTGGGGCAGGATTTTTCGGATTTTAAACCCAATGGTTTCGTAGCCCTTGATTTTGGCGTGCTGCACCAGTTCATCGACAATCCGTCGATTCCCATCCGGCAGCGGCGTAACACCAACTTCATTTTCAACGAACAGATCAATATCAACTTCAACGCCAAGATTGGCGATAAGCTGGGCTTTCTGACCAATTTCGATACCAAGGCCAGTTTCAACTTTGAAAATGCCTTAAAATTAAACTACAAAGCTCCCGAGGAAAGTCTGGTGCGCAAGCTGGAAGCGGGTAACATCAGTTGGCCCATCAACAGCCAGTTGATTCCGGGCGTGCAGAACCTGTTCGGGGCCAAAGCCGAGCTACAATTCGGGCGACTGAACGCTACTTTCGTGGGGTCGGTGCAGCGGTCGCGCAAGGAACGCCGGGTGTTGCGGGGCGGGGCGCAAACGCAGGACTTCGAGATCAGAGCGGACAACTACGACGAAAACCGCCACTTTTTCCTCTCGCAATATTTCAGGACTATCTACGAAGGATCGCTCAAATCGCTGCCTGCCATTACCTCAGGCGTCACGATCACGCGTTTGGAGGTGTACGTTACTAACCGCACCACCAACACCCAGTCGCTGCGTAACCTGGCCGCTTTCGCCGACTTGGGCGAACCGAGTCCCTACAAAAAAAGTCTTCCCGCACTTCAGCCGCTTCAGCCCAAATTGCCCGCCGACAACGAGAGCAACGGCCTGTACCGCAGCCTGCGCGAGAACGAGGCGTTCCGCCAGATAGATCGCACTACTTTCGAGTTGACCAATACGCTGGGTTTGGAAAAAAGCGTGGACTTCGAGGTGCTGCGCGGGGCCAAGCGGCTGCTGGGGGAGAGTGAGTACCACTTCAGCCCCCAACTCGGTTACCTGTCGCTGACGGTGCCGCTGCGCAACGACGAGGTGCTGGCCGTGGCCTACGAATACACGTTGAACGGCCGTGCCTACAAAGTTGGCGAACTCACGGAGGATTACCAGGCCCGTCCCGACGATCAGGTGATTGCGCTGAAATTGCTCAAATCCTCCACCATCCGCAATAACACCCAGTTGCCGATGTGGGATTTGATGATGAAAAACGTGTACGCCCTGGGGACTAACCAAATCGATCGCCAGGGTTTTCAGCTTCGGGTAATATATAAAGACGACCTGACGGGCATCGACAACCCGAATTTGCAGGAAGGCCGCAACCTCCAAAACAAGCCGCTGCTGCGCGTCATGGGCCTGGATCGCCTGAATCCCGTCAATGATTTGCAGCCCGACGGCAACTTCGACTTCGTGGAGGGCGTCACCATCGACTCCCGCACGGGACGCGTTTTCTTTCCGGTATTGGAACCCTTCGGCTCGAGCCTGGCTAAGTTTTTCGACGCGGACGAGGATATTTTGAAGAACAAGTACGTCTTCCCCGAACTTTACAACACCACCCAAATCGACGCGCAGCAGATCAACGAGCGCAATAAATTTTATCTGAAAGGTGCCTACCAGTCGGCGGGCGGGGCTGAGGTGCAACTGCCCTACGGCGTATCGGAAGAGTCGGTGACGGTGACCTCCGGGGGCGTGTCACTATCGCCCGGCGTAGATTTTATCGTCGAGGCGCAGATTGGCCGCGTCCGCATCGTCAACCCCAGCGTGCTGAATTCCGGGCGCGAGATTGTCATCGAGTTTGAGCGCCCTGACCTGTTCAACAATCAAATCAGGACGTTGTTTGGCACCCGACTGGACTACCTGGTGAGCAACGACATCAACATCGGGGCCACGGTGATGAACCACCGGGAAACGCCCGCTGGCTACCTCACCCGCGTGGCGATCGGCAACGAGCCGACCAATAACACCATCGTGGGCTTCGACGTCAACTTACGCAAAGACGCGCCTTTTTTGACCAAGTGGCTGGACAAATTACCCTTGATCCAGACGAAGGAACCTTCGAGCATTCAGTTCAAAGGTGAAGTCGCCAAGCTGTTTCCCGGCGTGTCGCCGCTGGTGAAGGACCGCTCGCTGGTGGACGACTTCGAGGCGGCCCGTACCATTTACGACCTCACGCGACAGCCCACGCGCTGGCGGCTGGGTTCCACGCCGCAGCAGTTCCCGCAAGGTTCGCCGGACAATCCGCTGGAATTCGGCTTTCGCCGAGCCAAGATATCGGCCTATACGGTAGATAACCTGTTTCAGTATAGTGGGTTGGGTTTCAATCTTCGGCCACCAAATATCGATGACGACGATACTAAAAATTTCTACGTTACGCTGTTTAGGCCGCAGGATTTGTTCCCCGGCCGATCGGTGCCACCGATCAATCTACCGCAGAACATACTCGATATTGCCTACTTCCCGAGCGAGCGGGGAATGTACAATTATAACCCCGACCTGGACAACGACGGGCGATTGAAAAACCCGCGCCGCAACTTCGGGGCCATCAGCCGGGCGGTCACTTCGGACATTGACTTCGATAATGCTAACATCGAGAACATCGAGTTTTGGCTCATGGACCCTTTCATCGAGGGCCCTAATGGTGTGGTGCTCGATGGCGTGGAGGACAAGAACAACACGACGGGCGGTAAACTGGTCTTCAATTTAGGCGATATTTCGGAAGATGTCATTCCCGACGGACGCTTCAATTTCGAAAACGGTCTGCCTGTGGAGCCGAGGCCGGGCATCAACGTAGACAGCACCGCCTGGGGCCGCGTGACCAAGGAACAGTTCATTATCAATGCGTTCAGCAACGAGCCAGGCGCGCGTCAGAAACAGGACGTCGGACTCGATGGCCTGAACAGCCAGCAGGAGCGAGCCTATTTCAAGGAGCGTTTCCTGGATCGACTCCCTGCTACCCTCACACCGCAGGCCCGCGACCGCATCCTGGCCGATCCTTCCAGTGATGACTTTCGGTTTTACCTCGGCGAAGAACTGGACCTGGACAATGCGAAAATCCTGGAACGCTATAAGGACTTTCTGGGCATGGAGGGCAACTCGCCCGAAAATACCGCCAACAACAGCAACGCCAGCGTGACTCCCGCCTCCACAAACCTACCCGACTCAGAGGATCTGAACGTGGACAACACCGTCAACGACAACGAAGCGTATTACGAATACGAAATCGACCTCAAACCCAACCGACTGGCGATTGGGCAAGGATTTATCGTGGACAAAACCGTGGCTAACGGTGCCAACTGGTACCTGTTCCGAATGCCAATCAAGGAGTTTACTCGCAAAGTAGGGCAGATTAACGGCTTCAAGTCCATCCGTTTTGTGCGGATGTACCTCACCGATTTCCCGCAGCCCGTGGTGCTGCGCTTCGCGCAGTTGCAGATGGTGGGCCAGCAGTACCGCAAGTACCTCTCCGACCTCGATGCCCCCGGCTTGCAGGAAGTCCCTGAGCCTTACGACGCCCGTTTCACGGTGGGAACGGTGAGCATCGAGGAGAACAGCCAGGCCAACAATGCCGCCAAAAAGTACGTGTACGCCGTACCGCCGGGCTGGGTGCGTGACCGGGACATTACGCAGCCCGCCGGAAACTTTCAGCTCAATGAGCAGTCGATGAGCCTGTGCGTGACTGACCTGCGCGACGGCGACTCACGGGCGGTGTACAAAAATGTGAATATCGATATGCAGTTTCGCAAGCGGCTGCGGATGTACATTCACATGCACAACGACGACAACCAGAGCGGACAAAACGGAGCCTTTTTCCGGCTGGGAACCGACTTGACGCAGAACTACTACGAAATAGAAATTGCCAACCTGCAAGCCACCCCCGAGAACGTGAACGCCGCCGAGGCTGTGTGGCCCGAGCAAAACGAAATGAACATCGCCTTCGCGGATTTGATCAACGCCAAGGCGCAGCGTAACCGCTCCGACGGCGCGCGCAGCATTCCTTATTCGATCAACATCATCGACCAGTTGACGGGGCGTCCCTACCGCATTACCGTCGTGGGCAATCCCGACCTGAGCGCGGTGCGGGTGATGATGATCGGGATGCGTAACCCAAAGTCGGCGGATGGGCAGAATAAGACTTTTTGCCTGTGGGTAAACGAGTTGCACGTGGAAGGCTTCGACCAAACCGCCGGAGAAGCCGCCGTAGCCCAACTCAACGCCAAGCTGGCCGACTTTGCCACCGTGACTGCCTCGGGCCGCATCGAAACCTTTGGCTTCGGCAGTGTGCAGCAGCGCATTGGCGAACGCGCCCGCTCTACCACCAGTGAGTTTGGGATTTCCTCCAATATCCAGGTGGACAAGCTATTGCCGCAGCAGTGGGGTTTCAGTATTCCGCTGTACGTCAACTACGACAAGCGGCGCATCGTGCCGCACTTCAACCCGCTGGACCCCGATACGGAGTTGAAAACCTCGCTGGAAAATCTCGATGGTCCCGAGGCCAAAGACCGCTTCCGCCGGTTGGTGGAGGATAATACCGTACGACGCGGCATCAACCTCTCCAACGTCCGAAAAATCAAGACCAAAGAAGGAGCCAAAAACCATTTTTACGATTTCGAAAACCTGGCATTCACTTATGCGTACAGCGATATGCTGCGCACCAACATCCTGACGGAGGCCTACGCCCAGCAAAAGTACCGGGGCGGCGTTGCCTACACCTACGCGGCGCAACCGAAGGCTTTCGAGCCGTTCCGCAAGTGGGAAACCGAGAGCCGTTACCTGAATTTTATCAAAGACTTTAACCTCACGCTACTGCCCACGCAGGTGTCCGTGCGGGCGGATGTGGATCGGAGTTTCACCAAAACCCAACTTCGTAACTCCGACCTGACCACGGCGGGGATGCAGCCCTTTTACGAAAAATACTTCTGGTTCAATCGCTATTACGATCTGAACTGGAACCTGACGCGCAACGTGGTGCTGACCTATAATACCGTCGCCAACGCCATTATCGACGAGCCGCAGGGCGACATCAACACCGAAGTGAAGCAGGATTCGCTTTGGAATAATTTCAAAAAGCTGGGCCGCATCAAGAATTTCGACCAGCGCATCCGCATGACTTACCGTCTGCCACTGGATAAAATACCACTTGTTGACTGGATGCGGGCCGATTACAACCATACCATTTCCTATAACTTCCAGGCCAATGCCCTCGGGCTGGTGGATTCGCTGGGCATTCCGTTCGGCAACATCGTGCGCAACAGCCGTGAGCGCGGCATCACGGGGCAGGTAGACTTTGTGGCTTTGTACAATAAATTGAAGTACCTGCGCTTTGCCAATTCGCCCTCGCAGGAACGCAAGAACTTTGCCCGCAGTCCGGGTGACATCGAGGACCTGCCCGCGCCGCCGAGCCAGGCTTTGAAGAATATTGCCCGTGTCCTAATGACGGTGCGCGGGATCAACGTTAGTTATACGATACTGGAAACTACGGCTTTACCAGGATTCCTGCCCACGCCGCGTTACTTCGGGTTATCGGACGCCAATGCGCCCGGTCTGCCCTTTGTCTTGGGAAATCAAAGCCGGGATATTCACGTGCGGGCCGCCGAAAATGGCTGGATTACGCCCAGCACAGTGCAAAATCAGCCTTTCCAGCAAACGGTGCAGAAGAATTTCAATTTCAGGACAACTTTGGAGCCGTTCAAAGACTTCAGGATGCAAATCGAGGGGCGTCTCACCAGGCAGGATGCCTACCAGGAATTCTACCGACCCGACGCGCCGGGTGGCTCCTACGTGAGCCAAAGTCCGGTCCGCAACGGGCAGTTCAGTATGTCGTTTTTGTCGTTCCGCACGGCCTTTGCCAGAGCGCAGAAGGATAATAGTTCGCCCGTCTTCGACCGGTTCCGGGATTACCGGACGGTGCTTAAAGACCGTCTTAATGTAGAAAACAAGAGCGACGGCGAGTATAACGAAAACTCACAAGACGTGCTGATTCCCGCTTTCTTCGCCGCCTACACGGGCAAAGACCCCAGCACGGTACGAATCTCGCCCTTCCTGGGCTTCCCGATGCCCAACTGGCGCATCGACTACAACGGCCTAGCGCAGTTGAAGCCGTTCAAGAAAATGTTCAGTTCGTTCACGCTGACGCACAATTATATTTCCAATTATAGCGTCGGCAACTTCACTTCCTCGCTGGGCTACGAGGCACTCTACGTGAATCTGGCCGTGACGGGCTACCCGCTTTCGGGCCGCAACAACTACCTGGGGCAGTACGTCCCGGTGTTTGTAATGAGTACCGTGACGATGCAGGAGAAATTCTCGCCGCTGGTGGGCGTCAACTTCCGCACTCAAAGCCGCATTACGGGCCGCGTGGATTACAATCGCGACCGGACAATTGCCCTGAACCTGGCCAACTCGCAGGTGGCCGAACTGTTCAATCAGGACTTGACGATTGCCATTGGCTTTACCAAAAATAATGTCAAAATTCCCTTCAAGATCAACGGCGCCAAGACGAAGCTGAAAAACGATTTGATCTTCAATTTCAGCATGACCTTCCGCGACACGCGCGCCTTACAGCGCAAGTTCGACGGGCAGATCATCCCCGTGGCGGGCAACATTAACTTCCAACTCCATCCCACCTTGGCCTACCAGGTTAACAACCGCCTAAACGTGCAGTTCTATTTCGATCGCACCTTCAACGACCCGCTGGTAACCAACTCCTTCTACCGCTCCACGACGGCGGGTGGGGTACAGGTGAAGTTTAACTTGGCGGAGTGATTAGTTAGTTGACGGTTGACAGTGATTTTCTTAGTTATCCTGCTGTAACCTCATCATAAACTGGACCCAAGCTCCTTTCCAAACCAGTTCCCTGCATGTAAGTGACGCCGGGGATGCTGGCGACTTTGAGGATTTCTTCTTTGGATTTGCCAGCTTTGACTTCTTTTTCTACAAAGGCTACCGTCTTTTCCAGGAAATCTTTAAAAAGGTTGATTTCTTCCTGACCGCCCGTGATTTTTTCGGGGTCAAAGGCGTGACCGAAGACAAAGAGGGTGTTCTTGTCGAAGGTTTTCTGCGTTTTGTCAAGAACCTTGATCCAGCTTTTTACACTGGCTCCGGCGGAGGCGTCCACGAAGGGGTAGCGGCCGTTGAAAAGCAAATCGCCCAGGTGAGCAATGTTCGCGTTCTCGAAATGCACGATGCTGTCGCCGTTGGTGTGGCCCGCGCCGAAGTAGTGCATTTTGATACTTTCATTACCGATTTTTTGCTGCCAGGTATCGGTGAAGGTCGTGTCCGGGAAAAGTTGTTTGTCTACGTTATTCTGCTTTTCGGCGACGTTACGTTGGTTCTGGGCCGAGTTGGCGTGGGCCACCACTTTTTTGGCGATGCCCGTGAAGGCAATGTTACCACTCGAATGGTCGCCGTGGTGGTGCGTATTGATGAGGTAGGGGATGGGCTGGTCGTTGTTTTTGCGCAATGCGGTAATCAAATGCTCCGCTTGCTCCGGAAATTGAGTGTCCACGATAGCGATGCCCTCTTTGGTAATCAGGTAGGCAATTGTGCCGCCTTTTTCAGTAAATACCCCCACGCCCCCGCGCAGGTCACGCATCTTGTAAGGGTCTTCGGCCAGGAGTTGGGCCAAAAGATTTTTCGAAGCAAACAAGGAAAAACCCGTGAGGGCAGAAGCTTGAACAAATTGACGACGCTGCATGGGAGATATTTGGGTTGATGAAAATAATTTGCAAGATAACCCAAAGTGGGATGAATAGTTTCCCAAAAATCACAAACGTCCGCCACCGGACCGTACCACAAAAATCCATTTGGAAATTCCCCCCCGCGTTCGGTTCTTTGTAAAAATAATTTTGAGTCGGATGCAGCGGGTGGATTGCAACAGGAGCTGATTTACTAAAATACGGAATCAAGCGAATTACCGCCACGGGTCGCCCCGCATTATCCATTACCCATTGAATAAATGAAATTTCCCGAAGAACTCAAATACACCGAAGACCACGAATGGGTGCGCCTGGAAGGCGACACGGCCACCGTCGGCATTACCGACCACGCGCAGCATGAATTGGGCGATATTGTTTATATAGACATATCTACCGTCGGCGAGTCATTGGCCAAAAGCGAGGTTTTTGGCTCCGTCGAGGCTGTGAAGACAGTTTCGGATCTTTTCCTGCCTGTGGCCGGTGAGGTGCTGGAAGTAAACGCGGCGCTGGATGCCGCGCCCGAAGCGGTGAACAACGACCCATACGGCGACGGCTGGATTATCAAGATGAAAGTTTCCGACGCCAGCGAACTCGATGGTCTGATGTCGGCGGAAGACTACAAAACTTTTGTGGGGGCCTAGCCCGTCGATTTATTGACAAAAAGCTCCGAGAGGGGCTTTTTTTATGGAAAAACTTGCAAACTAATCGAATGAACCTGCTCCTGCGTGCTATAAAAATCGTGGACAAAGCCTCACCTCTGAACGGACAAGTAAGGGATTTGCTTTTGCAGGAAGGACGTATCGCTCGCATTGGCGACGGCTTGGAGGCCGACGGCGCGGAAGTCCGGGAAGGGCGTGGCTGGTGCGTGTCGCCGGGCTGGGTGGATATGCGCGTGGCTTCGCGCGACCCTGGCTACGAACACGAGGAAGACCTCGATTCGGTGCGCCGCGCCGCTGCCCGGGGTGGCTTTACGGAAATTATACTGCTGCCTAATTCAAAGCCCGTCGTGGACGCCAAGGATACGCTCAACTACGTGCGGCAGCCTCGGCCCGGCCAATCCGTACGCGTTCATGTGGCCGCTGCCGTTACCCGCAAGGCCGAAGGCGTCGATTTTACCGAGATGATCGATCTGCACCACGCCGGAGCAGTGGCCTTCACCGACGGTGAGATACCAATTCAGAACGCCGACATCCTGCTCAAAGCGCTGTTGTACCTGCGTCCGTTAAACGCGCTGCTCATCAACCGTCCCGAGGACCGCCAACTCACTTTGTTTGGACAAATGAACGAAGGCGTAACCAGTACATTGCTGGGCCTGAAAGGAATGCCCGCCCTGGCCGAAGAAATGATGCTGAGCCGTGATCTGAAATTGCTGGCTTACGCCACGGAGAAAATTGGCCCGCAGGAACAAAGCGACCACGATGATTCCGGTCAAAAGCCGCTGCCTCAACTGCACATCTCGCTCCTCTCCACCGCCCGTGCCGTAGCCCTCGTCCGCGAAGCCAAGGCACAGGGCTTGCCCGTGAGCTGCGACGTGGCTGCGCATCAACTGGCCTACGACGACTCGGCTCTCATGGACTTCGATACGAATCTGAAAGTAAACCCACCTTTCCGCAGTCTCGCCGACATTATCGCCCTGCGCGAGGGACTGGTCGACGGCACGATCGACGCCATTGTATCGGACCACAGCCCCCACGCCGAAGAAAGTAAAAACGTCGAGTTCGACCACGCCAATTTTGGCATTACCGGGCTGGAAACGGCGTTTTCCCTCGCTCAAATGCACAGCAGTCTGGCGTTGGAAGATGTCGTAGAAAAATTTACCATAAACCCCCGCCGAATCCTGCGGCTGCCCGCCGTCACTATTGCCGAAAACCAGCCCGCCAACCTTACTATTTTCGCCCCCGACGAAACCTGGACTTTCGACAAAACCTTTTCCAAATCAAAAAATTCTCCTTTTTTAGGGAAAGAGTTGTGGGGAAAGGCGATTGAGATTTTTAACAGATAAACCGTTAGCCCCCAAAATAAAAGCCGCCCGCATGGAAAATTATTTCAACAAGCCTCTCCTAAAAATCCCGCTCATTTTTGGGGCGGCGACGGGTGTAATGGCTTTTCTGTTTTTTCTGGGGCTGTACGCAGTGGATGTGATGCCGCTGGGTAACAACAAGGTGCTGGATTTCGGTATTTTCCTTATTATGATGGTAGCGGCCTGCTGGTACTACCGCCGCAAAATCGGCCTCGGCTATATGCACTTTTGGGAGGGGCTGACGATTTGCTACGTGGTCAATACGGTAGGAGCCTTCGTGGTGGGTTGGCTGATTTTCTTTTTTGTGAAATTTGTCGATCCCGACCTATTCATTAAATATTTGGCCGAAATGCAGCAGTTGCTCATGCAGGGCAAAGCCGAATTGGTGAAAAACATCGGCGCGGCAGAGTTTCAAAAGATGAAAGAAGCAGTAAGTGCCACCAAACCGGGTGAACTAATTACCGACGAGATTGCCAAAAAAACGGTAATGGCCGTGCTACCCATCCTGATTATCTCCCTTATTTTCCGTCGACAGGAGCCTGTCACCCTTCGTCCCAAGAGCGAATAGCGGGTTGAATTTTTGGGCCGGAAGCTGTACTTTTAACGCGAATTTTATTTTTTCCTAAACTTATAAAACTCCCCTCCCCATGCAAGAACAACCCTCCGTCGCCCGCGTCGCTTTGAAATACGGCTTGATTACCGGTGTTGCCTCCATTGTTTTTAATACAATTCTCATCATCGCCGAGCAAAATCAAAACCAAGCCCTTACGTCGCTGGGGCTGATCATTTTGATCGTGGGGATGGTCTATGCCATGCGCGAATTCAAGAGCGGCAATGACGGCTTCATGTCATACGGTCAGGGATTGGGTATCGGTACGCTTCTCTCAGCTATATCAGGGTTGCTGGGCAGTGCCTTTATTACATTTTACAGTCAGTTCATCGACACCACCTACGCCCAAAAAATACTGGACAAATCTCGCGGCGATATGGAAAGTCGGGGAATGGACGATGCTCAGATTGATGCAGCTATGGGATTTACGGAGAAAATGATGTCGCCGGGCATTATGTTCGCGGTGACCATATTTGGGGCGATTCTCTTCGGCTTCATCATCGCCCTCATCGTCTCCGCCATCATGCGGCGCAACCGGCCCGTTTTCGAGTAATTAATTTTGAATGAGAGATTGAGAGAATGAGTGAATATTGCTTTCGCCAGTTTTCGTTTATTCTCTCATTCACTCAATCTCTCAATCTCCATTGTTAGTAATTTTCCAAAAAGAAGTCAGCAGTTTCTTCAACTCCCTGATCGCGTACATCGTCATGGCGGCGTTTCTGCTGGCAGTGGGGCTGATTGTCTGGGTGTTCCCCGATTCCAGCGTCCTGAATTACGGCTACGCTGACCTCAGTACCTTCTTCAACCTGACGCCCTTCGTACTGGTTTTTCTGATTCCGGCCGTGACCATGCGGTCACTGGCCGAAGAAAGCCGCACGGGAACGCTGGAACTGCTGCTTACCAAGCCATTGAGTGATGCGTCGTTGGTGGTTGGAAAGTTTTTAGCAAACTGGCTGCTGGTCGCCCTGATGCTCCTGCCGACGCTGCTATACTATTTCAGCGTGTACCAACTCGGCAACCCACCGGGCAACATCGACTCGGCGGCGGTCTTTGGTTCTTATATCGGTCTGTTATTGTTAAGCGGCGTGCTGACTGCGATGGGATTATGGGCGTCCTCGCTCAACGACAACCAAATCGTCGCTTTCGTCATCGGCGTTTTCCTGGGCTTCGTCTGGTACAGCGGCTTCGGCGCATTATCACAACTGCTGAATTCGGGTCCCCTGGCCCTCTTCTTCTCCGCTGCCGCCCTCGACCAGCAATACCAGGCCCTCGGACGCGGCCTGGTCGATTTGCGCAATGTCATCTATCTCCTCAGTCTAATCGCCTTCTTTTTGGTGCTGACCTACTGGCGAGTGGGGCGGCTCCGTGGCTGAATTACAGTGATAGAATGAGTGCGAAAGCAATATTCACTCATTCTATCATTAAAAATTAGATAGCCCGGTCCAGATGCACGTAACCGCCATCGACGTGGATCAACTGTCCCGTCGTGTGGCTCGAACGCGGTGAGAGTAGAAATGCCACCATATTCGCAATTTCTTCGGCGGTCGTCATACGGTTTTCCAGCGGGATTTTGGCCGTAATTTGATCCAGTTTTTCCTTGGGATTGGGCATTGACCTAATCCAGTCGGCGTACATGGGCGTAAAGCATTCGGCCACGATCACGGCGTTGACGCGGATGCTGTACGGCAGCAATTCTACGGCCCACTCGCGGGTGAGAGCGTTGCGGCTACCATTGGCGGCGGCGTAGGCCGAGGTACCGCCCTGTCCGGTTTCGGCGGTCTTGGAGCCAATGTTGACGATGGCGCCGCCCGATTTTTTGAGATAAGGTAGGGCATAATGTGCCATCAAATAGTAATGCACCAGATTTTTGTGCAGCGAAGCCACGAATGCCTCGTAGCTACCATTTTCCAGGTTCACCCCGTCGTTGACCCCGGCATTGTTCACCAAGCCCTCGATGCGTCCAAACTGCGCGGCCACGTCGGCTACGGCTTTGGCGCACGCTTCGGGATCGGATAATTCTGCTTTGACGGCATAAGCGTTGGCACCGCCTGATTTCAGCCGTTGTACCGCCGCTCCATTATCGGCTTCGTTGCGCCCTATGATGACCGGGATGGCTTTTTCGTTGGCTAAAACTTCACATATGCCTTCGCCGATGCCTTTGGCTCCGCCGGTGACGATGATTACTTTTTCCTGAAGTTCGAGATTCATGCGGCTGATTTTTGTGGAATTCGCTTACCAAAGCAGCAGGAAGTCGGTTTCTAATTGTGCAGTACGGCGATTCGGCATTTGGGCGAACACAACATAGGTTCGAAGGTTCGCCTGTTCGACCTTACGAGAAAACCCGCTTATAGATCGGTCCACGATAGGCAAATTGCCCCCACATAACCGGATACATGAGGTAATCGAACAGTAAAAAGGGGGTGCGGTACTCGATTTCGTCGGCGATGATCGTGCCGCCTGCCGGGTCGCGAATCAGGCGGTGTTTGTGCTGCCAAAAAGCCAGGAAAAAGGGAAGTTTCACGCCTTTATCAATGAAATAAATCTCCTCCTGCGTTTCCTGTTGTTCGACGATGTGACTGGTCCACTTCTGCTTAAAGAATATAAAGTTCAATTCAAGCGAAACCACGTCGCCTACATGGCTGCCGTCGTATCGCACCAGTTTGACGGGCGGAAATGGCGGACTGAGTTTTTTGAAGAGCGACTCGTCGAAACCGCGCCACACGGCGGGAAGGGAAGCCGCTACGGGCGTGCGAAGTTTGATTTTCATTTCTGGAAAACCAGCACCGGACCGAATAGTTTTTAAGTTTGCCCAAGCCGCAATCGACCTGACTTGCGCTACTAACCGCATTTAGATACCTTTGAAGGAAGTCATCTATTCCAAAAACTATGCACGAAGTACCCGCTGGCAAGCAGGATTGGCGGCACCGACTCCACGAAATTATCTACGAATCGGATACGCCCGCCGGTAAACTTTTCGATGTCATCCTGCTGTGGCTCATCCTGTTCAGCGTCGTACTGGTGATGCTCGAAAGCGTCGAGCGGCTCAATAGTCGCTACCACGACCTTTTCAACGTTGCCGAATGGATTGTGACCGTCATTTTTACCGTTGAATACATGGCCCGCATCATCACGGTCCGTAAGCCTTGGCACTACATTTTCAGCTTTTACGGCGTCATCGACTTTCTGTCAGCCATTCCAAAATACCTGTCGCTTCTGTTGATCGGCACGCAAGTATTGGTGGCCTTCCGGGCGCTGCGGTTGCTGCGGGTTTTTCGCATCCTCAAACTCAGCCAGTACGTGGGTGAGTCGCAGAAGATCACCGACGCCCTGCGGGCCAGCCGCGCCCGGATTTCCGTCTTTCTGTTTGCCATCCTCATTATTTGCGTAGTTTTGGGTACGATCATGTACCTGATCGAGAGCCGGGAGAGTGGCTTCACGAGCATTCCCAAAAGTGTGTACTGGGCCATTGTGACGCTGACCACTGTCGGTTATGGTGATATAGCCCCGCAAAGTATTGCCGGGCAGTTCGTGGCGAGCCTTATCATGATTCTGGGCTACGCCATCATCGCCATTCCCACGGGAATTATTACCAGCGAAATGACCAGGGCCAGCACACGGGAAAATACCGATACTCCACCAGTTTCGATGCAAAGCTGCCCTCACTGCGCAGCGGAGGGGCATCGGTCAAATGCCAAATACTGCTACCGTTGCGGGGGATTACTGTGACTGGGCTATTGGATGCTACCACGTGAATATTTTTAATTTTTTTATTGCAAATAATTGATATACAATGCGTAACCGAGTAAACTTGCTGCTATTTTTATTGGGGTTGACCCTGATCTTTACTTCTACCCAAGCTCAGACGATAACCGAGAGCCGAAAAAACGATTTTAAAGTAATCGGCTATTACACGCCGCGTTCGGCCGAGCCGGAAAGTCTGCCGCTAAACTATCTGACGCACATCAATTACTCCTTCTCCATTCCAGCCCCGAGCGGCGACACGCTGCTGCCGCTACGCGACGACAGTATCCTGAAACGTCTGGTAAAACACGCCCACGGCGGCAACGTGCAGGTGTTCATCTCCATCGGCGGCTGGGGAATTGGTGATGGCGGCGGCGAAGACGGCCGCTTCCACCGCATGGCCGAACGCGCCGAGGGCCGCAAAACCTTCATCAAAAGCACGATGGATTTGGTGAAGAAATACGACCTCGATGGTGTCGATCTCGACTGGGAATATCCCGATGAAGACAGCCAATCCGCCGACGACTACGTGCTGCTGGTCAAGGATCTGGCTACCCAGCTCCACGCCCAAAATAAGCTCCTCACCGCCGCCGTGGTGGCGCGGGGCAGAAAAGGCTACGGCATAAAAGAAGATGCTTTCCTGGCGATGGACTGGGTCAATCTCATGGCGTACGACGGCGACTACGGCGGCGACATCGTGAAGGCGCACTCGCCCTACGCCTACGCTCAGGAAAGCCTGAATTACTGGCTGGACGAGCGAAAACTACCCGCCGCCAAAGCCGTACTAGGCCTGCCGTTTTATTCCAAACTAGGCTTCGGAAAGTTCGGCCCGACCTACAAACAACTCGTCGCCGACGGGGCCGCTGCCTACGACGATTATTGGAAGGGTGCCTTCTACAATGGCATCAATACCATTGAGGCCAAAGTACGATTGGCCAAACAGCGCGGCTGTGCAGGAGTAATGATCTGGGAAATCGGGCTGGATACGGCGGATGACACATCGCTCTTACGGGCCATCGACCGGGCGAAGCGGTAGGGGAAGGAATGCTGTATTTCTTTTTAAAAAAGTTACCAATCAGAATTATATGAAATCATTGCTTTCCGTAATGGTCATTATTTTTGGCACCTCAGAATATGTTCACGCCCAAAACGAAAAAACGGAAGTGCTACAAGCAGCTCAGAATTTGCTGGATGCGATAGAAAAGGCTGATACAGCTGCCTTTCGGGCTACATTTATGCCCAATGCCATGATTTACACGGTGCGCACGAAAGAAGGAAAACCAGTATCGGCCAGTCGCTCTCCTTTTACGGACACTTTCCAGGCCGATACCAACATCAAGGAGCGCATGAAAGATGAGGGCATAGAGGTGCAGGTACACGGTAACATGGCTCAGGTGTGGGCACCGTACAATCTTTGGGTCAACGACATCTTTTCGCATTGCGGCATTGATGTATTCACACTCATCAAAACGGCCTCGGGTTGGCGAATCGCTGCTTTATCATACACCATTGAAAAAGAAGGCTGCGACTTGCCTAAACTTTAAGATACAAAACGATAAAAATTGAAATTCATACCACTAGTGGTGCAAAAATTGCAGATGTATTCACTAAACTTAATCTTCAAAAATAGGAAACCATGAGAATTGAACGAAACCATAAGGCAAGTCAGCAAGAGGCTATCCAAAAAATTGATACTTTCCTGGACGAACTCGCGAAGCGCGATTTTCCGGGTGGCGTAGTGGTGAAAGAGCCTACTAAAAGTTGGTCAGGAAACACTATGAACTTTTCTTTCAAGTTAAAGAAAGGCCTGGTAAGTACTAAATTAGCCGGAGATATTCAGGTGGAGGACGGGAAAATTATTATGAACTCTCAGTTACCGGGGCTTATCAAAACTTTCGTGTCGGAAGAAAAGATTTCGGATGTAATAGGCCAACAAATCGATAGCTTGTTTCCGGTAAAAAAATAGCTAACTCTCGGTAGGGTTAGCTATTCGCTTATCGAAGATTGTCCGACAAGAGCATGATAGGAACCCGCTACATTTTCGGAATCCGTCCTTTCGCCGCCTCTAAATCTTTCTGCTTATTGGCCAGATCAATGACCGACCCAGCCAAATCCGCTTTGTTGGTTTCCTGATCGCGCGTTAATTCCTCCAGCTTCTTTTGGGTGCGCTCGATGTCTTTTACAATGCGTTCTTTGTCGCGTTCGAGGTTTTTGTGGTTTTTGTCAGCTTCGGCGTAATACTCCTCGGCCAGCCTGACCTCGTCGCGGGTCACGGCGTAGGCGGAAAAATCTTTCAAAAAATTCTCGGTGGCCGTGTAAGTGCTATCGGTGAAGTTGGAGACGAAACGATCCCCCACTTTCACGGCCAGGAAAACGTGACTGATGTTGCGGGCCGACGAAACCTGACTCAGCATTTCGATGGGTTCGCTGGAGATGGCCGGGACATTGGCCCGGTCCACCGTGACGATGCCCCGGCGGCCGTGGGTTTTGCCATAGGTTTTTAGATAATCCTCCCAATAATTTTCCAGATAACGCGAGGGAATGCTCGAATTGAGATTCAGTCCGAAATAGTCTTTTCCGTTCAGGTTTTCTTTACCAGGAAAAACGCCCTGGGCGCTTACCGAAAAGAATAGCAAAGTACCCAGCAGAACAAGGAGGTAGATGTTTGATTTCATAAAAAAAATGGAGAAGGGTAATACCGATTCGTCTAAATATACGGCTTACGGGCCACAATGACAACTTTTTGTCTGTCGTACAGTTCTGCTGCAAACAGATATACGTCGCCGCCTTCCTTAAGACGCCATTTTTTGCGCAAGTCATCCACTCGGCCCGGAAAGTTACGCAGGGTTAAATTGGCTTTGCCATCGGGAGTGAATTCGGTCAAAGCGCGGGCGTCCGGTTTGCTAACGGCCACCACCTCAAAACTGCGGCCCGGAAATTCGCCTAAAAGTTTCTCCGAAGTATAGAGATGCGTGTTGGTGGCTAATTTTGCCAGGCCAAATTGCGCCGCAATGCTCTTGAAAGCCCCCGCCTTCAAAATAGCGGCGTGGGGTTCGTAAAGGTATTTCTGTGGCGCTGCGAAATTGGGGGTAAGGTCAGCTTCCATCCGTCGGGTGAGGTTGAAGCTATGCCGAATGCTGCCATTGGCATTCAAGATTCTGGCTTTTATTGGAATTTCTTCAACTGCAACGGGCGTCTGCTTCAAAATATAAAGCACCTCCTTGCATTCCCGGTCGAGTCCGATCACGTACACTTCCTGCACAAATCCTAACTGACTTATGGCCAAATCAATATCCAATAACGGGGCAGTTTTAACCAAAATATTCGGGGCCGAGCGAAAAAGCGCGGGCAAAGCTTCGGTCAGATCGGGCGTGCAGTCGGCCAACTGCGCCACCTTGCGCTGACGTTCGTCGCGGCGGGCGGGATCGGCGTAAATCCAGTCGGCGGGTTCGGGATTTTTGGATAAGACCGCAATGGCATCTTCCGCCTGTACTTTGATTTTGGCCCCAACGCCTAACGCTGCGAAATTGTGGGCCGCTGCTGCCGCCACCTCCCGTTGCTGGTCGAAGTAGAGGGTTTGTTTAAACCCCGTACTCATATAGAAACAGTCCACCCCCATGCCACCCGTGATGTCGATGAGTTTACGACCCGAAATCAAGCTGCTTTTGAAGCGGGCCGTTGCTTCGGAAGAACCTTGTTCCACCGAAAGGGGAGGAGGGAATTGCAGCCGTTGGTTGGCGTACCAAGCGGGTAATTTATGTTTGGCTTTTTGCCGGGCGGCAATTTGCAAGGCTACTTTTTTAAGGTCAATACCTTGATGATTATGACTTTGCAGAAGCAAGTCAGTCACGTTATCCCCGATATGGGTTTGAATAAAAGCTTGCTCGCGATCGGTAAGTTTACAAAATGAATCATTCATAAGGTAAAATTACGTCTTTCCGATCTTTGGCTAGGGAATTCCTCCCGAACAAACCGATGCAAACACCCCAAAAAAACGCCGCCCAGCGCTACTGGCGGGAAAACCTCACCTACTTGGCGATCTTGCTGGCGATTTGGTTCCTGGTTTCCTACGGCGCGGGCATCCTCTTCGCCGACGCCCTCAACTACATCCGTCTCGGCGGCTTCAAACTCGGCTTCTGGTTCGCTCAGCAAGGTGCTATCTACGTCTTTGTGCTGCTCATCTTCGTCTATATCTACCTGATGAATAGGTTGGACAAGAAGTATGGGTATGATGAATAATTGGTTTATCGGCTTTCGGCTTTCGGCTATTCTGACTATGGAAAATATTCACTCATTCAAAATTCACAATTAATTTTGGACGTAAAAACCTGGACCTATATTATCGTTGGTATCACTTTCGCCCTGTACATCGGCATCGCCATTTGGTCACGGGCGGGCAGTACCAAAGAATTCTACGTGGCGGGTGGCGGCGTGTCACCACTGGCCAACGGCCTGGCCACGGCGGCGGACTGGATGTCGGCGGCTTCGTTCATTTCGATGGCGGGACTCATTTCGTTCATGGGCTACGACGGCACGGTCTATCTCATGGGCTGGACGGGAGGCTACGTTTTATTGGCCTTATTACTAGCTCCTTATCTCCGAAAATTCGGAAAATTTACCGTCCCCGACTTTATCGGTGACCGCTACTACTCCAACGTGGCCCGCACGGTGGCGGTGATTTGCGCGCTGCTGGTGTCGTTCACCTATGTAGCCGGGCAGATGCGCGGCGTGGGCGTGGTATTTTCGCGCTTTCTGGAGGTGGACATCAACACGGGCGTTGTCATCGGCATGGTCATCGTGCTATTTTACGCCGTGCTGGGTGGCATGAAGGGCATCACCTACACGCAGGTAGCACAATATTGCGTCCTGATTTTCGCCTTCATGGTACCCGCCATTTTTATCTCCATCAACATGACGGGCGCGGTCATTCCGCAAGTTGGGATGGGTAGCACCTTGTCCGACGGCTCGGGCGTGTATCTATTGGATAAACTGGACGGGCTTTCCCGCGAGCTGGGCTTTGCCGAATATACCCAGGGCACCAAAAGCAAAATCGACCTCATTGCCATCACCTTGGCGCTGATGGTCGGCACCGCCGGACTGCCGCACGTGATCGTCCGGTTTTTTACCGTCAAGCGCGTGAAGGACGCCCGGATGTCGGCGGGACTGGCCCTATTTTTCATCGCCATTCTTTACACGACCGCTCCGGCAATTTCGGTCTTTGCCCGCACCAACCTTATCGAAACCGTTAGCAACCGCGACTATGCCTCGGTGCCGCAATGGTTCAGAAACTGGGAGAAGACCGGGCTACTGACCTTCGACGACAAGAACAAAGATGGCAAAATTCAGTACGTAGCCAACCAGGAAGTCAACGAATTGAAGATCGACAACGACATCATGGTGCTGGCCAATCCCGAAATCGCCAACCTGCCCAACTGGGTCATTGCCCTGGTGGCGGCGGGCGGACTGGCGGCGGCCCTTTCCACGGCGGCAGGGTTGCTGCTGGTGATTTCCGCTTCGGTGTCGCACGACCTTTTGAAAAAAATGATAGTTCCTGATATTTCGGAAAAAGGCGAACTCATCGCGGCCCGCGTCGCGGCGGCGGTAGCAGTGTGCGTGGCGGGCTACTTCGGCATCAATCCGCCCGGCTTCGTGGCGGCGGTGGTGGCGCTGGCCTTCGGGCTGGCGGCGGCCTCGTTTTTTCCAGCTATCATTCTGGGTATTTTTTACAAGAGAATGAACAAGGAAGGGGCCATAGCCGGGATGGTTGTCGGCACGGTGTTGATGTTGTACTATATGGCAAAGTTCAAGCTGGGATGGCTGGGTGAAACGCCACCTGCTTCGGCCTGGTGGTTCGGAATTTCACCCGAGGGCTTCGGCTCGGTAGCAATGCTGGCTAATTTCGTGGTGTCCCTGACTATCAGCACCTTCACACCCGCGCCGCCAGAAGAGGTGCAGCAGATTGTGGAGGATATTCGGTTGCCGAGTGGGGCGGGGGAGGCGACGCATTGAGTTTTAGCATACACTTTATTTGCTATTGCTCTCCGCTAGTTCAAAGCATGCCATAGTTATATCAACTTTGTGGGGATTATCTATTCGCCCAATAACTGAATTAAGGTACTGCTCCTGCCCATTGGTAATAACGAAATCGAACTTGAAGTGACCTGCTAGATTGTAAAGCCTGAACCATTGGTCGAACTTGCGGTTGCGGGCAGCGCCTTTACCATCTTTGTTTTCACAAACGTATAAGAGAACTCTCTCTTTCTGGGCGAAAAAGTGCTTTATAATAGCGATAACTGTGGGCTGTGTTCTGGCATCGAGCGGCTTTTCCTGATCAACAGCAGGATTTACTGGAAGCAGTACCATTTCAAAGACCGAGTCCACAAAGGGCTGTTTGCTGTCAAATAGGTAACCGCTAGGTTTGAATTTGATTCGTAGGTTGTGCCTCATTGCACCGTGAAAAGGTAAATGTTGTTTTCGCCGCCAAGGAAGTCAAATTCGTATGGTTCACTTTTGCTCATTTCTAAGCTTTGCTTTTTGCTTCTGGATGATGGCCTGTATCTTGGGATCGTACCAATCCTTATATGCCTCTTCCTGCATCTGTCGCTGGAAGGCCATCAGCTTTCGGCAAAAGAGAATCCCTTTACTTACCTTCTCGGTGTCTTAAACGGGTTGTTTTTCAATAGTCTCCATATTTTCCGTTTTTTTATTTCAAAGATAGCCGTTGATTTATTTAAAATCAATGAGATAGCGAAAGACGAAAGAGGATGCATCGAGCCGCGCTTACCCTTTTTGGTGATAAATGCCGCAAGGCACATCGTGAATCGCTGGATTCCGTAGAAATTTCCCGGCAGTCAAACGCTGCGAAAGCGACTTCGGAGCGCGACAGGGCAGTAAATTAGTAAATATCACAGACAAATTAAGCAACTTAGCCTAACGTAATCAGTTAAATGTGCGATCTACTAATGGATTGCTAAAAAAAATATGGATCACTCGGAAAAGAACAAAGCGACAAAACAATTATCAGGTAAATTGCTAGTGCTTTTTGTTTTGCTGCCAACTTTGTGGTGTCAGACAACGAAGGCGCAGATAATCAAGCCCAAATCATTTTTGGTTTGTGGCGACAGCAAAGTGGTGATGGTCGATTATACGCAATCACGCGATACCATCCCCCGGATTGTCTGGACTTGGGATGCGCACTTGGCGCAAGATCTGCCGGAAGATTTCCGTACCAAAAAATTCAACTCTACCGACGATTGCAAGGCCATTCATCAGGGAAAGCAGATTCTTGTCTCATCGTCTTCCGGGGCCATTGCCGTCGTGAATGTGAGCGACAAGAAAGTTGTCTTTTATACCGAGATTCCCAATGCCCATTCCATCGAATTGTTGCCGGGCAATCGCATTGCTGCCGCCGCTTCGACCCACGCGAAAGGGAATAAAATCATGATATTTGACGAAGCTATGCCCGCAAAGTTGGTCTTTACCGACAGTCTTTATTCGGCCCACGGCCTGGTATGGAACGAGAAAAAGCAAAGGCTCTATGCACTCGGCTACGAGGTGTTGCGCGAATACAAAGTAGAGTCAAATGGCAGTCTTTCTCTGGCAGAAAAGTGGGAAATTCCGGGAATTGGCGGCCATGAACTCAATGCCGCCGATGCGGATCATTTGTTCGTTACCGAACACACGGGCGCCTGGCTTTTTGGCCTGGAAGACCATACTTTCAAAAAGATCGATGGTTTTCAAAATGCCGAAAACATTAAAAGCCTGGGGCGCGATCGGTCGGGTCAGTTTATTTTTACGATACCGGAAGAAAGTTGGTGGACCTACCACGTGAGGTTCCTGCATCCGGCGAGAAGTCTGGTTTTTCCGGGGATGAAGGTTTATAAGGCGAGGTGGTTTGTGAATTAAAGTATAAGAAACAGGAAGTAGACCCTTAAGCGCTTCTCCCGCCAATGAAATCAATGGCTCCCATCTTCAAAAAATTCATAATTGGCATCGCGGTCTTACTCGGCCTGATCGTATTGTTATTCGGGTACGGTGACCGATCGGTGCAGGATTTGCAGGAAAAATACGCGCCTTATCCTTCCTCTTTTATTCAGGTGGATGGGATGGCAGTACACTACCGCGATGAAGGGCTGAAAACCGATTCACTCCCCATTGTCCTGCTGCACGGCACGGCGTCGAGCCTGCACACCTTCAATGCCTGGGCCTCCGTTCTGAAATACAACATGCGGGTGATCCTGGTAGCTGTGTTCGATAGTTCGCATTGAAAACGCGAAGTGTTGCATTCCTGATTGCAAATCAGTGTCAGCAAGTAAGACGATAAGAAATATTCTGATCGACCAATAATTTCATGCTGTCGCATCAAAGAAAGTGCGACGATGCTGAGTTGCTGAAAACTCCAAAGCGATCAAAATATCTTCCTTAGTTCAGGAAAATCCTCCAAGATTTCCTCGATACTTATATCGGAGACCAGCCAGCGCAAGATGTCCGCTACTGTGATGCGTATTTCTCGAATGCATGGTTTGCCGCTGCGCTTGCCTTCTCCGAGAGTGATCGTGTTTTTGTAGGTGCACATGGTTGTTAGGGTTTAAAAAGGTGTTACGGGCGTCCCGCCCTTTGTCGGACAAAAACGGGCGGGACGCCCGTAACACACATCACGCCAGCTTCCGGTACTTAATCCGCTTCGGCGTGGCGTCCGCGCCCAGCCGCTTTTTGCGGTTTTCTTCGTATTCCGAAAAATTGCCTTCGAACCAGTAGGCTTGCGAGTCACCCTCGAAGGCCAGGATGTGGGTGGCCACGCGGTCGAGGAACCAGCGGTCGTGGGTGATGACTACGGCGCAGCCCGCGAAATTCTCGAGACCCTCTTCCAGGGCGCGGAGCGTGTTGATGTCCAGGTCGTTGGTCGGCTCGTCGAGCAGGAGCAGGTTGCCGCCTTCTTTTAGCGTCATGGCCAGGTGAACGCGGTTGCGCTCGCCGCCCGACAGGTTGCCGACTTTCTTCTCCTGGTCGGAACCCGCAAAATTGAACTTGCTGACGTAGGCGCGGGCGTTGACCTGCTTGCCGCCCAGCATAACCCACTCGTTGCCTTCCGAAATGATCTGGTACACCGTTTTGTTGGGATCGAGGTTGTCGTGTTCCTGGTCCACATAGGCCCACTGCACGGTTTCACCGACCTCGAAACCTCCCTTCAAAGGTTCCAGTTGTCCGGTGATGAGTTTGAATAGCGTCGTTTTTCCCGCGCCGTTCGGGCCGATGATGCCCACGATACCGGCGGGCGGCAGGGCGAAGTTCAGGTTGTCGTAAAGGAGTTTGTC
Source organism: Cytophagales bacterium (assembly GCA_038235275.1). Taxonomy (GTDB): domain Bacteria; phylum Bacteroidota; class Bacteroidia; order Cytophagales; family Spirosomataceae; genus Persicitalea. Next base: position 121,834 of record JBBSUC010000002.1, on the reverse strand, counting down.
GCCGTAGGCCATCATAATATTGTTGGCCTCGATCACCTTGTTGCCCAGGCGCGGGCCGGGCGGGATGAAGAGTTCCAGCTTGTTTTCTTTCTCTTTGGCGTCTTCTCCAAGCATTTTCTCGTAGGCACCGAGGCGGGCCTTCGACTTAGCTTGCCGCGCCTTGGGGGACATCCTGACCCACTCCAATTCGCGTTGCAGCGTCTTTTGTCGCTTCGATTCTTGCTTTTCTTCCTTTTGAAGACGTTCCTGCTTCTGTTCCAGCCACGAGGTGTAGTTGCCTTTCCACGGAATACCCTCGCCGCGGTCGAGTTCCAAAATCCAGCCCGCCACGTTGTCGAGGAAGTAGCGGTCGTGGGTCACGGCGATGACCGTACCCTTGTACTGCCGCAGGTGTTCTTCCAGCCACAGCACGCTCTCGGCGTCGAGATGGTTGGTCGGTTCGTCAAGGAGGAGGACGTCGGGTTGTTGTAAAAGTAAGCGGCAAAGGGCCACGCGGCGCTTTTCACCACCCGACAGGTTAGCGACCGACTGGTCCGATGGCGGACAGCGCAGGGCGTCCATGGCCACTTCCAGGCGGTTGTCGAGGTTCCAGGCGTCGGCGTGGTCGAGTTTTTCCTGTACCTCGCCCTGACGTTCGAGGAGTTTGTCGAAATCCGCGTCGGCGTCGCCGAAGGCTTCGTTGATCTGATCGAACTCTTTGAGCAGGTCCACAATCTCCTGCACGCCCTCCTCCACCACTTCCCGCACGGTTTTTGTGGGGTCGAGTTGGGGTTCCTGTTCGAGCATCCCGGCGGAGTAGCCGGGCGAGAACACGACCTCACCCTGGTAACTCTTGTCGAGGCCCGCAATGATGCGCAGCAGTGTGGATTTGCCGGAGCCATTCAGGCCTAGGACGCCGATTTTGGCGCCATAAAAGAAGGAAAGATAAATGTTTTTAAGGATGTGGCGGTTGGGCGGAATGATCTTGCTGACGCCGGACATTGAGAAAATTATGGTTTCGTTGGCCATTTTTTAGTTAATTTGTATTTGGCAAATATCGCCAATAAAGCCCATACATGGACGCCGGAACGTGGATTACGAATATTGAATTCTATTAAAATTCTTATATCCAGTAATTTGAAACCCCTAAAATAGAGGAGATTTGAGCATAAACTGAGTTTCCTGAATAACTAAACCCACCAACTAAGCAGATAAAAAGTAAAGTCATGGAAGAAAAGGAAGAATACGGCTACGTTAAAGATGGCAAAGTATTTTTGAAAGGTTACCTCGGCAATGCCGACCGTCAGATCGGCGAGGTGAAAAGGACGGAACAGGAAGCGATTGACTACTTCAAGAACCGCTTCACTATTGCCAAAGTAAAAGTAGATACCCTCGAAAAAGACATCGAGGAAGCCCAAAATAAGGGATCCTACCTCACAAAACTCACCCAACTCCGCCGGAAACTGATTGGCTTCGACGCCATCGGCAACTTCATTCCGCTGCTGGAAAAGCTGGATAAGGCCGAGGATTACCTTACGGGCCTGATTCTGGTGAATCAGGCCAAGAATCTGGAAATTAAGCGGGCGTTAATCGAGGACGCTAAAGAAGCCACCGCCATCGAGGATTGGACGGCCGCCACCGAGGCCGTGCAGGAAGTAAAAGACAAATGGATCAGGACGGGCCCCGTGGACAACGAGTTTCAGGAAGATGTGGACACGCAGTTCCAAACCGTGCTGGACGATTTTTTCCACCGCCGCCGCGAATTTTTCGCCGAGCAGAACAAAATCATGCAGGCCAAGGTGGACGAATATGAGAAGCTCATTAAGCGCGTCAAGCAACTCTCGTGGAGCAGGGATTTGGACGAATCCTATAAGCAGGCCCGCGATATCCGTAAGGAGTGGAACGCCCAGGGTGAATTACCCCCCAAGAAGTTTTTTAAAATCAACAAAGCTTACCGCCACTTCTTTAAGCTTTTTTACGATAAATACAACGAATACAAGGGGATTCAGCCGGAAAACCGCGAAGACCCGCGCATCGGTCAGCAGCGCAAGCTACTGGTCGAGGCCGAGGACGCCCTGAAAAACGACGACATCATCACGGCCTCTGAGAAGGCCAAAGTACTGCTCAGCAAGTGGAAAGATATCAGGATTCCCTACCGGCAATCGGACCGGGAACTGAACGACCGATTCCGCTCGACCTGCGATAAAATATTCGAGCTGAGCTACCTGGCCCGCGTCATCAGCCGCAAGTACCCGGCCTTTGACCTAAAAAGCGAAGAAGAACAACTCCGCGCCCAAATTCGGGAGATGGAGTGGCTGGTAAGCCGCGAGAAAAGTGACCTGGACATGGCGACACTCGACGTGGAGCGCAGTCTGACCGGGGACGAGGAGCAAGATAAGCGCCTGCAAGGACGGCTTAACATCCAGAAGCGTAAGGTTGCTATGAAGGATAAGATCCTCCGGGAGTTTCAGCGGAAGCTGGAACGGTTGGAGCGGTAATTTTCAAAGTCGATCCCCGCATCTCCAAATTGGTTTTTAGTACCCTGGTCTCGTAAGTGACTGGGGTATTTTTGCTTTCAATTAGTTCGAGAAGCAGCTCGGCGGCCTGGCGACCCATTTCAAAAGAGGGCTGCGCTACCGAACTCAACGGTGGATCGAGCAGTACCGACACCCCTAAATCCGAGAATCCCAGCAGCGCCACATCATCGGGCATTCGGTAGCCGAGTTGACGCAGTGCCCAGTGGACGCCAATGGCAATGCGGTCGCTGGCGGCGAAAATGGCGTCGGGGCGCTCACGCAGGGCCATGAGTTGGTAGGCCCGCTCGGTGCCTTCGGACTGGTTGTATTGTGCTTCCACCACCCACTCCTCGCGCTGAGGCAGCTTGTGCTTACGCAGGGCGTCGCGGTAGCCATTGTAGCGGTTTCGGCTGATGGCCAGGCTCATGGGGCCAGCAACGTGGGCGATTTTACGGCAGCCTTGCTCGATCAAATGCTCGGTTCCGGAAAACGCTCCGGCGTAGTCATCCACCAGCACCTTGTGGGTCTGGACTTCGTTGCTGGCCCGATCGAAAAAAACGATGGGGATACCGACCTCCTGCAAATTGATAAAATGATCGTGCTGCATCGACTGGCTGGCGACGGACACAATCAGGCCGTCGGCGCGGCGGTCGGCGATGTGCCGCACATCGGCCTTTTCACGCTCGTAAGACTCGTGACTTTGGTAAATCATCACGTGATAGCCCCGACTGTAGGCCACGTCTTCTACTCCGCTGATAGCCGTGGAGAAAAACGGGTTGTCGATGTCCGGTACGATGATGCCAATGGTGTGGGTTTGATTATTTAACAGGCTGAGAGCGATTGGGTTGGGTGAGTAATTGAGTCTCCTTGCCAACTCGATGACCCGCGCCTTGGTGGCTTCGCTGATCTCGGAACTATCCCGCAGGGCCCGTGAAACGGTGGATTTGGAAATTCCCAACTGACGCGCAATTTCCTTAATAGTGACGGAGGTTTTTCCCATAGATCATTCAGTGATTTTCTTAAAAAAATACAATTGATTTTGGCAATACTCGCAGTTTTTTGCCACAATTATTTTCTGCAAAATACCACAAAAACAACAATTCCCGGAAAATGGAAGAGTTTCGGGAACGGTACCGGGAACGGTTGCGTAAAATTGTTGCGCTTTTTCAAGATGTAATTTTGTGAATCGCTGAACCTATGCGTAATCTTCCAACGAAATCGCGCAATCGTACTATTTCACGCAATTACCTATTTCCTAAAAAAGTTCTATTCCTGATCATACCTATGATGAATCCTGCTTTACTCAAGAAAAACGTTACTCACCCGCCTCTCTGTCCCAGCAAAATGGAGGTTCTATTCAAAAAGGTGGTACAGGAAGGCGATTATGTCGCTTACCGCGAGTTGTTTACCCGTTATTATTATCCCCTTTGTACCTACGCGATGCGCGTGGTGGCAGGGCGCGAAGTCGCCGAAGAAGTGGTGGCCGACGTATTTGTAAAGCTTTGGAAAAACCGCGACCAGATCGAGGTGCACACTTCCTTTGAGGCGTACATCTACCGAGCCGTCCGCAACCAGGCCCTCGACTACCTGAAACTCAAACTGCACCGCGTGTATGAGCGCGAGCCGCTGGAAAGCATCCAGTGGAACCCTGCCTACGCCGACCACTACTCCCCGGCGGATGAGATGGTTTTCAACGAATTCTACGACCGGGTCGAAGGCCACATTAGCGACCTGCCGCGTCAATGCCAACTCATTTTTCGCCTCAGCCGTGAACAGGGCCTGCGCTACCGCGAAATAGCCGAACAACTCAAAATCTCGATCAAAACTGTCGAAACCCAGATGGGCCGCGCGCTCAAAGTGCTTCGGGAGCGGGTGCCGGAGAATCGACTCGTGGCTTAGCAACGGTTTTCCATTTGGAAAGAATTTGTCTAATGGGTAAGGGTTAAATGGTTAAATGGTTAAAGGTTAAGGGCTTCTTTTACTCTGTGGATAGCAGGTTTTCATTCCTGATAAAACTTATTATAATGAGTATAGGCCGCGAACCCATGACCTTTTAACCCAAAAACTAATAATTCATTTAACGAAAAATGCCTCTTCAAGAAACATGGCGCTGGTTCGGGCCGAATGATCCGGTTTCGCTGGCGGACGTGCGTCAGGCGGGTGCGACGGGCGTCGTAACAGCCTTGCATCATATTCCCAACGGTGAAGTTTGGAGCGTGGCGGAAATAGAAAAACGCAAAGCGATCGTCGAGGCATCAGGTCTGAACTGGTCGGTAGTGGAAAGTATTCCCGTTCACGAAGCGATCAAGACCCGCACCGGGAATTTCAAAGAATACATCGAGAAATATAAGGAGTCTATTGATAACTTGGGCAAAAGCGGCATCGACACAGTCTGCTATAACTTTATGCCCGTGCTGGACTGGACCCGCACCGACCTGGATGCCCCCATGCCCGATGGTTCCACGGGACTGCGCTTCGACGCCACGCAGTTCGCCGCTTTTGAACTTCATATTTTAGAAAGAAAAAGCGCGCTGACTTCTTACTCCGAAGCACAGCAAACGCAAGCCAAAGCATGGCTCGATCAGGCCGATGAGGAAAGTGTCAACCGGCTGACGCGCAACGTCATTGCCGGACTGCCTGGTTCGGAGGAGAGCTTTACCGTCGAAGAATTCCGCGACGTGCTGGCGACCTACGACTCCATCGGCGACGCGGAACTCAGAAAGCATCTTTATCAATTTATTAACGAAATTGCCCCCGTTGCGCAGGAAGCAGGCGTTCGGTTGTCGATTCATCCCGATGATCCGCCTTATCCGATTATGGGTTTGCCCCGCGTGGTAAGCACCGAAAAGGACGCCGCCGCGCTGCTGGAAAGCTGCGACGTGATGGCCAACGGCCTGTGTTTCTGCACGGGTTCCTACGGCGTGCGGGCCGACAACGACCTGGTTGGCATGGTGGAGCGACTGGGAAGGCGGATTCATTTCGTCCACCTGCGGGCCACACAGCGCGACGCTGACGGAAGTTTTCAGGAAGCTAACCACCTAGAAGGAGACGTGGACATGTACGGCGTGATGCGCGCCCTTTTGCAAGAACAAAACAAAAGAAAAGACGCTGGCCGCGCCGACCTGGGTCTGCCGTTCCGTCCCGACCACGGCCACCGCATGCTCGACGACCTCACCGCCACCAAGCGTACCAACCCCGGCTACACGGCCATCGGACGCCTGCGCGGTTTGGCGGAGTTACGGGGGCTGATGATGGGGATTGAGAGAGGTTCTAATTTTAAATGAAAGAATGAGAGATTGAGAGTATTAAAAATATTCACAACCGCGCGGGCGGCTCAATCTCTCATTCAAAATTAAAAAATATGACTGTATTAAAACACAAAACCCAAAAGACCTTTATTAACGAGGATTTCCTGCTACGGAATGAGACCGCCCGACGGCTGTACCACGACTACGCCAAGGAAATGCCGATTATCGACTATCACTCTCACCTACCGCCCGATCAGATTGCGGAGGATAGGGTTTTTGAAAACATAACGCAGGCCTGGCTTTACGGTGACCACTACAAGTGGCGGGCCATGCGTAGCAACGGGATTAATGAGCGCTATTGCACGGGTGATGCTTCCGATTGGGAGAAGTTTGAGCAGTGGGCAGCGACGGTCCCATATACGATGCGCAACCCACTTTATCACTGGACGCACCTGGAACTGTTGCGGTATTTCGATATCGACGTGATTCTAAATTCCGACTCGGCGCGGGACATTTATGAAGAATGCTCCGCCAAGCTGAGCAGCCCTGAGTACAGCGTCAGGAATCTGCTGCGGAAGATGAATGTCAAGGTGGTCTGCACCACCGACGACCCCACCGATACGCTGGAACACCATCAGGCTATTAAAGACAGCGGTTTCGAGGTCAAGGTGCTGCCCACGTTCCGGGCCGATAAATCCATGCTGGCCATTAGCGACCCGACGGCTTACCGCGAATACGTGGTGAAAATCTGCCAAATGGCGGGCCTGAGCAGTAACGACAGCTACGACGACCTGCTGGAAGCTTTGCAAAAACGCCACGAATTCTTTGCCAGCATGGGCGGACGCCTTTCTGACCACGGTCTGGAACACATCTACGCCACGCAGTTTGACGATCAAGCGGCCTACGACGCGGCCTCCCAGGCGCTGGCGGGCAGCGTTCCCGATAACGACGCTCAGAATGCCTACAAATCCACGCTATTGTATGAACTGGCCAAGATGGACCACGCCACGGGCTGGGCGCAGCAGTTTCACCTCGGGGCGCTGCGCAACAACAACTCACGGGCCTTGCGCACTCTCGGCCCCGACACGGGCTGGGACTCTATTGGCGATTTCAGCCAGGCGCAGGCACTTTCAAAGTTTATGGACAAGCTCGACTCGACCGACCAATTGGCCAAAACCGTCCTTTACAACCTTAATTCGGGCGATAACGAGATGATCGCGACGATGGTCGGCAATTTCAACGACGGCAGCGTGGCGGGCAAGATTCAGTTTGGCTCGGGATGGTGGTACCAGGATCAAAAGGATGGTATGGAAAAACAAATGAATACGCTCTCGAACATGGGGCTGCTCAGCCGCTTCGTGGGCATGCTTACCGACTCGCGCAGCTTCTTATCGTACCCGCGCCACGAGTATTTCCGCCGTATCCTTTGCAACCTCATCGGTACCGACGTCGAGAACGGCGAATTGCCCAACGATCTACCCTGGCTGGGTAAAATGGTGCAGGACATCAGCTACAATAATGCGAAGGATTATTTTGGGTTTTGAAGCGTGCTGCCGTAGTGCTTTTAGCCGTGATGTATATCTGGCCAAAAGTACTAAATTGGCACTTTTATCACGCTTGTAGCCCAAAAATACCCGGCATTGCAGAAGAATAGCCCCTCGCTCGTTTCACGATTGACCAAGGTTCTGAAATTTCTGTTGACGGGAATTTTCGTGGCCGTCGCGAGTTACTACTTTCTTTATTCCCACATTCTTTACTGCCAGACAATTGCTTTTTCCAGCTTTGAAAAAGTGAACGAAAGGCTGTACGTAAGTCCGCAGATCGACGCCGCGCAGCGGCAACGCATGGACGAGGCCGTCGACCAGGCCCGGCAGCGCATCGTTGCTTTTTGGGGAAAATCAGTGGGCAAAGCCACGCTCATCCTGTGCAGTGATCCCGAAGAATACCAGAAATACTGCCACAGCAACGAAGGAGCGGGCTGTAGCCTGGGAACGCCCTGGGGTGACTCCTACCTCGTACTCAATCCTTACGGCTTGAACGTGGACGTGGTCAGCCACGAAATGTGTCACGATGAAGTCTTTACCCGCCTGGGCTGGTGGAAGACCACAACAGAAGTGCCACAATGGTTCAACGAAGGTCTGGCCCTGATGCTCGACCGCCGCTTCGTGCCGGAAACCGAACCAGCGAAGCGCTACCTGAGCTACAAAGACGAATGGCTGTACCTGACCCACGGCGCGCAGGAAGTACTGGAATTGGAAGATCTGCAAAGCATGCGCGGTTTTTTTGGCGGTAACCAGCGGCGCGTAATGCTGGCCTACATGACGGCAGGCATGGAGGTGTCGTACTGGCTGCTAGTGACCGGGCCAAAGAGCGTACAGGCTTTGCTGGACAATCTGCGGCGCGGGGGCGATTTCACCGAAACCTACAGTAATCTGAAAAAGGCCGGAGAATCGCAGCAAAAAGTGCCGCCTTATTTTTATCCGCTGCGATGATTTTTACCGGATAAACGTAAAATCGTGCATTTTTTTCACAAAAAACGTACTTTCGCCCTCGCTTTAAAAATGACTTCCCCATTTTGCTATCACATTAACCCCTTTCGATGATGCAACAACTACAAACGCTCGATTACGTTGTCTTTTTCTTTTACTTCATCATCGTAGCGGGTTACGGATTTTGGATTTACAACCGCAAAAAATCCGAAGCGGCATCTACCACCGACTTCTTCCTGGCCGAGGGGTCGCTTACCTGGTGGGCCATCGGCGCGTCGCTGATCGCCTCCAACATCTCCGCCGAGCAATTTATCGGCATGTCGGGCAACGGCTTCACGATGGGGCTGGCGATTTCGTCCTATGAGTGGCTGGCGGCCGCTACACTCATTATCGTGGCAGTATTTTTTATGCCGATTTACCTCAAGAATCACATTTACACCATGCCGCAATTTCTTAGCCAGCGGTACAACAAAAGTGTGAGTCTAATCATGGCCATTTTCTGGCTGGCGTTATACATTCTGGTCAACCTGACTTCAATTCTTTATCTGGGTGCGTTGGCGGTGTCCGGCATTTCGGGACTCGATTTTACCTTTTGTATGTGGACGCTGGCCGTTTTCGCGATTATCATTACGCTGGGCGGGATGAAGGTCATCGGCTATACCGACGTTATTCAGGTGTTTTTTCTGGTTTTAGGCGGACTGGCCACCACCTACCTGGCGCTCAACCTGGTGTCGGACGATGCCGGACGGCAGGGCATGGTGGAGGGTTTCAAAGCCATGACCCAAAGTCACGATGACCACTTCCACATGATTTTCTCCAAGGGCGACCCGTACTACATGGAATTACCCGGCCTTACGGTGCTGCTCGGGGGCATGTGGATTGTGAACCTCAACTACTGGGGGTGTAACCAGTATATCACGCAGCGTGCCCTCGGGGCCGACCTCAAAACTGCCCGCAACGGTCTGCTCTTCGCGGCGGGTCTCAAACTGCTCATGCCGATTATCGTGGTGCTGCCGGGTATTGCGGCCTACTCCCTTTACAGCCGGGGCATGTTTCAGGCCGATATGCTGGGGCCAAATGGCACCATCAATCCCGACAAAGCCTATCCCGTATTGCTGAACCTGCTCCCGATGGGATTGAAAGGCCTTTCCTTCGCAGCCCTCACGGCGGCGGTGGTGGCCTCGCTGGCGGGTAAGGCCAACAGCATTTCCACAATTTTTACGCTGGATATTTTCAAAAACTATATCGGCAAAAACCACACCGAAGCCGAACTCGTCCGCATTGGTCGCTACGTAGTGATCGTGGCAATGGTGCTGGCGATTGTGGTGGCTCCCCACATGGGAATTGAAAAGGAGGGCGGCTTCCAGTTCATCCAGCAAACGACAGGACTACTGTCACCCGGCATCTTTGCAGCCTTCTCGATGGGCTTCTTCTGGAAGCGCACCAACTCCGCCGGGGCGCTGTTCGCCATCGTGGGCGGCTTTCTCATTGCCCTCGCGATGCAGAATGGTTACCCGCCTTTCAGTGGCTGGGAAGATGTACCCTTCCTCGACCGTATGGGTTGGGTTTTCGTAATCTGCGTGGTAGTAATGGTGGTACTGGGACTGGTCTTACCCGATCAGAAAAAGGGTCTCGAAATCGACGCTTCGATGTTCCGGCCGCACCGCACGTTTGTCATCGGTACGGTGGTGATACTAGCGCTCATCGTTTCCCTGTACGCTTATTTTTGGTAAAACAGAACGAAGGATAATATTTCGTACTTTCGATAAGGCCTTTCGTTGATGACAAGAAAAAAAAGTTGCTTAAAGCGCTTAGTGAGAGGCTCGAAACGTTGGAAACAGAAATACTCGATTACCCGTCTTGGGCAGATCAAAAAGCGTTTGACGAATTGATCAGGGAAGCGACGCAGACTGCAGAAATGATCACAATCATTACAGAAGACTGATAAGCCATGATAAAACAGGAAGTCAGCGAGTTCTTGACTTGGATACGCTCCGTAGAGAACGAGGAAGAGAGAAAAAAGCGTCGGAATAAATTCGATAGATGGTTTTACGAACTTTCGGAGACAGAAAAGGCCGAAGCCAAAGCCACTTTAAACGAAGACATGGAAAAATTAAAAGATAAACTTAAGGTTATTCGCGATGAGGCTGAGATGGTTATGAAGGGCCTGCACAAAGCAGATTCTTAATAGGATATATACTGAAAGTAAAGCCCCCGACCATTTAATCGAGGGCTTTTTTCGTTTTGAGGGATAGGAAAATCAGGCTAGTTCGAAAAGTGAATTCCCGAATTTCTGACTGGAAAACAGCCACCCGGAGTAGGTAAGCCGCACATTTTGTTGCATTTTTGCGCCGCCTGAAATTGTTAAAAAACCACCTTTACTACGCTCCCCATGCAGTTCGTTGCCGACATCGACATTATGCCCATTAAAGAAATCCTCGACCCACAAGGTAAGGCCGTCAAACTCGGCCTGCACAACCTGGGCATCGACCAGGTGGACGACGTGCGCATCGGCAAGCACATCACTATCCGGCTGGAAGCAGCGGATGCTGCCGAAGCCGAGGCGAAAGTAAAGACCGCCTGTGAGAAACTCTTGGCTAACCTCATTATGGAAGAATTTAGCTTCGAGATCAAGCCCGCGTAAACTCATACTTTCGAGGCTTCGCTTGGGTCATTTCCTCCCCAATTTTACGCCATTTTCCTGCCTTCCTAGTATTGGCTGGTCGAGAGCATTACCAGGGTGCAGGCTTCGATTGGCTCAATTCCGTTTTCATCCAATAGCGCTTCAAACGCGGCATTCTCTGTGCCGGGATTGAAGATGACGCGTTTGGGTTTTAGCGAAATTACGTAGTTATAATACTCGGGTTGGTGACGGGGTCCAATGTAGAGCGTAACGGTATCAATGCCCTCAAATTCTTCCTTTTGGGTATTTATGGGTTCCCCGGCCACTTCTCCCGAGCGGAGACCAATCTGAACGATGTCATGACCGTGTTGCCTGAGGCGAATAGCCGCCGAGTGAGCATAACGGGCCGGGTTAGTCGTGGCCCCGATAATCAATGTCTTCTTCATTAAATTAACAAGTTAGTTAAGTAGCCGGATGAAATCGGTTGGCCCGATTTTTCTTGTGTCTGTATAAAGATAAACTGTAAACCACCGTTGAAGGGTTCAATTCATAATGTGTTGATATTAGATTGAACAATTCAATTTTGTTTTTTTGAAAATGTCCTTCTTTTCCTTTAATCGCAAAAGTGCAGAAAACAAGTCGATGCTTTTTATGTTTTTTGCTATTGTTTCGTTTAGGTGAAATCGAAGTTGAGTACCACAAAGTCCACGCAATACTGACACGATATGAAAGATAGCATGAGCAACAGCTTCTGGAACGAAAAGTGGGTTAAAATTGACTTCGGTGACCCCGAGAATGATCCGCATTACGAAGTGTCGAATTATGGACGCATCAAAAGCTTTCAGATGAAGCCGGAGAAGGGAACGATCATCAAAGGCTCAGTCATTCAGGGTTACCGCTCGCTGAACATAAGGCTGCAAAAGGACAAATCAGCCAATCGGTACATTCACAAACTGGTAGCGGAGCATTTTTTAGACCAGAAGAGCCCGGAACAGGAGTTTGTGATCCATCTGGACTACGACAAACAAAACAACTATTTCGAGAACTTGAAGTGGGTAAGCAAGGACGAGTTGACGCTGCACAATCGGAGTAACCCGGCGATGGTCAACCGGGTAATGCCGCGCTACACCAAAAACTACAAACTCACCGAATCGAAGGTACGGATAATCAGGAAGTTGCTCAAAAACGATAACAACCGTTTGAAAATGATTGCCAAGCAATTCGGCATCACGCATACCCAACTCAACCGCATCCGCTCGGGCGAGAACTGGAAAGAAGTCGAAGTTGTCGACGGCGAAAAATAGTGACAATCAGAGAAGGGGTTGATTCGTTAGAGGAAAAATGAAACCAAATTTCACTCGCCATGAAAAAACTTGCCATTTCTCTGCTGTTGGTTGGGGTTACTCTTTACGCGCAACAAACTGCGCAAGCTCAGGTTCGGTTTGGGCTGAAAGCCGGAGTGAATGCCTCCAACGTTAAATTTGAGACTGGTAGTACTAACTTTGATCCACTGCCGGGGTATCAAGGTGGTTTGATGGCTGAAATTATCCTTTCTCCAAAATTTTCGATTCAACCTGCTTTACTTTATGTCACGAAGGGATTCAGCACAGAGGTGGAATTCCGCAATCAACAGGGTACCCTAACCGGAACCGCCCGGTCCAATTTCAAAACCAACTACCTTGATCTTCCGGTGCTGGTGCTCTATAAGGCCAAGATTGGTAAATCATGCCAACTATTTGGGGGGCCGGGGTTGTACGCGGCCTATGGGATCAATGGGAAATTTCATGCGGCAAAATCTCTTGCATCTGCCTTCCCCGTCCAAAAGATTACGTTTGGTCCCAAAAATGGCCGTCCGGAAGGAGCTTACAATCGAATGGATTACGGCTTGGCGGCGGCGGCTGGAATAGAAATGGGGAGAGTTTCTCTGGCGGTCAATTATGGCCATAGCCTGACTGGAATTGCTCCAAGTTCCCGCACGATTGATTACGGCGCGTTTTACAATCGCAGCCTGGGCTTGATGGCGGGATATTTTCTAGGAAAAACGCGCTAACGGTCATTAGTTGGATGCTCAATGACCCGATAAACTACATAAACAGCAAAGCCCGGAACTCAACTGCTCCGGGCTTTGCTGTTTTGAACCAATCAACTTTCCACCCCCGCCTCACTCACCGTCTTTGTATTGTCATCCGGGTGGCGGTCGATAAGCTTGTTAATCGGGTCCACGCCCGCCTTGCTCGGCTTCTCCGACACTATTATCTTCACCGTATTCTCCTTCTTCGTCACGCGCTGCTTTTGCAGATAGAGGAGTTTGTCCTCGCCCTCTTTATTTTTGCCATACACCCCCACGTCGAACCACTGCGTGTTCAGCGGCAGCGGGCGTTCGTTGCCCGCGCTGTCGGCGCGGAACATCTCGGCGGTAAATTTCAGTGTCACCTCGTACTGCTTGTCGTTTTTCTTGACGTAGGTCGCTTCGGTGGCCTTGTTTTCGTAAAGCGTGATGGTCTCGAACCAGTCGTTAATCAGGTACTGCAAAGAATCCGGCGTTTCGGCGCGGAAGTAGCCGATCAGGTCGCGGCTGGTGGGGTAGCGCTGGTGTTTGGAATCGGGGCCGGGGTAGCGCCACTCGTTCAGGAACTTGCGCAGGGCGGCGTTGACTTTATTCTCGCCAATATAGTCTTGCAAGGCGTACATAATGACCGAAGCCTTGTTGTAGTGGATGTAAGCCTGGCCTTCGGTGAGTGCCATCGGCTGCTCCTTTTTGTCTTCCGAAGACCGTCCGCCCAGATAGCGATCCATTTCGTATTTCAGGAATTTTTGCATGATTTCGGGCGGGAAGCTGTGCTTCATCACCATCAGGGCCGAGTACTGCGACTGTGACTCCGAAAGCATGGCGTTGCCCTTCACCCGGGCCTCCGGTACCTGGTGTCCCCACCACTGGTGCGCCACTTCGTGGGCAGTCACGTAGAAAGGCATGTCCAAATCCTCGTCCGGGTCGCTGATTTTCTGGATAAAGCCGATGCCTTCGGAGAAGGGGACGGTATTGGCGAACGACTGCGCGAAGCTGGCGTAACGCGGGAATTCCATAATGCGCAACTGGTGAAACTGGTAAGGGCCGAAATTCTTGGAATAGTAGCTCAACGCCTTCTTCATCGACGTCATCATTTTGTCGAGATTGTACTCGTGACCCTTATTGTAGTATATTTCCAGCTTCACGGGCTGACCGTCAGAGTTTTTCCACACATCGCGCTTCACCTCGTAGCGGGCCGAGACGATGGAGTAAAAATTGACCATCGGCACGTCCATTTCGTAGTCAAAGTACCGTCGATTATTTTCCGTCCATTCCTTTTTCAAATAGCCGGGCGCAATGGCGATTTGATCCGGCACCGTGCCGATTACCATTTTGAAGCGGATGTAGTCGGCATCGTCGCCAAATAGATTCATCCCCAGACCGCGCGGGTCGTCCTGCTCCATCATGCGTTCCTTCTCGGGTAGTTTGTACTTGCGGCGCGTATCGTCGCTGCCAATTTCAGCACCCGATTCGTAGCCCAGCGACGGGAAATAGCCGTTGTTGAAGAACGTGCCGTTGTTGACGATGTCGGTATTGCCACCGCCGGAAGTGAAGCCTTTAGTAGTAAAGTTGACCTTGAAGTCCATCTTCACCGAGTCGCCGGGAGATAGTGGCTTCGCCAAACGGTAGATCGTGTAGCCAAATTTTTTCCACTCCTTGTTCACCTTGGCCCCACCGTTCCCAAAGTGTAGGTAGTCGGTTTTTACGTTATTTTGCGCCGCCTCCTGAATGTGGATGTCGGTCAGTAGCTTATCGGTTTTGTTTTTCAACCAATAAAAACCTTCAGCGGTGAAATCGCGAGTCGAGGGATAAATTTCGACTTTCAGATTGGACTCTACGATTTTGGGCTGCGGGACGCGCTCGCATTTTTTCAAGGTTTTCTCGTAATCTACCGACAGTTGCTCCTGCTCTTCCGAAGTACGGTAGTCGTTCAGTTGGTTGGTGTTATAGTACACGAAGAAGCCCGTGCCGACGAACAGCATCAGCGCGGCGAAAGCGGTGATCAAAATGGGTCGCGTAAAGCGGTAGCGACTCAAACGCAAACGGGTTTTCAGGATGCTGTCGGTGCCGCGCACGGCGAAAACAACCGCCAGCACGAACAGCAGGGCCACAAAGCCGACCCAGTAAAGTTTCAACCACGAAAAGCGGGCGAAGAAGTGGCCATACTTATTCATGTCGGAGTAGTCGCCGAGGCCGCCGCTGTTGAAGGTAATGAGTGGGTGCTGAAAACCCATCGCGCCCATGGTCAGCGTGACAATGAAAAACAGAAACATCAGCGCGTAGCCGACGAACTTGCTGTTGGCCATCACTTGCACGAAAAAGGCCAGCAACGTAAAAACCACCAGGAAGGACATAGTGCTGGTGAATAACGTTTCGAGATAGAGTTCCGGCTCGTACTGGTAATAGCCCATCGCCGTTTGTACCCCCATGCCCATGAGCATCAATATCAATAAGATACCCGTGTACAGCATAATCATGGCCACGAACTTGGCCACCAAATTGACCCAGTCGGGAACGGGCAACGCATCCATGATGAGATTCATGCTGACGGCCCGCTCGCGCCAGATCAACTCGCCGGAGTAGAAGACGATGATGACAAAAAAGAAAATATTGAATCCGCCCAGTAGTCCCAGCACGTTGGCCGTGACCGGGTACGAACTCGTGCCGTACATCTTGCCAAAATAAAAGGCACTAACGACCAAATCGATCAGCCCCACGCTCACGATGCCAATGAAAGGCACGTCTTTCGCGGTGGTTTTGGCGTAGAAAATCGCCTGTTTCCACATCATTTTCAGATAGCTGCCGGAAGTCAAGACTTGCCGCACTACCGGAATGCGAATGCTCTCGGGGTTAAAGCGTACCTTTTCGACCGCGATGGCCTTGGCCTTGCGCCAGCTTTTGCGCACCACGCTGAAACTGAACCCGAAATAGGTTCCGATCAGAATGAGTACGGCAATACCCAGCCAAAGCAGTCGGTTCCATAGCAAAACGCCCTGCAAAGGAACCAGTTGGGTGTTTTTCTGAGCGGGTGTCCAGTATTCGGTGTAGTTGTCGAATGCCTGAAAACCGAAGGGGTCGAGCATGGCCGCCAAGGGCTTATTGTCTATGTCACTCAGGATGGTACCGGCGATTTGGTACAAAACCAGTAGAATGATCCCCTGCAAATAAATGACAATCGTCTGGCGGCTGAGTGTTCCGGCGGCAAAGTAAATGGCGGCCTGAATGAAAATATTGGTCAAAGCCATCGTTAAAAATGGCTGGATGTAGTGCCAGAAATTGAAGGGCAAAAGTTCCTTGGCGTACCAGGAAGGTTCCCAGGGCAGGTGCTTGCCTACGGCAAAGCCCAGCATCAACGCCAGCCAAACCGCGCAAAAGATCAGCACGGTAACTATGAACGAACCGATGAATCGCCCGAACAGATAATCGAACTTAGACACGGGGGTACTGAACATCAGCGACTCGGTCTTATGTTCGAAGTCGCGCAGGATGGGCACGCCCATCATGGCCGAAGTAATAAACGTCATGGCATAAGTCATGATGGCCATGACCTGGGCGATGTTGTAAGGCGAATTCTCCTTCAATTGACCGCCTGCCCCGCTACCGATGACGACGAACTTGGAAGTGGCGTAAAAGAAGCAGAGCAGGAAAATAATGGCGAAGTAAATGTAAGTCGCCGGACGGTTCTTGCGGTAGTTGAGCTCAAAGCGGATGATCTCTGCTAACATGGGGGATCTAGGGAGGTTAGTGTTTTAGAGCCACAAAGGCACAAAGTAAAAATAGGAGAGTAAAGCAGCAGTGGGTTAGGTTGCTATAGTACATTTTTGGCGAAAGCGAGGTACAGAAGGTTAGGTTAGAAATAAATTTGACAAGAAAAAGGGCATTGGAGGATTTTGCCCGCCTAGCAAATCTCACTTTGTGCCTTTGTGCCTCCTAGACTGCCATTACCTCTCCCCCAAAAATGTAAGAAAAATACACATCTTCCAGGTCGCCTTCCACGAGTTCGAAGCCTTCGCCGGGGTCAGTGTCGGCCAGGACGTGGACGACGGGCGTTCCGCCGACAAGTTTTTCGGAAATGACGGTATGAGTCGTGCGGAGGGTTTCCAAATCGACCTTAGGAACGCGCTTTTCCCAGATTTTGCCGACGATGGCCCCAAGGGCTTTTTGCGGGCTGCCGTGGTAGAGGACTTGCCCCTGGTTAAAAATCGCCATGTCGTAGCAGAGTTCTTTCACGTCGTCCACGATGTGGGTCGAGAGGATCACGATGGTGTTCTCGCCCAGTTCGCTCAGCAGATTGAGGAAGCGGTTGCGCTCGGCGGGGTCGAGACCCGCCGTGGGTTCATCCACGATAATGAGTTGGGGATTAGCCAGCAACGCCTGCGCGATACCGAAGCGCTGCTTCATGCCACCCGAGTAGCCGCCCAGATTTTTTTTGCGGGCATCGTAAAGATTGGTTTTTTGCAAAAGCGCCTTCACCGTTTCCTTACGTTCGCTGCGGTTGGTGATGCCTTTCAGCACAGCGAGGTGGTCGAGCAAAGTTTCAGCATCGACTTTGGGATAAACGCCAAATTCCTGCGGCAGATAACCGAGCGTTTTGCGGACTTCGTCTTTCTGAGTCAGCACGTCGATGTCGCCAAGGCGGATCGTGCCGCTATCAGGTTCCTGTAAAGTGGCGATGGTGCGCATTAGCGAGGACTTGCCTGCGCCATTGGGGCCAAGCAGCCCAAACATGCCTTGACTGATGGTGAGGTTAACGGCGTTCAGGGCATGAACGCCGTTAGGATAGACTTTCTCGAGATTTTCGATAACGAGTTTCATGAAGAAGGCAGTTGCAGTTCTGAGTGAGCGATGTAATTCGCACCAAACCTACGCAAATGCCAAAGAAATGCAAACTCGATGTAACGAAACCGGAAGAATTCGAGATGAAACGTCCAAACTCTTGGAAGAAATGAATGGATCAGCCTTGGTTGACTACCTTATTAAAGCGCATATTTTTACCCAAAAACTCAATGCCCCAATACCCTCGGACAACTATGGATTTGGGCGACGCCATCCTTACTACAGTGCGGTACGTCCGGCCCGAGTTGGGGTCGTAAACCGTGCCGCTGTTCCACTCATCGGCACCATTAAAGCGCAGGTCATTGAGCACGTTCATGCCCAGCCAAGAGCGGCTGCGCAGTTTGGGATTGGGGTTCTCAGTGTCGCGATGCTGCGCCATGGGCGGCGTACCGGGCGTGCTGCAATCGAACCACACAACTCTGCCCGCGTAGTGGTCATCGACTTTGTAGACTTCAACCGCTAAATCCTTTTGCTCTGACATCCATCGGCCTAAGATTTGGTCGGAAGCGGGATTGGGTTCGGGCTTTATAAAAAGGAGGAATGTCGCTAGAAGCGCTAAAATTTTCATGATTGGTAAGAGATATGGTGTGATATAGGTCAGAAAACGGAGAAGGCTGCTGAAAAGTGCGGTGAGAGCAACACATTTTATTTACGAGAAAATAAAAGCATCGGACCAGAATTTTTGCAAAAAACTAAAGCGGCCTAAGCGTGTGCATCAAGGTGAAACGGACATTGTCACGGTGGTAAAGTCTTAGGGCATCGCGGCCCAGTTGACGGACATTCATGTAACCCAACTCAACGGCGAGAGCCGGAGTAAAACGTTTCTCGACCGACAAATACACTCGATTTTGGTCGAACAGATTTTGGTGAAAAGTATTCAGGAAAGCTTCATCCGATGCTCGAAAGGTCAGGTTTCTCTCTCTAAGAATGTAGCTCAACTGCGCCCGATAGCGGTGCCGGAAAACAAAATGATTATCCCCGTCGAAGCGGCCAGGATGGTTAGAAATAAACCGTTCTTCTGTGCGGGTGCGCCCATTTAAGGCGACTCGTGCCGAGAGCGGCCAGGTGTAGCCTGCTTCCTGCCACACCCGGAACTCGGGCGTCGTTGGACGGGGTTTTGTATCAGGTAGTTGAGGGCGTTGCAGCGAGTATGTCAGCGCACCACCGAAGGCCCATTGGTTGTTGGGCTTGTAAACCAAACGACTGTGAAAAATTAAGACGTGCTGAGCGCTGTTACTAAAAAAATGACGCGTGTCAGCCTCGGTATGCAGGCTCCATTTTGGGTTAAAGTTCAGGATGTTGTAGTACCGAATCCAGTACAAGTTCTGATGAATAATTTCCGGTTGGGCCAGTAGGGGGGATGCACTCAGGCACAGCAAGGCCAGTACTATTTTTTTCATTCCCAAAAAGCAAACTGATGTTAGAAAGAAGTTACCGGGCTGAGCGGTCCAGCCATCGGCTCCGGTAGCGCAGCAGCACCCAAAGGACAAAGTACAGCGTTCCGAGCAACAACCCAAACTCCACGCTCAACAGCAGAGCCGTGCGATCGGAAACACTTTTTAAAATTTCGTTGAAAAAGGAATGAGTGTCATGCAAAATATCCCAGCTATTCAGCCGAACGATGCGGCCCAGAAAAACGCCGAAACCGCCCAGCGGAAAACTGATGAGGAGAAGAATAAGACCAACATTTTTGGAATAGGTGCGATTCCAGGCTCCATGCATCCAGTAAAGAGAAACCAACCCGTTGATAAGACTGATTTGGGCGTAATAGAAGAGCATGATGGCATCGTGCCAGGTGAGGTCGCGGTCGTAGTCCACCGACAAGTGCACCAGGTCGGTGACCATGTAAGGTGCATTGGGAAAAAAGATGAGCCACAACACACTCAGCAAGGCAACCATGACAAACAGTCGCCCAAAACGCTTTGAAACCGTACGGGCTATGAAGGCAATCAGCAAGGGAATCCAGCTCAGAAAAAGATTCCAGTCAAGTGAAAAATCGACGGCCTCGCTGAACCGGATGCGGATCAGGTGAAAAGCCAATGCCAACAGACTCATGCCTGCCAGCAACAACAATGGCAGGAAGTTGGCGAGTGAAAGAAAAGGCTTATTCGATAGCGGTGGTCTGATCGGCACGCGGCGATTTTCTTTTGTTGCGGGGCTTGCGGCGTCGCTTCTTTTCTTCGCCGATGGCAGCTGCGCCTTCGGCTGAAGCTACCGTAGCTGTCCCCCCTTCGTCCGAAGCATTCGGAGAAGCCGAGGCGGACGGTTCGCCACGACGGCGCGAGTCGCCGCTTGGTCGTCGGGAGTCTCCGCCGCGCTGCCTTGGGTTGGAACTGCCGCGTCCTCCTCGCCCGCCCGAGCGGTCGTTGGAATCGCTGCGGTCGCCGAAGACGGGCGCAGCACCGAGACCTAGTTCATCGGTCATGCTGATGATGTTGACGCTACGCTCGAGCAGCCGCTCGATGCCCTGAATGCCGCGCTTGTCCTGTCCGCCAACGAAGGTGATGGCCGTGCCTTCCGACTCGGCGCGGGCCGTGCGCCCGATGCGGTGTACGTAGTCTTCCGGGTCTCGGGGCAGGTCGTAGTTGACCACGTGGCTCAGGTTGTCGATGTCGATGCCGCGAGACAGCACGTCGGTCGCGACCAGAATCGGGAAAGTGCGGTTTTTGAAATCGCGTAAAACGATTTCACGCTGAGCCTGTTCCGAATCGGACGAGATTCCCTCGGCCTTGAAGCCTTTGCGCCGCAGGGCGCGGACGATGGAGTCCACCGACGAGCGGCGCGAGGTGAACAGCACCATGCTGGGATTGTCGGCACTTTTGAGCAAGTGAATCAGCAGCGGCAGTTTCTGATTTTCGGTGGCCATGTAAAACTGCTGGTCGATGCCCTCGGCGGGCTTGGAAACCGACAGTTGCACCTCCTCGGGATTGCGCATGATCTTTTTGGCAAACTGGGAGATCTTGGGCGGCATAGTCGCCGAGAACATCAGCGTTTGCCGGTCTTCGGGAACCGACTTCATAATGGACATGATGTCGCCCAGGAAACCCATATCGAGCATCCGGTCGGCCTCGTCGAGAATCAGGAACTTGATGGCGCTGAAATCCACGTAACCGAGCTGCATGTGGGCCATCAGGCGGCCCGGCGTGGCGATGATGATGTCGGCCCCCTCTGTCAAGGCACGACGCTGCTGGTCCCATTCCGGTCCCTTGGTGCCGCCATAAATGGCAATGCTGGTGGCATTGCAGAAGTACCCCAGTCCCTGCACCTGGCCGTCGATCTGCGTCGCCAGCTCGCGCGTGGGGACAATGATGAGAGCCGTGACCTTATCCTGCGGGTGTTGCGTGATGTAGTCGAGGGTCGGGATGAGGTAAGCGGCCGTTTTGCCGGTGCCGGTTTGGGCACAACCGATGAGGTCTTTGCCTTCGAGAATAGGAGGGATGGCCAGTTCCTGAATGGGGGTCGTCTGGCTGAAATTCATGGCGTCCACAGCATTGAGAATGTCGCCGTGGAGGGCGAGGTCTTTAAATAACAAGGGATCAGTACATTAAAATAAAAAAATACTGACCTCGTTTCCCCGGCCAGTAAACCGCTTTGATTGCGGGCAAAGATACGGAATTATTTTGGGGAAATAGTTGGATTAAACTCATGAAGTGCTGATCTTTCGCGGCTTAAAATCTTTCCTGCAACACAAGCTTACCTGCAACACAAGCTTATGAAATCGTTTAGAATCCTGACGCTCAGTATAGTAAGTTTCCTGCTCAGTTGTGGGTCCATTATCCTGCTTGTTCTCACGGCTAGTTCAGAAGTAGTTGCCCAGAGACAGACGAGCGACCGTATCGGTTTAGGCGTCAGCTACGCAGCGCTTGACGCGCCCGATAACTTGGTTTTTCTGCCCAAGCTTTCTTACCAGCACCAATTCCAGAAACGGCTGTTTGTTTCGGCGGATATGGGCTATCTTTCTTACAAAGGCTGGGATAACTCCTTCCAACAGGTACCGGAGTCGAGGAAACGCTTTACCCTGGATCTAGCGGCCAAGTTTTCGGTACTTACCTTCGGGGAAAGCCACCTGAGAATCGGGGCCGGGCCATCACTCTGGCGCATTGACGACGAAGTGATGAAGGAATTATTTTATGAAAATGGCCAAGTGACCAGCTACAAACTCCTGGAACGGCACTATTGGGATGTGGGGGCTAATATGGGCTTGGAGCTGGATATTCATTTATCCAAAAGGCTGTCAATGATGGGTAATTTTCAATTGGTCAAGCTGAGCAAATGGGACTTGTCCCCGCAACTTGGCGTGAATACTTTTTACCGGATCAGGTAAGTTGGTGTTTTGATGAGTTCGTACTGGTCAAGCACCTCTTACTTCACGGTATATATTTTCCTTTCGAGTTCTTGCCCAAGAAGTGTGAGGAGTTTGGGCAGTTTATCTTTTAGCTGAGGAAGAATGTTTCTGTGTATGTCGATGACGACCACAGGCAAAGGAAGTGCAGACAAATTTTGCTGATAAGGAAGATTTTTGTCAACACAGATGAACACGTCAAATTGATTTTCTGAGGCTAGTGCAAGTAGTTTTCCGTTTTTTACGCCATTCCAGCCCATATCTTTTACTGTGCTTACCTCATACTGGGTGCCATCAAACGAGTGTTTGAAACGGACGTCGATGTTTTCATCCAGAAGTACTTTCATTGCACCGATACTTCGTACAGCAAGTCGGCAGCCAGTTCAATTATGGCTTCGGCTTCTTCTCGCTTCACCGTTGGGTAGCCTTCCAGGAAATCTTCCAGGGAACTATATTCCAGGTAATCGAAGAGCGTTTTTATCGCCACCCTGGTTCCTCGAAACACAGGCGTTCCGCCGAGTATTTCTTCGTCTACGGTAATTATTTCCTGTTTCTGATTCATATTTAATGCTTCAATAAAAGCGGCGGCACGAAAATTCGCCCGTCCTGAATTTGTGAGTTGAATTCTATGGCTCCCATTTTGAGTTCGTTTTATCTTTTTGATGCAGTGCTAACAAAGATATAGCTTTTTGGAGTTTAGCAGCAAAGTCCCCCCTTCACCCCCCCACCAAAATAAATGGCTTCGGACTCACGCAAAGAATAAACACCACCACCGCCAGCCAGCCGAGAACCACGCGTTTGGTGCCCAGTGGCCCGTCGTCGGCGGTTTCGGGGTGATAGACGCCCAGAAAGCGACCCAGCAGGAAGACGAAGAACAGGAAACCAGAATATCCTTCCCAGTCGGGGCGCAGGTACGAAACCGCGAACTGCGCCACCACGATGCCCAGGCTCAGCATCAGACCCGTGCGGGGGCTGTCGGCGATGCGTTTCAGGCAGATATAAAGAAAATAGACGTACAGCGCCAGGTAGCCCAGCAAGGTGTAGTATTGGTCATCGAAGGCCAGGGCGAATTCCTTAGCTTTGAACAAGCCCAGCCCTGCGTAGAAGGCGAAGAGGACGAACAGGGTCGGCGCCACGACATTGAAGCGCTTTTTTCCGAGCAATCCGTACATAATGTGGCCACCGTCCAGTTGCCCGATTGGAATCAAGTTGAGGGCGGTAAAAAACAGCGAAATGAAGCCCGCCAGCAGGTAAGGGTAGTGGATCATCTCGTAGGGGTTAGGGATACGCGTCGGGTCGGCCACGTTGTTTTTGAACCACCAAAAGAGAATATTATCGCCCAAAACCAACATCTCACCTTTGCCCTCGTACACAAATTTTTCGTAATCCAGCCCGTAGCGGGCGTACTCAGGATGGATGGTGAAGATGTACTCGGGAGGGGGCAAATGGGTGAAGCCGTACCATAGTACGCCTAGTGCGGCCACAAAACCCGCCAGCGGCCCGGCGATGCCGATGTCAAAGAACTTAACTCTCGAACGAATGACCGACTTGATGCGAATGAAAGCCCCCATCGTGCCGATGCTCTGGGTGAAGCCAAACCATACCGGGATATAATAGGGCAGCGTCACCTCGACCTGGTGAATTTTGGCAACAAAATAATGCCCGAACTCGTGGACGGTGAGGATGAACAGGAAGGGGAGCGAAAAATTGAGCCCCTGCCAGAATTCCGGCCAGCCCATAATCATATCTTGCGGAATTTCCTCGAAAAACAGAAAGGTTTTGCCGTAAATCCACTCCGCCCCGGAAAGCGTGGTGGTGATGAGCGTGACGACAAAAAGTAAACCTTGAATGAGAACGGTGCGGGTACTAAGCGACATAATCTTGCAGGAAGTCCAGCATGGTTAACGGCGGATCGACGTGACAGGTTTGGATGCCCAGGGCGCGGGCGGCGATGATGTTGTTTTCGTTGTCGTCCAGGAAAAGCGTTTCGCTGGTTTCGAGGCCCGCTTCCTGCAACACCTGCTCGTAAATGGCCGGATCGGGCTTCATCAAACCCATTTCGTAGGATAGGAAAAGTTTTTCAAAAAGATCGTCCAGCCGCGCCACCCCCGTGGCTTTTTCAAGAATTTGGTTGACGGCCTCGATGTGGATGCTGCTGGTATTACTGAGCAGGAAAAGGCGGTAGTTTTTGCCCAATTTCTGAATCATTTCGATGCGCTCGGGCGGAATGTCCAGCAGCAGCGCATTCCAGGCCGTGTCCACTACGGCGTCCTCCCAGCCGGGATATTCGAGTAATTCGCGGACGTAGTTTCGGAAGCCAGCAGCGTCCAATTTTCCAGTCTCGAACTGGCCGAAAAGGCCGGAGGTACTGAATAATTCCAGCACGTCTTCGGGTTTCTGTCCACTCAACTTAGCGAACGACTGCGCGGCGCGCGGCACGTCGATGTCGATGATGACGTTACCGAGATCGAAGATGATATTTTTAGTCTGGGTGTTTTTCACAAAAAATCATTCAACCACGACGCCCATGTCGCAGAATTTGTCGATGCGCTGGCTGATGCGCTCCTCGGGAGAAAGTTGGGACAACTGGCCCAAATGTTCGAGAATGACGCCTTTGAGGATCGCCGCCATTGCAACGTGGTCGAGGTGCGCCCCGCCAAGCGGCTCAGGTACGATTTCATCGATGAGTTTATTGGCCTTCATGTCCTTGGCCGTGAGTTTCATAGCGTCGGCGGCCTGCTCTTTGTAATCCCAACTGCGCCACAGGATGGTCGAGCAATTTTCGGGTGAAATCACGGAGTACCAGGTATTTTCGAGCATCATCACGCGGTCGCCGATGGCGATTCCCAGCGCCCCGCCCGACGCGCCCTCGCCAATGACGATGCAAATCACCGGGACTTTGAGCATAAACATTTCCTTTAAGTTGCGGGCAATCGCCTCGCCCTGTCCGCGCTCCTCGGCTTCCAGGCCGGGAAACGCGCCCGGCGTGTCGATGAGCGTGATAATGGGCTTGTTAAATTTCTCGGCAAGTTTCATCAGCCGCAGCGCCTTGCGATATCCTTCGGGATTGGGCATCCCGAAGTTGCGGTGCTGCCGCTGCTTGGTGTTGCGGCCCTTCTGCTGCCCGATAATCATTACGCCTTGCCCGTTGAGATTAGCAAAGCCGCCAATCATTGCCGGGTCGTCGCGTACCTGCCGGTCGCCGTGCAACTCGATAAACTCGTCGCACATTAATTGAATATACTCGTAAGTATAGGGGCGGTCGGGGTGGCGCGAGAGCTGAACGCGCTGCCAGCGGGTGAGATTGTCAAAAATCTCCTGCCGCAGCTTGGCGATGCCGCTTTCCAGGGCCGCCGTCGCTGCCGATACATCGATGGTACTTTCTTCGGCCAACCGCCGCATATCCGCCAGCTTGTTGTCTAATTCAGCAATTGGCTTTTCAAAATCGAGGTAAGTGCGCATTTATTGTTTAATCGTGGATTATCTGTTGAACGTTCTGCGGGACAGTCCGCGCGGGCGGCTCCGCCAACAACTTTAAAGAATATACTCCTGTCCCCTTTCCGGGATCACTACTTTTTCGTAGCCCTTCTCTGCCAGCGTGTCGCGGAAATCGCGCATGCTTTGGGCTTCGCCGTGGATGAGGAAAATATTTTTCAGTTGGGTGACATCCTGGTTTTTGACAAAATCTACGAGGTCGTTGCGGTCGCCGTGGCCGCTAAATACGTCAATTTTTTCAATATTGGCCAAGACCTTCTTTTGTTTGTCATGGATGGTGATGCTGTCCTGACCGTTTAACAACCGCCAACCCAGCGTACCCTCCGAAGCATAACCGATCATCAGTATCGTGGCGTAAGGATTTTCTATATTTTGGGCAATGTGGTGTTCGATCCGTCCACCCTGCACCATACCCGATGAGGAGATAATGATGCACGGCTCGGCGTAGTTGGAAACGGCTTTACTGGCTTCACTGCCTTCGATATAGACCAGGTTCTCGAAGTCGAACAGCATTTCGTTCTTTTCCTTAAAATCCCGCGCTTCCTGGTTGAGTAACCGCGCGTATTTTTGGTGAATCCGGGTACTGCCAAAGCTGAGCGGGCTGTCGGTGAAGACTTTCAGCGGCGGCAGTTGGTGGTCGAGGTAAAGCTTATTGAGCGTGTAAAGCAGCGCCTGTGTGCGCCCGACGCTGAACGTCGGAATGATGAGCCGCCCCGGAATATCCACGCAGGTGCGCTGAATGACGTCCATCAGCGCTTCGCCCGGTGGCCGCAAATCCTCGTGGACGCGGTTGCCGTAAGTCGTTTCGCAGATCAGGTAGTCTACCTGCGGGACGGGCTGCGGATCTACGAGCAGCGGGTAATTCTTGCGACCCACATCGCCCGAGAAGCAAAGCGATTTCTTCTCGCCGTCAAGGTCGTGTACTTCTACGATAATATGCGCCGCGCCCAGCAAGTGGCCTGCCGGGATGAAAGTCACATTTACGCGGTCCGAAATTCGGTAACGTTGCCCGAAGGCTACGGGAAAGAAATTTTCCAACGACTGCTTGACATGTTTTTGCAAATACAAATCGCGGGGAAAGTCCTTAACGAGTGAGGTTTTTTTCTTTTTGTTCGACGCCTTTCCATTGGCCGTATTCAACCGCTTCTGGTGCAACATAGCCGAGTTTTCCAGCAGGATGCCCGTCAGCGAGTAGGTTGCCTCGGTGCAAACTACCTGGCCTTCAAAGCCTTCCTTATACAGATTGGGAATATTGCCGGAGTGATCGATGTGGGCGTGCGTGAGCAGTACCGTATTCACAAGCGTTGGGTCGAAGGGGAAAACACTTTTCTGTTCGTCGTAGAGGACTTTTTTCTGTTTTTCGTTCAAGTCAAAATTCAGACCACAATCAATTAGGATTCGGTAATCGTCCACTTCGAGCAGATACATGCTGCCCGTCACCTGTTGCGTGGCTCCCCAAAATGTTAATTTCATATATATTGCTGTAGGCGGTAAGCTTTAGACTTTATTCCTTTGTTTGCTGTTATTCAGATAGATATTTATCTTCTATTTGGTCTTTTGCCTATTTTTCAGGATAAAAGCTTATCAACGCGTAAGTTTGCAATAGCATTGTTTGCTACAAGAAGGCTAAGAAATTCAGGAACACAATCTGTAAAACGTTACGTTCCGAACTTTGTTTCCATCGCAAAAACCAGTCAAGTTAAACCCACGAACTAGATTTTTTTCCAAAGCCATAAATAGCAAAAGTACCAAAAACAAGGCAGTTTTGCTCAAAGTCCTGCCATCAACCCACCAAAATGTTCGATTCCCTCCGTTCCTTCCGCCCTAAACCTCACGCACTCACCCGAAAATCGTTAGCATTCATTCTGCTGGCGCTCATCCTCCCACCGCTCCAAGCCCAAACCATCGACTCGCTGGCCCTGGATCGCCTTTCGGATGCTGTGGTGGAACTCCAAAACGCCGAACTGATGCGGAATGGTGTTTTCGCCTTCTGCCTGAAATCTACCCAAAGTGGGCGGACAATTTTGGGGATTAACCAGGAGCAGTCGGTCCCCTCGGCTTCCACGCTCAAGTTGGTTTCGACCGCCACTACGCTGTCGGTACTGGGGGGCGATTATACCTACCCGACCTACCTCGAATACGACGGACAAATCGTCCGCGACACGCTGCGCGGTGACCTCTATCTACGCGGCACGGGTGATCCGTCGCTGGGCAGTGATAACGACCGCTTCGAGGGCGTTCCCAACGGCGACCAACTCCTCAACCGCTGGACCGTGGCCATACGCCGGGCGGGCATCCGCTACGTGCAGGGGCAGGTCGTGGGCGACCCGACGATTTTTGATGATAAAAACCTGGCTGACACCTGGGTATGGGGCGATCTGGGCAACTACTACGGCGCGGGCGTCCAAGGCCTCAATTTTCGGGAAAACCTCTACCACATCTCCTTCAAGGCAGGCCGAAACGTGGGCGACCCAGCGGAAGTCGTCAAGCTGGAACCGGATTTGTCGTATTTGAAAATAGAAAACCGCGTCACCACGGGCGAAGCCGGGTCGGGCGATCAGGTCTATATCTACGCCAGTCCGCTGGGCGAGCAAATTCTGCTGACCGGAACCGTGCCGCGCGGGGCCACGTCGTTCACCGTCAAGGGCGCCATGCCCCGCCCGGCCTACTCGGCAGCATTTGAACTTACCCGCGCCTTGCGAGCGGCTGGCGTCGGCATTGCCGGAGCGGGTGACGTGCTGCCCAAGTCCTCCGCCGTCGCCGCGCCGCGCACCGTCATCGACCAGTACAGTTCGCCCACGCTACGCAACCTGGTCCAGCAAACCAACTTTTGGAGCATCAACCTCTACGCCGATGCTTTCCTCAAAATCGTGGGCGTCAAGCTAAACAGCAAGCCCGACTTCGACGATGCCGTTGAAGCTGAAGCCGATTACTGGCGTAAAAAAGGTGCGGATATGCGCGGCTTTTTCGTCAAGGACGGCAGTGGCCTGTCGCCCACCGGATCACTCACCGCCCAAAATCTCACCGACGTCCTGAACGCCGCCACGGTGGACAAGAACTTCAAAGACTTCTACGAAAGCATCGCCATCCTGGGCGAAACGGGTACCGTCCGCAACATCGGCAAGCGTACCAAAGCCGCCGGGAATGTCCGCGCCAAAAGCGGCTCCATCGGCGGCACCCGCGCTTACGCCGGCTACGTCACCACCAAAGCGGGCGAACGCCTAAGCTTCACGATGATTGCTCACAAGTACCTTCCCGATGGAAGCCGAACGGTGAGTTTGCGGCTTAGGGAGTTGTTGATTCTTCTGGGGGAGCTTTAAAATAGGTCAAAAGGTTAATGGTTAAAAGGTTAAATGGAATTCTACAAATGCTTTTCCGTTGCTAATTTGGAAAATCAAAAGCCCTTTGCCTTTTAACAATTAACGCCTCGGGGCGCCCCGCGTTTGACCAATAAGAACTCCGTAGCCCACTATCCCAACTTCTCCACTGTAAGGTTCTGATTTGTATAAATGCAAAGATCGCCCGCGATCATTAGACCTTCGCGGACCATTTCTTCGGCGGTGAGTTGGGAAGCGTGTTTTTTGAGGGCGGTGGCGGCGGAGAGGGCGTAGTTGCCGCCCGAGCCGATGGCGGCGATGCCATTTTCGGGTTCCAGCACGTCGCCCGTGCCGGAAATGACCAGGATTTCTTCCTGGTTGGCCGTAATGATCATCGCTTCCAGCTTGCGTAGATAGCGGTCAGTGCGCCATTCCTTGGCGAGTTCGATAGCGGCCCGTTTCATGTTGCCACCGTAGGCGTTGAGTTTTTCCTCGAACTTTTCCAGCAGCGAAAAGGCGTCCGCCGTGGAACCGGCGAAGCCAACCAGGATTTTGCCGCCCTGCAAAGCGCGGACTTTCTTGACGTTACTCTTGGCGACGGTATTGCCCATCGTGGCCTGTCCGTCGGCCCCGAGGGCCAGCATCCCGTTGTGCAGGACACCCAGGACGGTAGTGGCGTGTATTTTTTGCATGTGTTTATTCTTTGGTGGAGGTAGTTTTAAAATAAAAAATGATTCGGGCGTTTGGCCGGAATCAGGGGTATAACGGGGAACGATGGGGGAACGTTCGGCGCGAAATCGTACGGCATTGTTTCGGCGCAATAAACTTACTCTTTTAAAGACACCTGCCCAGCTTGCATTAGCTTTGATGACGCGACACGGAATTGGCAAACTTGCTGCGCAGCGATTCGGCCAAGTGCGGTAGCGAAGCCAGGCGAGCAAAGAACTCGGAACCTCCTTTTTGTTTCAAAACAACATCATTGACCGTTTGGATCGTGATATCGGTATCGGCAGTTTCTGTGAGTGTTATGGTATCTCTAGCTGTGATGACTCCAGCTTCCACTACCCGAAAATAAATACCTGGACGCCCCATCTGTGCAAATCGCCGGGTCATCCCGGAATCGTCGAAGCGCACGTTCACCTTATAACAAGGAAACCGGGGTTGGACCGCCCGCAAGAGTGCCGTGCCTATGCGGAATAAATCACCGATCCGCACTTCGGGTTCGAGCAGTCCTTCGGTTGTAAGATTCTCGCCAAACAGGCCGGGTGTCCAGTCGGTGCGGGTGATTTGCTCTTTCCATACTGCGTAGTGCGCCAGGTCGTAAGCATAAACCGCCTTGTCTGGCCCGCCGTGAACCGTTAAGTCGGCCTGTCGGTCGCCCCGCAAATTGACAAAGTCCAGGGGAATCGGCCCGACTACGGGTTCTTTAAAAATGCCCGTGGTAATCATCCGTTTGCCCCATTCGACCGTACGCGGCAAACCGACGTTGACAGAATGAATTCGCATCGGTGGGTACGTTTTTAAGAATCAAGAATTGTCCGATACTTTAGTGTCGATCTTCCGTTTCGCGTTTTTGGCCGATTCTGCCTCAAAGACTGCCTGGTTGAGGTGCGGCTGAGCGAGTACGGCGTCCCATAAGGTATCACCGCATTCATCCTGAATGAAGATTTCCTCATCCTTTTTTGAGGTATTATCAGAAGGAGCGTCCATGCGTGGCTGGTTTATTCGATTTGTCCAGAAGAATGAGGCTGTTGCCAGCCCCCTATCTCAGATTGAATTATAACGGCGTTTGATGGGGGAACGTTCAGGGCTGGACGAAGCGGGTAAGGAAGGGGGGAGATTCGCTTTATTTTGAAATAGTGGAAACAAAAAATAAGCTTGGAATCATGAGAAACAAACTGATTTTCTTACTGTTGGCCGTTTGTATGCTGGCTTCCTGCCAAAATTGGGAAAAAGATAAGGACGGTAGCGGAATTGTGCGCTTGCCACTGACCTTCGTGGAAGGGTTTGGGCCAGCCGGGTTTAGTTGGGGGCCTCTCCAAGAGGAATATAAGGACGACAATCCTTCTGCCAAAATGTGGGTCAAAACGTATCTGCCCGTAAAAGGAATCCCCGAGTCATGGAGAGGCGTAAAGAAATCAATGGTGTACCTGAACTTACAACAAGTTCTTTACCAAAGTTACAAAGCCGGAAATATAAGTCAGGAAGAGTTTGATGGATTCATAGAAAGGGCGGAATGGCATCTCAATCCCGAAGAGTTGTCCGCCGAGCCAATTAAATGTTATGTGTACGTAGTGAGTGGTAAGGACAAGGAGGGGCTAACGGCGGTAATAATCGATACCAATAACAATCTGGATTTTAGCGATGACGAAGTGTTTTATCCTAAAGCCTACGCAATGGACAGCACGATGACCCACTATACCGAGGATGAAAAGCGTTACGTGAATTACGAGGTACTCCAAGGGGGCGAGGTAGTTTCGAAGCGCGTGCCGATGCTCGTCAGGCGAACCAATTTTTACCCTTTGGCTTATGCTTTTCCTCAATACGCCACCGCGAGATTGAAGGTGAAGGATCAGGTACACGACATTGTATTGAGTAACTCGGGCCGACCTGATTATGACAACACTTCATTGACACTTGTCGATGAAAACAATTCAGTTCTAAAAGGCTTTTCGGAACCGGTCAGAGAGGGCGATCTACTCTCGGTTGGGGGGCTTTTTGACAAAGTAAAATACCGGAACCTAGGCGTGAATATCTACCGCGAGGTACTTGAATTAGAAGGAGAGGACGCCGAGAAACTTGGCTTTGGGTTACAGACTGGATATCGTTTTCAACCCTTCAAAGCCAAACTTTTTAATTCAGACGTTCCTATTTCTTCACTCGATTATAAAGACAAATACCTTTTTGTTGACTTCTGGGGAACCTGGTGCGGGCCGTGTGTTGCCGAAATACCGGAATTACAGAGAATTTATGAAGGTGTCAACAAGCAGCGCGTCGAATTCGTCAGCATCGCCGGAAAGACGTCACCCGAATCGCTGGAAAAATTCCTCAAAAAGCGCCCGCTGGCCTGGCCGCAGATTATTTCTGACGACAAGAACCAGCTAATTGAAACCTACAAAATCAGCAGCTTTCCCACGAATGTGCTGGTCGGGCCGGATGGGCGGGTGGTGGCCAGGAATCTGCACGGGGAGGTTTTAGAGAGGAAGTTGGGAGAGTTGGCGGGGAAGGATATTTAGATTCGGAGAGGAGTTAAAAACCATCCCGTGTAATCTTCACATCGGCCATTTTCGCCATCTGGTTGAAGAGTACTTTCGGGGCCAGCCGACTGACAATTTTCATGATTTGGGCCGCGCCGGGATAGACTTCAAACTTATCTTTCTGCAAACCATTCAGCGCGGTGTCCACCACTTTGTTGGGGGCCATCATCATTTTTGGGTCGAAACCGGGTTCATCCAAAAACTTATCGTTCAGCGGAGTCTTCGCCGCCGGGGCGATGAGTTCGAACACTTTGATGCTCGTATTCTTTAACTGGACGCGCAGCGATTTTGTGTAGGAGCGCAGCCCCGCTTTGGTGGCCCCGTACACGGGTGAGAGGGGAAATGGAATGAGGGCGATGCCGGAAGTGACGTTGAGGATGGCCGCCGACTTCTGCTTTTTGAGCTGCGGCATAAATTCCTGCACCATTCTGATTGGCCCCATGAGGTTGGTTTCTACTTCCCTAGTTACGTTCCATACATCCAGCGAAGGATCGTTTAGATTCAGGTTGCGCATTTCCCCGGCGTTGTTTATCAGCACGTTGAGTCCTGGAAATTCTTTGCTTATCCGTTGGTAAAGTCGGGTGATCTGCTCGGGGTCGCTTACATCGCTTTGGAAAATATGCACGCCGGGCAGTTGCTTTTTGGCTTGTTCAAGTTTGGTCTGGTCACGGCCCGTAATGAGGACGGTATTGCCCAGCGCGAGCAATTTAGCCGCAAATTCAAGGCCCAGGCCGCTCGTTCCGCCCGTGATTAGGATTGTGTCGTTTTTGAGTTCCATCGGTAGGTTTGTTTAAATAATTGATGGAACAAAGGTGTGGCTAATACGGCTTGCGTTGTTTGCGGGGATCAATCCAGTATTTGTAAAATTCAAATAGCGAGTTCACGAACGGAAAGCCATCGGGGCCAGCGAAGTGCGCTTCCGAAAGAAGTTGGAGAAATGGGCCACCTCTTCAAATCCCAGGCTGTACGATATTTCGGACACGTTCCAGTCCGTTTGTTTCAGCAGAATCTTGGCCTCCTGCACCACGCGGCTACCGATGATTTCGGTGGTGGTTTTGCCCGTGTTTTCTTTCAAAACCTTATTGAGGTGGTTCACGTGAACGGCCAGACGGTCGGCGTAGTCCCTGGCGGTGCGCAGGGCGAGTTTCTGCTCAGGCGACTCGATGGGGAACTGTCGTTCCAGCAGTTCGATGAACAAAGAGCTGACCCGCGCCGAAGCGGTATGCGTGGGGTATAGCGCGGTGGCAGGTTGCAGTTTTTGCCCGAAGTGAATAAGTTCCAGCGTGTAATTTCGCAATAAATCGTATTTGTAGCCATAATCGGATGACAGCTCCCGCTGCATTTTTTCAAAAATACCCGTCAGTTCCACCGCCTCGGTATCGGTCAAATTGAAGACGGGATATCCGCCCGATCGGAAAATGGGCAGGTCGTCGAGAATGACACCGCTTTTGTTTTTGATCAAAAACTCAGCGGTGAAAATGCAGAAATAGCCGCCCTGCCGGTCATCCTGCGGCGTCCAGTTGTAGGGTACTTTCGGCGTGCCAAACAGTAGGGCGTTTTTCTCGACGTCGATGACCTTGTCGGCGTACTCGGTTTTGTTGCGGCCATTGATCAGGCTGATTTTGTAATACTCCCGCCGATTGTACGGCATCGACTGCTTTGCCTTATAGTGCGCAATCATCTCCTCCACCTTGAACACGTTGAAATGCCCGATCTCCCGGCTGATGCCTTCTGGCAGCAGGGCGGTCGTTACGTTGTAGAATTCTTCGAGTGAGGTAGGTTTCATACGCCAATAATTTTTGCAAAATTCAAATGTACACTTCATTTCACCCTGATCAAACCGGTCTCTGGCAAGCTGCGCCAGGACAAGCTGAAATCTATTCCTTTCTTTTAGGGTTTCCTTTACCAAATCTTAGCGCGAAATTTCTTTTTATGCCTCTCCTCCTAATTTTACTCCTGTCGTCATCAGCCCTCGCATTTATCGTAAAGAAATATTTAGGAAGCCGTGTATTTGGTCGCGTACCCGATGGTAGCCGACTCGAACGAATCAAAAACGTCCCAAATTATCGCGAGGGGTCCTTTCAAAATCTTAGCCCTACGCCTGTCATGGTCAATGGGATACTGAAAAACTTACGAGATTACCTGCGGGCCAGTAAAGACCGCGAACCCAGCCAGCCGCTGCCTTCGGTAAAAACTGATTTGAACGATCTGCCTGCCACCGGGGCAACGCTGGTATGGTTCGGTCATTCTTCTTACTTGCTCAAAATATCGGGCAAAACGATCCTCGTCGATCCGGTATTCAGTGGCCATGCTTCGCCCGTTTCTTTTTTTGGCAAAAATTACCCCGGCAGCAACGTATATAGGGTTGCGGATATGCCCGAAATTGACATTCTTCTCCTCACGCATGACCACTACGACCACCTCGATTATAAGACAATCCGCGAACTACGTCCCAAGGTGAAGCAGGTCGTAGCATCACTGGGCGTGGGCGCGCACCTGGAGCGCTGGGACTACGCACCCGGTACGATACAGGAACTGGCCTGGCACGAGGGAACAAATCTTGAAGGCGGCATTCATCTCACCGCGCTGCCCTCGCGGCATTTTTCGGGTCGGCTATTCAAGCGCGGACAAACGCTGTGGTCGTCGTTTGTCCTGGACGCGCCTAATTACAAACTGTACCTGGGCGGAGATTCGGGCTACGACACCCACTTTGCCGAGATTGGAGCACAGTATGGCCCTTTTGATCTGGCAATCTTGGAATGCGGACAGTATAACCAGAACTGGCCTTATATCCACATGATGCCCGAGCAGACTGCCCAGGCTGCCCTCGACTTGCGGGCCAAAGTGCTACTGCCCGTGCATTGGGGTAAATTTACCCTTGCCCTGCACCCCTGGTACGAACCCATCGAGCGGGTATCGAAGCGGACACAGGAACTGGGATTACCTCTGGCCACACCATTGATTGGCCAGCCGATTCAAATTGGGAATCAATACCAGAACACAGTTTGGTGGCGATAAATTGTCAAATACTATTGAGTGTGAACCGGGCGTTTTGCCAACAGCTTGTTCAATAAATGTTGATTAATTTTCTCAGAGAAATATTGGTGTAGTGGCATAAGTATACTGTCTGGCCAGGACTTCCGTGTAGATGCGGGAATCCTGTTCTGCTTTAGGGAATGGCATAGAAGTTTTGGCTTTGGTGAAAATATTCCCAAACACCTTTATCAACTTTAAACACCGACGGTCATGGAAGAGAGAAAGAGGAGCAAATTCAGGAGAGCAGCCTACCGTTTTTGGATCGAGTACCACCAGTACTTTCATGGTAACTCCACCCGACGCATGAGCCAACGCGCTCAGGCGCGGCGGCTGCTTTCGGGCAGTTTTGATAAGCTGGGTATTTTCAAAAGAATGCACTTGGCGGGAATTTATTGAGAGGGCATATTTCCTCTTGAAATGAGAAAAATTTAGCAGTAATGAATGAGAAGAATATAGATGCGGCCTCCTCGGGCCAATTTAAAATAGGCGGCGACCTGACCATTAATCGTCTGGGATTTGGAGCCATGCGTATCACGGGCAGCGGTATCTGGGGACCACCTGACAACCGTAAGGAAGCAGTACGCGTGTTGCGACGTTTACCCGAATTAGGGGTCAACTTCATCGACACCGCCGATAGCTACGGACCCAACGTATCCGAAGAACTTATCGCTGAAGCCCTGCACCCGTATCCGGCGGGAATGCTCATCGCTACCAAAGGCGGCTTGACCCGTCCCGGCCCCAACAAATGGGAACCCAATGGTCGGCCTGAGTACCTGCGTTCGGCTCTGGAAGGCAGTTTGACGCGCCTAAAAATAGAGCGCATCGAGCTCTATCAGCTTCACCGCATCGACCCCGAGGTGCCAATGGAAGAGAGTTTGGGTGTACTGAAAGATGCTCAGAAGGAAGGTCTGATCCGCCACATCGGTCTGTCGGAAGTGAGTGCTGAGCAATTACAACAGGCCAGCGACATAATCGAAATTGCCACTGTGCAGAATATGTATAATCTGGACGAGCGGCGCTGGGAGGACTCGCTTAAATGGTGCGAGGAAAATAACGTGGGCTTCATTCCCTGGTATCCACTTTCGGCGGGAAGTATTAACAGCCAGAAGACGATCCAGAAAGTTGCCAAGAAGCACGACGTTTCGGAATACCAGGTGGCTTTGGCGTGGCTGCTGCAACGTTCACCCGTGGTGCTGCCCATTCCCGGCACTTCGTCGGTGGCACACCTGGAAGAAAACGTGGCAGCGGCCTCGCTGCAACTGGATGAGGACGATATGAGCGAACTCAGTGAGTCCGCTAATTAGACAAAATGTATATCCACAATACGCCAAAAGCCCGCTTCGATCGAAGCGGGCTTTTGGCGTATTGATTAAGAAGAATAGTCTATATCAAGAAACTAAACTTGCTGAGGGGTCCGCTTCTTGGGCTTCACCGTTTCAGCTACTAATTCTCGTTTTTGGTTTTTGAAGAAATCCCGAAAGCGGCGCACGGTTGCCATCAAGAAACCAAGCGTTAGCACGAAAGTACCCAGCCACAGCACGTTGATGAGCGGCTTTTCCAAAGCCTTCATTACAATGAAGTCACGTTGTTTTGTATTGACGGCGAAAGTGAATTTGCCCGTCTGCGGGTTGATTTCGTTGAACTGAATACGCAGGCCCAATTCGTTGCTGACCTGTGCCTTGCGGCCTACCGTACGGTTACGAATGACGAACGACGGGTCGAGAACGTACTCGTGGTCGGTGTCCAGCACCCGAATGATGGCTTTCACGGCGGCGTCGTTCTCGCCGAGTTGTACCCCGTCCACTTGATCGGTGCGGACGACATTATCAAGAATGGCTACGTAGTCATTGACAAAGAAGGTATCCTTCATGGCTACCGTGAATTCCTCGGTTGCACTCCATTTGCCTTCGTCCAGCGGATTGGTCACCATCGAGACGTAGGTGTAGAGGTCTTTGTTGTACTTCCGCTGAATGTCGGGTGAGGAAATCAGCCCCATGCGCGGGTTGATTTGCGCCCGTGGGTAGAGCGTAAAGATTTTGCCGGACGGTTCACGGTACTCAATTTCGTAATAGAAATTCTCGGGATAAATTTCCAGCGTATCACCCGTTTTATAGTACGTCTTATCCTCGACGACAATATCGCGCAAAGCCACCGCGTGGAAGTCATTTTCAATAATCTCGACCCAGCCCTTAGGAATATAGCCGGGAACGTAGCGTGGCTCCACGCGCACATCGCGCCAAGTCAGCATGAACTTACCCATCTGGGAAGGCTTATTGAGCCAAAGCGTGACATTCTCCTTGTTTTCTTTATTGTCGTTTTTAGTAAATTCCTCCGATCGCGAAATCATCAGGCCGGAGTTGTTCAAAGAAATTACCCGCGTGTAGCCCGACGAAAACAGAATGCCAATCAGCATCAAAGCCAGGCCAATGTGGGACACTGCACCGCCCGACAACTTATAACTTCCTCCTATAATATTGAGCAAAATGGTACCGTTGGCTACAATGGAGAAAACGGCGGCGGTTAATAGAACGATGTAGGAAATGGTGCGAACTTCGCCCAGAGTGATGAAAACCGCGCTAAGAATCAGGGTAATCAGCAAAGGCGGGTACAGTGTACTGAGCTTTCCCTCTCCCGTGCGCTTCCACCAGAAGAACTGACCGATACCCGTCAAAGCCGTGATTAAGGCGAAGAACCAAATTTGGAATTTATTGTAGTGTTCAATGGGATCGGTCGGCAACGCCAGGTTCAGAATTTTGCCAAAACCCTCAGCAATGGCATTATACACTGGAATCGAGGTAGTGGCCAAAATCTGAAAACCGGCTAGGCAAAGCAGCGTAGCCCCAATGAAAATCCAGAACTCGGGAGAATAGGTAGAAACCTCTTTTTCGTCGCTGGGCAGCAACTTCCAGCGATAAATCAGCAGTCCGACAGAAAGCACGACAAAGGTCATCAGATAAATGAGCAGTTGTCCCGACAAGCCTAAATCGGTGAAAGAGTGCACCGAGGCATTACCCAAAACCCCACTTCGCGTCATGAACGTGGAATAGAGAATCATTACAAAGGTGGCAATCGCCAGTATGAAAGACGTTTTGAGGGCCGTAGCGTTTTTACGCCCGATAATCATGACGTGAATCGTCCCGACCAGCACCAGCCAGGGAACGAAAGAGGTATTTTCGACCGGGTCCCAGTTCCAGTAACCGCCAAAATTGAGCGTTTCGTAGGCCCAGTAGGCACCCATCAGAATGCCTACCCCCAAAATCATCGCCGAGAACAAAGCCCAGGGCAAAGCGGGACGAATCCATTCCGTCACTTTCTTGGTCCACAGTCCCGCCATCGCGAAGGAGAAGGGAATCAAGGTGGTAGCAAAGCCCAAAAAGAGGGTAGGAGGGTGGATGACCATCCAGTAGTTTTGCAGTAGTGGATTGAGACCGTTACCGTCTTTGGGAATAAAATTGGGGTTGGTTTGCCAAACGGGAATATCAGGCAGCGCCTCCCGTAGTAAAAGGAAAGGCGTCGAGCCGATTTTCAAATCCAAACCGGGAATGACGACGCCCAGAATCATGGACGCCAGAAATGCCTGTACCAGCGCAAAAATTGCCATTACCGGGCCTTCCCACGAGCGATTGGTAACGATCAAGACCAAACCAAGTACTACGTTCCAAAAGATCCAAAGTAGGAAACTTCCTTCCTGATCTTGCCAAAAACTGGAAATGACATACTCAGTGGGTAGCGAAAGGGACGAGTTGTCCCAGGCGTAGTGGTACTCGAAGTAGTGGTTGCCAATAATCCAGTACAAACAAAAAACCACCCCGGCCACCGCCGCTGCATGGAGGAAGAACGCCCCGCGCGCAAAGCGTTTCCAGACCGGAACGTCGTCCAGCCTGGTAGAAGAAATAACGGACTTGAAATAAGCAAATGTCGCGACCAGGGCCGAGACAAAAGCAACAATTACGAACAAGCGACCCGCGTCGCCGTAGATGGTATGAATCATAATTGGGCAGCTTGGTATTCAGTCGTTTCCAGCTTTTCGTTGTTGTACTTAGAAGGACATTTCAGCAGAATTTTCTCCGCCTCGAAATGGTCTTTCTCCATCTTACCGATGACCACCACCTGCTCCGACTTGTCGAAATCCTGCGGCTTGGGACTGCGGTAAACCACCTTTTGGGCACGGTTGTCGTTGTCCATCAGCGTAAACACAAAATAGTTGGGGTCGATTTCGGGCTGGTAGGCCATTTCCTGAATAACGCCCGAAGCGTCCTTTTTCAGCTTTCCCACCACGTGGATGCTTCCTTTATTGCCGTTCGTGGCCATTTTTTCGGCCTGCGTAAAGTTGACATACGTGCTGGCGTCGCCCGCCGTAGAAACGATGATGGCAATCGCTACGGCGATAATACCAATTCCAAAAATGTGGGACTTTTTCATAGCGGTTATTTGATATTGAGTTCTTTCTCGACTTTGGTCAATTTACTATCCAAACGAACGAGGTAGGTAATTATTCCGGCAAAGATAAGCGCAATCACACCCACCACCACCCAAATTTTCCCATCGGCCCGCATCTGATCGGCCATTGCTACCTCAGAGTCAACACCCGTTTGAGCCAAGAGGTTTAGGGAAATGAAAGTAAAAGTTAGAATTAAAAAAGATAGACGTTTCATATAATTGTAAAACCAATTGTAAAACCGTTAGCCGTTCTCCTTGACCGCCCGGCGTGGGACGGCCCATGCCGCCCGGTTCGCTCAGACGGGCCCGCCCGCCGGTGACAGATGATCGTTGACTTCCGAAAGGGTACCTGCACTCACGCGCTCATCCTGTGTCCGCTGAATGACCTTCAACCTGTAGCGGATACTGGTAATCCAGGTTCCAAGCAGAATCCAGCCGATAATAGCGGGATAAAAAACCATCCTTAAATTGCCATCGAGATCAAGTGAGCCAAATCCCGGATTACCTCCGTTGCCAGGGTGCAGTGAGTCGGTCAGTCGGGGCAAAACGTAAATTAATGGAATGAACACGAAGAAGGCAAATATATTGTAAACTGCTGAGATGCGGGCACGGCGTTGCTCGTCTTCGAATGAACTTCGTAGTAACAGATAAGCGAAATAGATCAGCATACCTACCGCCGCGCTATTCAGTTTGGGGTCGTTGGGCCAGAACCCGCCCCAAGTATAGTTTGCCCAAAGCGAACCCGTCACGCAACCCAAGATGCCAAACAAGATACCTGACTTGGCAAAAGCAGCTGATTTATCGTCATCGATGGTAGCACCGGAGCGCAAATAGCGGATTGCAAATACCATCGATACTAACAACAGCGTAATCATGGTCGGCCACATCGCGACGTGAAAGTACAAATTCCGAATCGTCTCATTCAAGATTGGCTGCCGGGGCACCGTTCCCAGCAACCCCTGAAAAATGACGTAGGCCAGAATTACTACCGTCAGGACTTTCCACCAAGCTTTTTTCATTTCATTCAATTGTGAATTAGTGATTGAGAGAATTAGAGAATGTTGCTTTCGCACGTTATCCTTTATTCACTCAATCTCTCATTCTATCATTCAAAATTAATTTCAGCTCCTCCACAAATAAGGAAACAACATATAAGACAGCGCGATCACGATGGCGTCGATGGCCAGCAAGTTGGTTATCTCGTCCAAGCTGACACTGCGGTCGAGGCCGTCTAAAGCGTTTTTAGCTAACTTCATAACTATCAATAACATTGGTAAAATAATGGGAAAGCTCAGCACGGCCATCAAAGTGGCACTGTTTTCGGCTTTCGAGGCGATGCCCGCCACCATCGTGAGTACCGAAGCAAAGCCCAGCGAACCCAGGATTATACTTATAATATACAGCCCCAAATCCGCTACCGGATTACCCATTACAAACACGTAAAACCCAAAACCAATTCCCGCCAGCACCAGCATCAGCAGGGAATTGTAAATGATTTTTGAAATAATAATGGCCCTAGGACTGGCAATGGTATAGTAATAAAGCAACCGCCCCAAACGCTCCTGCGCGAAACTCTTGGCGATGGCATTTACCGCCGTGAACAGCAGAATAATCCAGAACAGCGTGTTCCAGACAATGGGCGTCAGGTCATTTTGGTTTACTTTAAAACTTAAATAACAAACATAGATCGTGCTCCCCACGTACAGCAGCATCCCGCTCACGGCATAACGCTGCCGCCATTCGAGGGCTATTTCTTTCCAGATGAGCGTCTTCAATTCAAGCATCTGCCCGCAAAACTACGGCATAAAGCCGCACCAAATAAAAAACATGACAAAAATCATTTGCGAATATGGCGGCTGTACACTTACTTTGTGTTTAATTATATCAAATCTAAATAAGCTATGCTACGCACCCGCAACGTCGCCGATCTTAAGAAGGGGGAAAAAGCTGTCATCAAGTCATTCAGTGACCGCGATATGTCGTTGAAATTGCTCGAAATGGGCTGTTTGCCCGGTTGTGAGGTGCGTTTGGATGCGATAGCTCCTTTTGGCGATCCGATTTGTGTGCGCGTAGGCGGCTGCTATTGCCTGTCGCTGCGCCGAAACGAAGCCGCGAGTATCGTA
The DNA here is from genome assembly GCA_038235275.1 of Cytophagales bacterium. Lineage (GTDB taxonomy): Bacteria > Bacteroidota > Bacteroidia > Cytophagales > Spirosomataceae > Persicitalea. The sequence continues at coordinate 80,065 of JBBSUC010000002.1, read as the reverse complement.
GTGGAGTAGATCATATCTCCTGTAATTTTATTTGGTGAAGCATTGAATTGAAACCCGTTCCCCGCAAAATTGCCCTCATCGGCAACCCGAATTCCGGAAAATCCACGCTATTCAACCAATTGACGGGCTTACGTCAGAAAACCGGGAACTTCCCTGGTGTCACCGTCGAGAAGAAATCCGGCACCCTTCGCTTTCCTGCTTCCACCAATCAATCTGCTTCTACTGATACGCTTACCCTCGCGGAAGCGACTTTAATAGACCTTCCCGGCATTTACAGCATTTATCCCAAGTCGCGGGATGAACAGGTGGCAATGGACGTTCTGGCCAATCCGCAGCATCCCGACCACCCCGACGCGGTCGTGGTGGTGGCCGATGCTTCTAATTTGCAGCGCAACTTGTTGCTATTCACCCAAATATCCGATTTGGGTTTGCCCACGGTGCTGGCTCTCAATATGCTGGACGTGGCAGATAGCATGAAGCTGAAAGTCAACGCTGTACAATTGGCGATGCAGTTGCAGGTTCCTGTGGTGAAAATCAACGCCCGCTCGGGTGAGGGCATCGACCGCCTGCGGGAGGCCATTCAGCGCGTGGCGGGGACCGAAAAGCTTGTTCCGACTTACTTTCTGGATCCTACTGAGAGTCAATCGGCTATTATTGAGGAAGTCAAAAAGAAATACAACCTCGATAACAATTACCTGGCGCTTCAATACCTCTGTCAGCATGATTCCTTTACCTTTTTGGATCAAGGCCAACGGCAGCAGCTTGATGAATTGATTGCCAAACACGCTTTCGATAAAACTGATGTTCTGGCTCACGAGACGATTACGCGCTACGATCGGTTGCGGCCGTTGGTGAAAAAGGCTGTGACTTCGGAGGGGGAGAGTGAACAACCCGCCTGGACGCGACGGCTGGACAAAATTCTGCTGCATCCGTTCTGGGGTTATTTGGCTTTTCTGGTGGTGCTTTTGGTGATCTTTCAGGCGGTCTTTGCCTGGGCACAGTACCCAATGGACTGGATCGACCAAGCCACCGCAGACGTTATTATGTGGACGAAAAATACGCTGCCCCCGGGCGTCCTGAACGATTTGTTGACCGACGGACTCATGGCTGGCATCGGGGGGGTCATTATTTTCATTCCCCAAATCGCTTTCCTTTTCGGCCTGGTGGGCTTGCTGGAAGAGTCGGGCTACATGGCGCGGGTAATGGTGATCATGGATAAGCTGATGCGAAAATTCGGCCTGAATGGCCGCAGCGTGGTGCCGCTGATTTCGGGCGTGGCCTGCGCCGTTCCCGCCATCATGACCACGCGCAGCATTAACAATCCCTACGAGCGGCTACTGACGATTCTGGTCACGCCGCTGATGAGTTGCTCGGCGCGGTTGCCGATTTATACCATTCTCATCGCGCTGGTCGTGCCGGATAAAATGGTGCTGGGTATTCTGAATTTGCAGGGATTGGTCTTGCTGGGGCTGTACATGCTTGGCTTGATTGGCGCGTTGGGTTCAGCCTGGCTATTTTCAATTTTCGTGCCGCGCCGCGAGCCGAGCTATTTTATCCTGGAAATGCCGACCTACAAGTGGCCGCGCTGGAGTCATTTGGGCATCACGATGTTCGACAGCGTAAAGGCATTCGTGCTGGAAGCTGGAAAAATCATCGTCGCTATTTCCATCGTCCTTTGGGTACTGGCAAGCTACGGGCCGGGCGACAGCATGGAGCGAGCGGAGACGCAGACGCTCAAAGAAATGCCGAATGCTGCACCGCAGGAGCAGGAAGCCGCCGTGGCCTCGGCTAAGTTGGAAACCTCCTACGCCGGACGCTTTGGCAAATTTATCGAACCGGCCATTGCGCCGCTGGGCTACGACTGGAAAATCGGTATCGCGCTCATTACCTCCTTTGCTGCACGGGAAGTGTTCGTGGGGACGATGTCCACCATCTATAGTATTGGTGGCGAAGCGGGCGAGGACGCCGTGACGATCAGGCAGCGGCTGCAAAAAGAAAGAAACCCCCAGACGGGTGGCGCGATGTACACCCCGGCGGTTTCATTTTCGTTGCTGATGTTCTATGTGTTCGCGATGATGTGCATGAGTACGCTGGCAATCGTCTATCGTGAGACGCACGGCTGGAAGTGGCCGATGGTGCAACTCGTGTACACGATGGTACTGGCCTACGTCTCCGCCTGGGCGACCTTTCAACTGCTCAGTTGAGCCTACCACAGCACCCCCTTATCGATTAAGGGAAAGACAAAACGGAGGATGATGTAAGCGAAGATGAGGACGGCGAGTCCACCCATCACGAATGCCTGGTCAAGGGAGAATTTCTGGTCTTTTTTACTGGAGTTCAAGTCGCCCCAGTGGCGTGGTAAGGATTGTTTCATGGTGTTCCTGTTATGATGCGTGGTGGAGTATCGCTACTCGCATTAAACTTACGCAAACAAGAGCATTCCGGTTGCAAAATAGTTGGAAACAGTACCGGAATTTCCCCAAAAACTTATCGAGCGGTCGTTTCTTGGGAGCCTTTACCCAACTACCACCCCAGTTTTTCCACAATATCCGAAGCAATCATCGCCACTTTGGTACGAGCTTTGGCGGCGCGGTCGCCGGCGATGCCGTGCTGATAGACACCCAGCCGGGCGGCGTCCTTTGGGTGGTATTTTTGGGCGAGGAGTGAGGTGAGGATGCCCGTCAGAACGTCACCCGCGCCGCCCGTGGCCATGCCCGCGTTGCCCGTGGCGTTGAAGTGCACCATGCCGTCGGGGAAAATCACCGCCGTGTGCGCGCCTTTCAGCACGACGACCAGCTTGTGGTCTTTGGCAAAATCGCGGGCTAATTCCAGTCGGGCGTAGTCATCTTTGCTTTTCCCGGCCAGACGTTCAAATTCCTTGGGGTGCGGCGTGATAACGGTGTGGTCAGGTAGTTTTTTAAGTAAATCGGGATTTTCGGAGAGCAGGTTGAGTGCATCGGCGTCCCACACCATTGGGATCTTGGCTTGCTCGATCAATTCTTCCAACATTTGCAGCGTCTGCGGCTCTTTTCCCAGCCCAGGCCCGACGCCAATCGCGGAATAGGCCTCTAACTCGGGCAAAGTGGTCAGAATTTTTTCGTCAATATCTACTGTACACATCGCCTCGGGTAGGGCAATTTGGATAATTTGGTAGCCGCAGCCCGCCACGTGCATCGTCACCAATCCCGCGCCCGACCGCAGACAGGCACCGCCGCAAAGCTGAGCCGCGCCCATTTTGCCGTAACTACCCGCCAGCAGCAACGCGTGGCCGAAAGTACCCTTATGAGAAAATTTCTCCCGGTCACGAATCAGCTTTTTCGCGCTCTTTTTATCCGTAAAAAAATAGGGCGTTTCTGCTTCCTGAATAAAGTCTTGGTCCAAACCAATATTTACGGCTTGCCAGTCTCCGACAAACGGCCCGTTCTGCGGAATCATGAACGCCAGCTTGGGTAACTGGAAGCTTACCGTGTAGTCGGGCCGGACGATCGCGTCGTCCTCCTCGTTGCTCTTGTCCATGTACAGGCCGCTGGCGATGTCCACTGAAATTACCCGTGCGGGACTATCATTCATCATGCCAATGACCACTGCCAGTAGGTCCTGCGCCGGGCGAGATAAGCCTGAACCCAGCAAAGCGTCGATCAGCAGTTCGTCGCGGGTTAGTTCGGGAAGGTCTTTTTTATCCTTGATGTAATGAACTGCCAAATGTTCAGCTAAACGTACAAGATTTTTGGAAAAATCTTCGGAACCTTTATCAGTATAATCCACTACGTACACCGTCACGGCGTAGCCTTTGGCCGAAAGGAGGCGGGCAATGGCTAAGCCGTCGCCGCCGTTGTTGCCCTTGCCGCAGAAAAAAACGAGCGGTTGTCGGTTGTCGAAGCGGGCGCAGAGCCAGCGCACGAAGGCGCGCGAGGCCCGTTCCATGAGGTCGAGTGAGCTAATGGGTTCGTTCTGAATGGTGCGTGCGTCGAGATCGCGGATTTGGGGAGCGGATAGTATTTTCATTTTGTAAATCTAGCAAAACCTTTCATATCCAAAAAAATAGGTCTATTTTTGCACTCGTTTTTCGCAGGGCTGTTTTGAATGAAGGGGCGTCACCCCGTCCGCTGGGAGCAGTTCTTTACCTAATTTATTATCAAAAATCGTCATGAGCGAACTGATTAAACTCGTAGAGGCTACGAATGAAAACCGTAAGTCCGAGTATCCCGATTTCAAATCGGGCGACACCATTGTGGTACACGTAAAAATCCGCGAAGGCGGCAAAGAGCGTCTCCAATTGTACCAGGGAACCGTTATGCAACGCCGCAACCCCAACAGCGCGGGCGAAACCTTCACGGTCCGCAAGATATCCAACGGCATCGCCGTCGAGCGTATTTTCCCGATTCTTTCCCCCAGCATCGCCAAAATTGAACTACTCCGCCGAGGCAAAGTCCGCCGCGCCCGCCTGTTCTACCTGCGCGGTCGTCAAGGCAAAGCCGCTCGTATCAAGGAGTTGAAAACTTCTAAATAGTTCAGAGTTCTTCGTTTTGTGAACAGCTTGTTTTGAAGAAACTTTGAATAAAGTTTTAACAGATCCCCGTCGGAATTATCCAGCGGGGATTTTTGTATAAATTGCCGGAAAATAAGTAAGGCGCGAATATCAGCCTGAACTTCAAACGGCATGGGTAGCCCCGGATGAACGCATAACTTTGAACTAAGAACGCTGAACGATGAAATTTTCATTTCGTAAATACCAAGGCACCGGCAACGACTTCATCCTCATTGACGATCGCAATGAGACTTTTTCGTTATCCCAAAAAGAAATTGCGCGTCTGTGCCACCGCCGCTTTGGCATCGGGGCCGATGGGTTAATTCTGCTGCGCAACGTAGCGGGTTATGATTTCAAAATGGTGTACTATAACGCCGATGGCGGCAAGGGAAGCATGTGCGGGAACGGTGGCCGCTGTACCGTTCGCTTTGCGCACGACTTAGGCATTTTTGCTGAAAAAACGACCTTTCTGGCCGTCGATGGGCCGCACGAAGCTACGGCCACGCCCGATCTTATTCACTTGAAAATGAGTCCGGTGAAGAATTTGGAAAAACACGAAACCTACGATTTTATCGACACCGGATCGCCGCACTACGTAGCTTACGTGGACGATGTGGACAAGATCGAAGTCGTGAGCATTGGCCGTGCCGTGCGGAATAACGAAATTTACGGCCCACGTGGCGGGACGAACGTCAATTTTGTGGAGGTGAATTCACCCAACCATTTGAAAGTAAGAACCTACGAGCGTGGTGTGGAGGATGAAACTTACTCCTGCGGTACGGGAGTAACGGCTTGCGCCTTGTCTTCACGGGCGCATTTTGGTTGGGAGAGTCCGGTCAGGATCGATACGGTAGGCGGAGAATTGCAAGTTGCTTTTCGGGAAACTGAACCCGCGCAGTTCGATGATATTTACTTGATCGGTCCGGCGGTGAAAGTCTTTGAAGGTACCTTCTGAAACTACTGAATCAGCTTCCGATACAACTCCGTTTTGGTGGGGTCGAGGGCGGAGAGCAGCGTGAAAGCCTGCTGACGATCGTCGGGCGAAGCCTCTCGCATCAGGTTGTAAAACTCCTCCGACTTGGCGTCGAAAAACGAGTTAATCAGCACCGCGCCGGGGCGGAGTTGGGCGACCTGCTTGGCCGTGGTGAGCATTTCCATCCCTTTCTTGCGGGCTAGTCCCGGTGTTTCGGTGGCCGTGTCCAGGCCCAGGCGGTGGTAGTTGTAAATCCCCTCACGGAAGGGCAGAAACTGCTGACTCATCAGGTTTTCCACCAGCGCAAAACGATTGCGGGTGTCGCCGTTCGCACGCCAGGCTTTGCCGAAGGCAGAAGAGTTGGTGGCGATATTTGCCAGGTTAAACGCTTTCAGCAGGTAGGGACTCCCCCCCAATTTGCTGAACGAGTCGTAATCCAGCGTCAGTACGATGTTGGCAAAAAATGCCAGAGCAAAAGGCAACTCGTCGGTGTAGTTGGTCTCGTTGAAGTACATCGGCGTGTTGGGTAAAAACTTGAAGCTGAAATTGCGGTCCACGAAGCTGAACAGCACCGATTCGTAGGTGGAATTATACACCGGACGGGTGACGATCAACTGCGCGTTGGCTTCGTAAATCCCCTGGCTCAATGATTTTATCAGGTTGATATTCAGCTTACAGCCAATGCGCTCCGCCTGGGTAAATTGGTCGCTGGTCCAGCGAGTGGTGTTCATAAAATCGCTGATGTACGTCCTGAGTTGGTTCATGGCCTGCTCGTCCGTTTTTTGCTGCGCCACGAGCTGGTCGTAGTTCAGCGTGACGGTACAGTTAAGCTCCTGCGCCGAAAGATTGAGAGCGACCAATCCCAATAACATCGCACCTATATATTTCACCAACCATTTTTTCATACCTCGCTCCATTTTTCAATGATAAGTTCGAGAAGATCCTGCGCCGCTTCCTGCTTGGATTTCAATTCAAAGTGGCGTTCCACACCTTCCCGATCAATAACGGTGATTTTGTTGGTATCGTGCGCAAAGCCCGCACCGGGATCGTTCAACGAATTCAAAACGATATAATCTAGCTGCTTGGTCTGCAACTTTTTGTGCGCGTTTACCAGCTCATCGTTGGTTTCCAAAGCAAAGCCCATGAGTAGTTGATTCGGCTTTTTGCGTGGCCCCAGCGTTCCGGCGATGTCCACCGTTTTGGTCATGACCAGACTGAATTCTGCCTCTTTTTTCTTGATCTTCTGCTCCGCCACTTTAGCGGGAGCATAGTCGGCCACCGCCGCCGCAAATATGACCAGATCGCTGCCAACAAACTCCGCTTCCGTAGCCGTGAACATCTCGTGCGCCGAGCGGACACTAATCTTTTTGATGCTTGATTCATTCACATCCAGCGTCACCGGACCGCTAACCAATGTTACCTGCGCCCCGGCGTTGGCAAAAGCGTAGGCAATGGCGTAGCCCATTTTCCCGGAGGAGTGGTTGCTGATGTATCGAACCGGGTCAATGGCCTCCTGCGTGGGACCAGCCGTAATGAGTACCCGCTTGCCCACGGCCACCGACTGGCGGGAGAAATGCTTTTTCAACCGCTGCACGATTTCTTCCGGCTCAGCCAGACGGCCTTCGCCTACGAGCCCACTCGCCAGTTCTCCGTAGCCTGCCTCGATAATCGAATTGCCAAAGGATTGCAACCGTTCAAGGTTAGCCTGCGTGGAGCCGTGCCGATACATATCCAAATCCATCGCCGGGGCAAAAAACACCGGGCAACGCGCCGACAAGTACACGGCCGTCAGCAAATCGTCGCATAGGCCATTGGCGCACTTAGCTAAAGTATGCGCCGTGGCGGGAGCAATGACCAGCGCGTCGGCCCACAGCCCCAGCTCGATATGGTTGTTCCAGGTGCCTTCGGCGTCGCGGACATAAGCCGACAGGGCGGGACGCTTCGACAAAGTCGCCAGCGTCAGCGGCGTTATGAACTCTGCCGCCGCTGTCGTCATAATCACCTGCACCTCGGCCCCGGCTTTAACCAGTAACCGCACCAGCAACGCCGACTTGTAAGCCGCGATGCTGCCGGAAACCCCGACGAGTATTTTCTTGCCGTCTAGTTGCAATGTCAAGGTGGTTTTACAGGATGGGTTTACACGAAATCAGCCACACCAGCGACGGGCGTTGGTATGGCTGATGAAAAATTCGGCGAACGGTCGATTACTTGCCTTCTTCCAATTCGCGATAAGCGCTGTACGTCTTGCCTTCCATAAATTCGTCGATGGAAGTGCTGCCGGCCTTGGGCATACGCTCGTAAAACTTGGAGATTTCGATTTGCTCGCGGTTCTCAAATACCTCTTCCAGGTTATCCACCCCGGAGGCGAATTCCGCCAGTTTGTTGTTCAATTCTTCCTTCATCTTGCTGGAAATCTGACGGGCGCGCTTTGAAATGATCGAAACCGACTCGTAAAGATTTCCGGTAACGGCCGCGATGTCGCTGGTATTGCGGGTGATGATGGATGGATTCGTGTTGGCTGACATGTTATGATTGTCTGGTTAAATTTTTACGGTTTAATTATTGATCGAAGACGTGGTAACCTTCGCGGGCTGAGCGGGGTCGGGGAGTTTGTCCAACCGATCCTTCTGCGCTTTTTCCAGCTTCGCAATGCGTTCGAGTTCTTCCTCGCTGTTGCTGTAAAGTTTCTCGGCGTCTTTCAAATACGAACTGCTGGGGTATTTGTCGATGAACGCTTTATAAAATTTTACTGCGTCCTCATAGCGCTCTTTCTGTTTGAGAAAAATACTACTCTTAGCCAGTGTGTACTGCGCATCTACTTTCAGGTAAGCCAGCTCTTCGTTGAATTCCGAATCAGGAAAATCCCGGCGGAAGTTCTCGACCGAAATGACGGCCGATTTGAGCGAGGCCAGGTTGAAGTCGCTGATTTTATAATAAAGCTTGGCTTTTTCGTAGGCTTTCAGTTCAAGTTTGCGGCGGAGTTCCAAGATATACCCTGTGCACTCATTCCGGAAGGGGCTGGCGGGGTAGGAGTTGATGAAGTCCTGCAAAGCCGAAATGGCCGTCAGCGTACTGGTTTGGTCCAGGGTGTGCGGGGCGGAATCCTTATACAGCGAATAGGCGTGCATGTACAGGGCCTCTTGGGCGTAGTCGCTGCGGGCGTAAGTGTCGTAAAATTTCTTAAACAGGAACTGCGCCATATTGAACTGATCCTGATGGTACTGCGTGTAGGCGTAGTAGAACTGAGCCATTTCCGACTCGGTGCTTCCCTTCAACAGCGGAATGAGTTCTTCAAAAAGTAGTCCTGCCCGGTACCAGTCGCCATCCTGGTAATAGTCCAGGGCAGCGGCGTATTTTTCCTTGTCCGTTCCGGTCTTTTGCAGCTTGGAAAACTTGCTGCAGGAAGTGGTTAGGAAAAGTGCGATGAAAAGGAGAAAGAAATAATTCGCAAAATGTATTTTTCGCATAAGGCGGCAAAGGTAATAAAAAAAGCTACTCGGTTCATAACGAACCGGTAGCCTTGAAAGTATCGTGAAACGGACTATTGCTGATGGCGGACGAGCAGTTTTTTGGTCGCCACAGAGTTGCCATCGATGGCCAGGCGATAAAAGTACACGCTCGTGGGCATTTCCCGCGTGTTGATGCGCAGTTTGCGATCGTTTTTGTCCAGGGTATACTCTGAAATTGGATTGCCCAAAATATTGCAAATCACGATCTTGGCCTCTCGCTCTGAACTCTTTATGGTATAATCAAATTCGGCATAATCGCTGGCCGGATTGGGGTAAACATTGGAAACCGTAAGCCACTCGTTTGAGAAAAGATTTCCGTCGGATGTCCGTTCCATAGAGGAAGAACGACGATCTGCTTTGGCAACTTGGGCGTTGGGGTTAACAGCAAGACTCTCGGCGACGGCTACGGTAGAGGGAGCGGTGTTATTGGCAGGTTTGGCAAACATTAAAGCGCGGTAATAATCATTCAGCGCCTGCGGCTTTCCCAGAGCCAGCGGCTTGTAAGAAAGCACCGTAGGTTTCTGCATCAATGGGCGATCGAAGGCCATCTTCTGCGTTTTATTCGGCAAATTCAGGCGACTGCTATTTGAAGGAACCTGGGCTTGGGCAGTCATGCTGCTCAGTATGAGTAAAGTATAAACAATAAGTATAGTTTTTTTCATGGCAAGGGGCAAAGTTTGAATCGCCGGGCCTCTTAATTATCCCTTTGATTTACAAAAATATACATTTACGACAAGACTATCAAAGATTATTGTGCAATAGCTGGCAAAAATTTATTGAGCGGCTATTATCAATGATAAACATTATTACAAAAACCGTGCTAGAACCCGCTCGGCTATTTCAAATTCTTCGGCAAACGAGCCGTATTCAGTTGTTTTGTCGGCTCGACCGCCTTTTTCTCAGGGGCCACCTCGGCCCAAATGGTTTGTTTCAGGGTCGGTTTCTCACCGATACGCCAATTGAAGCCCTCAAGTTGCCGCTGTGGTGCTTTTATATTTTGCGGCGGAATCAGACTCCCCACGGGTTGCCCCAAAAACGCGATTCGGTTCACCCGATTGGCCGCAAATTGTAGATTCATTTTCCCGCATTCCACGCGGTTAAGACCAATAAGCTTTTCGTCCTCGTCCAGAGCGTAGTAGGCGCTCTGTCCGTTGCCGTCCACAAACACCCTTTTCAAGTTGCTTTCTTCGTTGAAATAGGCGTTGATAGTGCGGCCCTTCACTTGGTTGAACTGCGCGATGAGTGTGTCTTCCGAAATGACAAAGGAATTGCTGCGCAGCAGCATCCGATCGATTTTATTATTAACCAAAAAAGCACTAATCGAATCCGCTTCCATCTGGTAGTTGCTTCCCCAGAGTATCGGCTCGCGGAAGAAAAAGACCGTGGAGTCGGCCGTATTGTAAAGCACCGAATCGCAACGGCCCTGAAAATCGGATTTGAAAATAAACACGTTCCGGTCACCAATCAACTTTCGGGTGCTATCTACCTTGTTCTGAATGGAATAAAGCGTGTCGGCTCGGATGTACAGCGTGTCTTCTGATACGACGCTTTTGACTAGGGCGTGGCCAAAGACTTTGGAAAAACCTTCCCCGCCCCGGTAAATTCCCTCATCGCCAATTAGCAGCGTCTTATCTTCCTTCGCAAAAATCTCGACGTTGCCTTTGGCGAAGCCGAGTTGTTTTTGACTATCGTAAAAAAGCGAATCGCCCGTGAGCGTATAACTTTCATTTTCGACCATCGTGCGGGTACTGAAGCTGGATTCTTCCGTTTCGGTATTGTACTGTCCGCGCTTAGCGACCAGCGTCCCATCTTCATTCACAATTTTGGTAGGGCCGTTGAAGTACGACCACTTCGTGATGGAATTGTAAATCAGCGTGTCGGTCGTGAGGACGTATTTTTTGTTCACCAGCTTCACATCACCGTAGTAATCGAATACCTTCGAGCGAGTATTATAAATTCCCTCCTTACTGGTCAGCACGTTGGATGAATCCACCGTACGGCCCGGCACGCGGTAGTAGGCCAGGCCGTTGGCCATGTCGTATTCCAATTTTTTGGAGGTGAGCGTTCTTTTTTCATCGAATAAAACGGCTTTTTTGCCGCTCACGATGGCAAAGCGCGTATCTCCGTAGTATAGCAGCGTGTCGCCCGTGACGGTGATCGTGTCGCCCTGCACCACCTTTACATGGCCGTACGCCTGAATCAGATTGCTGCCCACGTTCTGAATCGCCAAATCGCAGTAAAGCAATGAACCCTTGTGCCGGAAGCGGACATTGTTGACGACCCGCCGGATTTCTATGCCATTTTCAGTAGTGACCGTCAGGCTGTCAGCACCGGGGAGCAGCTCGACCGTGTCTGGCGACTGCCCGCCGGATGCCCCGCTCGGATTGCCCGGCAGGCGCTCCTGCGGCGGGCGGCCCTGACCGGCGGCCCAGGTGGAAATCAATAACATACAAGCGAGCAAACTATTTTTCATGGCTTCTTCGATAAGATAGACCCCATCCCGTTTAAAAAGGTTGCCTCGGGTCGGCATTATTTCTAAAACAGATTCAGGACACCGCCCTTTGTGCCTATCTTTGGAACTAAAATCAGCAGTAAAATTACGTTTAAAGCCACGCTTTGCCTCATGCTGCACGCCCTTTTAACTTTTGTTAACGACTACGCTCCCGAGCTTTCCGAGAAAAGAACGCTGCTGGCCGTGAGCGGAGGCGTGGATTCGATGGTGCTGGCCGAGCTTTTTCACCGGGCAAAATTTTCCTTCGCCATCGCCCACTGCAATTTCGGACTGCGTGGTGCGGAGTCGGAGGACGATGAGGTATCTGTACGGCATTGGTCCGAGGAGCATAACGTTATTTTTCATACACGAAAGTTTGAAACGGCTCAGCGGGCTGAAAAAGACGGCGTTTCAATCCAAATGGCGGCGCGGGATTTACGCTATGCCTGGTTTGAGGAACTGATCCAGGAATTCAAGTATGATTACCTGGCGACCGCGCACCACGCCGACGACAACATCGAAACCGTGCTGCTGAACCTCACGCGCGGTACTGGATTGCCTGGATTGCTGGGAATAGCGCCCGTCAAAGGTGAAGTAGTACGTCCATTGCTGTTTGTCTCAAAAAACGAAATCCTGGACTTTGCCCAAAAAGCAAAAATCGCTTGGCGGGAGGACAGCTCCAACGCCACCGATACGTATCGTCGTAACTTATTGAGACACCAGGTACTACCCGTACTGCAGGAAATCAATCCCTCCTTGCACAGGACTTTCAACCAAAATCTTGAACGACTGCGGGCGGTCGATTCGCTCGTTGGCGGATTGCTTTTGGAATGGCGCAGGAAGGCGGTTCGTATTGAAAATGATGGCATTTATATTTCCATCTCCACGATTCAGAAAGCCAATGAGCCAGCCTATATTTTGCACGAAATTCTGCAAGAATATGGCTTTAACTACGCTCAGACGAAGCAAGTCGTGGCTTCCCTTGGTGGAGTTAGCGGGAAGCAGTTTTTTTCATCTACTCACTCCTTAATCAAGGATCGAGAAGATTTGATTGTCGAGTTACTACGCCAGGCGGATGATTTTCACTCTATTTTTATTCAGGAAGGTTCGGCTAAAATAACGCTGCCCGGAAATATGTCGCTGATAATTACGCGGACGCCCCTTTTGCCGAACATGGAATTTCGGGCAGATGCGCAAACAGCCTACTTTAACGCCGCCAAACTGCGCTTCCCGCTGCGGATGAGGCCCTCGCGGGCAGGCGACTGGCTACAGCCTTTCGGCATGGGCGGGAAAAGCAAGAAAGTCAGCGATCTGCTCGTTGATGCCAAGGTACCGATAAACCGAAAAAAAGATTTCCTGGTATTAGCAGACGCTGAGCAAAACGTAGTTTGGGTGCTAGGATTACGAACCGACGAGCGTTTTAGGGTGAATTCCAAAACCACCGAAATTCTTAAATTTGAAATTCTGAAAAGCTAATTTCCAAGTTGCGATGTATCCATTATTTTTAGGGATAAATATTTGATATTCAACATATAGCCCTAGGGTCTGATGCGGCCTTACCTGATGCCTAGCAACCTAAATCCTAATCAACCGTTCATTATTTTCCACTTAAAATAAAAATTGGCATTTTCTTTGCTAATCACTAGTCATTACTACTGGAATAATACACATTGAAAAGAAAAATCTCTATGAAAATCTGCCGTAAAACGTTGCTACTGGCGATTTCCCTAACCCTTCTTTCGGTAGGTGCGATGGCCCAAACCGCCCGGCTTCGGGCGGCCAACAAGCAGTTTGAAGACATGAGCTACCTCAACGCCGTGCGCAGCTACGAGGACTTTCTCCGGCTCGACAAGCGCGGTGACCCTGCGGAACGCCGTGAGGCCCTGACGAAGCTTGGCTACAGCTACCGCCGCTTGCAGGATTCGCGCAACTCCGAGCGGGTGTACGGAGAACTGGTCGATAAATACACCGACCTGCCCAGCGAAACGTACCTCTACTACGCGCAGTCGCTGGCCAAGAACCGCAAGTACCGCGACTCGCAGAAGATGTACGCCAAGTACGGCGAGATGCAAACCGAGGACCTGCGCGGCAAGAAGTTCACGGTTTCTTACATGGACATGAACCGTTTTTATCAGGATTCGTCTTCCTACAAAGTCGAGTACCTTCCCTTCAACTCCCGGCAGGCCGATTTCAGCCCGATGTATTATCAGGGCGGCCTGACTTTCGTATCGGCCCGCAACGAGTCGGGGGTGGTCAAGCGGGTTTTTAACTTCAACCAAACTCCTTTCCTCGACATCTATTTTCAGCCGGACACGAACCAGTTCCGCCAGGCCAGCATCACAACGACGACTTCTACTTCCACCTTGGGCGGGGGAGATATTAACCCGTCCGGCAATGCCAACAAAACCGCTGCAGCGCCTGTCGAGGCAAACCTGACCAAGTCCGAGATTTTCAGCCGCACGCTCAATACCAAATACCACGAGGGACCGATGACCTTTTTCAAAGATCAAAAACGCATCATTTTCACGCGTAACAACGACGATAAGGGCAAATCAGGCAAGAGCAGCAGCGAAGGAATCCGGAAACTAAAACTTTACTACGCCGAGCAAGATTCCAAAGGTAAGTGGGTGAACATTAGGGAATTGCCCTTTAATAGTAAGAATTATTCCTGCGGTCATCCGGCGCTTTCCCCTGATGATTCAAAGCTGTATTTCGTCTCAGACATGCCCGGTGGCTACGGCTCGACCGACCTGTACGTGGTGGATTTCAACGACGGACAATGGGGTACGCCTGTGAACATGGGCCGCGAGATAAACACCGAGGGCAACGAGATGTTTCCCTATATGGATGCCGACGGAGTACTTTACTTTTCGTCGGATGGCCACGAAGGTTTGGGCGGACTCGACGTTTTCTCCGCCGAACTTAGGGGCGACATCGCCCTGCAAGGCGTCGAAAACCTGGGAGCGCCGATCAATTCATCTAGTGACGACTTTGGCTTCATCGCTGATGCTGGCCGCATGTCGGGTTATTTCAGTTCAAATCGCAAGCGCGGGGCTTCCGACGACAATATCTACAGCTTCCGCCGGGTTTGCAAGCAACTCAACATTTTCGTTTATGATGCCAAAACCAAGGAGGCGATCGAAGCCGCCGACGTGCGCGTGGTGAAGAACGGCGTCAACCAGCAACTCCAACCAACGGGCATGGATGGCAGCGTCAGGATGTGCCTCGAATCGTCCAAAGAATACGAATTCAAGGCGATCAAGGAAGGTTACGCCGCCAACAGCGTGCGTTTCTCGACAGCCACGCAGTCGTCTAACCCCAGCATGGGACTGTCAATTTACCTCGACCGAAGTGAAAACACGTCCATTGTAAAAGGTACCATTCGCAAAGAAGTGGATTTAAGGCCCGCCGATGGCGTCCGCGTGACGCTGCGCAACGACAAGAATAATTCGGAAGAAACCGTGACGACGGGACCTGACGGGCAGTACGAGCTAACGATGGATCCCAACTCGAACTACACGATCACGACCGAAAAGGACAAATACACCCGCGACCAGAACCAAATTAAGACCCGACGTAAGGGCGAGGTAATGGAAAACAACGTGGGTATGTATGGCGAGGGCGATGTGTTCCGGCTAGACAATATTTACTACGACCTCGATAAATTCTTTATTCGCCCCGACGCGGCAAAGGAACTCGAACGAGTGGTTTCACTCCTGAAAAAGTATCCTGAAATGACTGTGGAATTACGCTCACACACCGACAGCCGGGCCAGCGACCAGTATAATGAGAAACTGTCCGAACGTCGGGCCCGCGCGGCTTACGACTATTTGGTACGCAGGGGCGTTAGCCCGATGCGGCTCGTAGCGCGCGGCTACGGCGAAAACGAACCCGTGAACGAGTGCGCGGACGGCGAGAACTGCACGGAAAGTCAGTACCAATTGAATCGCCGGACGGAGTTCAAGGTGTTGGCGGTGCAGTAGCTAATTTTGAATGAGTGAATGGTAGAATGATAGAATAGGCAAGTGCCAAGGGGTAGCAGTTGTTGCCCTCCAACTCATTCGATTGGTTTTGAGAAATCCAAAAGGCATTTTACCAGTAGGTAGAGTGCCTTTTTTTGATGCGAAGAGTTGGAATTGTATTTTTGGGAAAAGAAGGGCCGATTTTATGACCAGGAAAAAGTATCAAGACATCACGCTTTCCCAAATGAAAGAAATAAGGCAGAAGCCGGAAGCGGTAGTCGTGGACGTGCGCGAATCCTGGGAATTTGAGGAATTCAATGAGGGTGGGATCAATATCCCGCTTTCAAAAATCCGTAGTCAGCGGCAGGTTTTGGAGCCTTATAATACCATTATCGTCATCTGTACCAACGGCACCCGCAGCAAGGTGGCGGCTATGGACTACTGCCGCGTTCCAGCTTGGAATGAAAAGAATATTTATCATTTGGAAGGGGGAATTTTGGAGGTCGAGTGATCCTTACCTTAGAAATTATTTTGAAAAAATTGAATAGATTTTAAATTCAAATTCTATGAATCAAAAATACTGTCTGTTACTTTGTGCAATGCTTGTAATCCTAAATATTGGCTGCAAAAAGGAAATTTACAACACCAAAACCCGCCCGCACAACTTTCCGAACTACGTCGATACGGAGTCTAAACCTATTCAATATCAGGAAAAGAAAATATATATCACAGCGTCGGGGGTATCAGCTTCCAATAAATTCAACGGAGCAAGATTGAATGATTTTAAAACCGAAAATGACAGCACGTTCACCATTAAGATCAAGCCGGAAAATATGCCGATCAATCCCAGCCCGTGGTATGCTTTCAAATTGTGGAGCAAAACATCGAAGAAAATTTATTTGAATATCGACTACCAAAACGGTAAACACCGCTACTTGCCAAAGCTCTCTCAAGACGGCAAATCCTGGACTGATCTGGATAGCAATTTGATTGTAAAGCGCGGAGGTAACGTCCAATTTCCTCTTAATGTTAGTGAAGATACCCTGTGGGTTGCCGGACAAGAGCTTTTTACGACCGAACATTTGCGTGACTGGCTGGCGGAAACAAAGCAAATAAGCCCTGAAACGAAGGTGAGTTCCTACGGAAAAAGCAAGTTAGGCCGACCACTTTACACCGCTTCACTTTTTGAAAAAAACAAAGGGCAAAATGAAATTATCGTCCTGATGAGCCGCCAGCATCCGCCGGAAACTACCGGACAACTGGCTTTCCTGCACTTTGTGGAAAGACTGCTAGAAAATGACCCCCTAACCGAAAAATTCAAACAGAAATATCAGGTGCTGCTCTTCCCGATGCAGAATCCTGACGGGGTGGACCTAGGTCATTGGCGACACAACGCGGGCGGCATCGACCTCAATCGCGACTGGGACCGCTATAATCAGCCCGAGACAAAACAGATGGCCGAATACATAATCGACTATGCCAATAAAACGCGGGCCAAAGTAATTTTGGGCCTTGATTTCCACTCGACCTATGAGGATGTGTACTACACCAACAATTCCGATACGGCAACGGCTTACCCCAATTTTACCAAAAACTGGCTAAACGAAATCAAGCGGGCAATCCCCGACTACGAACCCAATATCTCTCCCTCCAACATCGGTCAACCCGTGAGCAAGGGTTGGTTCTTCGTGCAATTCAACGCCGTGGGCATCACCTACGAAATCGGCGACGACACGCCCCGTGATTTTATAAAAACCAAGAGCCGCGTCGCCGCCGAGAAAATGATGGCGATTCTTTTGAATTATGAATTATGAGATTACAATAATACGCATCTCATAATTCATATCTCATATCTATTTATTCACCTCCGTCTCTGCAAAAATGCCCGGATCGCGCGGGGCGTTTTCATTGGCGCTGAGTTCGGTTTGAGCCACGACAAAGCGTTGCGGGTATTTGCTGGCGGTGGCCGAGTTGAAGGGTGGCAGCACGGCAATGTCCTTTTCTTTGGTACCTAATCTTCTAAGGTCGTCGAAAGGCATCAGACCCGTGAAGCCCGAGACATAGCGCTCTTGCACGATTTCACGCAGCAAGGCACGCTTGGCGTCGAGGTTATCGGCATTTTCAATACCGCCTTTGTCGAAATCAGCCAATACGTAAGGGTCGTATTTTATTGCGTCGGTGGCGTTCAGCTTCTCGAAGGCTTTGCCTGAGGCAAGGTAAACGCGCAGTTTGTTGAGTTGCTTCAAACCTTCCTCGGCTCCCAGGGTGCGGGTACCCGCCTCGGCCAGAATGAGCAGGTTTTCTTCGTAGCCGACCAGCGTCATTGGGCGGCCCGGCGCGGCAATTCCCTTGTTGTTGTTGGCCGAGTTGCCATCGAAGCGGTAGTAGGTCAGGCGGGCAGCTTCGCTGGTTTTGGCGTTGTCGCGCTGGCCGGAGAGCAGTTTTTCAAGATTGCCCCCCGCGAAGCTCCAATAGCCGCCACGCTCGTTAATCATTTTGTAATTGAGATTATAACTCCCGTTACCAAGGTTGGGTGGCGTGAAAACCAGCGCTTCAGTGGCGGCGGAGATACCTTTGGTGGCAGCTTCGTAGGCTTTGTCATACTCGCGCGTGTACATATACAGCCGGGCTTTCAGCGTATAGGCCACCTTCGTCCATTTCAGCGTATTGCCGTTCAGGTACAAATCCTCCGGCACGGCGGTGTTGGGCGCAGAGGCCAGATCGGTGATGGCTCCGTCGAGCGTGGTTTGGAGTTGCTCGAAAACCGCTTTTTGGCTATCGAATTTAGGGTCCTCGATACCATCGGTGGAAATTTCGCTGTAGGGCACGTCACCGAAAAGATCGGCAATGGTACCAATGGCGTTGGCCTCGATGACCTTAGAAATACCCGAATACTGGGCCGCCTTAGGGCTATCGGCGGTATGCTCGCGCAGCAGCCGCGCCTGTTTCACCACACCCTGGTAGGCGTTTTCCCAGATATTGCTGGTTTCCTCGGCGGAGAGATTATATTCGTAAATGCTCTTGTAGAGCAGCGCCACGCCGCGCGTTTGTCCGCTCCACATGCCCGCGATGCGGGTTTGGTGGCCAAGTTGCACACTGACGTTGGCGAGTTCCATGCCTTTCAGTAGCAACACGCCCGCCTGGAAGTTATCCGAAGAAATCTCGTTCGGATTGTCATTAATGTCCTTCACCAGCGACTCGCAGCCAGCGGCAGCCAGGAGGAGGAAGGAAAGAGAGAGGTATTTTATTGTTTTCACCTTTATAATTTTGAGTGAGAGAATGAGAGAATATTGAACTCTGCTAACGATTTCTTTTAAAACATGACAGCGCGGGTGCCTGATCCAAAGTCCAATATCCAGCGTCCAACCGCGCGGGCGGACCTGATCTAATAATTTATCTTCACCGTGAACACCCACGACCGGGTGCTGGGGTTGGTGAAGTACTCGATGCCGAAGCCGTTGTCCACGCCCGACTGGTTCACTTCGGGGGTCGATGCCCTTGACCTTGGTCCAAAGTTTCAGGTTACGACCCGAAACGGAAAGGTCGATGGAACCCAGCTTGGTAGCATTGCGAAATTTGGCCCCGCCGATGCTGTAGCCCAGCGATACCTCGCGCAGGCGCGTCCAACTACCGTCGGTGATCGAAAACTCGTTGATAGCTGAGCCGCCCAGGCCACCGCCCAGCGTAGTGTACCATTGCTCGTCGAGCAGGATATCGCCGCCGCCGTAATTGCCGATGTTGCCGCGTACCGTAGTACCCGCCGGAAATATTTTGCCCGCCGCGTTCTTCAAATCCTTCGTCAGCGTCACTTCGTTTTCGGTGTCGTTGTAAGTGCCAAAGCTATTCAGGACAAAGCGGGTCCGCTCGGCGAAGTCGCCGCCCTGGTAAGTCTCGAACAGCACGTTAAAAGATAAGGCCTTAAAAGCACCGCGTAGCCCCAGGCCACCCCGCCAATCGGGATTGGGATCGCCGATGATGCCCTGCTCGGGGGCGAGTTTGGGAAAACCGTTTTCGTCCAGATCGAGTGAGCCATCGGGCTTGCGGGCGGCGCTGCTGCCGAAGAGAATGCCCAGGGGCTTACCCACAATGGCGTTGGACGTGATCGACTGGTTGGTAAGTGCCACGCGATCTACGCCCGCCAGGTCGAGTACCTTGTTGCGGTTGTTGTTGAAGTTTCCGTAGAGATCGAGCGAGAAATTATCTTTCTTGATCGCCGCCAGGCTGAAATCAATCTCCAAACCTCGGTTCTCCATGCGTCCGGCGTTGGCGTAGCGCGACAGGTAGCCCGAGGAGGGCGATTGGTTTACTTCCAGCAAAATATCGTTGATTTCGTTGTGGTAGTAGGTGGCGCCCAGCGTGAGGCGGTCGCGGAAGAAGCGCAGGTCGGTACCAATCTCGAATTCGGTTTTAATCTCCGGTTTCAGATTCGGATTACCCTGGTCGTCGTTCAGACGGAAGCCACCGCCGAACTCATTGATGTCCAGCGCATCGTCGTAGGTACCGTACGAGAAGGTTTCGTAAGTCGTACCAAACTTGTAAGGCAATGGCTGTACGCCCACTTCTCCGTAGGAAAGCCGCAACTTACCAAAGGAGAAGATGTTGTTTTTGTTCTTGAATAGATCGCTAAACTGCCACGCCAAGTCGGCTGATGGATAAAAGAAGGTGCCGTTAATAGTAGAAGCCGCCTCCTGCGTACCCGACACGTTCAGGAACACTTGCTTGAACAAATCGAACGACAGGATGCCGTAAGCCCGGTTGGAGCGGATGTGGCGAATGGGATTATTTATTACGAAGGGAGCCACACCGATATTGAAAGTAGGCAAGCGGCTGTTGACCAGGAAGTTGGTTGCCGAAGCGTAAATGCTTTCTCGATTGCGGTCGTTGATGTTGTAGCCCGCTGTTATGTTCAAGCCGATTTTATCGGGTACCAGGTTCGGGAAATCAGCCCGGGCGATGGCGTCCGCGTTAATTTCCGTATTGGTAAACTCCTCATTATCCAACCTGCCGTTGCTGAAACTCGCCGAACCCAATGGCGAAAAGTAAACCCGCTTGTCCACGTAGGTATCGATGCCGCCGCGCAAATCCAGTTGCAGCCAACTGATGGGGTTGATATTCAGGTTGGTATTGGCGTTGAAGCGGTTGACCTTCGTGCTGGCCTTCTGCTCGTTGGTCGTCCACAACGGATTGTTGTAAGTCGGGTTGACGTTGTTACCCAGGTAGCGACGATAGCTGCGCTGCCGGTCGGGGAAGGCCACACCGCTTTTGTCGAAATAAGTGCCGATATACGGATTTTGATCAAAATCGGGCGGCATTCGCAACAGGCCTAGGTACAGGCCCGCCGTGTTGGAACTTTGCTGAATGCGGTTAGCGTCCGAGAAAACGTAATTGGCTTTGGTCGTCAGGTTTACGTAATTATTGAAAAAAGTCTGGTTATTGAACCGCATCGTGAAGCGATTGTAATCGCTGCTTTTGATAATGCCGTTCTGCCCTAAATACCCTATACTGAAATAGTTGGTTGTCTTGCCGCTACCACCCGAAATCGTCAGGTTATGGTCCAGAAAAGAACCCGTTTGGAACACACCGTCGAAGTTGTCTTGCACAAAAGTCTTCTGCGATTTCTTGGTTTTTATGGGATAAATTTTTTCCCCGTCCCGACCTTGAAAATACTCACCGGTGGTAATCACTTCGTCTTCTCCGCCCGCCCGGGCCGAGATCTTGTCGCCCCAGGAGTTAGCCGAGGTTGGGCTGTACTTGCCGCCGGTACCTTGTCCCCAGGTGCTTTGCAGCGGATGGCGACGATTGATCTCGTCGCGCGAATAGCTGGCCGAGTACGAAATTTTCATCCGCTGGTTCAGCTTTCCCTGTTTTGTGGTAATCACCAGCACACCGTTGGCTGCTCGCGAACCCCAAAGTGCCGCCGCCGAAGCGCCTTTTAACACTTGCACCGACTCTACATCTTCGGGATTGAGGTCATTGAGCCGGGACTGCTGCGAAGTACCCGCTGCCCGGTCGCTGCCGGAGCCATAGAGGTTGTCGTTGGAAATAGGGACGCCGTCCACGATAATGAGCGGCTGCGAAGAACCGCCGATGGTGTTGGCCCCGCGAATTTGGATGCTGGTACCCGCGCCGGGGTCACCGTTGGCGCGGGCGATTTTGACACCCGAAGCCTTACCAGCCAGACTATTCAAAATTCCCACTTCGCCCGTAGTTTTGATGGCCTGAGAGCTCACCGTCGATGAAGTGGAGCCGGATCGGTCTTTCTGGGTCTTGAAACCAAGCGCATTGACTACCACCTCTTGGAGTTGGTTAGTTTCTGTGGCTAGCGAAACGTTGATAGCCGTTCTACCATTGATGATTTCGGTGGCAGTAGTGTAGCCAATAAAGCTGAACGACAGATCCGTAGCATTATCGGGAACCGCCAGGCTGTAATTGCCCGAGGCGTCGGTCGTCGTTCCTGTGTTGGTTCCCTTGACCACCACGCTGACACCAGGCAGCGGCGACGACTGTTCGTCGACTACTTTGCCCTGGATTTGTGTTTGTGCGTGAACCTCGAAAAACAAGAGACTCAGCAGCAGGAGGAGAGTTTTCTTCATGCGTAATTAATTAGAGAGTTGGGTATAAATTAATTAAAGTGCCTGATTTGCCAGGAATGACACGTAGTTTTTGCGCCACCCGGTCAAAACAGGACGGTAAATTAGTACTTTTTCGGGAAGGCGGCTCAAAAAACAGGCTGAACGGTAGCAGGTAAGAGAGAAGAAATAAGGACTTTTCCGCAAATCATCAATTCCCATCGACTGCCACTGCCACCCCCGAAGGCAGTTTCTGGGGCGTGGTGGTAGGCCCCAAGACCTTAATAATCCCCTTTTTTACCTCCATGCGATCGATGCACACGACCCGTTCGTCCCCGGTTTTGGCGGTTCTGGCGTGATAGACGCAGAACATCTCCCGGCCATCCGGCGAATAGGCAATGCTGTTGTGTCCCGTACCTGTTACCGCGCCGCCCTTTTCAGTATTTTTTTGCAAGATGGGGTTATTAGCCGCTTTTGTGTAAGGACCTAATGGCGATTTGGCCGTAGCGTACCCAACCGCATAATATTGACCACCAAAGTGATTGGCCGAGTACATTATATAATAGGTGCCATCTTTTTTGAACGTGACCGAACCCTCCGTCCAGCGGCGGTTCACTTCCTGCGCCGTCACCGACCGACTTTCCCACTCGGCCTGCTTGTTGCTGAGCGAAACGGGAGGGCGCAGCACCAAAACAGGCTCACCGATGACGCCGGAAAAATCGGCCTTGAGTTCGACTCCATAGACCCAGCTTTCTTCAATCTCCTTGAACCAGCCTTTTTCTCGAGCTAAATCGGCCACTTCGCTTTCGACCGGGTGCTTGTAGCAGCAACGCGAATAATAGAGATAGGCCTTACCGTCGGTATCGAAAAACACGTTAGAGTCGATAATCGGATAAACAGGATCGAAAACGGGTTGGTTGGCTAGGTCGATGAAAGGGCCGGTGGGCTTTTCGGCCCCGGCCACGCCAATTCGAAAATTCTCTGCCTCCTGGGTCGGGTTTACCTTCCATTGTGCGCTATAAAACAGGTAGTATTTTCCCTTTACCTCATAGACTTCGGGGGCCCAATAGGCACCGCCCCAGCCCGCTTTTGGGTCGCTCCAGCCATTTTTATTGTCGTGAAAATAGACCTGTCCTTCGGGCTTCCAGTTCACCATATCTTTTGACGAGTAGGTTACGAAGCCTTTATCGGCCCCGCCGCCCGTGCCGTACATATAGTACATGCCCTTAGTTTGCAGGATGTAAGGGTCGCCGAATTGAACGGGCAAGGGGTTGGAGAAGGCGGTCTTAGCAGCAGCTTGGCTTTGAGTATTTTGTGCCAGCAGGGGATACCATGCCAGCATTCCTAAGCATGAAAAGAAAAAAAGCGATTTTTTCATGAACATTAATTGGTTTTGAAGCGGGACGATTTTGATGGATTTTCACCTTGTATCAAATGTAAGACGGGTGAGGACATACTGCCGGGGCTGGTAGTGGAAATCGAGCTTTAAACAGGTAGGCTCATGGCCAGCGCGCAACCGACCTGATTACAAATCAGGCCGAGCGATGCGGCTTTTTTCCTCCTCCAAAAACTTCAAATTATCCGCCACAATATCCTCCGTTTCTTCTAAATGCCCGAAGGCGTACTCCATCTTCGCCCGGTCAAAGTCATTTTCATTGTTGGCGATCCAGATAGTCGCCACGCCGTTGCCAATGAAATTGGTGAGTGCCCGCGCTTCGGACATGAAGCGGTCCACGCCCAGCAGTAGCGCTAAACCTTCGAGCGGAATGACCTTGATGGCCGTGAGCGTGGAGGCCAGCACTACGAAGCCACTGCCCGTGACGCCCGCCGCGCCTTTGGAGGTGACCATCAGAATGCCGAGGATCGTGAACATTTGGGCCAGCGTCAGTTCCACGCCATAGACCTGCGCCAGAAAAATCGTGGCCATCGAGAGGTAGATCGTCGTGCCGTCGAGGTTGAAGGAATAGCCCGCCGGTACCACTAAGCCCACAATGGGTTTGGCGCAGCCCATGCGCTCAAGTTTTTCCATGAGGGAGGGTAGTCCCGCCTCGGACGACGACGTCCCCAGTACGACCAGAAGTTCCTCACGGATGTAGTTGAGGTATTTCAAAAGACTTATTTTGTAATACCTTAAAATGAAAAACAGCACCACGAAAATGAATAGCCCCATGGTGGTATATACCGTCAGCATCAGCTTGCCCAGTGGTAGCAGGGTCTTGATCCCGTACTTGCCGATGGTGAACGCCATGCCGCCAAACGCGCCGATGGGCGCGAACAGCATCACGAAATGCAGGGCTTTAAATACGTATTTGGAAACATAACTTAACCCGTCCACGACGCGCTTCTTTGCCTTGTACTTACTGAGGAAAATCCCGAAAAGAATAGAAAACAGCAGTACCTGAATGGTGAGGTTGTTTTTAAAAAACTCCCACATACTGAATCCTTTCTCTGCCTCCTGCGCAAACTTTGAAACCTCCCCCGCTGCTGAACCGCCCGTCATCCCGGCAGTAACCACGCCGTCGCCGGGACGGATGAGGTAAGCTACGGCCACGCCGATAATGAGGGCAAACGTGGTAACGACCTCGAAGTACAGCAGGGCCTTACCACCCACTTTGCCCACTTTTTTAAGGTCGCCCATCCCGCTGATGCCCAGGGAAATGGTCAGGAAAATGATGGGGTTGATAAACAACTTGACGATGTCGATAAAGCCCGTGCCGAGTGGTCGCATCTGCTGGGCAATTTCAGGATAAAAATGTCCCAGCAAGGCCCCGGTGGCAATGGCGGTCAGCACCCAAAAGGTGAGGTTGGTAAAGAGTTTTTTCATGAAAAATGTCAATCGGCAGAATTTGCGGCGCGCGAAAGCAGGGAAAGATTTGGTAACGGCCTTCACCAAAGAACGAGATAAACGCCTTCATTTCAAAAATAGCCCTTAAATTAGCGCGAACGGGGCCCCGAACTTTGCCCGCTCTGACACCGTTAAATTCCTTATGCAAATTCTGATCACCGGCGCTACCGGACTCGTGGGAAGTGCCACCGCCCGGCGATTTCTGGCCGAGGGCCATGCGGTCGTGGTGTTACACCGGCCTGGCTCCGACCGCTCACTATTGCGCGATCTGGAAGGCCGGATTCGATGGCAGGAGGGCGACATTTTGGACGTCGTATCTTTGGAAAAGGCCCTGGCGGACGTGGATTACGTAATTCACGCGGCGGCGGTGGTTTCCTTCGTGCCGCGCGACGAAGCAACCATGTATAAAGTCAACGTGGAAGGAACGGCCAACGTCGTGAATGCCTGTCTGAAAAGGGGTATCCGTAAGCTCTGCCATGTCAGCAGCGTAGCCGCTTTGGGACGGCCTGATCCGAGAATGATCGCGAGCGACACGACGATTGTCATCAACGAAACCCAGCGCTGGACCGACTCTCCCAACAACTCGGCTTACGCCAAGTCCAAGTACCTAGCCGAGGTGGAAGTCTGGCGTGGTATCGCCGAGGGGCTGTCGGTGGTGATTGTGAACCCCTCCCTGATTTTGGGCGAAGGCGACTGGCAGAAAAGCAGTACGCAACTATTCAAGTACGTGTACGACGGCAAGCCTTTTTACACCGAAGGAACCGTCAACTACATCGATGTTCGGGATATTGCCGAAGCGATATATCAACTGACCTTGTCGGAAATTGAGAATGAGCGCTTTATTTTGAGCGCGGGAACGGCCACGTATCGCGAACTCTTCGCTGCCATTGCCGAAGGATTCGGCAAAAAACCGCCGCATATCAAGGTTGGGTCGGGGTTGGCGGGCGGCATCTGGCGGGTGGAAGCGGTGCGCTCCTGGCTCACCGGAAGCCGTCCGCTTATCACCAAAGACACGGCCCGGTCGGCAGCGCATCACTTTGAGTTTAGCAACGCCAAAATCAAAAAAGCCTTGTCTTTTGATTTTCAGCCCCTTGACAAAACAGTCAAGCGAGTATGCGAAAGTTTTTTAACCCCAAAATAAGGTCGTGAAAAGATTTATCACTAACTTTCTTCTATCAAAACGGTACAGACACACATTATCCGCCTGATTTTAACCCTTTCTGTGTAATGGAGCAGGATTTTGACGAACGAAAAAATTATATGAAGGAAACCCTCCGCCGCTTCGAGCGGATGCTCAAGACCGAGGAGCAGGAATTCTTCGATTTGGATGCCTATGAGCAGGTCGCCGAGCATTATTTGGACCAGGGCGAGTGGGACAAGGCTATCAAGGCGTGTAATTTGGGGTTGGAAAATTACCCGTACTCGCTGGAACTGATGCTCAGCAAGTCCCAGCTTTACGCCAATCGTGCCGACTACGAATCGGCTCTGGAACTACTGGAAAAAGCTGCCCTTTTTCATCCCGGCGACACCGAAGTGCTATTTATGCAGGGCGCTATTTTCAATCTGATGGGTGACTTCGAGCAGTCGCTCAGTATTTTGGAAGGGATGTTGGATAGTGCCGACAATACCGATGAAATCTATTACCAAATTGGACAAACCTACCAGAATTGGGGCAAGTTTGAGGAGGCAGTAGTCAGTTATAAAAAATCCATCGCCCTCAATCTCGATAATGAATACGCTTTCTACGAGTTAGCGTACTGCCTCGATATGCTGGCACAACTCGAAAACCACCTCGACTATTACAAAGGTCTGGTCGATCGCGACCCGTATTCGCACCACGCCTGGTTCAATTTGGGCATTGCTTACAGCAAACTGGAACGCTTTGAGGAATCCATCGAGGCCTACGATTACGCCACGCTGGTGCAGGAAGATTTTGCCTCGGCTTACTTTAACATGGCCAATTCCTTCATGAATGTAGAGGACTTTGAGAGCGCGAAATTCAACTACCATAAGGCCATCGCACTGGAAGGTAAACAGCCCGAAACCTGCTGCTGTTTGGGGGCTTGCTACGAGCGGCTCGGCCAGTTCGAAACCGCCGCCAGCCACTACCGCGAAGCCGTGAAACTCGATAGTGAATGGGACGACGGCTGGTACGGACTGGGCATTTGCATGAGCGAAATGAACCGCTGGCACGAGGCCGTTGGTTTCCTGCGCCGGGCCATCAAAATCACCCAACTTAATCCGGATTACTGGCTGGCCCTGGCCGAAAGCGAATACCGACTGGGCAACGTCGTGTCGGCCTTCGAGGCCTTCGAGAAATCGGCAGAAATCGAACCCGGTGACCCCGAAGTGTGGCTCAAATGGTCGCTCGTGCTCTTTGACCAGGGTAATTACGCCCGTGCCTGTGATCTGTTGGCCGCTGCCGTGGACGAAATTCCCGAAGACGCCGACCTATACTATCGCCTTTGTGTGTACCTGATTCATGGGGGCGAATACCGTGAAGCCCTGCTCAACCTCGAAATCGCCCTCACCTTGGACTACGAAGCCCACGTTCAGCTGTTCGATTTCTTTCCCGAGTTGGAAAAACAAAAGGCGCTTTATAAGATCATCGAGCAGTATCGAGATAAAAAATGAGAACTTACTTAAACTTCCCCAGCTGCCTTTCGTAAGAGCCGGTTTTTTCCTTGGCTAACTTCGCAACTGCCAAGCCCTGTTCGGCGGCTCTCTTCCCTTCTTCCTTTTTGCCCAACCGCCAGTATGCCTCCGACTGCTCCCGATGTATTTCGGCTACTTCGGGTTTGTTTTCCTCGTTAGGTCTGACGGCTTTCAGGGCTTTGTCGGTCCACGTAATTAGTTTTTCGGCGTAGAAGTTGTCCGGGGCTTTTTCGTTGAAAAACCGCATGAGGTAAGCATAATCGGTGGTTTTGAGAAAATTATCAGTCTGGTACTCGTCGAAGCGGGCAGTGGCGGCAGCTGTGTTTTTCTCCCGAAAATAGGCCTCCAGTTCTTTCAAAATCGTGCGCATAGCTGCAACGTTGGGCGCAATGTCGAGCGATTCCATTGCCTTGCGCATGGCGACTACCTCCGTTGAAGAAAGGTTGTCTGAATTTTTTCCGTAAAGACTTTGGAATAAAATATTCTCCCCCGCCTGTTGGCTTTCGCGTACGCCATGTTGGGTTCGGTAGGTGTCGAGATGTTGGAAGAAATACTGCGCCATCGGGTTGTTGAAATCGCTGATAAATCGGCTGATGACATAGAATCCGTAAGGGCTTTCCAGGTCGGAGGGCTGAGTGAATATCTTGCCAAACTCGTCAGCCAATACGATCGACTGTACCGTGTCGCGGGTGGCTTTGGTGTATTTGGCGTAGTTGATAAGGAAATCGAGGGTACGGTCGCCCTGCTGGTAGCGGGCCGCATAGCCGCTGGTGCGTGTGGCGGGAGAAAGCGCATCGCTGGCGTGGCGCAGAACTTCTTCGATGAATTTGGGACGAGTCGGCTTATCGGAAGGCGATGCCTGATGGATGAGTTTTCCATCGGCGTCGAAGAAGAAGAAGAGCGGGAATTCGGGATAATGTAGTTTTTTTTTCTCCTGCAAAGTTTTGGAAAGCGGCGAATTGGCTTCGTACTTGGCGCTCACGAATTTTGGGTTAAAGAAATCGCCCACTTTTTTCTCGTCCAAAACCGGAGACAACGCCTCACAGTGCGGACAGCCTTTCAGATTTATTTCCACGAACACCAGTTTGTTTTGCCGTTTTGCTTCGGCAACGAGCTGGTCGATGTCTTTTTCCTGAAATTGAATACCCTGCGCCAGGGAAACTATATTTCCACCAAGAATAGAGAGAAGCAATAAAAAGAGGAGTCGCATATTTTTATCAAAAAAAGAAAGCATGAGCGCTGGATAAATAGGTTTTCATATTATTCCAAACAAAAATCGGGCAAAAATCCGGTTCTTTGAAAAAACAATTTTTCCAAATCAATGCATCCTGAAACCAAAGCCCTTCACAGTACCGACTTCCACGACAAAAACGCCGCCGCCGTCGTTCCACCCATTTACCTTTCCACGACCTACGAGCGCGACGAAAACCACGAACTGCCCCACGGATACCTTTATACCCGCGCCGGCAACCCCAACCGCCAACAACTGGAAACGGCTTTGGCTGCCCTCGAAGGCGGGGCCGAAGCCTTGGCGTTTTCGTCGGGTCAGGCCGCCACGATGACGCTCTTCCAATGCCTGAAACCCGGCGATCATGTCCTCGTTCCCGACGACGCCTACTACGGTACACCCGCGCTGTTACAAGATTTTTTCAAAAGCTGGGGTTTGACTTTTAACAAAGTCGATACAACTAATATTGAGACGATTGAAAGCGCTATTCGTTCCGAAACTAGAGTCATTTGGCTGGAAACGCCTTCCAATCCTCAGTTGAAAATAAGCGATCTGGCGGCGATTGCCCAACTGGCGCGTGAGCACAACGTCCTGACGGTCTGTGACAATACCTGGGCGACGCCCGTACTGCAACAACCGCTCGACCTCGGTTGCGACGTAGTGATGCACTCCACCACCAAGTACCTGGGCGGCCACAGCGATGCGTTGAGTGGCGCGCTAATTTTTAAGGAGAAAAGCGAACTGAGCGAACGCGCCCGGCAAATCCAAGTCCTGGGTGGCGCCGTGCCTTCACCCTTCGACTGCTGGCTGGTGGCGCGGGGCATCAAAACGCTGGTCGTGCGGGTAAGGCAGCAAGCCGCCAACGCGCAAAGACTGGCGGAATTTTTGGTGCATCATCCCGGTATCGAGCGGGTTCATTATCCCGGACTGCTTTCGCATCCGGGCCACGAAATTGCCCAAAGCCAAATGGCCAGCGGCGGCGGGATGCTTTCGGTGCAGGTGCGGGGTGGGATGGAGGAAGCCTTATCTTTTATGAAAAGATTGGAACTGTTCACGGTGGCTACCAGCCTGGGGGGCGTGGAAAGCCTGATCGAACACCGCGCCTCGACCGAAGGGCCCGATTCGCTCACGCCACCCAATCTGCTGCGCATTTCGGTGGGCCTGGAACACGCCGATGATTTGATCGAAGATTTAGGTCAGGCTTTGGCGGGGCGATAGTCTTTTACCAACTCCTCGCTCAATTCCCAGAGTTTGGTAGCCAAAAACTTGCTTTGCGCGTCTTTGCTGGGTGTTTTAGGCTTGCAGTCATCAAAATACTTGCCCGTGACTCCCATTACCTCCGGTGAAGTGGCCAGATAGATGCTCGTCTGTGCGCCTTCTTCCGGCGACTTGGCAAAGGGCCGCCCCAGCCACATCAGGAAACTGCCCAGGCTGGAACCGCTGGTACCAAAACTGGTCGCGACGAAGCCGGGATGCAGGGCGTTGGAGGTAATACCCAGCGGCTGCAAACGTTCCGCCAACTCATTGGAAAATAAGATATTGGCCAGCTTGGAATTGCCGTAGGCCGTCCAGATGGTAAACTTGTCCGGCTTCACCAGTTGGTCGATCTTGAACTTGCCAAACTGGTGCGCCCCAGAAGAAACGTGGACGATGCGGGCATCTTTTCCTGCCGCAAGCAGGTCGATGATTCCAGTCGTAAGCAGAAATGGCCCTACGTGATTCACGGCGAAGGTCATTTCGATGCCGTCTTTCGTGTACTCCTCTTTGGGCTTTATCAGTCCCGCGTTGTTGACCAACACATCGAGATGGCTGTAGTTGGCGTTGATTTCTTCCACCGCCCGTTGCACCGATGCTAAGTCGGAGAGGTCGCATTCGACGAAAGAAGTCTCAGCCAAGTCGCCGATTTTCATTTGCAGAGCGTCGGCCTTTTTAGCGTTGCGGGCCAAAAGAATGAGACTAAAACCGCGTTTGGCGAGTTGAAGGGCGGTAATCTTGCCAATGCCCGAAGTTGGGCCAGTGATCAGAGCTATCTTTTTGCTGGGATTTGCCATTCGGAATTTGAAATTTTTTTGGATTATGCTTTGACCTAACCTACTACTTCAAAGCATTGTTCGTTGCTTTACAATAACCTTGCCTACCCTGAATGCGGACAACGTTCTTTCTTCTCCTATTGCTTGCCAATTTTGCCCACGCGGGTGGCGTTCGCGGCCTGATTAGTACGAGCCGCAACGAGCCGCTGCCTTATGCGGGCATTGTCGTGCAGGGCACCAGCACGGGTACGCTCGCCAACGCCGAGGGCCGCTACGAACTCACGTTAGCCGCCGGAAAGTATGAACTTGTTTTCCAGTACCTGAGCTTTAAAACCGTCACCAAAAGCATTACGATCGGCGAGGGTTTTCTGGAACTAAACGTACTTCTGGAAGAACAACCACTGAATCTCGACGCGGCGCGGGTCGGTAAGGGCAAGGAAGATCCGGCCTACAGCGTCATGCGGCGGGCGATCGCCAAGGCGCGGTTTCACCAATTGCAGGTGCGCAGCTACACCGCCCGTGCCTATACCCGCAGCACGGCCTTGCCCACCAAAATTCCCTTTCTGTTGGAAAGGCGGTTAAAGAAAGAAGGCGTGCAGGAAGGAAAAGCTTTTCTGAACGAAAGCATCACCGAAATCAACTATCGGAGGCCGAATACTTACAACCAAAAAATCCTTTCGACGCGCAATAGCCTGGACAACAGTACGCCTACGCCTAATCAGTACGTGTTGACGAGTTTTTACAGCCCTGAAGTTCGCGGGGCCACCACGCCGTTGTCGCCGAAGGCTTTTGCCTACTACAAGTTCGAGTATGAAGGTTTTTTTGAAGATCGGGGCGAGATCGTGAATAAAATCAAGGTCATTCCAAAAGCCTTCGGCGAGGGTACTTTCCGGGGCAGCCTGTACATTATCGAAGACCGCTGGGCCATTCATAGTTTTGATTTAGAAACGATTTACGAAGGATTGCGCATTCGGGTCAAGCAGCTATTCAGTCCGGTGCAGAACGTATGGCTGCCGATCAATCAACAATTCAAAATCGAGGGCGGCTATCTGGGTTTTGCCGGAGAGTTCAAGTACGTGGTGTCGATGAATTATCAGAAACTGAATATCGACCCGAATCTCAAGGAGGATATCACGATTCTCGATCACAAAAAGGAGGAAAGCACCCCGTCGGTTTCCCGCAAGGCTGATCTTGAAAAAATGATAGAACAGCAAAAAGAATTTTCGACTAAAAATTTCCGTAAAATCATCAAAGAATACGAGAAAGAGGAGAAAAAAGAGCGCAAAGCCGCCGGGCAAGACGTACGGGCCGTACGGCAGGATTCGGTCATTGTGGATTCGCTGGCCAATAAGCGCGATACGACCTACTGGGAAATGCTTCGCCCCGTGCCACTGACGCAGTTGGAGGTGAAAAGCTATAAAATTCAGGACAGCATTTACGTCGTGAAGCAGGAGAAAATGGATAAGGACAGTACCCGCAACGATTCCACGACTTTTAAGCCGATGCACCTGCTGACTGGCTACACGTATAAGTACAAAAATCGCAACTATTTTACGTTTGAAAGTCCGGCTAGTACGCTGGTTTACAACACGGTGGAAGGTTGCGTTTTCGACGCCGCTCTGGAATGGAAAAAACGCTGGGGGAAGAATTACGAAGCCAATATCAAGCCCTTGGGTCGTTACTCTTTTGGCCGTAATAAACTTAGTGGTACGCTGCAAAGTACCCTGGGCAACCGCAAGTGGAGCGCTACCGTCGAAGGCGGCGAGTACATCTATCAGTTCAACGTCAACGCGCCCATTTCGCCCGGCCTGAACAGCCTGACTACGCTGCTCTTCGAGCAGAATTTTTTGAAGATTTACCAAAAGCAATTTCTCCGCGGCGAGTACACCTATCGCTACCTCGGCGATATACTCAGCCTCACAACCGGACTGGAATTTGCCCGACGTAGCGAGTTAATTAATCTTGAAAAAAGTCAAAAATATATCGACTGGAAAAACCGTAGCTACACGACCAATCGACCCGATAACGCGGAAGCGAACGATACGGGCTTTCCTGCCCACCGCGCTTTACTTTGGAATGTAAACTTGAACCTGCGTCCCTGGCAGAAATACGCCATCCGCAACGGCCAAAAACGCTATTGGTACAACAAAGGGCCGACGTTTCTGTTGGGTCTGAAACGCGCTATTCCCACCGACGACCTAGCCCCCGACTACACGTTGCTGGAAGGCAGCATCCGGCAAAACCTCGACACCGGGCCACGCAGTGATTTGCGCTTCGCAATCAGCGGTGGTGGCTTTGTGTCCCAAAAGAGAATCTACTTTCCCGACTTCCGCCACTTCATGGGAAACGAATTCTTTTTCCAGAACGGCGACATTCTTAACAGTTTCAGGATGCTGCCTTATTACCAGTACAGCACGGAGCAACGGTTTTTGCAAGGCCACGCGCTGTGGAATTCACAACGCTTCGTTCTCACGCGGCTGCCCTTCGTGCGGCTGGCCGGGCTGAGCGAGTTGCTCCAGGTACATTACCTGAGCACACCCAGGGCCAGCCACTACACCGAACTGGTGTACGGCATCGATGGGATTATCCGGCTGTTTCGGGTGGAGGTGGTGGGGCAGTTTATGGGAGGAAAATACCAGAGTTTGGGGCTACGAGTGGGTACGACCCTCCGGCTGCGGTAACTTGAATTTTAAGATAAAGAGGGAACTACCAAAATATCCTCACCCAAAACCTCTTCGATTCGGGTGATTGTTTTCAGTTCCAGATTGTGACGTCCCGTCAGCCAGCGACTGATTTCTGATTCGGACTTGCCTAGGGCTTTCGCTAGGTCTTTCTGAGTCATTCCCCGGGCTTCAATCAAGGCGTGGATGCGGTCGGCGACGTCAAGCATTTTGGCTGCGAACTGCTTGGTTTGCTTGGGAGTGCGGGCCTCTATTCGGTCAAAAGCGTCCATAGTTTTTAATTTAAATCCAAAGTTCTATTTCATCCAAGTTTTCAATCTTCCTCATATTGAGGTTAATGTCTCCCGCTTGCATAAGTTCCAGCAACTGACGGGCCATCTTGTTGGCAAATTGAAATTTAGGCCAGACATCAGGCGAATCCTGAACCGCCCTGCTCGTTTTGCGGCCACCATTGGCAAGTATGACCACTTGCTCAGAAAGACGGACACAATAAAGTCGCAAATCACACCGCTCAATACTCAGTTCAGACATTATCCGGGCGGGTGGCGGTAAAGCCTCGGCAGAATTTTCCTGCCTGAAATATCGCGCTTTGGCTCCCCGATTGTTGCCAATCTCCGAAAGCCAAGCCACCAGCAAATTTAAATCGTTTGCCAGTTCTGCTTCGTTCTCAAATTTTGAGAAGAAAGTATCAGCTTCACTTTTATCCCTTCCCTCAACCCAAAAAGTATAGTACCTGACTCTACCAAATGTTTTGAATGGTTCAATTTTTACAAAGGTATTCACTTTTAAGTTAAGATTTAGGTAGGCTATTTGCTGCCGATTTTAGGAGAGTGCCTTCGCAATTATACCCCGCAAAACCCCTTCCTTCGCCAACAAATCCCGCAATAGCACCATTTGATTCTTTGCCCGATCGAGGTTATGTGCAGGATATTTGATTGGATAATAGACATCGCCATTCAGATAATCAGCCAGAAAACGAATGCCCTGCATATACACCAAAAAGAGGCCTGAATAAAAAATCGCGGACTTCTCCGTCTCGCTCAACACCTCTTTCATTTCGGAAAGATAGCCTTCGACCAGCGCTTTGTAATAATCTTCCCGTACAATAACCTTTTCAAATTCAATGCTTTCCTCTGATACCGGACTGGCGTAGGTACGAACCATATCGCCGAGGTCGGAAATGATTTTGCCGGGCATCAGCGTGTCCAAATCGCAGACGGCCAGACCGCGCTGCGTGTCGCGGTCGAGCAGCACATTGTTGATCTTGGTGTCGTGGTGCATCAAGCGATCGGGAAAGTCCGGGTTTTGGAGCAGGCTTTCGTATGTATCAACGATCTCGCTTTTATCCAAAAAATAGGTAATCAATTCTTTCCCTGCCGACTTTCGCTCTTCCGAAGCGCCAGCCACCGCTTCCTGAAACTGCTGATAACGGAAACTGAGGTTATGAAAATCAGGAATAGTTGCTTCGAATTTCGACATATCCAGCCCGTCCAGATTCCGCGCGAGCAACCCAAACTGCCGCGCCGCTTCGTAGGCTTGTTGCGGCGTGGTGGCTTCATTGATCGAGGTAGAGTTGGGAACGAAAGGCGTTAGCCGCCAGGAATCACCATCCAGCTTCAATACCTCGTCACCCACCAATGTCGGAATAGGGGCAACAAAAAGATAGTCAGGATAATGCTTGGATAAATGCCGCGCCGCCAGCCGCAAATTATGGGCAATCGCCTCGACATCGAAAACCGCTGAATTAATCTTTTGCAAAACAAATTGCTGCCCATCCTCCGCCTCCACCAAGAAAGTAGCATTAATGTGTCCCGATCCGAACCGCCGAGGCTCTGGCAGTGGAAAAACACCAAACGTTGCCAATATCCGCCCAAAATCAATCGTTTTTTCTACCATTTTTTTTATTAAAAAGAAGGGTAGCCTCGTAAGAAACTACCCTTCGCCGTTGACCTTTAGCCCGAAAGCTTAGTCCAAAGCCGCTGCCTTCACCCTCGGCACCTCCGTCAGCGTCGGATACGCGTTGTCATCCGGTTCGACGTCGGCCATGCGGTGAGTGGGGTCGATAACGATGCGCTGAATGTTGGTCACGGGGCGGTCGATGGTGAAGCTGTACTCGGGATAAACCCAGGGCCAGTCGGGCAGGAGGGTGGTTTTGTTATAAATGTTCTCCTGCTTTTCGCCGCGCATCATCTCCAACGGAATGTAGAAATTCTCCTGCGTACCATCGGCGTAGCTCACCACCACGTCGAGCGGCATGGGCATTTTGCCGTGGCGGTCCAGGACCACGTTCGTCTTGTTGCCGCTGGGCAGCACCTCGCGAATACCGTAGTCGATGGTGCGCGTCGTGCCGACCCAGTCTTCGAGGTACCAGTCCAATTCCAGACCCGACTCCTTTTCCATGATGCGTTTGAGGTCGGTGGGATTCGGGTGCTTAAATTTCCACTCGTTGAAGTACCGCTTCATACCCCGGTCGAAAGCGGGCTGACCGATGATGTAGCTCAATTGATTCAGGAAAAGCGCACCCTTCGAGTAAGCCGCCGTGCTGTAGGCGCGGTTGGTGTTGTAGTGATCCGACTGCGTGGTCATGGGTTCTTCCAGGCCCGATTCCACCAGCCGCTGGTACGATACGAAACTGCCGTAATGCGGGTCGCGGCGCGAAGGGAAAAGCTCCGCCATCACCAGGTCCGAGGCGTAGGTCGTGAAGCCTTCGTCCATCCAGGGATACTTTGATTCGTTGGTACCCAGTACGTTCTGAAACCAACTGTGAATCGACTCGTGGACCGTTACGCCAAGCAGTGAACCCAGATTGCCGCGCCCCAGAATCAGCGTCGCCATCGGGTATTCCATGCCGCCGTCGCCGCCCTGAATCACCGAATACTGCTTGTAAGGATAGCGCCCGAACCGATCGTTCATAATCTGAAAGCAGCGTACCGCGTAGGGTTCCATTTGCTTCCAATAGTTTGTCGTGTCGTTTTGGTAGAAGAAGTGCAGGTCGAGGTTATCGTCCACTTTCACGATGTCGTGGACGTAGTCGGGATCGGCGGCCCACACGAAATCCGGTACTTCGGGGGCCACAAAATGCCAGGTCAGGCGGTCGCCGGTTTTGTGGGTGACGTCCTTTTTGGAATAGCCGTGGCCGATTTGTTCAGGGTTTTGCAGGTAGCCCGAGGCGGCAATGGTGTAGGCCGCGTCCATGGTAATCTTGACATCGAAATCGCCCCAAACGCCGTAGAATTCGCGGGCAATGTACGGCACGGCGTGCCAGCCTTCGTAATCGTATTCGCTCATTTTGGGGTACCACTGCGCCATCGAGTAGTCGATGCCTTCCTTGTTGAAGCGCCCCGTACGGCGGATTTGTTTCGGCACCTGCGCCTCGAATTCCATATCGAAGGTCGTAGTGGTTTTGGGCAGGATGGGTTCGTTCAGCGTCACTTCCAGAATCGTGCCGACTACCTCGTACTTTACTGCCTTGCCTTTATGTTTCAGCGTTTTGACCTTTTCGTAGCCGATTTCGTCGGGCGAAAGCTTGTAAATCCGATCCATCACGCGGGCGTCAGGATCGCTGATGGTGCGGGAGCGCACGTCCATCTGGCTACCGGGCTGGAAGGCGTTGAGGTAGAGGTGGTAAAAAACCTTATTCAGCGTATCAAGCGAGTTATTGGTGTATTGCAGCTTCTGCGTACCGGTGTAGCGGTGGGTCTTGGCGTCGAAGTCAATATTCATCTCGTACTTGACGCGCTGCTGCCAGCGGTCGGATTGCGCGAAACTGTGAGCTGCCAGGCTGAAGAGCAGGCAGGAAAAAAGGAATGGCTTCATGTAATGGGTTGGTGCGAGTTGATTGGGTGGCAAAAAATCAAAAATAGGCAAAGTCATTGTTCAACGAACAATTTTCTGAATTTTAGGACTAATTTTACCAAACAAACCTTACCCGAAATCCATGAAACGCCTAATTTTCCTCTTCATTTTTCTGGTCCTTAGTCCGGCGATCGACGCCCAAACGGCCAACCCCGACCAGGCTTTTATCAAAGAGAACTACACCAAGCAAATTCTCGACATTCCGATGCGGGACGGCGTAAAGCTGCATACGATCCTGTACCTGCCCAAGGATATTTCGGCCAGCAAGCCGTACCCTTTCCTGATGCAGCGTACCTGTTATAGTATCGCGCCCTACGACCCCGATGATTTTCCGACCCGGCTCGGCCCCAATCCTTATTTGATGCGGGATCTTTACATCTACGTGTATCAGGACGTGCGCGGCCGCTACATGAGCGAGGGCGTTTGGACGAATATGACACCACACATCGACAACAAAAAGGGAGAAAACGACGTGGACGAGGCGTCGGATATGTACGACACCATTGAGTTTTTGCTCAAAAATGTGCCAAACAACAATGGCCGGGTGGGACAATACGGCACGTCGTACCCCGGTTTTTACACGACTGCCAGTTCGCTCAGCAAGCATCCGGCCTTAAAGGCTTCATCGCCGCAGGCCCCCATTTCGGATTTCTTCTTCGACGACTTCCATCACAACGGTGTATTCACGCAGGGATACTACGGTACCTTCCCGGTTTTTGGCATCCAGCACCCGGAACCCACTAAAAAATCCTGGTTTACCGACGACTTCATCCAAGCCAAACCCGACGGCTACACTTTTAACTTAAACATGGGTCCGTTGAAGAATTTTGACAAATACTACAAAGACAATTTCTTCTGGCAGGAAACGATGGATCACCCCAATTACGACGAGTTCTGGCAGAAGCGCAATATTCTGCCGCACCTGAAAGGCGTTACCTCGGCCTACATGACCGTCGGCGGCTGGTTCGACGCCGAGGATTTGTACGGTCCGCTGAATACCTACAAAACCATCGAGAAGAACAACCCCAATGCCTACAACACGCTGGTAATCGGGCCATTCGGTCACGGACGCTGGGGCCGCGAGACGGGCCACACGCTGCACAATGACATTTATTTCGGCGACAGCATCGCGACTTTTTACCAAAAAAATATTGAAACCGAGTTCTTTACCCACTTCCTGAAAGGCGCGGGCGATGGCAAGACGGGCCTGCCCGAAGCCTACCTCTTCAACACGGGGCGCAACGAGTGGCGCAAATTTGACCAATGGCCCGCTGCGCAAGCCAAAAAGCAAACGCTGTATTTCCACAAAGGCGGCAAGCTTAGTTTCGACAAACCCACCGCCGCCAGCGCCTACACCGAGTACGTGAGCGATCCGCTGAAACCCGTTCCCTATACCGAGGACTTCACGCAGATGACGGGCTTCACGCCCTTTGCCTACATGTCCGAAGACCAGCGCTTTGCCTCCACCCGGCCCGACGTGCTGACGTTCGTGACCGACGCCCTTACCGAAGACATGACGCTGGGCGGCGAGCTTATGGCCAAACTCAATTTCAGCACCACCGGTACCGACGCCGACTTTTTCGTCAAACTCATCGACGTCTATCCCGACGACGAGAAAAACCACGACTACCTGGTGGACAAGGAGGTGGTGCTGGCGGGCTACCAGCAGATGGTGCGCAGCGAGGTAATGCGGGCGCGTTTCCGCAACAGCTTCACCAAACCTGAGCCGCTGAAAGCCAACACCCTTACGCCGCTCAACTTCCACTTGCAGGATGTGCTGCACACCTTCAAAAAGGGCCACAAAATCATGGTGCAGGTCCAAAGCACCGTCTTTCCGCTTTTCGACCGCAACCCGCAGAAATACGTAGAAAACATCTACAAAGCCAATCCCCAGGATTTCATTAAAGCCACCCAGCGGATTTATACGCAGGGCAATGCGGCGAGCGGGTTGGAAGTGGAAGTTTTGGAATAATTTAGAGAAGAAACCAGAAAAGGAGATAAGGTAGGGGCGAACCTGAGTGTTTGCAATGCGTCCCTAATTACTAAAATCCACATCGGGCCGATCCAGCTTGCGCTGGCTGCGTCGGAAAGTGGCGTCGGGCTTGCCCAGTGGCAGTTGCAGCGTGAATTTGTAGTACCGCACGTCGCGCCGACTCATGGACGTCTGGAAAACCGTCGGCTGGTCGTAAATGCTGTAATAGCGCCGCGAGTTGAAGATGTCGTTGACGGTGAATACGATACTTCCCCGGTTGTTCCATAAGCCTTTGCGCAGCGCAAAATCCGCCGCATTTACTGCCCGCCGGTAGCCTTGCAAATTCACGCCTCGACTATCGCGGGTGCCGCTGAGTTGGGCCGAGATGTTGGCGGGCAGCTTGTAGGTCAGATTCAGCTTGGCGTTGTACACCCACCGCTGGATGCTGGCCGAGTCGGACTGAATGGCGAAGCTACGCGTGTTGGCGCTGGCAAGAATAGTAAGGTTTTCTCCCAAATCAATTTTCAAAGACTGGTCCAGGCCGTACTGAATGTCGGCCTTCACATTCAAAAACGTCGTGACAAGAATCGATGGGTCGTCGGCGGAGGGCTGCGTGAAAGGCTTAATCGTGTGATCCTCATAAATGTAATATAAGCTGGCGAACCACTGCAACTTGTCTTTCGTGAGCGTGTAAGCCAGCTCGGCGGTGTTGACGAACTCAGGGCGCACCGCCGGATTACCGATGGTGATGTTCTGGCGATCGTTGGCCTGAATGCCCACGAACACATGGCGGAAGTTAGGGCGACCCACTTTTCGGCTCAGGCTCAGGGCCAACTCTGAGGTTTTGTTCAATTCTTTGGTGGCCGAGAACGAGGGAAAGAACGATTGGAAAATATTTTGCCCGGTTTTGGACGGGTAGTTGTACCCAAAGGTGCTACCATCGAAGCGCGAGAGTCCGTGCAGGAAAGACTGTTCTAATCGTAAACCCGCCTGGATGGCGATCCCGCTTCGCAACTGGCTCGTATAAAGCGCGTAGGCCGCATTGACCGACTCGGTAATCAGAGCATTCTGCGAGTAATCCTGCAACAGCGTGTACTCCCGACCCGCTTCGTTCAACTGCTTGAACAAATACTGCTGGTCGCGGGCGAAGGTGAAGCTCCGCAGCCCGAACTCCCACTTGGCCGAGTCGCCAACGGGCTGCGTGTAATCGAGTTGAACCAGGTACTGGTTACCGACAATGCGCCCGTCGATGCGGTCGCGCTCGGGGTAAGTGGGCTGGCTTTTTCCGGCGGCATCCAGCGAAGTGGTGAGCCAGTCGGCGGCGTTGGACACGCGGTTTCTGGTTAGGGAACCCGTAAAATTCAGCTCCTGCTTCTTGCGGGCAAAGCTGTGCTTCCAGTCGAGCGACGCGCCCAGGTTAGTAAAGTTATTCTGCGGGTCGATGTCGCGACTGCCGATGCCCGTGGGCTTCCCGGCGGCGTCGCGGTAGCTGTACTGCTGGCTCGACACCGAATTGTAAGCCCCGGCGGCCACCGTGCCGCCCAGCGTGAACAGGTTGCGGTCATTGGCCTGGTAGTCGATGGCGAGGCGTCCGTTCTGAAAGTGGTTGTTGAGGGCGATATCGGTGTTTTGGTCGAAATAACTGGTCGGGATGTTGTTACCCGCTGCATAGTTGGTGCGGTTGACGAAGCCAGTCAGCGGGTTGCGGGTGGCGTTCAGGCTGTATAACGCCGTCACGTTCCAGGGGCCTTCGCGCCAGTCGAGGTTGGCGGTGGCGTCGTAGCGGTGGTTTTGGCCCACGCTCACGGTCGCAATGCCGTTGTAGCCCGGCTGGCGGTTTTTCTTCAAGACCAGGTTTACGATGCCGCCCGAAGTGGAGGCGTCGTAGCGGGCCGAGGGGTTGGTGATGACCTCCACTGCCTCGATTTGGTTGGCCGGAATCTGCGCCAAAGTGAGTTGCGTCGGCTTGCCATTGATGTAAGTCATGGTCGCCATGTTGCGCAGGCTGGGGTTGCCGTTCTCGTCCAGCGTGATCGAAGGTACATTGCGCAGCAGCGACTCGGCGGTACCACCGATGCTGGTCAGGTTTTTGGCCACGTTGAATACCCGCTTTTCGGTACTCATCGTCAGGGCGTCTTTCTCGCCCGTTATCTTCACTTCTTTGAGTAGTTTGGCGTCGGAGCGGAGCGAAACTGTGCCAATGTCCTGCGTGGGAGAATCGCTGCGCAATCTAATATGCTGATTGACTGGCACGTACCCCACAAATGAAGCCCGCACCGTCAGCGTGGTTAGTGGCAGGTTGTCGATGGTAAAATGGCCGGTTTCATCGCTCTGTGCGCCGCCCGCAAGGCTACTGTCGGCGGCGGACTTGGTCCAGACCGTTACTGCCGCGAAGGGCATGGCCTCACCGTTGGCAGCGT
Source organism: Cytophagales bacterium (assembly GCA_038235275.1). GTDB lineage: Bacteria > Bacteroidota > Bacteroidia > Cytophagales > Spirosomataceae > Persicitalea. The sequence goes on along the minus strand of JBBSUC010000002.1, from coordinate 38,347 downwards.
CGATGATTTTGCCCGTTATTTTACCGGTAATATTGGTTGGGCTGGTCTGCTGCGCCGCCGCGAAATGCGGCAACAGAAACATTAGAAGGAAAAATTTCTTGAACATTGGATTTTCACAAAATAAAAAAGCCAAATGTAAGCGGCAGATTCGGGAGAAAATCTGGATTTAGGCAATCTTGGCGCATTAAATTATGATTAAAAAATGGCTCCGAATCCCTCAAATTTTTTGATAGTGTCCATGTCCTGTCCAAGAAATGTCTATTCATCAATTGAAAGAAGCTCTGAATTCCAAAGGCGACTGCTCCGTTTTTGCCTTAAATAATTTACTAAACGATTGCAAATGCTCAAAACCCAGTGTATAGGCAATTTCACTAATTCTACTTTGTTAAATGCAAGTATGATGTTTTCTTCTGCTCAAATCCTGCTTCCTGAGCCTGTGCCTGTTTTCGATCGCTTCCCACACGCCTTGGGGCGTGTCGAGCTTGTTGAGCAGGGTTCGGGCCAACACCAGCTTGACATCCGAGCAGGAGAGCAGCGGCAAGTCCTGCTGCATCTCGATCCTGGACTCAAGAGTGAAGTGCAAGGCCATCATCGTCAGGGCGATGTGGTGGCACCAGGCCTTGTAGGAGCGAATCTGGCATTGACGGTTCGCCGCTGCGATGCATTCCCAACTGCTGCCGGGCGGCGTTCCGCTTGACTTCCTGGAAGGCCCGCTCGACGAAATAGCGCTGCATCTGGCGGCCCAGGGCAACGGCCACACCGACCGCGCCGTCGGGCTGGTGGCACAGACTGAACTTGACCTGCGTGCCGTCCGGCTCGCGACTGACCAGCAGCCAAAAGGGCCCCGAGACAGCCTCCCCCCCGCTCTTGGCCAGCCAGACTTTGACCAGCGCGGCCTGCCTGACCAGCGGCCCCTTGGTGCCCTGGCGGTGGGCGATCTGCTGCCAGCGGTCTGCCGCCAGCAGGCAGCCCACGCCCTCGATGCTGACGGGCCCCGCTCCGCCGTAGGGCGGCAGGGCCGGGTCGGACAGGTGTACCTTCCGCGTCGGGGTGATGTCCAGCACGAAGGCCTTCCCCATCTCGACCAGCGCCCGGCGCAGGCTCGGCGAGTTGCCGTAGAGCGCGTCGCCACCCACCCAGTCGCCCACTACGCCCTGCCTGGCCAGTTGGGCCACCAGTTCAGCGGCCAGTTCGGGCTTGGTCTTGTAATCTTGGCAACTGGCCGGAACACCCGCCGCGCGGCAGCGGGCTGCGTCGCGCGTCCACTCCTGGGGCAGGTACAGCCGCGCGTGGGCGATGCCCACCATCCCGCCCCGCGTCAGGTCGGACCGCCGTTGCGGCGGCGAACACGCCCACCTGACCGTTGGCCACCTTGCCGACCTGGCCGACGTACTGCCGCGCTACGCCGACGCTCTTCTTGCCCGACTTCTCCCAGCCGCACTCATCGAGCGTCAGCCCCTGCTCGCCAGGCTGGCCCGAAAGGCTCGACTGCGTTCGCTGGGCGACCTCCATCATCACCCCCTGCGCCTCCCAGTCAGACTCGCTGATGAAGTACTGAAGTTGCTGGTAATCACTGTCCGGTATTCGCTCCTGCATCCTTTCTATATTGCTCTGGCACTCGTGGAAAAGACCCTTCAGATACTGCTCACAGCGCGCGGTGCTATTCTTGCGACCACATGTGAAGTAATCCCAGTAAGACCGGGCGTAGTGCGCAATTTTTTTTCGCTCATGACTTGGGGGGGGGGAGAGTGAGACAATTTTTAATTTAACAAAGTAGAACTAATTGAAACCACAATTACCCTTAGGCACCTTATCGTGAATGTATGTCTTTGGAAACTGGCATGGTGCCTTTTGGAAGCCGAGCTGCCCAAAATTACACGGGCCGTAAGTCGATTGGTATCTGTGCTTATTTGGGGCCGTAGACCGACACGCCGAAGGTGCCGGGCAGGAGCGTCTTGCCGTCTTCGGCGTAATCGGCACCGCTCAGGAAAATCTGGTGCGTAGTGCCCCGGTGGACGATGGTTTTCTGGCCGGGCCGGGTCTTAAGGGTTTGCACCACGCGGTACTCGTCGGGCGAATCCTGATGAATGATCGTGACGTTCCCTTCGCCGTTGGACGTGATGATCAGCTTGAGATCTTTTTCGTACACCACGCCATCCACACCGCCACCAATCGGCAGGGTCTGAACGACTTTGCCCGTCGTGGCGTCAAGCACGACCAGGTTTTTCGGTTCGCGGCAAGCAGAAAACAGGCGGTTATTAGGGACATCGATGGCGATGCCAGTCGCAACACCGCTGGGGGCGAGCGGAAAGCGATTTTTGACTTCCAGCGTTTTGGCATCGATGACGTTCACCTCGTTGGTTTCCTCGTTGTTATTAAAAATGAGGCCCTTGCCGTTGGAAACAGCCACTTCCGGCACCCCACCCAACGCCACCGTCCCGACTACCTCATCGGTTTTGGCATCGATGACTACCGCTTCGCCGCTGCCGTTGTTGAAGACGAATATCCGCTGTGTGTAGGCGTCGTACAGCACGTCATCGGCTTTCTTGCCCGGCACAATCAGGGTTTTCAGTACTTTAAAGGTATTGTAGTCGAAAATGGTGATGGCGTTGTCGGTGCCGTTGGTGATGTAGCCCTTTCCAAGGTCCTTTGCCAGGCCGATGCCGTGGACACCGTTCAGGCCCGTGATTTCACCGATCTGCTGATCGGTCGTGAGGTCCACCACGTGAACCCGGTCGCCGTGCGACACGAACAGCCGCTCGCGCTCGCCGTCCATTTGCAGGAAATCCCATTTGGCAGTGCCCGTGGGCAGGCTGATTTTTTTGATAAAGGCGTAAGTCGGCGTTTGAGCCGACGAAGGCGTGGACAAACCACCCGCAAGCAGCGCGGCAGTTAGCAGAAAGCGGTTCAGATGCCAATAGGTATTCATAGCTGATGCGAAAGGTTTTAAAGTAAAATAGAAATGAAAATGGGTTGGGGTTGCTCCAACCGTACCGCAAAATTAGGGGCTATTCCAACAGCTGATCGCCCCAAATACTTTTTTAACGAGAAATTAATAGTTTGATAACGAACCACCGCATTCTCTCACTCAGCATAGACGTATCCAAGAATGAAACGCAATATCCACAACGGGAGAACTTTGGAATCGCGGCAAAAAAAGGAAAATCGAAACTATATTTTCCATAATCTCAGCAAATTATTGCATGCAAAAATAGTAGAATGTGTCAGCAAGAAATCAAGCAACTTGCTACTCCAATTCGGCAGTGTGCTTAGGTCGGCTTACCGTTATGTATAAAACTGAAGCAATTATGACAATAAAAAAAATAATGTTTATCGTTACTACGGATATCCCCAACCCACCATCTTTCGGATCCTGAATCAATAAATCTCCTAACGAAGCACCCACGGGTCTTGTAACAATGAATGCAATCCAGAATGCTAAAACTGCCCCAATGATTTTAAAATAGTTTAAAATACCAGCCAGAATAAAAATCGAACCAAAAATAACCAAGGAGTAAAAATACCCTACTTTTAAGTACTCTGATACGGTATCGCCAACGCCTGTTCCCAAGGCGAACGTGGTTAAAACTATGACCCAATAAAACTTTTCTCTGGTATCGTTATTTATTTCATGAATAGAAAGCGTGTTTTCTTTTTTATACCAAAAGAAAAATACGGCCCCCATCGCGATGGTGAAAATCACATCTAAAGTCAGTAAAGACATATTTAATTTTTCAACTAAAATATCGGTTATCAAGGTTCCTTCGATACTCATCATAACAATCAGAGACCAATACGAAGGGGGGAAATATTTTTTCTGTTTAAAATTCCAAATAGTAACCAAAATGGTGACTACACCCATCAGGATTGCGGTGGTTGTCAAACCTAAATTCAAGTTGACCGAAATATAATCGGCAGCCGTTTCCCCTACTGTTGTCGAAAATATTTTAACGACCCAGAATAATACGCCTAAATTAGCTACTCTATTTACGAGTTTTTTTTCCATGACTTAGTTGCAATTAATTTTTTCTCTTTTATTTTAAACTTCAACCAGATCAACCGATTTGGAGTCGATATTTAAAAATTATTTTTTGTAGGAACAATAACTTCTAAGCATATGGTCTGCTTAGGTGAAGAAGATTCTCGGAAAGTAGTATGAAATTCTGTAGCGAATCTGGATTCAAAAAAAATCTTTCCAAAAAACTTCAGTGGGATAATTCAATCGATCATACCTTTTCATCTTTATACGCCAACCGCAACAACCCCGGAAAAATCAGCAACAGCAGGGGCAGGGCCGCGCAAAAGCCGCCGATCACGGCAATCGCCAGCGGCTGGTGCAGTTCCGCGCCCGTGCCGATGCCCAGGGCCAGCGGCATTAGGGCGATGATGGCGCTGCTGGCGGTCATCAATTTGGGCCGGATGCGGGCCGAAATGGCGAACTCGATGGACTCGGTGACGGGGGCCGTGCGGTGGTGGATGGCAAACTGCTGGAAGGTGAAAATGGCGTTTTCGGCGATGAGGCCCACGATCATGATAATGCCCGTGTAGCTGCCCACATTGAGCGGGGTATTGGTGACGAACAACGCGATGAACGAGCCGGACACGCCCAGCACCGAGATGAGCAGGATCAACCCGGCGGCTTTCAGGTCACGAAAAAGGAACAGCAGCACCACGAACACCAGCAGCGAGGCCGAGATTAGGATCATCAGCAGTTCGCGGAACGACTGCTGCTGTTGGGCGTAGGCTCCGCCGTACTCGATGTGCTGGCCCGAAGCCAGCGTCACGCCGCTACTTACTTTCTGCTGGATTTCCTGAATGACGCTGCCCAGGTCGCGGTTGGCCAGGCTGGCCGTGACCGCCACCATCGGCTGCAGATTTTCGCGCTCGATTTCCGCCGTACCCGAGTCCACCCGCACGGTGGCGAAGTCCGACAGCGGGCGGCGGCGACCGTCGGCGGTGAACACGGGGCTTTGCTCCAAAGCGATCAGGCCGCTGCCCGAATCGGGATATTTCAAGCGCATCTTGACGAACTGCGTACCTTCCATGATGCGCCCCACCTCGTTGCCCAGCAGCCGGGTGGTCACCTGGCTTTGCAGGTCCAGCGGCGTCAGGCCGTACTGCCGCAACGCGCCGGACTTCGGCTGGAACACCACCGACGGCCCGGCGATGGTGACGCCGTTGAAAACGTCCGCCGTCCCGGGAACGCCTTCGACAATGCCACCGACCTGATCGGCCAGCGGGCGGAGTTCGTTGGGCTGGTTGCCAAATATCTTCACTTCTACCGGATTAGGTTCGCTCATCAGGTCGCCGAGCATGTCGCCGATCACCTGGCCGAAGTCCACGGCCAGACCGGGCTGGGTGGCTTCGATCTGGCCGCGCAGGTCGTCGATAACCTCGTTGGTAGTGCGGCTTCGGTCTTTTTTGAGCGCAATCAGGTAATCGCCCCGGTTGGGTTCGGTGATAAAGAAACCCATTTGCGCTCCCGTCCTTCTTGTGAAAGCCTTTACCTCCGGTAGCTGGACGATCTTCTTGTCTACCGCCGACAGCATGACGTTGGTTTCGTCCAGCGAGGTGCCAGGGGCCGAATGGTAGTCGAGAACGATCGATCCCTCGTCCATCTCGGGCAAAAAGCCCGTTTCCAAGTGCGGGTAGATCAGACCCACCGCCAGGGCCATCACCGCCGCCAGACCCAGCGCCAGCCAATGGCGGTGGATGAAAATACCCAGTATTTTGCCGATGGTCGGGTGGGGCGCGTGGTCGCCGTGTTTTTGTTTTATAAAACTGAACAGTCCGTAAATAAGCGGCATTCCCAGCCAGGTGATCAGGAACGAGCAGGTCAGCGTGACGACCATCGTCACGGCCAGCACCTGGAAGAACGCCCCGGCCACGCCGCTCATCAGCACAAAGGGGATGAAAATCACGATGGTACTCAGCGACGAGCCGATCATGGCCGGGAATAGGTAGTCGATGGCCTGACGAATCGTCTGCGCGTCGGAGCGCCCTTCGTTTTCCTCCTCCACGCGGTGGATTTGCTCCACGATCACCACGGCGTCGTCGATAATGAGGCCGATGGCGGCGGCAATTCCGCCCAGCGTCATGATGTCAAGGGTGTAGCCCAGCACGTACAGCACCAGCAGCGACGCCGCCAGCACCACCGGAATGGTCAGCAGAATCACCAGACTGGCTTTCAGCGACCGTAGGAATAGACTGGTGACAATAATCGCCAGCACCAGGCCAATCATAATGCTATCGGTTACGCTCTTGACGGCATCGCTGACGAAATCGGCCTGCACGTAGGTGGGCGTCAGCTTGACGTCGGCGGGCAGGATGTTTTGCAATTCCTTCACCTTGGCCGCCACGCCGTCGCTCAGGGCGATGAGGTTGGTCGAAGGCTGCTTCACGACGTTCACCAGCACGGCCTCGTGGCCGTTGGCCTCAATGCGGGTGAATTCCTGCTGCTCGTGCAGTTCCACCGTGGCCAGGTCGGCCAGCCGCAGTACCCGCTGGTTGGTGCTGCGGACGACGATGTCCTCGACTTCCTTTTTGGAGTGGACCGTGGCGTCGGTGAGCGTCAGGTACAGGCGGTGGTAGTCCGAGGCCAGGCCGTTGGACTGGATGAAGTTGGTATTGTTGAGCGCGGCGGCCACGGCGTCGGGCGTCACGTTGAGCGTCGCCAGTTGGTCGGGTTTTAGCACGATCCAGTATTCTTTGGTGCGGCCGCCCATGATCTGCACGTTGGAGACGCCCGGCACACGGCTCAGGTAGGGCCGAATGGTGTAAAGCCCCAGGTTGCGCAGTTCGATCAGGTCGCGACTGTCGGACGTCAGGGCGAAGTCCATCACGGGCAGGATCGAGGGCGACATTTTCTCGACCGAGATGGCCGTGTTGGGCAGCAGCGTGTTCTGGATCTGGTTGATGCGTGAGTTGACCCGCTGCATCGAGACGTCCATGTCCACCGACCAGTCGAGGTACACCGATAATTCCGTACTGCCCCGGCTGGTGGTGCTCCGCACCATCTGAACGCCCTGCACCTGGTTGACGGCGTTTTCCAGCGGCTGCGTGATGGCGAGCATCATCAGATCCACGGGCTGGTCGCCCGCCTCGGCGATGACTTTGATTTTTGGAAAAGTCTTTTCGGGAAAAAGCGACACCTGAATGCTGCGGTAGGCGAAAACACCCCCTACCAGCAGCAGGATCAGAATGCCCAGAATCGGCTTCCGGTAGGCGAAGATTCCGTCTTTATTTGACATGAGCGGGACGGTCGATGGTGACGGCGGCGGTGTCGGCCAACCCGTAGCCGCCCTTGCTGACGATGCGGTCGCCGGGGCTGAACTTCGGACTGAGGATTTCGACCCGGTTGTCGCGCTGCATCCCGGTGACGACCGGGACGCGCAGCGCGGTGGTATCGTCGGTGAGCTTCATTACCCAAAATTTCGTCTGTAATTCGTTGGACAGGACCGCCGCAGCGGGCAGCGACTGCGCTTGTTCGTGCCGCTGCTCGGTGAAGGTGATGTTGAGCTGCAATCGGGCGGGCAGCACCATCGGGCGGACGGGTTTGACGACATAGCGCACCGTCTGCGACAGCGAGTCGGCGATGGCCAGCGTCCGCGTGATGCGTCCGTCCATCGTGCCACCGCCGGGCAGGTCGATGCGGCAGCGGCTGCCGATGTGTACCGAGGAATCCTGCTCGGCGGGTACCTCGATGAGAAACACAAACATATCGGGGGCGGAGAAATTGGCCAGCAGCGCCCCGTCCTGAACGTATTCCATTTCCTCGCCCCGCACTAACGTCACCAGCCCGTCATCGGGGGCGTGAATAGTTATCTGGCCGATGTTCTTCAGAGTCGGGTCGTTGAGGAAGTTCTTGCCTTTCAGAGCGAAGGCCTCTTTGGTTTCCAGTCCGAATAGCGGCATTCCCTTGCGGATTTGGTCGCCGATTTTTACGTGCACCTTCGTGATATAGCCCGCAATCGGGGAGCGGATATCGCCGCTGGTGAGGTAATAGGTGAGGCCGCGAAATGTTTTTTCCAGCAAAAAGGTGTCAGCCAGTACGGTCGTCACTTCCACGGGCGTCTTGGGCCGGGGCGCGTCGGCAGCGGCACTTTCGTCGGACGAGGATGAATTGCCGCAGCGCGCCAGTAGAAAAGCTGAAAGCAGGAAAACGAGGAGAATTAAGGGTTTCATGGAGCCTTTGAAATATCAAAAATTACGGTAGTTGAACTCACTAATCAGCCGCTGCCGCTTGATGTCGAGTTGATTGAGCGTCAGCTTTATATTGATGTACCGCTGCACGATCAAAAGATAGTCGATCGCCGACATGTCGCCCTGGTACAGCCGCGCCTGACTGACGGTCAGCAGGTTTTCGACGTCGGTGTTCTGTTTCTCGGTCATATCCCGCAGTGTCTGGTTTACCCGTATTTGCTCCTCGATGCTCCTGAGCCGCAAGTTGTAGCGGTTGAGGTACTGGTCGCGATAATTCTGGATGTTCAGTTGGGCAACGTCGTATTTTTGGTACTGCAGCTGCCGCTGGTTGCCGTTATAAATGGGAATGGAAAAGTTGAGGCCCGCGCTGAAGCCGAACCGCCGGGGAATGGCGGCGGCACTTACGGCGTTGGTTCCCGCGTTGACGACTGCGCTCAGCGAAGGTCGGTAAAAGATGTCGGTAATCCGGCGGTTGCGCTCCACCACAAGGCTGTCGAAGCGGTAGCGCAGCAGATAGGGGTTGTCGTCCAGCGGGTAGCGTTGCTCGGGCGCAAGGCGGGGGTTTTCCAGATAGACCACTTCCGTATCCGGGACATTGCAGAGAACGTTGAGCGTCAGCAGGTCTTGCAAATACTGCACCTTTCCCCCCTCGTAGTTGATTTGACTTTGCTGCAAATCCACCCGGAAGGCCAGGTAGTCCGACTGGTTGAAAATCGCCGCCCGCAGCAGTTCTTTCAGGATTTCGTTCTGGCGCGAGAGCGTCTGGTACAGGCTGTCGAAAATCACCATCTGCTGGTAGTCCTGGTAGGCGGTCAGGTACTGGTCCACGATGGCTTTCTGCAAATCGTTGTCGTTGATGCGCAGCGCGTTCCGCGTCGAATCACGCAGCACGGAGTTAAGGCTATTCTGAATTTGCAGGTTGCGGCGGTAGAGCAAATTCTGGCTCACCTGCACCAGGCCTGTATACTGCCCGCCGTTGGTGGCACTATTGTCGTAACCCCAGTTCTGGCCCGCCGGGGCGTATAAAAACTGCCCGATCCCTTGCACGTAGGGCCGGGTGGTGGCCACGTTCAGCAGACTGTCCAAGCGGTTGAGATACAGGGCGTTTACCGTCTCTTTCAGTAAAGGGCTGTTGGCCAAGCCTTCTTCCAGGTAGTAATCCAACGACCGGCGGGGCAGCGTGTCCTGGGCGCGGGCTAGAAGGCCCGCAAAGCAGAACATCAAAAAAAGAAAACAGCCGATGTATTGTTTCATGTGGATTCGGATAACTACCGTTCTGGTGCCAGGACACGCGATTAGTCGGATAAACCGCCTACTTTTTCCGGCCCTGCAACCAGCGATTCACCTTATAAGTCACAAAGGATGTTCCCGCCCCGACGACCGCCCCCGCCAGCACGTCGCTCGGATAATGCACGCCCAGGTGCATCCGCGAGTAGCCCACCGTCCCGGCCCAGAGATACGACGGAGCGATCACGTACCATTTGGGGTATTCCAGGCTCAGCGAAGTAGCCGCTGCAAAGGCTATGGACGTGTGTCCCGACGGGAAGGAAGCACTGCCGCCGTCGGTAAGCTTCTGAATGTCAGGATAGGTGACGAATGGCCGGGGCCGATTAATGGCTTTTTTCATCACCAGCGTAATGGCCGAAGATGCCACCAGCGAAGAGCCGATCACGATGGCCTTGCGCCGGGTGGGCGCGTCTTTTTTAAGCAATCCCACGCCCATCACAACCACGGGGATGCCGAAGGCCACGGGAACGGTGGTGTCAGTTATGCCTTTGAAAAAGCCATCCAGATGGGTATTGCGGTCCAGGTTGATGTCGCGCAGCAGCCTAATGTCGGCGTTTTGGGCGGTGGCCGACGAAAAGATGGTAAGCGTCAGCAGGCAGTAAAGTCTTAGTGCTTTCATGGGTAGCGTGGTTTGAGTTAACGGCAGTTTTCTGCGCAAGTTAGTGATGCAAAGCTGTAGGATTTCTGTATTTGGAAAAAAACAGGAAATCTCCCTCGCAATACAGATTTTCTCCAAAGTCGAACCCTACCCTTGTAGGAAAACTTAATGGTAAAATCATGAAAATCACAAACGAAAGTTTGAACAAAGTCGCTAAAATCACCGTCTATTTCTGGATCATGAAGGTGCTGGCCACCACCCTGGGCGAGATTCTGGGAGACTTTTTCTCGATGACGCTGGACCTGGGCTACATCGTCAGCCTGGGTATTACGGTGGCTTTTCTGGTCATCGTCCTGACGATCCAACTGAAATCCGACAAATTTTACGCCCCCTACTACTGGCTGGCCATCGTGGGCACTACTACGGTCGGCACCGAGATTTCGGACCTCATGGACCGGACTTTGGGGCTGGGTTACGTGGCGGGGTCGATGCTGCTGTTTGGCGGGCTGCTGCTGATTTTATTTTGGTGGTACAAAAAGGAGGGTGAAATCGAGGTCTATCCCATCACCAACCGCCGCGTGGAGGTATTTTACTGGGTGGCCATCCTTTTTTCTAACAGCTTAGGAACGGCTTTCGGCGATTATCTGAGCGATACGGTTGGATTGAGCTATTTGACGGGCGCGGCTATCACGGCGGGCATTATTTTGGTCGTCCTGCTGCTGCACTACGCAACGAAAATTGACCGGATTTTGCTTTTTTGGATTGCTTTTATCTTCACCCGACCCTTCGGGGCCACCTTCGGCGATTTGCTGACTAAACCGCTGGCTAGTGGGGGGCTGAATTTCAGCCGGGGTATCGCCGCCGCGATCACCGCCGGGTTACTCGTGGCCGTGCTGGTGTATTCTGGTAAGCAGGATAGAGAAGGTCCATTACTGTCCTGACATTTTTTTCATCTCTTGAAATCACGGTTTCTGGCTTTCCCGTGACTCGGGCCGCTGACGCTTTGGGGTATGATTCTTTTTGTCAAGAATTTTTCTTAAACCACATAACTTCTGCACAAAACATGAATGAGAAACTGAAAGAACTGGATAAAAACCGAGAGGACAGCACGGGTCAGTACCTGACGACCAACCAGGGACTGCGGGTGAGCGATGACCAAAACTCGCTGAAAGCCGGGTCGCGTGGCCCGACGTTATTGGAAGACTTTATCCTACGCGAAAAAATCACCCACTTCGACCACGAGCGCATCCCCGAGCGGGTCGTTCACGCCCGCGGAACGGCGGCCCATGGAGTTTTTGAAGCTTACGATTCCAACGCTGATTTGTCGAGGGCCCATTTTTTGCAACCAGGAACCAAAACGCCGGTTTTCGCCCGCTTCTCTACGGTAGCCGGGTCGCGAGGATCCACCGATTTAGCCCGCGACGTGCGGGGGTTTGCGGTAAAATTCTACACCGAAGAGGGTGTCTTCGACCTGGTGGGCAACAATATACCCGTCTTTTTCATCCAGGACGCCATCAAATTTCCCGATTTTATCCACGCCGTCAAGCCCGAACCCAACAACGAGATCCCGCAAGCGGCCTCGGCGCACGATACCTTTTGGGATTTTATCTCTATCACGCCTGAGTCGATGCACACGATCATGTGGGCCATGTCCGACCGTGCGATTCCACGCAGTCTGCGCATGATGGAGGGTTTCGGGGTGCATACCTTCCGCTTGATTAACCAAGAAGGCAAAGCCCGTTTTGTGAAATTTCACTGGAAACCCCTGTCGGGCGTGCATTCGGTAGTCTGGGACGAAGCACAGCTCATTTCGGGCCGCGACCCCGATTTCCACCGTCGCGACCTTTGGGATGCAATCGAGAACGGCGACTTCGCCGAGTGGGAACTGGGCGTGCAGGTTGTAGAAGAAGAGGACGAACACAAGTTTGACTTCGACCTGCTGGATGCCACCAAGCTCATCCCCGAGGAGCTGGTTCCTGTAGTGCTACTTGGCAAAATGACGCTCAACCGCAACCCCGACAACTACTTCGCCGAAACCGAGCAGGTGGCTTTCCACCTCGGGCACCTGGTTCCGGGCATCGACTTTACCAATGACCCGCTGCTTCAGGGGCGGCTTTTCTCTTACACCGACACCCAATTGAAGCGCCTTGGTGGACCGAATTTTCACGAAATTCCCATCAACCGCTCCGTGGCGCCTGTTCATAACAACCAGCGCGATGGACACATGCGGCAGGAAATCAACAAGGGCCAAACCAGCTACAGCCCCAACAAGGTATCCGGCGGCTGTCCATTCCAGGCCGGACAGGACATGGGTGGCTTCACGAGTTACGCCGAGCGCGTAGACGGTCAGAAAATCCGGGAGCGCAGCGAGAGCTTTATCGACCACTACAACCAGGCCAAGCTTTTCTGGAACAGCCAATCGGACACCGAGAAGACGCATATCGTCAAGGCCCTACGCTTCGAACTGGGTAAGGTAAAAATGGAAGAGATCCGCAAACGGATGCTTGTGCAGTTGGTGCAGGTCGATCAAACCCTGGCCAATCTGGTGGCGAAGGGGCTGGGCCTCGATTTGCCTTCTTCCAAAGACGTGCAGCTTAACCTGGGCGTTCCCGCCGACGCCGATCCGGCTCGGTACCAGTCGAAGCCCGCCCGCGACGACGTGGGTAGTTCCCCGGCGCTCAGCATCGAGAACCACCCCGGCCAGCAGGGTATCAAAACCCGGCAGGTGGCGGTATTGGCCGCCGACGGCGCGAACGCCGCCGACTTAAAGTCCATGAAAGAAGCCCTCATGGCCGAAGGCGCAACGGTCAAATTGATCGCCCCGCACCTTGGGATGCTTAAAACCGATTCAGGCGAAACCATGAAAATTGATGGCAGCCTGCAAACCGAAGCCTCGGTGTTGTACGATGCCCTGTACGTACCGGGCGGACAGTCGAGTGTCGACGCGTTGCGGCAGGAACCCGACGCGCTGCGGTTCGTGCGCGAAGCCTTCATGCACTGCAAGCCCATCGCCGCCAGCGGCGAAGGTGCAGGGTTATTGAAAGCCACCGACGAGAAAATACCCGATGGTGACGGAGTCATTGTTAGTAAAAACGCCAACGATAATGACTTGCCTAAAAAGTTCATCGAGGCCATCGGTCAGCACCGCTTTTGGAGCCGCGAGAAGTCCCTGGTGTAGCAGCCAGGGTTTTTCGGTATTGAAAGAAAGAGCATCCTCAGCAAGCCGGATGCTCTTTTTTACTAATTGTGTGAATGATAATGAAATTGTTGAATCTCGATTTTGAATTGGTAAATCTTTAATCTAACAAAGCCTACCCGGCTCAGAAAAATTTATGGAAAAGTGGATCATTTACGCCCTGATTTCGATGGTCTTCGCGGGCCTGACCTCAGTGGTCGCCAAGTTTGGCATGAAGGATATGAGCAGTGACTCGGCGCTGGTCGTGCGTACGGCAGTGGTCTTCGCCTTCGTAACGGTGAATGCCTTTTTATTTAAAAACGCCTTCACCGAAATACGCAAAGCCGCCCCGCGCGACCTGTGGCTGCTGGCTTTTTCGGGGTTGTGTACTACCGTATCCTGGGTGTTTTACTACCGCGCCATGAAGGACGGCCCGGTCTCGTACGTAGCCTCAATCGACAAGGCCAGCATCGTCGTCACGCTGGTGCTGTCGTTCATTATTCTACGCGAACCCGTTACCACCAAAGTACTTATCGGCGCAGGCCTTATTTTTGCCGGAATGCTGGTGTTAGTGTGGAAGTGATTTTTTAATCCATGCTAAGAAAAATCAAAGCCTGGGCCGCTGCATTAAAACTGAAGTTGGTAATCATGCACCTGGCTTACCAGGACCCGCGCACCCCCTGGTACGCCAAAGCGCTGATCCTGGCGATCATTGCCTACGCCCTAAGTCCCGTAGACCTCATTCCTGACTTCATTCCGGTGCTGGGCTTGCTGGATGACCTGATCCTTCTGCCGGTTGCCATCTATTTCGTAGTGAAACTCATCCCCAGGCAAGTAATGGATGAAGCCTCAGAAAAGGCGGCTACCTACGAGTGGGCAAAGACGCGGAACTGGTTCGGGTTAATTTTCATTGCTTCCCTCTGGATACTATCGGCATTACTGCTCTACAGGTATTTTATCCGATAAAATAGAGAAACAACATTATTTGCAACTAAATAAATGCACCAGGAAAAACACCTCCGCAATTCCGACTTCATCACCGACACCGTCATCGGCCTGTCCGACGGCCTGACCGTACCCTTCGCCCTGGCGGCGGGGCTGAGCGGGGCGGTGGCTTCCAACGGTATCATCATCACGGCGGGCATCGCCGAAATCGTGGCCGGCTCCATCGCGATGGGGCTGGGCGGCTACCTGGCGGGCAAAACCGAAATCGAGCATTACGACTCCGAACTAAAACGCGAATACGAAGAAGTAGAGCTGGTGCCGGAAAAGGAAAAGGCAGAAATCCGGGAAATCTTCGCCGACTACGGCCTAAGCGAAAACTCGCAAACGCGGGTCGTGGAGGAACTCGCCAAGGATAAGGACAAGTGGGTTGACTTCATGATGAAGTTCGAACTGGGCCTGGAACGCCCCACGCTCAACCGGGCCCGCAACAGCGCCCTCACCATTGGCGGGGCCTACGTGCTGGGTGGTTTCGTGCCGTTGCTGGGCTATATTTTCACCGATTTGCCGCTACAGGGATTGATGGTTTCCTCCATCCTGACCATTATCTGCCTGTTTATCTTTGGATATTTCAAAAGCAAGGCTACCGGGCAACCCCCCATTAAGGGTGCTTTCAAAGTACTGCTCGTTGGTGTGCTGGCCGCAGCGGCGGCTTTCGGCGTGGCACAGTTTCTGAACAGCCACCTTTGATGTTCAAAAATTGGGTGAATCGATTTCCTGCCACAATCACGACTTCCGCCGCTTCATCACAAGACTATCCGCCGGGTAGTTTGCTTTCTGGCCCAATCGACGATGCGCTGCCGCTGTCCGTCGGTAAGGACAGCCTCGGGGTGTAAACCAAGGTAGGTGTATTCGTACAGGGGTATTTCCTTTTTCTCTACCATGTCGGCAATCTTCTCGAACTTATGGTTCTGCACGGCAATGGGCAGATGCGTGAAGTCCGCCAGGTTCAGATGCCGCTTTCCTTTTGCGCCACGCGGCTAAAATTCAGGCTCTTGCCAAATAGCTCGAAACCCCAATACCCCCGCACGACCATCTCCTGCGGCGAAACCAGCCGGGCCACTGACTTAAAGGTATGGCCCGAGTTGGGGTCATAGATATTGCCGCCGTTCCATTCGTTTTCCTGGCTGTCGAATTTCAAGTCATTCACTACTATCATGCCGAGCCACGAGCGGTTCCGCATATCTGGGACGGGGTTTTCCAGGTCGCGGTGATCCGCCATCGGGCGCGGGGTGGATTCGTCGCACTCGAACCACACGATGCGGGCCTGATCCGCGCCCTGCAAATGGTTGAGCCGCCAGATGCAGTCGATGGAGAAAAAGTTGAAGATATTTTCCACCCCCACGCCCGCCTCGGCGTAGGGCGGGCGGCCCGTGGAGTCGATTTTGCCCGGCAGACCCAGCAGCGCCAGTCCATTGTCGGAGGTCTGGCCGACGCGGCTTTCCGAGGGTACCCAGCCCCGCCCCTTGTCGGAGTCCTTGATCGAGACGAAGTCCTGCCCGATGGACAGCTCCCGCACGAAGTTGAGGTTGACGCTAGGGTTGGTTTTCATCTCCACAGGGGGTTGGTTTTACTCGGCAAGTTGCAGTGAGCCATTCCGAGCCATTGCTTCGTAACCTTCTAACGAGGGAGCGGATTTTTGCGCCACCAGCGGCGGTCGGTGTTCGCCGAAGGGCATCACCAGCAGTTGCCGGAAGTCGGCGTTCTCGCGGGGGGCCATATGCGTGTCCACCCCAAATACCACCTCGGCGGCGGGCAGGCGGCTGAACGTGCCGAACAGGCGGTCCCACACGCTCAGCACGTCGCCGTAGTTGGTGTCCGTGTAAGGCTGCTGGTAGTGGTGATGCACGTGGTGCATATTCGGCGTGACGAATACCAATCCCAAGACACGATCGACCTTTTCAAACAGCCGGAAATTACTGTGGGCGAAGACATTGGAAATCACTTGCAAGAATTGCCGCGCCAGCACCATCCAGAAACCCGCCCCCGTGACGAACACCCAGATTACGAGCAGAAACAGGCGGAAGCCCGTTTCGAGCGGATGCTCCCGCAGCACGGTAGAGGTATCCACGACGCGGTCGCTGTGGTGGACCAGATGTACCATCCAGAGCGGCTTGAACTTGTGCATGAAGAGGTGATAGACGTATTCCAGCAAATCCAGCAGCACGAAGCTCACTACGAATTTAGCGAAGGCATTGGGAAGTGGCAGCCAGTAAATCATGCCCCAGTGGTGCAGTGCCACCCAGCCCGTGGCGAAGGTGAGCATGACGCCCAGCACGAACTGCACCGGAGCGTCCACGAGCGGGAAGAAACTGTTGGTGAGGGCATGACGCCATTTCTTGTAGTTCAAATCAAGAGCCAGGGCATTCTCGATGTTCCAGAAAATGAAAACAGAAAGCGTCAAAACCGCAATGCGGTGTGAGTCTGGCTGGTGTTCGAAATAAAGTTGGAGGGCGTGCATGGTTTTGTTTTATTTAGGCAAAGCGGTAGCGTAAAACCGAAATCGGTTTTTTGAAAAATAAATGGAAATTGGTTTGCAGGGGATCGAGTTTACGGGTCGCTTCGGCGTCGAGTGAAGCCGGGTTCCACTGCAAATGGACAGTTGCCGATGCAACTGAAGAAATAGTAAAAGGCCACTACTTACAGGTTGGAAGTGAGGCCAAAAAGGTTGGGTCGGGAAGGCAATTATTTTTACTCGGGATAAACGAACCGCACCGAATCCGACACGGCGATGGCCCCGAAAACGCCCACGGCGTTCGGGAATTGGGTGGGCCGGAGGAACACGGGTTCCACGAAAGGATTGAACAGGGCCAGTTTCTGGCGGTCGATCTGATCGTAGAAATCGAAACTGTTTTTGTCCATCGTTTGCAGCCGAATGTAGCCCACATCGCCCTTCTTGTGCAGGTAGGTGGGTTCGGCCACGATGGTCAGCATGCCGCTGCCCCGGCTGGGGAAAACCGTTCGGCCAATTTCCAGCACCCGCACCCGCTGGTCGGTCAGGCAGGGGCTTTTGATGCCGGATGCGTCGTAGGTGGAGCTGTCGATGCTGCGGGCCATCGTGTAGCGGTAGTAGGCGTCGGGGCAGTTCTGGTCCCGGATATTGATGACCACGCCCTCGTGGTCGCCGTACAAATCCTTGAAACTGGGAACGTAGCTGACGCTGTCGATGGGCGTTACGGGCAAATTCGTCATGGCCGAGGCCGTGTAGGTCTGGCCCTGCCAGAGGATGTTCAGGCGGTAGGTGGCTTTCTTTTGCACAAGCGATTTGCCTTTATAAAAATACTCGTAGCCGCACCGGAAGCCATTGTACAGCGAATCGGGGGTCAGCGGGTAAGTCACGTCGCCCGTGGCGATACTGACCTGAGCGTCGCGAATGAAAAGCTGGGCGTTGGTCTGCTTGGGGTCGAAGTACGGGACGCTGCGGTTGAGGTACAGCGTAGGAGCCTCGCCCGGATTCAGCAGGCACTGAATGGATACGCCGCCCGCGTAGGGCTGCGGGGCGACGTCGATGTTCTTCTGGCAGGCTTCCAGCAGAAGTCCGCCAACGATGGCGATAAGAATTTGGCTGAAAATCAGCAGGGTGGGCGTTTTTTTCATGACAAATCAGAATTTGAAGTTGTAGCTCACACTGGGGATGATGGGCAGCAGCGAGATTTCCCGCGCCTGCGGCAGCTTGCTGATGGGGTCAGTGGACAGATACACGAAGTAGGGATTGCGGCGGCTGTATAGATTGTAAATCCCGAACACCCACTCGCCGTCGTAGTGCTTTTTGAAAATGTGGCGGTCGGGCTGGTGCAGGATCGCGCTCACGTCCAGGCGGTGGTAGGCCCGGAAGCGGTAGTTGTTGCGGGTGGTGTAGTCCGAGTAGGTGCCGTCGTAGAGCGTCCCGTCCTGGAACACGGGAATGCGGCCCACGGGCAGCGTGAAGGCCCCGCCGCTGGACAGCACGAAAATGGCGGACAGCGTCCACTTCTTGTTCAGCTCGTAGGTGGCCACAGTGCTGAGATTGTGGCGCTTGTCGTAGCGGAAGGGAAAGGGGTTGCCGAAGTTGAGCGAGTCGAACTGCTGGGTGGTTTTCGACAGCGTGTAGGACACCCAGCCCGTGAGTTTGCCCACGTTTTTCTTGACAAAAAACTCAATGCCGTAGCTGTTTCCCTTCCCAAAAACCAACGTCGTTTCGATGTCGCTGGTCAGCAGCGGCTGGGTGCCTTCCCGGAAAAGCACCTGGTTTCGCATGGTTTTGTAATACGCCTCCACGCTGGTTTCCCAGGCGTTTTCCTTGAAGTTCTTGAACAGCCCGATGGCCGCCTGGCGGCTGTTCTGC
Organism: Cytophagales bacterium; assembly: GCA_038235275.1. GTDB lineage: Bacteria > Bacteroidota > Bacteroidia > Cytophagales > Spirosomataceae > Persicitalea. The sequence goes on along the minus strand of JBBSUC010000002.1, from coordinate 19,759 downwards.
GGCTTGACTTTGGGACTGCTGCTGATCCAGATGTCAGTGGGCAGCGAGGCCGTGCTGCTGGGGACCAGGTGCAGAAACTGGTTCATCTCGGTGTAGGCGGCTTTGAGCGAGGTCGTGGGGTTCAGGCTGTACTTGGCGTTCAGGCGCGGTTCCACAAAGGTGTAGCTCTTCCCCAATCGGGTGTAAGTCGGCACCCGCACACCCACGCTAAGGCTCAGAGCATCCGACACCTTGATTTCGTCGCTAGCGTAAAAGGCCAGACTGTTCGCGTACTGACGCGGGATGCTGTCGGGGACGATCACTTTCAAAACGCCCTTTTTTGGGATTTTGGTGGAAGTGGAGGCGGGAAAAAAGGTGTTGTCCGAATAGTTGACGCCGACCCTGAATTTGTGGCGGTTGCCCGCGTAGTAGTCCAGGTCGAACTTGGCGTTCAGGTCCCGGATGCCGGAGTAAATCTGGGCGTAATACTTGTTTTGGACCGTGGAAAGATTGAGGTGGTAGTCGTTGTAAATGAGCGAAGTATTGGCAAACAGCTTGCTTGTAAACTGGTGATTCCAGCGGACGGTGGCGGTGCGGTTGCCGAAGTCGATGCCGTAGTTCAGGCTATTGGCTCCGGTATAGGCAGCCTTGTCGCGGCCCATGAAGCCACTGAAAAACAGGCGGTCGCCCTGGCCCAGGGCGAAGTTGAACTTGGCGTTCAGGTCATAAAAATAGTAGGACGTACTGCCCAGGAAAGGCTTGGCGATCAGGTCGGCGTAGCTGCGACGGGCCGAGACGATGTACGACGATCGGCCCTTTTTCAGCGGACCCTCCACCGTGAGGTTGGAGGTGAGCAGCCCAATACCGCCCGACACGGCAGTTTTCTGGTTGTTGCCGTCCTTCATGCTGATGTCGAGGATGGAGCTGAGCCGCCCGCCGTACTGCGCCGGAAAGCCGCCCTTGATGAGCGTTACATTCTTCAACGCATTGGTGTTGAACGTACTGAACAGGCCAAAGAGGTGACTGGGGTTATAAACCGTGGCCTCGTCGAGTTGCACCAGGTTCTGGTCGGTGTTGCCGCCGCGCACGAAAAAACCCGTCGTGCCTTCCTGCCCCGCCTGTACGCCGGGCAGCAATTGGATGATTTTCAGTACGTCCCGCTCGCCCAGCACCGCCGGGAGCGTTCTGATCTGCTTCATCGGGACGTCGATCACGCCCATCTGCGGGGCCGACACGTTGTCGTCGTTGCGGGTGGCGCTCACCGTCACCTCGTTTAGCTGGCGGGCCGACTCGACGAGGCGTACGGTCAGGCTAAGGTTGCCGTTCAGGGCGATTTTCTTGATCTGTGGGTCGTAGCCGACCATCGAAAACACCAGCCCGAGGGTATCGGCCCGCCGCAGCGTGATCGAGTAAAACCCATAGGCATTGGTAACCGTCCCCGATTTCTGATTGCTGTTGAAGACCGTTGCCCCGATCAGCGACTCGCCCGAGGCCGCGTCGCGGACGAAGCCGCTGACGGTGAGGTTCTGGCCAAAGGCAGCAAAGCTGCCCATCCAGCAAAAAAACGAGAAAACGAGAGCGTCACGCATGGTCATTGGACAGGAAAAATTCTGAGACTATTTTTCATTTTGAAAAACGAGTTTTGAAAAAAGGCGGCGGACCATGTCCGCCGCCTTTTGAAACCAGCTAATTTTCATCAAATACAAAGGGTAGTTCCTTAACAGGCTCATGCTGAAAGCCATGTTATTCCATTTTCAGGAACACGCCCGCCGCGTTGAACTCAGCTTCGTACTTCTTGCCTTTCAGCTTGAAGTGAACCTCGTATCCCTGGACGGTGCCGGCGGCGTTCTTCTCGACCTTGGCGCTCACGAAGGTGTAGCCTGCGTAGTTCGTGGCCAGGTAGGTACCCACTGCTGCGGGCAGTGCTGACTGGACGATAGTCGTGGCTGTGCCATTGTGTTCGCCCTGACCGCCATTATGGTCGCCCTCACCCTCATTTTCGTTGTTGTCGTCGCCGTCTTTGGCGTTGAGGGCCACGAAGGTTCCGGCTGCGTCGAAGGTCAGGTCGAACTCGGTGTTGTTCTGTACGATCTCAACTTCGTACCCAGCCAGCGTTCCGTTGGAGGAATGGGTTTCGGACTCCCGAATCACGTAGCCCGCGTAGTTGGCATTCAGGTAAGCCGTAATTGCGGCGGGCAGAGCGGAGGCGGCAATGGCGTTGCCCTGTTCATGGCCGTCGGGCGTTTCAAGCTTGGAGAAGGCACCTGCCGCATCGAATTCCACCTCGTACTGCACGTTTTTGACCGTAATGAGGGTTTCGTAGCCCTTCACCACACCGGCGGCGTCCTTCTCGACATCGGCCTGCACGAGGGCATAGCCAGGGTAGTTAGTCGTCAGGTAATCAGTAATGGCCTTGGGTAGCGCGGCGGGGTCGATGACCTCCCCGGCCTTCATCAGCGTTCCGGTTTGCTGAAAAGTGGCCGTGCGGGCCACCTGGCTCTGTTTGAACGTGGACATGTAGGCAGTAGGGGCCGTCTGCCGCCAGGTGACATCGGCGGCGGTCGGGAAATTACGGGACATCGAGGCCTGCACCAGCGAAGGGACGCTAGAGAGGTCGATCGTGGTCGTAGCGGGCGTCAGGTCGCTGTCTGGCGACTTACAGGAGGCGAACAGCAGTGTTCCACCCAAGAGAGCAATAAGGTACTTTTTCATTGGTTATTAAATTTTGTGGTACTGCCCCGGTCCTCCGCCGGGGCGTTCGTATTGATTGAATACCCGGAGGATAGGTACGGGTAATGGTTCTCTCATAAATCTATTTTTCGCTTTTGGCCCTCCGCCGGTGGCCCAGATGATAGTCGAACAGCCCGATGCGAAGCCCGGCGCTGACGTTCAGGCCGCCGAGTTGGCTGGCGGTGGGGGCGGGGTAGGCGGCTTCCGTCGTAGCGGTATTGTCGTGGCTAATGGTAGGTACTATCCTATAACTGGCACCCAGGGTAAATTTCACGTAACGGATCAGGTTCACCTCCACGTTAATGCCTGGCTGAATCACGAAATAGTCCGAGCCATAGCTATCGCGGGATCCATCGTCTTCCCGGTCGTCTTCCATTCCCGGAATGGGATCGGTGGTATAGTCATCCTCCTGCTCATCTAGGTTGTCGACCGAATCCACCCTGGCCAGGCCCATGCCGACCAGCAGTGGGAACGACAGGTGTATTTTCGCATCAGGCTTCGGCGTAAATTCCAATTTCAAACCTCCGTACACATTATTCAATGACAGCGCCTTGCTGGCATTCAAACTGGTAGGGGCAAATTTTTCGTCCAGCGTGGTGTAAGCTGCCGCGCCGATGCCGAACTTTTTGTTAAAATGCACCATACCCGATACGCCCGCCATCGGCGTGAACTGCCCCGCCAGCATACTGTATTGTACTTCCCCTCCTACCGACAAACCCAGGTAGTTCAGTTTTCCAAGTTTTCCCTGAAAGGTCGGGAGTACGTTCATCATGCCGGTGCCGGTCTTGTTGGGTGTGGAGGTAGTGGGTGTCTGTCCGAACGAAAAGGACGTGCAGAGTAAGCTGGCGGCCAGGGCCGCAAATGGTAGGTAATTTTTCATTTTTGAAAAATATATTAGTTAAAGAAAAGTGGATTACAACTTCATCGATCGGGCTTAATGATAGCCCGGAGTTTTGTCCCGTTAAAAGCAATCGTCTTGTCTGTAAAAGCCATAATGCGGGTACTATTGTTTAGTTGTAAACGATCAGGAAAAGGTTGGGTGAGGAGGCAAAAAAAATGAAAATTATTTCTTGCCGAAACCCCACTTTGCCCCCAGCTTCACCCCAAAGCCGCGGATCGTCGTCCGAATAGGCATATCCTTCACTACGCTGGAAAGTCCCTGCACGTAGGTGGGTTCGGTAAAGATGCTCAAATGCTTGCCCACGCCCAGCTCGGCTCCAACGCCAAGGCTCAGACCGTAGGCAGGCCGCAGGTTCCGGAATCCGGTCAGCTCCGCCTCGAACTCGCGTCCTGACTCCTCAAAAACATTCACTTTCCCTTCCTGCCGTAATGGAATCTGCGCGTAGCCGCCCAGCAGACCGTAAGCGGCGAAGCGTAGCGGCACCTGGTTCAGCAGCAGAAACCGCTTGCGCCAAATATCGTAGCGCAGGGCGAGGGGAAGGTTGAGCGCGTAGCGCAGTATGGGTTCGTGTACTTCCAGCCCGATCCGGTCGTTGGCGGCGGGCGGTGAGGAAAGCAAATCGGCGGGGATCAGAACCGTCCCCAACGCCGTGCGGTAGGGAAAGCCTGTCTGTCCGTTTACACGCTCCGCCGCGAGTACCTGGCGGCGCTTCCCGTCGTCGAAACTCGATCGGCTGAATTCAGCCCCCGCCAGCAGGGACCACTTGTCAGATAGTTTCTGGCCCACCCGGACGCCCGCCAAGATGCCAGCCTGCAACTCCTCGTCGCCGTACTTGAAGGCGCCCGGCTCGTCACGCCGCACGTCGAGCTTATTCCAGTCGGGCGACACGTAAGCCGACAGTGATAGCCGCTGCGGAAATGGCGTTCTGATTTTGGCTACTTTGGGTGCTACTGCCGCCGCTTGTGCTTGCGTCGGCTTTTGGTAGGGTATTTTTGGCAATTTAAAAGGATGTCCCGGCTTTTGAGCCAATGCGTTCAACCGCGACACGTCGAGTCCCAGTCTTTCCTCTTTTCTATTTTCAAAAAGTACTTTCTCTCGGGCAGAAGTTCCATCTTTTAGTGCAGAGGTTTTGCTTCCTTCTTCTGGACTTCCAGTGAGGGCAGGAACGCTCACTTCTTTACTATCAGGTTTCTGATCAACAGGTGAACTTCTAATTCCTTCGTCAGATTGACTGTTTGGTTCAGCCTTGGTTTTTGAGTTTTCCAGAGTAAGATTAGCGGCTGCCGCATTCTGCGCATCGACTGTGTGCGCCTGGTCGAGATTCAATGGCTTTGGTTGACCGCCGAACGATTTCTTTTCCACATAAACCACCACTGGACGATCGGTGAAAACCCGCTCGGTGCGCGTCACGTACACGGTGTCGATTTTAGCTGGTACTATTTCCTGGGCAATTTGGTCGTTTGGCTCCTTACCGGCCTTGTATAGCAAAAGCCCCGTCATCCCCAGCAGCACGGTCAAAACCCCGATTATCCCTTTGAACCAAAGCGCGGCGGACTGGTAGCTGATCAACTGCCGTTCGAGAGCCGCCATGCGGATGCCGTTCCAAAGCGCGGGAGATGGCTCCACGCCCTGGCCCTCTGCGATTCGGCGGAGTCCCTCGTCAAATTCATTTTCGTCGAATTCTGCCATTATATTTTGCGGGTTTGCCCCAGCGTAAAAGTGTCGGTCGATATAATTTGTTTTTGCAGGATGCGTCTCGCATCCGAAAGGTTCGATTTAGAGGTGCCTGTCGATATGCCCAGTTGCTGCGCGATTTCCTCATGTTTCATGCCCTCGAACACGTAGAGGTTAAACACCATCCGATAAGCCGGGGGCAGTTTTTGAATCAGGGCCACCAGTTCGTCGAAACTGAGCTGGCTGTAAATATCGTCGGCAGATATCGGCTGCAATGCCCCGTTCAGATCGTCCACGCGACCGAAATTGCTTTCTCGTTCGCGAGCATCTTTTCGGTATTTTTCCAAAGCCGTCAAAACCATGATTCGCCTGATCCAGCCCTCGAAAGAGCCTTCGTGCCGGAATTTTTTCAACTGCTCGAAAACTTTGATAAAACCCTCCTGTAATAAGTCCTCGGCTTCCACGCGATCGTGACAATAGCGGTAGCACACCGCCAGCATCTTGGCGGCGAAGCGACGGTAGAGGGCTTCGAAAGCGTCTCCATCGCCGTTCAGGCAGGCTTTGATGATCTTCTCGTCGTCAGTCAAAGGCATGATTGGGGTTCACAAGGTTAGTTGCATTTGGCTGGCAAAAGGTTGGGTGGTGCAAAATAAAAGTGGGATGTTGGAGAGATTCTGGATGTAATGATGAGTGATGAGTGCTTTCTCTAATCATTCATCACTCATCACTAAATTCAGCTTCTTTCCAGATTCTCCCCTTACCTTCGAGTCATGAAAATCCTTTTGGTCGAAGACGAAAAATTACTGGCCGCCGCCATTTTGGATTTCCTCCGGGCGGAGGGCCACGTGTGCGAGTGGGCGGCGGACGCAATGGCGGCCGACGAGAAAATTGGCCTCTATGAGTATGATTGCGCCTTGGTGGACATTATGTTACCCGACGGCTCGGGCCTGGATTTGGTCAAAAAAATGAAGGACGTCCGGTCGAGGGCAGGCGTCATCATTATCTCGGCCAAGAACTCGCTCGACGACAAAATCAGGGGACTCGATTTAGGGGCCGACGACTACCTGACCAAGCCATTTCACCTCTCCGAACTCAACGCCCGGCTCAATTCGTTGCGTCGTCGGCGACAGTTCGATGGCAATCCTGAAATTGTTTTTGGTAAAATCAAGTTGCTGCCCGAGGCCAAGGAGGTGCGGGTAAACGACAGCCCAGTGACGCTGACGCGCAAGGAGTATGACCTGTTAACCTATCTGCTGGCCAATCCGGGCCGGGTGCTGACCAAGGCGGCCATTTCGGAACACCTCTACGGCGACGATATCGACCAGGTGGATCGCTTCGATTTCCTGTATTCGCAGATGAAAAACCTGCGCAAAAAACTCACCGAACACGGCTGCCCTGATTACATCCAGACCGTCTATGGGGTGGGTTATAAACTGAACGCATGAAGCTGATTCACAAAGCCACCCGCTCGTTTTTGCTGGCCTGTTTACTCGTGGCGGGGCTGGGCGGCGTTCTCTGTTATTTTTTATTAAAAAAAATATTCAGCGACGAGGCCACTGAGCAGCTCTACGCCCAAAAGGAAAAGATCGCCGCCCACTTGCGCGAGACCCGGCAGATGCCCGAAAACTGGTACTCGCTCACCGACAGCCTTTCGGTGGAGCGCGTGGAGGGTGCTACTGCCGAAACGCTGCACGACACTGTCATGGCCAACCCGTTCGAACCCGGCGAGATGCTCGACTACCGGATTTTGATGTTTGGGATTTCGGCTCCCCCCGGAGGCGACTCTCTGCAAGATAATCGGTATTATAAAATCACGATTCAAAACCCAATTTACGAAACCGAAGACCTCAGCCAGGCGGTCTTTCTAATTTTTGCCGGACTGATCATCGCCCTTGTCCTGGCCCTGCTTTTGGTCAATTATTGGCTGTCGAATCGGCTGTGGCAGCCGTTTTATCAAACCCTCGCCACGCTCGGTACTTTCAAAATCAGCGAGGCGAAGCCACTGGAATTTCCTTCGAGTACCACGACGGAATTCCAAACTTTGCAGCATAACCTCGACCAGCTTACGAGTCTGGTGCGGCAGGAGTACGCCAGCCTGAAAACCTTTACCGAAAATGCCTCCCACGAATTGCAGACGCCGCTGGCGGTCATCAGTTCCAATCTCGAACAACTGCTGCAAGCCCCTAACCTCACACCCGTTCAACTCGAACAAATCGGCGGTCTGCTGGACACGACCGGGCGACTTGCCAAAATGAACCAAACCTTACTGCTGCTCACTAAAATCGAAAATCGTCAGTTCGGTGCGCGGGAACGACTTGATTTCAGCCAGTTGCTAAACGAAAAATTGACGCTTTGGGAACCGCTCATGCAGCACAAAGACATCATTCTAAGGCAGCAAATTGCCCCTGGCATCAATGTACTGGTCAATCCCCATTTGGCCGATGTCCTACTGAACAATTTGCTCTCCAACGCCATCAAGCATAATATATCGGCGGGTGAAATCAATATTGCCTTAAGTTCGGAAAAGCTGGTGATCCGCAATACGGGTCGCGCGCCCACCGTCCCCGTGGCGCAGCTATGGGAGCGCTTCCGCAAGGATAGTCCCAACCCCGACTCGCTGGGCCTCGGTTTGGCCCTGGTCGCTAAGATCTGCGAAACCAGTGGCTTTGAAGTAAGCTACGACTACGAGGAAGGGTGGCATTTTGTAGATATGAAACATGAATTATAAGATCATATATTCATGTATTCATGTCTCATATCTAAATACAGATTCTCTCCATATTCCTACCCTATATTTGTCTAAAAATCAAACTTAAAAGAAAGAAAAAATGAAAAAGACCATGATGCTGGCCGCCCTGGCCGTAACGATTGCCTCCTGCGCCGAGGCCCAGAAGATGAAGGCCGATAAAGTGCCCGCTGCGGTCACGACTGCCTTCGCCAAAGCTTATCCCAGCGCTAAGGAAGTAGGCTGGGAAAAAGAAAAAAGTGGAGACTACGAGGTAGGCTTCGATCAGGGTAAGGAAGAGATGTCCGTTGTGTATAACAGCCAGGGGAAAATGCTGGAGGTGGAGACCGAAATGGCCGTAAAGGACTTGCCCGCCGCCGTGCAGACGGCCCTGAAAGGCAAGAAAATTAAGGAAGCCGCCAAGATTGTGAAGGAGGGTAAGACCTATTACGAAGCCGAAGTGGGAGGCAAGGACCTGATGTTTACGGCCGACGGCAAGATGGTGTCGGAAATGAAAGACTGAGGCTGTAGTCGTTTTTTGGTGTCAAAGCGTCCGTAGGGCGCTTTGATACCTTTTTTTATTTACTCATTCCCAGAAAACTTCTCACCACAGTCTTCACCGTGACGCTACCACCTTTTCCCGAGGTTTAAATTTCTCCGGCACCGGATTTTTGATCGGCTGCACCGTCATTAAATACGTGTAAATCGCCCCCAGATCCTCCGGTTTCATGCCGCCGTACATGCTCCATGGCATCATGGTTTGCATCTCGTTCGGGCCAACTTTTGGGGCTGAGTAGCCGCTATCGGCGTAGGCGCGGAAACGGGCCACGAACGCCTCCTTCGTCCAGGTACCGATGCCCGTTTCCTTGTCGGGCGTAATGTTGGCCGAATGCAGCGTCCCAGTCGGCAGTTCAAAGATTCGGCCACCCGAGAACATTTTTTCGGCAACGATCTGCCCCCGCTCGGTGGGCGTGTGGCACTCGGCGCAGCCAGCCATCGTGATCAGATACTCGCCCGTGGCCCGTTCGTCGCCGGGAGCGGGCAGGGGCATGGGATTGGCTTTTTGGGGAATGGTGTTCAGGATAAAATTGAAGGGGAAATCAGCTTTGGAGTCGGCGGGCTTGTTCTCGATCGGTTTCAGGGTACGCAGGTACGCCACGATGCTTTTGGCGTCTTCCTCATTCATCCGTCCGTAGTAGGGGTAGGGCATGACCGGAAAAAAAGCGTGGCCATCGCGGCTAACGCCCGTGGTAATGGCGCGGTAAACTTCGCCGTCAGTCCACTCACCGATACCGTAAGGCGTAATGTTTTTGGAGGTGAAAGAGCCGGGGAAACCCATTTTCTGATCGAAAAGCTCACCGCCCATACCCAGGGTCCCGGGCAGGGGAGGAGCGGCGAAGCGGGAGTAATCGCGGGTGCTGTGGCAGTCGGCGCACAAGGTCACGTGCTGGGCCAGGTACTCGCCCCGCGCTACCCGGACGGGTGTGATTTCTACTTTCATCTCGGGGGGCGCACCCACGTCGGGCAGGGCTAATTTGACGTAAGCCATTGCGCCAATGACACCGACTACGGCCACACCAAAGATGACGCCAATCACTTTCAGGACTTTTTTCATGAAGATTGAGGAGTTTTGAGAAGGGTTTAAAAATTTTTCTCAAATTTTTCTCAAAAAAATGGAAAAGTCAAATCGCTAAGGGCAAGATTTATCCAACGGTTGGCTTTTGAATCCACCTGAGGTTCGGCATTACGTTACCAGCTGTGCCCAAAATAGAAGGATTGAATTGCTCGTTTTAGGAGGAATCCAGTTTTCATCCACAGTCAGGTGTGCATCTTTGCCTCAGCATTTTTGCCAAACCCAGTTACTTTATTATGCGTTCTATTTTTTATTTACTGATTATCCTATTCACTTTTAACACTTTACAATCTTTTGCCCAGACACCCGCAGTGACCGTTTCCGGGGCTGTCAGCGAACAGACGGGCAAGGCGGCCATGCCCTACGTCAACGTTATCCTGAAAACTGAGAGAGACTCGGCCTTCGTCATGGGAACGGTCACCGACGAGGCGGGGCGGTACACGCTGGCTTCCGTTAAGCCGGGTAGCTATCGGTTAGAATTCTCGCTCATCGGCTATGCCACTCAACGGCAGCCGCTATACGTTGGCAGTCTGACCAACTTCCTGGACGCGGGTACCGTCGAACTGTCCGAAGACGCGCAAATGCTGAACGAAGTCGTGGTGACGGGCCAGCAGGAAGGACTGAGCGATAAAATGGACAAGAAAACGTTTTCCGTGGCCGATAACATCAGTCAGGCGGGCGGCTCGGTGTTGCAGGCCATGCAAAACCTGCCGGGTGTGGCCGTGCAGGATGGTAAAGTATTGCTGCGCGGCAGCGACCGCGTGGCGGTGCTGATGGACGGTAAGCAAACGGCCATCACGGGCTTCGGCAACCAGCAGGGACTGGACAATATTCCGGCCTCGGCCATCGAGCGCATCGAAATCATTAATAATCCCTCGGCCAAGTACGACGCCAACGGTAACGCAGGAATCATCAATATTATTTACAAGAAAAATAAGCAGGAAGGCTTCAACGGCAAGGCGGGCTTCACCACCGGACTCGGGGCGCTGTGGGTGCGGCGCGAAAACCTACCGAGCATCCGCCCGCAGTACCAGGCCACGCCAAAAATCAACCCGTCGCTGTCGCTCAACTACCGCAAGGGCAAGGTCAACGCCTTTTTTCAGGGCGACTATCTTTACACCGAAACGTTGAACAAGAATGAGTTCGTAACGCGGACCTACGACGACGGTACCGTCATTCAGCAGCAAACCAAGCGCAACCGCAACACGACCTTCATTACCACCAAGGCGGGTGTGGACTGGAATATTTCCAATTCGGATCTGCTGACCGTGTCGGGTCTATTTGGCAGTGAGAAAATTCTCGACAACGGCGACGAGCCTTTTTTCAACGACAACCTCTCGGAGCGTTACCGCCTGTGGCAGTTTCTGGAAGACGAGCTGAAAACTACGGTAGTGGCCTCCGCGACCTACCAGCATAAGTACCGCCAGCCCGGCCACGTCCTGAATTTGGGTTTCAACTACACATTTCACCGCGAGGACGAGAAGTATTTTTTTACCAACATCCGCCCCACTTTTACGGGCAAAGATTCCTTCAAACTTTTATCAGATGAAAACGTGGCCGACCTGAACCTCGACTACGTGCGGCCGTTGCGCTACGGGCGCTTCGAAGGCGGCTTCAAGTTTCGCCGCCGGGTCATTCCCACCAATATGCAGTTTTTTCCGGGGCTGAATTCGCCCATCGACAGCCTGGCGGGCGGCCAGGCGACCTACGCCGAAACCATCCCGGCGGTGTACGGCAATTACGTTTTTGAAAATAAAAAAATCGAGGCCGAGATTGGCTTGCGGGTGGAGTACGTGGGTTTGAAATACACCGTAAATCCGAACCACCCGACCTACAAAAGCGACGGCTACAACTACACCCAACCCTTCCCGAACGTGCGGCTGGCCTACAAGTTCGACGAACGCAACAAGCTATCGCTGTTCTACAACCGTCGTGTGGATCGTCCCAACGAGGTAGATATCCGCATTTTTCCTAAATACGACGACGCCGAAATCATCAAAGTGGGTAATCCGGCCTTGCAGCCGCAATTTACCAGCAGCATTGAGTTGGGCTACCGAACCAACCTGAACAAAGGCTATTTTTACACTGCGCTGTACCATCGGCAAATAAACGGCACCATCACCCGCATCGCCAGCACCGTCCCCGGCGATTCGACCAATCCTGCCCGCGCCAACAATCTGATCTACAATATTTTTCAGAATGCGGGCCGCAGCTATAACTCGGGCGTGGAACTGGTGTTTTCCCAAACGATTTCCCCGGCTTTGTCCTTCAACCTGAATCTCAACGGCTACCGCAATCAGATCGACGCTTTTACGGTGAGCAATCTTTATCCAATAACCAACACGTTCACCGTGGCGGAGCAAAAAATATTTTCGGGCAATGTGAAATTGAACACGCTCATTCATCTACCCAAAAGCCTCGACATTCAACTCACCGCCATTTACCTGGCTCCTGACCTCATCCCGCAGGGCCGCATTGGCAGTCGCTTCTCGCTGGATGCGGGCGTGAAGAAGACATTGCGAGGCGGCAAAGACGAAATCTTCCTGAACGCTACCGACTTGCTGAATACCATGATTATCAAGCGCGAAGTCCAGGGGCAGGGCTTCCGCTACACCGCTACCGACTACAACGAAACTCAGGTCCTGCGGGTCGGGTACAGCCGGAAGTTTTGAGGGTTTTTTATAAAAAAAGCGGTGTCGGGTGCTTCCACCCGATACCGCTGAAATTTCCGGCCTTTTTTCTAATGGCTCTTCAGAGTCAGAGGCCACTCCTTCGCAGGAAAATCTGGACTTCTCGCACGGGTTTGCCTGGTTGGTTGACGAGGTAGGCCGGACCGCTCAGAACGACCCGATCTTCGCTACTGAAATCGGGCTGAAAATTACCGTTGGGCATGAAAGAAACTTGCGCCCAATCCACGTCGCAACAGGGCTGGTTGAAGAACACCCGGTTGTCGAGTTCAGCCACGTAGGTGGCGCGGAGGGATGGGGCGGTTCCCACACTGTAAACGACTTCGTTAGCGTACTGAGCCTTGCCCGGCCTGAACGAAAAGCCACTGGACGAGTAGGTCACTATGGAGTCGGCGGATGAACCTTGAATAGCGGAAAAGACGATCTGTTCCAATTTCCAACTGCCTTCTATGGATTCTTGTAGACGTACGGTGTCGTTTTTGCATCTGACGAAGGATAGAATGGTCAGGAGCATCAAAGCATTTCTCATAGTTCAAGGTTAGTTAGTGGATTTTAAGTTTAACAGGCAGTAACTATGCATCTGCACCCGGCCTATTCATTTAATTTATTACCAGAGTAATACTACTTACTAGGCTTCGTGAGCATCAGTCCAACGGAAAAGCCCAGGTTGCTACCGTAGAACAGCGTTTTGTAATCCTTCTCCACATTCCAAACGTTTTGGTCATAAGGCGTTAGGCTCTTGGTGTAAAAAACTTCCGCCCTGATGCGGCGATATTGGTACCCCAGGTGCGTACCCAGTCTCCATTCGATAGGTTTACTTTGGGAAGGCGAATTGATTTTCTCGCTCGTCAGTATATTCACCTCAGGACCGAAACTCACGAAAGCCCCTCGATAAGTTACTCCCGGTCTTACACTCAGTCCGACATAGCGGTATCGGTTTTCGGCTATAACCGAATCAGACAAGGGTGAATAGCGCTGATGTCCATTATCGGAGTAGCTCAAATCGGTATCGAGGAAGGCCCAGCGATACAATGGTATGGTACTCCATATACCCATTTGGTATCCTTTCGCGCCACGCACACCACTAAGGTTAAGAGCCAGATTGCTTGGTTTTTTTACCAGTTTAGTATTCATATGGCTCCCTCCTGCTTTTACTCCAAAAGCAAAACTTTTGGAGATTTGAGCATGAGTGCTTGCTACACTCCCGATGAAAGCTGCGCAAGCAAATAAAATTACGGGTATTGTTTTCATGAGATTTACTTTTTTAGATTGACAGTAATGGAATCAACGTAAGACATACCGATAAAACCGTAGCCGTTTTTGATATTGTTAACGACGGGAGTTTCACCGGCGAAAGTATCCTCGTAAAAGGAATCGTATTCCAAAACGGAGCGATAGTAATCGTAGGTATTTTTGGAAAGATGGTGAAGATAAACGATAAATTGATCCGCCATTATACTTTGCCCGTTCTGGGATTGCGTGGCTCTGAACAATTGATAGGTTATCGTTTTCGATTGGTTTGTAAAACTTTTGTCATCCAGCAGGTTGCCAAACGGAATTTCGTAAGAACTCTTGTCTACTAACGGAACACCGTTCTTGGACGGAACAACCTGGTAAGCGAAGTAATCGTGTCCCGAACCATCCTGGAAAGTAAACGAAATTTTGGCTTCGGATTCGAAGCTTCCAATCTCCGCAGTTGCCCTTTGGATGGCAATCCGACCGGGTAAAGGTTCTAGTGGCGCGGAGGCAATACCCAGTTCGGAATTCTGAACGCTTAGCGTGTAGCTTTGATCGTACTGCCAATTCTTTTCGGAAGTATAAAGACGAGAACCCTTCTGCAAAGTGGTAAGCTTTACGCCGTCCTTTATGAGGGTTACCTCAGCGTTCAAAAATTGAGAATCTTCCTTCGGAGACAGTACGGGGACGGTCTTTGATACATAAATTCCCAGTCCCAGATTGGTCGCAAGTCCAACTACCACCAGCCGACTGGGTGCGGAAGGGAGATCGACGGTTTTGACCGATGTCACTTCGCACGATAGTAATGCGCCCACTAAAAGGATAATAATTAAATATCGCGCTATCATCTTATTTGAATTTATACCTGATATTCAGCGAGGGTAAGATCGGAAATACGGAGGCCGATTTCACGATGTAGCGGCTTCCTATCGGCTTTTGTTCCGCATCGGTAATGGTTTCCCTGTCCACATAAAGCTTGTAGGTATTGCGGTGATAATACAAATTGTAAATATTTATTCCAATTTCTAAAAAGCGGCTATCAGAAAACAAAAATTTCTTGGAAAGCGATACATCCATCCGGTGATAATCGGGGATTTTTCCATTATTGATGCCATCATATACCACATATCCGGGTACTAAATGATTGTCCTGAATACGCCCTGCGGGGGCGTTGTATCGCTGGCCGGAGTAATACACCCAAAGAATCGAGAGTTTTGTAGTTTTATTTATTTTATAGAGACCATTCGCGTTGAAAGAATGGCGGCGGTCGTACAAAAAGTTAAACCACTCCCCATCGTTCAATTCAGTGAACTTCCTTTTACTCCATGAGAGGGTATAATTTAACCCTAAATCCCAGCGTCTCAAATTCTTATTGGCCGAGAGTTCGACACCGTAAGAAACTCCCTTTCCTCCCGAAAGCGTATTGTCTTTCCAATTGTAATACACGTAAGGATCGCCAATGTAATGCTGGTACGTGCTCAGGTTTTCCATTTGCTTGAAATAAGCTCCCAGGTGATAGGTGAATTTATTAGAAGAATTGGCTTGCCACCACCCGGCCGAATATTGCCACGAAGTCTGGGGTAAAATGCGGTCAGTGGAGGGAACCCACATGGTTTTATCCACCAGCCCCCCAGATTTTATCAGCGCGTGATTATACTGGATCATGCGGGCCGCACTCACTTGCAGATGTGAATCGCTTGCCCTGTAATCCAAAGAAACCCTGGGTTCGAAACCGCCGTACCGCGATGCTCCCGAATGAAAACTTGAATAACGCCCTCCGGCATTTAGTTTCCAGTTGGCGGGCAGGTCGACTGAAACATCCCCAAAATATCCTCCCTCAACGGCAAAGGAACGGGGTTCGTCGAGTCGCAGGGAAGAGTCACTAAGCGTGTTCAATTGAAAAGAGAGCGGCTGGTAGCGGTGGCGGATTATTTCGGCCCCGAACTTGGCCTTAGCCTTGGGGCTTATCAGCCACTCGACCAGCAGGTTTCCTGATAAATCCTGGATGTCGCCGCTGGTGTTATTAATGTTTTCGTTCATTTTGGTGTAGACCTTTTCAGGTTCCAGCGAACGATTGGGCTGAATGTATTCCACATCGAACTGACTTCCTCCTTCGCGGTAGCGATAAGCGTATCGGGTGGTGTGCAGCCCGGTTTGGAGGAATAATTTTTTTCCCAGCACATGAAATGACCTTAGGGAAAGCAACTTGTTGGCTAGAAAACGCCTGTTTTGGTCGAGGTTGGCCCCTATCGCCGAGTTTTGTAAGGTTTCGTAATCATCCTGGCCCTGGTAAAAGCTCAAAAAAATCTTGTTGTTGGGATTAAAAACGTGGTTGAGCTTGAAGTTGAGATCATAAAAATTATAGCCAAAGTAATTGTCGGCTGTGTGATTGAGAACGGCCTGCCGTTTCCCTAAGTTGAAAAGATTAAGGTACGCAGAACGTGCTGCCAGCAATACGGAAGTCTTGTTTGTGATCAAGGGTCCTTCCAGTACAAGTTTGGAGGAAATTACGCCCGCTTCGGCCTCGCCTTCCCATTTGGCCTTGTTGCCTTCCCTGAACGTTACATCTGTGATGGATGAAAGCCTTCCGCCAAATTCTACCGGAAAGTTGCTTTTGTAAAAATCGACTTTCTGTATTGCGTCGGGGTTGAAAAGCGACAAAAAGCCGAACAGGTGCCCCGTACTATAAATAGGTGCGCCATCGAGGTAAAAAAGGTTTTGATCGTTTGCTCCGCCCCGCACGTTGATACCGGATGAAAGTTCACTGCCCGGCAACACCCCCGAAAACAGGGAGATCGCTTTGAGAAGGTCGCGCTCGCCTCCTATACTAGGCAGGTTATTCAGCATAGCGCGCGTTATCGTTGGATTTAGGTTCGACATCTGTTGGCTTACCCCCCGAACCTCCACTTGTTGCAAAGTCTGAGGTTTCATAGCAATAGACAGCGTAGTGTCTCTATTTATAAATATTCCCTGCCGCTCGTATCCCACCATTGAAAAGTAAGCAAGCGTCGACCTCTCGATAGCAAAGTTAAAGTACCCGTAACGGTTGGAAGTGCCGACTAGCCTTCCGCTGCTGTCAATAATCGTGACGGAGGCAAGTGGTTCTTCCGATCCTGCCTCCGTCACAATTCCCTTAATTAGCCTCTGCTGCGCGCAAGCCTCCTGATTCAGGTATCCGATAGCAAGGATACAAACAAGCACCACGAAGAATATGCGCACCATAGCTAAATTTGATTAATCCGATAGCGGAGTTTGAAAGCTATCAGGGGCATCCGTACTGAAAAATGCTCACGCCTCTGGTGCTATACGTGTTGCTAGGTGGCCCCAGAGTTGCGTCGTCTAGGTAATAAACGTGTTCATTTAGGAAAGCATTCGGGTCGGAAATAGTCTGTAAGTCTCCAAACACCAAAGCCCTGTCGATAGTAATCGAATACTGGTTATGATTCGAGACATCGTCGGTCACGGCCATGCTTTTAGACTGCCCCCCAGAATTCAGTGGGAACACGCCAAAGGTAAACGCTGCGGTCAAATCATTATCCGTGTCGTAATTATTGTAATTACCCCAGAAGTTTTTCTTTTCGGGATAACCTAGCACCCTCAATTTAAACTGGACAATGTACGTAGGGCCACCTCCAGAGTAGCCATTGAAGTAGGACTCGGTCGCAACACCTGTTGAAGCAGTGGCCCTTCGGTTGCCATTCTGTTCACGTTGAGCATAAAAACCGAAGCAATTTCTGGCGTTTTTTACGTTTGTCGGCAACTTCAAGATCATCAGTTGCTTGGACTCTTCCGCATTTTTGAGCGTGGTGACTTCCCCGTCGAAGGCAATCCTTTGCTCAGTTTTGCCGAACATATACAACACTTTTCCGATGTAGATAATACCCTCTCGATTGACAAAATCGTTCATGGACCGATCTCCAATCCTTGGTCTCAGCATTCCATCCTGATTCACCTCGAGGATGTCTTTATTCTGGGAAACGATCTTCTCGTATTCAGATTTGTCTTGCGCATTATTGAGTTTCACCAGAATTTTCGTAAACTCGTTCGAGTAGCTGGAGAAACCTCCATCGTTGACAAAAAGTGCCTTTTCTGTGTCGCTAAGGGTTTTGAATTTCGCGACGGTCTCGTCAAATGACTTGAGATCACGAAAATGCATCACTCCGTTTTTTACCGAGTAAGGGCCTGATACCGACTCGTCGATGATGTTCTTACTGTATTCCGCACGGTCAAAATCAGATCTGCTCGGTTTTGCTGGGGTTTCCAGGTCGGTCTTTTGGCATGATGTGACCCAAGCCAATGTTAGAAGTGCCGCCATGATGCGGAACTTGGACAGGTTTTTCATATTTTTGCTCACGTTTAGATGATCTTTGATTATTTAGACAAACTCAGAGAGTTCCCGCGTTCTGTCGTCAAACTGGCGCGGGACTTTCTTTTTTTGAGGGAACTACTTTGTGCGTTTCATTAAGATGCTTTATCAAAATAGCCCTCATGCTACTACGCTGGCTAAGCTCAGATTTGCCAGGAGCTCTTCGAGGCAAATCTGTGGTCGTGTTTCACTTTCCCTTATAGCTGACTCTGTTTAAGTGTTGAAAAATATTTGGACTGCTTATCGAAAAAGCTCCGTCTGCTGCCGGTCAAAATAAGCCTGGGCTTTCATGATGTTGTAAAAGAAGCGAGCAGAGTTTGAAAGAAAAAATTTATTATACCAACGCATTCTTAGAAGCGACGAAGGGCTAGTTACAATAGACGAAGCTTATTTCAGTAAGGGAATAAATCTTTTCAGGTCTTGTCTATGGGAAGGGCCGATCGGCAACTCGGTACCATTGGACAGGGTTAACGTGTTGCCTTCGATGCTGCGGATGGTAGTCCGGCGAACGATGTGGGATTTGTGAATGCGCAGAAATTCCGGGGCTGGAAACAGTTGCTCAGCCTTCAATAGATTCATGTGAATCAGTATTTTCTCCTTGTCCAGAAATATCTCCACGTAGTCCTTTTCCCCTTTGATGCGTATCACTTCCGAAAAGGCCAACTGCCGCAGCCCCTTGTCC
The DNA here is from genome assembly GCA_038235275.1 of Cytophagales bacterium. Classification (GTDB taxonomy): domain Bacteria; phylum Bacteroidota; class Bacteroidia; order Cytophagales; family Spirosomataceae; genus Persicitalea. The sequence goes on along the minus strand of JBBSUC010000002.1, from coordinate 1,146 downwards.
AGCCGCAGCCAAACCGACTCCCCTGCGGGGGAGAAGGCAGCGAATTCGCCACGCGATAAACTGGTTTCCTTTTTCTCTTTAAACTTGACGACGGCCCGCATGAAAAGCTCGAAGGCGATCGGCTTCAAGAGGTAGTCCAACACGGCAAAATCGTAACTCTTTACTCCATACTGCGGATAAGCGGTGGTCAAGACGAATTCGGGTCGATTGGCCGGAAGAACATTCATCAATTCCAGGCCCGTCATGCCGGGCATCTGGATATCCAGGAAAACCAAATCGGGTTTTCCGGTTCGGATAACTTCCAGGGCCTCCACCGCGTTCTCGCAGACCGCGAGGGTTTGCAAGTCAGGCACTTTATTTACATAGCCAACGACGATGTCACGGGCAAGGGGTTCATCGTCGACAATGACGACGCGGTAAGGGGTTTCCATGTCAAGTCTATATTTAATAATGCCTGGTGTTCGCTGCCCTGGTAACCGATGTCGAGGCTGTAATGGTCTCGATAGTACCGCTCCAATCTCCTGCGGGCATTTCTGAGTCCTATACCGCCTTCGGCTCCTTCCGTCGAAAGGCATTCGTCCACGTCATTGACCACTTCGAAAGACAGCATTCCGGCCTCCCCAATCGCAATTCTGATTTTGACATGGGGCGGTTTCATGCTCTTGGCGGCACCGTGCTTGAAGGCGTTCTCTACGAATACAATCAACAGCAGCGGAGCAATAGCCAATTTCTGGTCGGGTACTCCTTCCACAACCAAGGTTAGGTCAGCCCCGGGGGAGTACCGCAATCGCTGCAATTGCAGATAGTCTCCCAGAAACGATATTTCTTGAGTCAAGGGAACGTAGTCGGTTTCTGTCCCGTAAAGGGTGTAGCGCATTAAAGATGAGAGTTTCTGAATTGCGCCGGGGGCCTTTTCGGGCGAGTAAGTCGCTAATGAAAAGATGTTGTTCAGCGTGTTAAAAAGGAAATGAGGGTTGATTTGGGTTTTTAGAAAAAGGTACTCAAGCTGCAAGTTGTCTTTTTCAAGCTGCAAGTTGTCTTTTTCAAGCTGCAAGTTGTCTTTTTCAAGCTGCAAGTTGTCTTTTTCAAGCTGCAAGTTGTCTTTTTCAAGCTGCAAGTTGTCTTTTTCAAGCTGCAAGTTGTCTT
>JBBSUC010000001.1:0-234770 GCA_038235275.1 Cytophagales bacterium | reverse complement strand
CTTTCCATCAGCAGTTCCGGCTCATTGGTGGTGATGTAGTCGAAGCCCTGCGCCAGCAGTCGATCCATGTCGGCTACGTCGTTGACCGTCCAGGCGTTCAGCGCGATGCCGTTGGCCTTGGCCTGCGCTACCCATTCGGGATGTTTTTGGAAAATGGAAAAGTGGTAGTCGAGGCCCTGAATGCCGACCGCGCGGAGTTCTTCGGGGGATTTGTCGCCGTTCAAATACTGGGCGGGTACCCCCGGGACGAGGGAGTGAATATGAATAATCATGTCGTAATCGAAGGTGATATAAACCACCTTTTCCTGCGCTCCCAATGCCTGGATCAGCTTCACCGTCCGCCCGGCGATGTCCTTGCCGCGTTCCTTACCCACGGTCGAAGGTTTGATTTCGCACACCAGTCGGGTCGTTTTATTGTCGCGCATTCCGGCTACGATGTACTCGCGCAGAGTTGGCAGCTTCTCACCATTCGATAGCTTGAAAGCCAGCAGATCGGTGTAGTTGGTCTCTTCGATGGGCAATTTATTAAAATGGGCGTCGTGGTTGATGACCAGCGAATCGTCGGCGGTCATCCGCACGTCGAACTCGCTCCCGGTGCAGCCCAGCCGAATGGCTTCCCGCAGCGACGCGATGGAGTTTTCCGGTAAGGTATTCTTTTTCCAGGCACCCCGATGGGCTACTATTACGTTGTCGGCAAAACGGGAATCGTTGCGAGAAACCACGCAAGAATATGAAACCATGAGCAGAAGAAAGAAAATGAGCCAGTGCTTGGATTGAGTGCGAAAATTCATCGGGTAATTCTTTAATTTGGCGTTTCCGCAAAGCTACCATTTCCCCGCAAACATTCATGTCCGATTTCCAAGCCACCCGCACCTACGCCCAACAACAGGACCAAACCGACCCGCTCCGCGCATTCCGCGAGCATTTCTTGATTCCCGAAAAAGACGGCCAACCGCAACTTTATTTTTGCGGGAACTCCCTGGGCTTGCAACCAAAAACGGCCAGGAAGGCCATCGAACGCGAGCTGGATGTCTGGCAAAATCACGGCGTCGAGGGCTGGTTCGAGGGCGATGAGCCGTGGCTGTATTACCACAAATACTGCAAGGAAACCCTAGCTGAAATAGTAGGCGCGAAACCCTCGGAAGTTTGCCCGATGAATAACCTGACGGTGAACCTGCACCTGATGCTGACGAGTTTTTACCAACCCAAAGGAGACCGCAAGCAAATCCTAACGGTAGCGGGTGACTTTCCTTCGGATCAGTACGCGCTCGAAACGCACGTCAGAAGTCGGGGACTCGATCCGTCGAAAGTAATGTTGGAGGTAAAACCCCAACCGGGTGAATACACGCTGCAAACCAAGGCTATTCTCAACGCGATTCGGGAGAACGAAAGATCGCTGGCGCTGGTGATGATGAGTGGCTTGCACTACTACACCGGGCAGGTTTACGACATGAAAGCCATTGCCGCCGAGGCCCAAAAATGGGGAATCAAGGTAGGTTTCGACCTGGCCCACGCGGTGGGCAACGCGCCGCTTCGACTGCACGATTGGGACGTGGATTTTGCGGTTTGGTGCAGCTACAAGTACCTTAACTCCGGGCCAGGCGGCGTATCCGGCATTTTTGTCCACGAGAAAAACCACGACGCCGATTTATCCCGATTGGCGGGTTGGTGGGGCTACGATGAAGCCCGCCGCTTCGAGATGACGCCTGGCTTCGTGCCGATGCCGGGGGCCGATGGCTGGCAACTCAGCACGCCCACGATATTGGCGCTGGCCGTGCATCGGGCCTCGTTGGCGATTTTTGCGGAAGCTGGCGTAGAGAATTTGCGGGCCAAAAGCGTGAAACTGACGGGTTATCTGGAATTCTTGCTACAAAAAATCAACGGAGACTTTGGCGACCCCATCACGATTATGACGCCCGCTGAACCCGAAGCCAGGGGCTGTCAGTTGTCCTTGCTAGTCAAGAAAGACGGAAAGCAGCTTTTCGATTATTTGACCCAAAACCACATTATCGGCGACTGGCGCGAGCCGAACTGTAACCGTCTGGCCCCGACGCCGCTGTGCAATACCTTCGAGGAAGTTTGGCGGGTCGGGGAAGGGATGCGGGCGTTCTTCGAGCAGTCTTAGTTTAGGGACCTACATTTTCACTCCCCGCAGAAATGCAATACTGATAGGTACCTGAGTGGTAATGCTCGGGCTTTCGTCCTCGATGTAGTAGTACTTGATGGTAGTTTTGTCGGCGGCTTTCAGGATTTCGGACAAGTTGAGTTGCCCCGTGCCCAGCGCCACATCGTTCTGTACCGGAGTACCGCCCGATAGGTTGCCTTCCACGCCTTTGCGCAAATCCTTCACGTGCATCAGTTTGAAGCGGTTGGGGTACCTTTTCAAAATGTCGGCCGGGTTCTGACCGGGAAAGAACGTCCAGAGAATATCCATTTCAAAGCTGACGTACTTCGGGTCGGTTTTCTGCACGATGTAGTCGAACAGCGTTTTTTCGCTCCCGCCCTTTACCTCCGAAGCGACTTCGGCGGGTACGGGCTGAAACTCGTAGCCGTGGTTGTGGTAGGTGAAGGTGAGGCCGTAGTCGTCTTTTAGGGTTTTGCCAAATTTGTTAAAATCCTCCACCGTCTTTTTGGCCATGTCCAGCGTAAAATCGCCCGTGTGGGGTACCCACGCCACCCGCACAAATTCCGCGCCCAGGGTTTTGGCGTTGGTACCTACCTCCGCAATTTTGTTTTCCAGGTCAGGGTACTGTACTCCGAACGAAGTACACTTCATACCCCGCTCGTCCAGCAATGCCCGAATGTCCTTGGCCGTGCGCTTGAACAGGTTAGAGAACTCGATGTTAGTGATACCCAGCGCCTTGATCGTATCCAGGGTAGCCCCCACATCTTTCGAAAAGCTGTTGCGGTAGGTGTAGGACACCATGCCGAGTTTGTTTTGATCGGTCGGCGGAAACATGGATTTGCCTTTTTGGGCGAAGGTGCTTGCGGTACCCAACGCCAGCAAAAGGGTCAGGATAAATAGCTTTTTCATGCAGTAGTCGGAATAGTAATTTCGAATGATTGGTAGTACATCAATAAAAAGTAAAGGTACCCCCATTTCTCCTGAAAGCGAAGGGATGACCTAATGACGGCGGAAAGCAGGGGTACCCCTATCTATTTTCTGCAAAAGAGAAAAAATGAGGGTTAGAAATGATAAAATCCATCAAGCTCCCGTGCGGTTGTAAACCGGCGGGAGCTTGATGGATGAGGCAGCGGGAGGCGGTACCGTGAAGGAGCCTGTCCCTGCATCCCTACCGATGCGCTGAGTTTTGGCCTACTTATTTTTAGTCACTTTCCAGATCACACCCGTGCCGACCTGATAGGCGTAGGGTGGTTTTCTTGACATATCGATTTTCACAACCCCATAGTCGACAATGTACATAGCCCCATCGGGACCGAAGCGCAAACCGAACGGCCGTTCGATTCCGGCCTCCTGGCTTCCTTGCATTGAGGCCGGGCCGGGTATTACATTCCTGATGAATGCCTGCAATTGGCCACTGACGGGATCGATCATGACGATCTGGCTGCCCGCGGGATTTTTGCCGCGCAGGGGGTTGGTGGGCGGGGCCAGGTCGCCCCACTCGGCTACGAACAGTTTCCCGGCCATTGCCCCCCAGGAGGCCGGGGCAACGTCCAGCATGCTGGGAGAAGCGTCGACCTCATGTTTTCCCACTACCAGGGAAGGATCGGGAGCAGTAAGCCCACTGGCCTGATGGTCAATCAGAAAGCTCAGGCTCTTGCCTTTGGGTTGGCCGTTGACCACCACCAGAGCCTGCAGACTGTCGGGTACTTCAACGGCCGGGGTGGTGATTGGCTTCCGGGCAGCGGTATAATCCGGGATTCCGTACCACATGCCCTTCTTAATACGGAGAGTGGCATCAATTTCGTCCTTCACGGGCCGGGCTCCTCGCACGTCATACCCATTTTCCGCCCCGTACATCGCATTGGAAATCGGGTCCCAAGCCAGTCCGATCAGGTTTCTGAATCCCCAGGCGTACGTCTCCATCGTGCCCATTGCATCTTTGGGGTCGAATGATAGAATAGCCCCGCCGCAAAGCTTGGAACCTTTGATCACCTGCCCTGGCGTCGAAGGCGTCCCATAAGGCAGGAACGCTCCGGTCAGCACGGTGTCGGTGGTGACGGCGGTTCTGAAATCAGGTGTTTTGAAGTTTTGGCCCGTAAGTACGATGTCCTGGCAGGGAATCGTGCGCAGATTGGGGCTGAGCATGACCCAGGGCGCGATGGACATGTCCACGACCCCGGCATTTCCAGCCGGACCGACGGCCACGTACATCCGGCCGTCGGGGCCCATACGAATGTCATTGATTTGGTGTTCGGCCTGGCTGTCCACAAGCCCCTTGAACAAAGTTTGCACCTGCCCGTCCTTGGTGACGCGCGAAACCGCTCCCGTCAGGTCATCGGCCCGATGGGTGATGTAAAAGGCACCGTCGTGCCATGCCAACCCCACGACGGCCGGATTGATTCCTTTGCCCGATAGGTCAACTACCTGGGTAGCCTGACCGTTCTTAATCTGCATAATGCGCAGGGGTGCGTATTTCTGCGGCTCAAGACCGCCGCCGGCTTCCACCACAAACATATTACCTTCATTGTCCCAGGCCACGCTGGTGGGAAGTTGAAGGCCTCCTACCACCTTCTCTATCCGGAATCCATCAGGTACCTGGATCGCCGGATAGGTGACATCTTGGAGGTCGTGGTCCTTGACGCATCCTACGAAAAAGGTGGCTGCACTCAACAGAACCAATGCTGTGGTGGCTCGAAGGGCCAATCGGTTGAAAAGTTGTTTCGTTTTCATTACATGTTAATTTATAGGTAAATAAAAATTATTAATGTTAGGTGTCGGCTAGGATGAGTACACCAATGACCGCAGCCAAGCTTCTGATTCTGATTTGTGTATAGGTGCCAGGACACAGGCCACGCAATAAAGCCTTCCGAAGATGAATTGTTCGTCTTCGGAAGGATTTATTGCGGATAATCAGTCGGCGACAGCACCACTCGCTGTCCTGCTCTTATCCTCACGCTCAGTGATTACCGGGCGGCATCGGGTACGAAAATAATTGGACAGTTCACAATGATGCCAGCGGCATTGTGGCCACCCAATGACGCATTGCGCGGACCCTTTGGTGCCCCGGCTACAACGAAGCCGTCGGCGTACAGCTCAATGATGTTGAGCGGGGCAATCACTTCCCGTTTGTCGGTGGTCACGCGCTTTCGGTCTCCGGCGGCAATGGCCGCGTCGGTCCACACAACCGGATGGACATCCTACAGCGGACTGTACGCGGCCGCATCACAGAAAGAACCGGGATCGTCCGCGTCCTCACAGCCGGCCTGCTCCTGGAAAATGTTGAGCGGGTCGCCCTCTCCCAGTACCGCCGAGCGGAGTCCCTGTCGGTTCGGGTTTGTTTTTCCCATTGGCCCGTTAATGACCGGAATCAGGGCCTCGCGGGCCGTGCTACCATGAATTTTTTTCACTATCATAATGAATTGACTCTAAATGGTTTAACGTTAAAATATTTTAACGTTATCAGAATTCGGTTTCGCAGAGCGATTTAGGTTAGTGATGAACGTACCCACAGGAGTTTGTGAGTTGATCCAACCAAATTCGTATTAGCTGATACGGGCTAAAAACAAAAAGGTTTCACGGCATTATTTTTTTTTACCGATTAGGCTATTACAAGTGAAAACACCAGAGATGGCAGCAATATTTGGAAATCAGGTTGTTGATGAAGACAGCAGATTCAAGGGGATAAGAATTTCCTAATCTACATATTCATATAAATTTTGCGATTACAATCTACGAATTCATGTGAGTATGTAGATTAGGGCAATGCTAACCATCCGTTTGAATGGGGAATTTACCAGCCGTACTTTTCTTTTAAAACGCTCTCCACTTCCTGCTGACTAAAAATGGGTTCGATCACGATACTCCCTTTTTTATCGATTGCTCCCCATGTTTCGTTCTTCTTAATCATAGCGTAACCCTTGTTAAACTCCTCACAATAGTCAAACTGTACGGGGATTGCCACGTTGCCGTCGGGGTAAACGAAGCCGTATTTGTCATCGATCCTTGCTTTCATTACTCCTTCGATCAGTTTGCCAAACACCAGGTACTCGAAGCTGGTCAATTGCTTTCCCTGGCTATTGAATAAGGCTTGATGACTTGATTCGTTGCCTCGGGTCAAAACAAGGAGGCTGTCATTGACCCAATCCAGGTAGTCGTACTCACAAGGAATTACTTCTTTGCCCTTTTGGTCAAATAGTCCGTAGTAATTTTTTATCGATCGGGTATCTCCGCTCTGGCTTTTGTCAATGATCGTCGCCTCTCGTCGCACTACGGTGTACCGATTGTAACGTTTCATAATGAAGCCATACGCCGCCGGTACTTTGATCGCGCCATCTGAGGACAGAACGCCCATGCGGTACTCGCCGAAGTACCTGGTCCTGAAACCAAACAAGAATTCGGTCGAATCCAAGGGTTCCAGAAACTGATAACGGAATGGGATAAGCGTGTTGTTATTGTCGTCGATTGCGCCCAGGCTGTCGTATTTCGCCACGATGCCAATCCCGTATTTGAACCTCAAAGCGTACTGAAACTGGGGGACGATTTTTACAGTACCTTCCTTGTCTTTAAATCCCCAAAGCGCGCCGTCTTGAAATGGCAAAAGATCTTGCGATCTGCATTCGCAAAAACAGATTGTAAGGAGAACAGCCCAGATCGTGTATTTCATGATTAGGGATACTTAGCGGGTGATCTTAACTGAGTAGCGCATGTTGCAACTCTCAACTACTCCTGACAAGGCACCTTCTCAAACACCGTCCCCGGTCCAAAATCCAGCGCCGACGTATTCGCAAAAACCATCTTGCCATTCCGTTCTGCCACGTCGCCGTAGCCTTCCACAAAACTCTCGCCCTTTTTCAGAAAAGCCACCTGCCGCACTGACTCCGTACCTTCGGACATAAAGATGTAGTCGGCCAGGAGCGTGTCACCGTGCATTTGGCCCATGATCGTTCCCACGTTATCGTCTTTTTCCTGACTGTTGTAGGTCAATTCCCCCGTTATGTCGCCCCCGGAGTTCACCAGGCGCAACCTCGCGCTGTCCCCGGCGGTAACGGAAGCGTAGCAGGCCGACGTTTCCGCTACCTCGGTCATTTGGGGTTGGTCTTCGGCCTGCTCGGTTTTTTCGGAAGTGCAACCTATTGCCAGCAGGAAAATGGGAAGCAAGAATTTGGTTTTCATGGAGTTAATCCTTTTTGGTAAAGCGCATCACGGCAATGTCGCCGTTTAGCAAAGTAAGCGTTTTCCCGTCCGGACTCAGGGCAAAACGGTTCACGGATTTCAACGTTTTCATAAACACCGCCTCGCCCTCGCCGGGACACATCATGCGGGTCATGGCCATCGCGTCGGAGAACTGAATTTGCTTCCCGTCGATTTTTACCAAGCCATTGAATCGGTTGCAACCCGTGCTGCCGCTCACCCGGTTTTCGGCGAGGTCGAAGGTGAGCGACGGTTTTTTATCAGGGTACCGCTCGGCGAAGGGCGTGGGCGAGCCCGTGACGAGGTTGGCCTCCCAACTTCCGGCCAACGATGGAATCGCAGCCGAAGCAGATGATTGCGAAGTATTCAAGTCCAGTTTTTGGGCTAAGTACAAGTAGGGCGGGTGAAAATGGTGCGTGAAAATTTTCTCCTGGCTGTCGGGAAATTTCTGGTAGTAGTCCGCATCCGCCAGCAGCACGATGGTATTGCCCGTGCGGACGTAGTTGTTGCTATTGACGTAGTCCGAAGGCGTGTAGCCCGCGATGTTTTTCTGCACCAGTCCCGCCGCGATGTTGCCCAGGTATTTCTGGTAGTTCTTCTGAGCACGACGCGAGGGTTTGCTCAGGCGATTGTACACGTACTTCATTACCACGCGCCTGGGGAGTTTTTGCTTTTTAATCATGCCCTTCGCGCCCACAAACGGATTGGTCACGTTGAAATCGTCCAGCGTTTGGATGGAGAAGGGCACTTCCGGCACCCAGTCGGCGGAGTTGACCACGTTATAGGCCCAGCCCGCCTGGGTGGCGGCTTCGTATTCGTAGGCAAAGTATAGGTTACCCGGTTTGGGCCCCGCGCTGCAGTAGGTTTTGAAGCGAATATCGGCGGGAATCTCTCCCTTTTGCTGCAGGTTGTTAAGGTAGGCCGTGAGCAGATACGCGATGGCCCCGCCCTGGCTGTGGCCCATGATAATCATGTCTTTAATGCCCGCCCGGTAGCAGGAGTCCAACTTAGGCCTTATGTCTTTGGACAAAATCGCCATGCTCACCAGCCAGCCCACATGAACGGCGGCCGTGGGTTTTTGGGCCAGTTCGTAGGGAAATTTATTGTTTTCGCCCAGGTCGAGTTCGCCCTTGGCGGGGACCATCGCAGCGTAGAAATTGCCCAGCCAGCTCACACTGTTGGCCGTGGTGCCGCGCAAACTGAAGACAACGCTGGGCTTAGCCTTGTCCCGGCTTTTCCACAAATCCCAGCGATTATCCAGCCCCACGACGGGGGAGCGATAGACGAAGTCGTAGCGTTCTGGTTTCGGAAAAGTGGCCACGTACGCCGAATCGCCGAAAGCCGCCGAGATTTTGAGCATCTCGATGTATTCGGCCTTGTCGAAGCCCGGTTTTAGAGCTTGGGAGAAAACCGGGGGAATGATCCCAAAATAGCCGAGTACAAAAATGGTTAATAGCCCCTTTTTCATAGATTTGGGAATTCGTTGAAACAAATCGCAATCTAACAATACAAACCTGAAAAATATGGAAAATGTTGACCGCTTGCGGCTCCCGAGCATGGAAGGCAGCCTTTCGTATGGCTGGGAAAAGACCAAGCAGCATTTCCTGCCGCTGTTGGTGGTAGTGATTGTGGTTTCAGTCGTCAGTTCGCCCACTAATTCGGCGGTACGGGATGTTAGGGATATGAACAGTGAGAAAGCGCTGTGGTCTGCCCTCAAAGGACTTTATGTTTTACTGATCGTCCCGCTGTTCTCGTATAGTGCCGACCTCATGTTTGTGCAGGCGATTCGGGACCAGAAGCTTGACTATGGCGACCTCTTTGCAGGTTTCAAAAACTTTCTCGACGTGGTACTGGCCAATCTGCTGTCGGGGGCGTTGGTTATTTTTGGGTTGATCCTGCTCATCATTCCGGGCATCTGGATTGGGTGCCGACTGGCTTTCGTCTCTTATCTGGTCATGGATCAGGGCATGGGGCCGGTCGAGGCGGTGCAAACCAGTTGGCGCATGACCGACGGCCACGCCTGGAAGATCTTTGTGCTGTCCATCGTTTCTATTTTTATCTTCCTGATTGGGTTGATCTGCCTGATCGTCGGGATTTTTCCGGCGCTAATCTGGATCAAGGCGGCGTTCGCCTCGATGTATGAGTCGGTGCGGTTGTCGCAGGTTAGGGGGGAGTTGGCGTGAGGGAAGCGAATCTGTTCAATTTGTTTGAGTCAAAGGGCGGCTTATTTGCTGAAAATAAGCCTTGGCGCTTTCCCGACCGCTATTCACCAGACTGGCTTTCTGCTGTGCCGAATTTTAATACCTCTTTAACGTGTTTTACCTCCCCATAGGATACAAGCTTTTATATCCTCCTTTTCAAGATTGGGATAGTCTGCCAATATTTCCTCCGTGGTCATCCCGGCAGCTAGTAGATCGAGCATAATTTCAACTGGATAGCGCATATTGCGAATCGTTGGCTTCCCAAAACTGATGTTTGGGTTCATGGTGATTCTTTCTAAGAGATTCTCTTCCATGATCTTTGATGAAGAGCGCGTTGCAAACGCGACTGGATTGAGTCCTGATTGTAAATTAGGAATAGCAAGGCAACCGAAGTTATTTAGTTCAAAATCCCTAATTGCTGCTCGGTACCCGGAGGCAAAAATAAAGAAGTCACGTAAACGATAAGCCCACCTAATTTCTGAAAGGTTTCAATATTAGTGCTGATATTGACTATTTGTCCGGCCAGTACATTCCAACAAAGTTCTTTCCAATCCCACTTGCCTGTGTTTTCGACCGCCGTTATTAACTCGTCAATCTTCTCTTCAAGAAGTTTGATTTCACTTTTATTAAGCGAGTATCCTTCTTGAATTTCTGACTTAGTTCTATCTAAAATTTCCTTTACTTGGATTTGTTCTGCTGGACTGAATAATTCATTGTTCTTAAAATTAATCGAATCCAGACGAATCCCATCTGAAATTTTTGAGGGGGGTACAAACTGGTGATTATGATAGCCATCTTCCCAAGGATCAACTGCTTCTAGCTCTTCTTCTAGTTTCCATACATGGTCTTCAATCCAATCTATCAAGCGCTTTTCTAAACCTTCTATGGTGTATGTAATTCCATTCTCATCATTCTCTGGAAAACCAGATTCGAATCGCGAGTATTTTATTCCAAAATACTCAAATTTGTTTGGATTCTCAATTATAGTAAAGAATAATCGAGGTTCTTCTTTAACCGAAAATTGTATTTCATTTCGCTTTATTTCATTACCATTTTCGTCGCATGTGCCAGTATGACAAAGCAAAGGCGTTCTGTTAATTTTATCTGGCCCTAGTTCTCTATCGAACAAAACCTCTGTAATTCTAGCTAAAAACCGTTTTTGCATATATTAACAAGATTGTATGAATTCTCACGCTGCCGCCAGTTTATAACTAGAGGATTGCCTGAAACAGGCGCAACGATAAATTTGAAAATTCTATTTCAAAAAATTAGCAGGCGATACTACCTCAATTTCGCGATAAGGATGAAGAATCAATAAATCTGGGTCTCCCGAAACGATGCAAGAAGCGGAACAACTGAGTGCTAGATTGAGAAATTTGTTATCCTTAGGATCGCGACAATCAGAAACTGAGTGGGTGACTACGACCGTGAATGAACGTTCTTGGTAAGTACTATAAAATCGTTGCCGTGCGGCCAGGCTTAGGTACTTATCAAATTTTGGTCGCTTCAACACCTCAGAAAGTTCGAGTAGCGTATCATCAGATACAGCTACGTAGAAATCAGAGATTGCTTTCTCGTAAGCCTGTGCTGGAACAGAGTTCGGAAAGAGTGCCGCGCTGACCAGCAAATTTGTATCACAGACAACGATCCTCTTCATTCTGGATCATTCAATATATCATCGAGAATCTCCGGCGTCAGGCCATTCTCTGCCGCCTGCCGCGCCATCTCGGCCATGGCTTCCCTCATCTCAGCGTTCCGCTTATCCATAGTCTGCATTTTCGCCAAGTTCTCGAAAAAGTACTTATCTCTTGGGATTCCGTAATCGACTACGGGCAAAACAATTACTTCAACTTCTTGATCCCGGTACTCTGTGGGTACTTGAATCGTAAGTTTCCCAGTAGAGTCGGGCGTGGCGAAAGTTCGGATGGCGTTCATAGCTGCTAAAAATTCAGATTGTTGACCAAAGTTAAGCTTTTCGCTGATACCCATGCTAACACTGATTTGAAATCGGTGTTGCATCTCCTTCCGTTTGCAACGCAATCTGCTCATAATGGTGTTCGTAACTACGCGCCTCGGTTCAAACATGAGTAGATAGAATCCTGATGGCAAACCAGGATGAGCCACCAGTAAAACCACGTCTTCGATAAACCTACATCAAACTCCACAACTGTAAAGCCAGCATGAGTGTGCCCAATATCATCACTGGAACGCCGATTCTGCGGTAGGTTTTGTCAAGGTAGGCAATTGTTTTGCCGACAAGATACAAAGAGAGAACATTTACGATGGTAAAAAATCCGGTAAGGGAACGGCCATTCATCGACCATTCAGGGAAATAATTCAAATACAATGCTTTTGTTTCTTCAAAAGGCAGCGACTTGGCTGAAAAATACCACCATAAAACTAAATTCGACAGCACGAATAGGCTCAATAAAAGACCCAGGAAAACCACGGCTTCGCACTCTTCATTTCTTCGTCAAAACCAAGACCATATCCCCCGCACCCGGAGAAGTGGCTTCCAAAATCCCCGACTTCGTTTCCAATTTGGCGTCGGAATATTTGTTCGTAGCCGGGTCGAACCACTGCCCCTGATACATGATGTTCGACGGATTGTACAGCTTCACCGTCGCGGGCTGGGGTAGGTAAGCCATAATCGTGCGGCGGTCGTCGGAACGGACGACGGAAATAAACTTACCCGCTTCTCCGTTTTCGACCAGCAGTTCCGGCGCGGGTTTGAGTTGCCACCAATCGTATTTCCGCATGAATTCGGCGAGGTAGCCGATTTGTAGACTGCCGGGCTGCTTCACGCTTTCGTGCCAGGGCCGCAAAATGGGCGGCTTGCCGTGATTCTCGATTTCTTCGCCGGGCCGCAGCCAGGGCCAGATGCCATTGGCGCCGTAGGTGATGCCCGCCACGGGCGTCGAGAACACGCTCCAGTAGCTGGCGTTGCGGATGTCGGCGGGCCCGGCGTTCTTATCGATGTCTTCATAAACGGGTTCGAGATTGATGAACACCTTGGGTGGTAACTGCGACCATTCCTTGGCTACGGGGCCTTCCGTGATCCATTTTTGAGTATCGGGACGGGCGTTGTGGCCCGTTTGGTAGCCCAGAATATCGAGCCAATCTTCGTGGGCGTATTCCTGGCCAATCCAGGAGCGACCGTGCGGGTGCTGCGCCACGACGCCCGGATGGTCACCGCCGAACACGCCGCGCCCGATAGTCTTCCAGCGTTGTTCAAATTCTTTCAAATATTCCCCGTCGCCGCCCAGAATCCAAATCACCTGATTGCCGCCGTAGCGGGCGACCATGTACTTGGCGAGCATGATCGCTTCCTGATCGGGCAGATAGTAGCCGGGGCTGAGTTCGCGGCCCGAACCATTGGGCAGCGCCCACAACAGCACGGGGGCTGCCACCAGGCCGTGGGCGTTGATTTCGTCCACTTTTTTGTCGAGATGCTGAAAGAATTCCGGGTTGAGGACAATGCGGCCGCTGCCCGTGAAGGCCACTTGTCCCTGGCTGTTTTTGGAACCGCCGCGCCACTGCGTGGTCACGAACTGAATGACGTTGTAATGATTGGCGACGCGGTCTTTGAGGTAGGTATCCCACTCGGCGTCGGTGGATTTCAGCGCCCCGTTCCAGGCCGTGCAGGCGGTGTAGAAAAACGGCGTTCCGTCGGCGTGGCTGAGATAGTACGAGGCTTTGGGGTGGACGATGCCGCCTTTGGTATAAATGTCGTGCGGACTGGCCTTGTCCACGCACTGGAAAGTGCCTTTCTGGTTGTCGAGACCCGTATTGCTTTTATCCGAACATTCGGTGGCGTAGTTCCAGATACCGGTTTCGTCGGGGGCGAAGCGGACGCGCCAGGTGGTGCTGCCGTCCCAGAATCCAGCGATGTTGTGGACTTTTCCGGCCGGGGAAGTGAATTTTACGGTAAAGGTTTTGACCTCGTAAAGCGGATTTTCGTAGGTTTTCTGGCTCTGGAAAGTCTGCTCGTACTTCATCCAGCGGCCCGTTTGGGCGTAGGCGGTGAGGCAAGCGAAGAGGAGGACAATTGCAAAAAAGCTAGTACGCATGGAGGCTTGTGAGTTTTATTGGTCTTTGCGTAGAAAGCCAATATTTTCCCTGGCTTACTTTCTAAAAGGCCAACATCCTAGTCACTCCTCAAACTCCGGCGTCAGCCGCTTGTCCAGGCCGTACAGGTCGGGGCGGAAGTTGAGCCGACCTTCGCTGTCCTCAAAAGCCGTAAAGTACACGATGTACACCGGGATTTCCTGATCCAGTTCCACTTGTTCCCATTGCTGGTCGTTCATTTTCTCAGTCACTTCTTCGCGGTCGAATTGCGGCAGTATCCAGTCGGCAAACCAGGCGGGTTCGGCGATGCGGATGCAGCCGTGGCTGAAGGCGCGGCGGGTTTTGTCGAAAAGCTGGTCGGAGGGCGTGTCGTGAAGATAGATGGCATACTGGTTGGGAAATATAAATTTGACCTGCCCCAGAGCGTTCCACGGGCCGGGCTTTTGCCGGATGCGGTAGCTGCGCAGATTGCCCCAGTCCACGCGACTCCGGCTCACGACCCGCGCGTTTGCCCCCCAACCGTCCAAAATCTCAAAGTGGTTTCGGTCCAGGTAGGAACGGCTGGCCCGGATTTTAGGCCAAAGTTCGGCGGTGGCAATACTGGTGGGGACGTTCCAGTAGGGCGAGAACTCCACGTGTTCGATGCGGTCTTTGAACACCGGCGTGGCGCTCATCGTTTTGCCGACCACCACCCGCATCACTTTAATTTCACGGCCTTTTTCCACCACATGCAGACGGTACTCCGGCAGGTTTACCATCACGTAGGTGGATGGCATCGGCCCGGTCGAAATCCAGCGAGTGCGGTCCAGGTTGAGCCTGAGTTGGTCGAGGCGTTCTTCGGCGGACACATTCATGGCCTGCACCATGCGGTCGGTAATTTCAGATTGAACTTTTAAGCCATTACGTTGCTGGTAGCGGTTCACGGCCGTGATCAGGCTGGAATCGTAGCGGGCAGACTGCGCCTGGGCGGGCATTGCGTTCAGGTCACCCGTAGCCTGGAGCCGTCGCAGCACCGCCGTTACGCGTTCGCTTGAGTCGCCCGGCGACAAGTCAGCCCCCTCCGGTACATGAGCCCAGCCCCCTTGCTGTACCAGCTTGCGATAGGCGGCCAGGTGCTGCCGCAGCTTGGCGTACTGGCCGAAACCGGGCCGCAGCGAGGCCAGCGAATGTGCCACTTGGCCCGATACGGCCTGCCGCAGGTGGGCGGTCAGCGTGTCGGGTGTCTGGTCTTCGATGTGCCACTCTTTTGAGCGTTGGCGGGCCTTGATTGTTCCGGTAGCCAGTAGGTCGGCCAGCTTGAGGTAGGAGGCCGACAGCAGCAGATCGAGCCGCGCGCCCGTTCCGGCGGCGGCCTTTTGGCTTCGGGCGCTATCCGCCAGTACCCGGAGTTCGTCCAGTGGAAAATCGCCGGGATTCAACCCTTCGCCGTCGAGCCGTCCAATCACGCTTAGCAACTCCTGCGAGGAGCCGACGCCCCAGGCGGGGCTGAAATTCCTGTTTTGGTAAAAGGCGTAAAGATCGGGGGCCGCCTTTTTTTCGTCGATTTTCGGAAATTCCTGCGTCAGGGCGGTCGAGTCTACCCATTGTTCGAGCAACTCACCTGCTGCTTTTGGGTCGTAATCGTAGCGTGGATCGGACTTTTTCTGGTTCGAGGAAGGCTTACGGGCGTCGTTAGTTGCCGTTTTGCTCCGGTCACCGGAACAAGCGGCAGTCAGGAGCAGCCCGCCGAACAGCGCGAGGCGGAAGAGAGAATTCATGAAAGTAGGGGATTTGGTGAACGTGCCTTTGGGCCAATCCCTAAAAAAGTGGTGCCGCCCGGTCAGGCCACGGACGAGAGTGCGATTCCTATAAAATGCGCTTAGCTGAACCAACGGTACGAAGGCACTTTCAAAAGCAAAGGGACGTTTTCAATGCGTAAATCAAACCTGATTCCATGTTTTTCCTATCACCATTCTTGTTTTTGGTTTCATTGTTGTTAAACAACAACCCCGACCTCATCCAAAGCATCCGCCTGGAAGAATTCACGCGCGGCACGCAGCGGAGCATCGAAATCGATGCCGAAAAAACGATTGTCCGGCTGAACGATGCGGAGGAAACGGTGAAAACCGACGCAAAGGTTTGGAAGAAATTGCAAGGACAAATCCAGAATTTGCCGCTGGAAAATTTGGATAAAGTCATAGTTACGAGCAAAAAGCACCAGTTTGACGGTGCTTTGGCGGCCACGCTGAGCGTTGCTACCAACGATTCTACCTACCGCTCGCCGACCTTCGACCACAACGCGCCACCCGTTGAATTGGAGACGGTTATCGATTGTTTGTATCGGCAGATTCCGGCGGAGATGCGGGCGGGGTTTGGGCGGTAGTAAATTGTTAATTAAATGACAAAAGAGTTCGAAAGCATCTTTTTCATTTTCCTTACTTATATTTTATGATCCATTCATTCATATTTTCGATTATATCACTAAATGTCAGAGAGTTAATGTCCTTTGGGTCATATTCCGCTTCGGTTAAAATTTGCTCATAATCATACTCGAATTCGTTAAACGCCAACCATATCTCTTTATACATCGGAATGTTTGCATTCGTTGGCTTGAACCAGTCCCTCACAACTTTCACAATCTGTTCAGGATCTTCTCTATGAGCTTTTATGTCGTTACCAGAAATATCCGACAGGACTCGCTGGTATCTGTACTGTTCCTTTTCGAGGATTAAAAATTTCTTGTCTCCGTATTTCTTCTCGTTAGACATTTTTAGGCCAAAATCTATTCCACACTCGAATGGCATATTGAAGCGAGGATAATCCTTGCGTTTGAGCGGCTCCATTCTGGAAAGATCATGGATAGAGTATTTGGACACAGCCATCAAATTCTTGATGGTGTTCAATCTGGTCACACCTGAATCTGAGGTTTCTGAAATTTGAGGATTCAGGTCGAGGTAAATTAGCGTAAAAAGTAGCGGTTTAAGAAGGGGAAAATAGTAATTGTCAAAGGGGCAATTAACAAAGACGTTTTTCGAATCTGTCATTTCACCTTAGCGTTTTTCTGGATGGTGCCATCTTTTTTATGCACAATAATTCTGGTAGCATATTTGAGATCGCTCGCGGCCTTTACAGCTCCTTGCTTAGTAGCCTTGACGACGGTCGCCCTCTTGGCTCCCTCCTTCTTCACTGACCAGCCATCGTGGCTCGGTACGATATGCACTCTTCCCGTACTTGTCGATGCTGCCTGCCTGAACTTTTCAGTCAGATCCTTCCTATCGCTATTCTTCGCCATATCGTAAATGACTTAGTAGATGTCCTATGCTAAACTAAAAGTACGATGCATTTTTCTATCCACAAAATTTCGTTCATCTCCTGGCAAGAGGAATGGATCTACTCAACTATGCCTGTCTAATTTTATAGATGCGCTACTCCTTCGGCGCGCTAATCACCCCCAGCCATCGCCCCATCCAATACGGAAGTAACCAAATATCACCCGCGCTGTTTTCGCTTGTACCCTTGCCATTGCTATCCAGTTGAAACGTATTGGCGTTGTGCCGCCGGATAGGGCGCTCGTCGGGAGGCAGCACTTCAGTGGTCGTTTGGCCGCGAAAATTGGGGTCAATCATTTTGATGTCCCGGCGGTGGCTGTTTTTGATTCCCCAGTCGATCAGGTCGAGCGGGTATTCTTTCAGGTACCAGACTGCCTCTGGCAGGTCGAAATTCGGCGTTCCGGTCAGGGCGGTAAAAATATTCCAGGCCCCTTCTTTCTCGGGGCGCTCGGCCTGCCAGTGGTCGAGAATGGCTTGTTTGTACTTGGCGCGTAGCGTGTCATTAAGGGCGTAGCGGTACAGGCCCCAGTAGCCCACGAAGTACATCTCGTCGTCGGAGTGGTTCCAGCCATCCGACAGGTTTTGGGCCAGGGTGCCCGCTGAGTCGGTGGCCTGGCCGATTCCGCTCATGGGGCGCATGAGGTTTTCCAGGTAGCCTTCTTTTTGCAGAAGTTCGAGTGCTTTCTCCTTGTATTTTTCCTTTTTGGTAAAATGGTAGGCCGTTTGCAACATCGCCGTGATGTTGGACGAGTTCAGCTTGCGGTCGCCGATGTTGGTCGGGAAGCTGTTGACGTAAGCCGGATTCCACTTGCCCCATTGGGTGGGCTTGCCGTCGTAGTCGATCAGGTATAGATCATGATCGACGATGTGACCCATGAGCGTGTCGATGAGCGTGATGGCCCGTTGCTTCATTTTTGGGTCATCCAGCAATTCGGCCATGGCGCCGAAGGCAAAAATATGACCGATGACTTCATAGCTGCTCGTGGTGGCCTTCCAGTCCCACTCGGGGTTGTCCGAATGCTGCCAGCGATCCGGGTCGGCCAGTTGGTCGATGTAGCCCCGCCGCTCGAAGGAACGCGCCGGAAAACCCGCCAACGGATTGATGGTGTACAGCCGCTCCATCGCGTCCAGCGACTCGCGGCAGTTTTGCAGCGCTTCGGGTTCTTTCGTTACCTTATACCGGAATATTTCCCCGGCCAAATACATCGAAGTCCACAACCCGTCGTTGTCCGAATCCTGCATATAGCCCGTACTCAGGTTTCCCTTGTCCATATCTGTCAGCGTGGCGTTGAAGCCGTTGCGGATGTGGCGCGACCTGACCTGACGATCGTAGAAAACGGCCTTGTCGTGCAGCGTCATGGACTTGAATTTCAACTCACTCAGTCCCGATTTGGTCAGGATCAGTACCGAACCTTCCGGGCCTTCGGCGATGTCCACCACCGCATTGCCCGGTAGCCAGCGCTCGCCGTAGTAATAATCTATTTTTCCTGCCTGATTTACCGAAAAAGCGCCCTGCGAAGTACCGAACCAGGTTTTGTCCCCAATGACCTTGACCGCCGTGATATCGGTGGCGGGAAGCTGGGTTTTGAGGTCGGTTTTTTTCGTCGCCGGATTCCATTCCAGATAACCCGCCGCCGTCCCGATCATAACTTTGGAATGATCGGCGAGGTCGAAAGCCGTGAAATTTTCTCCGTCCAGTACTTTGGACCATTCCAGGGACGCGGGTGTGAAGGTGTGCAAACCCGTTTTGGTCAAGATCCAAAACTGCATTTTCTGTGGCTGGTATTTTATGTCGAGAATACCAGCCAACTCTTCCTGCCAAACCATCTTGTTTTCTACTAAAAACTTTAAGGTCTTTCCGTTGGAAACCAGTGAAGAGAACTCTTCCCCAACCCCAAAAGTGTTGGCGTCGGCTAGTCCATGACCGTCGTAAAGCGAACCCGCCCAGGCGTCGCTCAGCACGGCCTTGTCGCTAAGGAAAACGAATTGATTTTCGTACAAATCCAGATCGCGTAATTTCTTGTCTTTAATAAATCGGTAGCGAGTATCCGGTACGATTTCGCCAGGGTACAGAAATTCGCCGCCGTGCGGTTGCATCAGCCCTGCGGACGTTAGGATTTTGACCACGCCGTTACGGTCAGCGCGGACTTTCTCTAAGCTGACATTCGGCGCGTCGAGGTAGTATTTTACGCTGTATTCTTGTAGGAAAGGCTTATCTTGATAGGGGCGCTGGGCGAATATTTGGCCAAACACAAAGCACAAAAAGAGGGCGATAATAGACTTTTGCATACTGACTGAATTTAAAAATAAATTGTGACGCATCATTTTTTTATATTCTTCGGATCGACCAACACATACTTGACTGTTTCTTCTTTACTGCCCTTGCTGTAAGAATACGTGATGCGCAGCAGCCCGTCCGCGCTTTGCGTCAGGCAGGGATACGAAAAACTGCCTCCGCCTTTCGGTTCGTTCTCCAAATATGTTTTCCACTTCCAGCTTTTTCCTTCGTCGTCCGAGAGAAACAGTGCCAGCCGGTAGCGCCCGTCTTCGAGGTCGTTGCCGACGAACGCCCAGGTGCCGTCGCGCAGGGCCAGCAGTTCCACGCTGGCCGTGTTAGGGATCTCCGTCTTGGTAGCCGCTGTCCAGCTTTGCCCGCCATCCGCCGACTCGCTCACCTGCACGCGTGGGGGCCAGTCGCCGCTGTCGCGGAGGTAGGCCAGCAGATTCCCGTTTTTCTTCTGCACAAGGGCGGGCTGGATGGGTCCGCGACCCACCAGCGGCAGGCTCGGCAGCCAGGTGGCTCCATCGTCCTCGGAAATCGCCATGAGCGAAAAATTGTAGCCGTCGGAGTAGAGCGGCAAAACTATTTTTTGGTTTTCCAGCAAGAGCGGCTTGATGCGGGTCATCCAGCCCGTGCTGCGCTTGGTGGGATCGGTGGCGGCTTCGGCAATCATCTGGTCGTAGGGCGGGGCGTACTCGGCCCAGCCACGGGGTGATTCGGGCAGTGATTTAAGTTTGGCCGACACTTCGGTGGCAAACGAAGCATCGGGTTTCATCAAAATATTGTCCTGCCAATTCCAAACGGGCGCTCCTTCGCTCCCGTAGTCGGTCGCGGTGCGCAGGCGCAGAATAGACTGCTCCCAGCGATTGGCCTGCACGGCAATCCAGACTAGAAAGAGCTTTTTCTCGTGGTTCAGAAAAAGCACAGGATTACAGTCGGGCAGGTGGGGCGTGTCGGCCAGCAGGAAGGGCGGCGACCATTGCTTACTTCCCTTTTTCAGCCGCGCGCCCATGATGCGCACATCGTCGGCGGTGCGTTCACCGCTGCCCTGAAACCAAGCCGCCAGTTGATCGCCATTGGGTAGTTCCACCAGGCTGCTGCCGTGGGCGTGTTGTTTCTGTGCGGGAAAAATAAGGGTTTCGGAAATTTTGGGGGTGAGCTTTAAAGCGGCTTGTCCCTGGGCGGCAAAGACTACCGCAATAATTAGCAAAAATATAAGGTGGGTTTTTTGGCGCATGAAGCATTCCCTTGGTGTGGCTTTATTACTCATTCTTGCTCCGATTGGGCTATCCTAGATTTAACAGAAGAGTAATAAAAGCGGGTCGAAAATTACCCTGAGATTATCAATTCGATGGTTTGCGCAAATCGAAGATAGATTAACGCAAAATGCGACGTTCATTGGTTTGGAAACCCCTAAGTTTAGGTTTCTAAATAGAAAATGGTCGGATAGTACTATTTGACTATACAACTATCTCCGAAACCTATCGTATACAAACTCTCCTCAACCATGAAACAACCCAGTGTATCTTTACTCTGCCAGGTAATCGACGGCGACCGACGTGCCTTTGGAGAACTCTACCAAATGTACCGTAAGCCCGCCCTACGCTTCTGCCTAACGCTTCTTAAAGACGAGACTGAAGCCGAAAATGTCCTCCACGAGGTGTTCTTGAAAATTTGGGAAAGGAGGGAGCAAATCAATCCTGATCTAAATTTCAACTCCTATTTATTTACCTGCCTTCGGAACTACGCCTTCGATCATTTCAAGCGCTTGGAGAAAGACCGGCGTTTGCGGGATCAATACCTACGGCAAATGACCCATCAACAGCCCGAAGAGACCGAGGGAAAAGACGATCATTTTCAGTTGCTGGACGAAGTCGTTGGCGGTCTTTCCGAGAAGCGCAGACAGGTGCTTTTACTCAACGTATACGAGGGTAAGTCCTACCAGGAAATCGCCGAGTTAATGGAAATTTCTAAAAATACGGTGAAAAATCAACTGGTCAAGGCTAGGCAGATTTTGCGCGACCAGTTTGCGGTAGCTTTCGCCTAATCAATTTTGAATGAGTGAATGAGTGAATGATAGAATGCTTAATCTAGTATTCTATCATTCAACTCAACAAAAAGAAAATATTACTCCGATAGCCCGATTGTTTGGCTGGGCCGTATTATGTGTAAACCAGACCATTAGTACTGATGCCGCCGCCTGAAAGAGCTGTTGATTTGATTGGGAAGCTTGTCAGAAACGCGCTGTCGGAAGAGGAGCTGAACGAACTTTTGGCCAGCATCGGGCAGCAGGAAATGACGCCTGAGTACTCCACTGCGCTGGAAGATTACTTTTACGAATTGCTTACGAAGGATCAGGAATAATTATCACACTCAAACCAATCGAACGCTATGAGAACAGGATTACTTCTCCATTTACGAAAGAGTTTCGCGACGGCGCTCCTGCTCACGCTGACCGTCTCGGCCTGGGCTACCGCGCCACCCATCGAGCGCCCCCTGCGCGGCACGGTTACGGCGCAAGCTGACGGTGCCTCGCTCGCGGGGGTTAACATTGTGCTAAAAGGCACCCAAATTGGTACCTCCTCCGATGCTACAGGTAATTTTTCGCTCTCGGTTCCTGACAATGGTGCTACGCTGGTCTTTTCCTTCATCGGCTACGAGTCGAAGGAAATAGCGGTGGGCAACCGTAGCGTCATCGACGTGGCGCTGACCGAAAGCGCCGAAAACCTACAGGAAGTGGTAGTAACGGCCCTAGGTATCAAGCGCGACGAGCGCTCGCTTGGCTACTCAGTAGGCAAAGTGGATGGCAAAGACCTCAGCCGGGTGGCGCAGGAAAACGTCCTCAATGGTTTGGCGGGTAAGGTGCCAGGTGTCACGATCAGCTCCACTGGCGGGGCAGGTTCATCGGTGAGCATGGTAATTCGCGGCGCGACTTCACTGAGCAACGACAACCAGCCGCTGTTCGTGGTGGACGGCGTGCCCATTTCCAACACCCTTAACAACATAAGCCAGGTAGGACGCGACAACCGCGTGGACTACGGCAACGCCATCGCCGACCTCAATCCTAACGATATAGAAAACATTTCTATTCTGAAAGGTCCCAGCGCGGCGGCTCTCTATGGTTCGCGGGCGGGCAACGGCGTCGTGCTGATTACGACCAAAAATGGCTCGGGCAGCAAGAAGATGACGGTCAATATTACGTCGAATACCGTTTTTGAAAAACCGTACAGATTCCTGGATTTTCACTACAAATTCGCCACGGGTGTGTTGCCTTTTACGCCCACCAACAATCCCTATCCGGGAGGAGTGCTGTATATCGACGAAGGCTCCGCCGGTGGTTCGGGTCCCGAGTTGGATAAGGGTTATAAAGCCGTGCAGTGGAACAGTCCCCTGGATGCCAATGGCAAACAGATTCCTACTGAACTGGTATCGCACCCCAACAACGTCCGCAATTTTGTGCAGACGGGTATCACCACGACCAATGGCGTGTCCATCGCCAACAGCAGCGAGCGGGTGACTTACCGTCTTTCCTACTCCAATTTGCAGAATAAAGGCATTATCCCCAATTCCGACTTATTCAAAAACTCTTTGGCGCTAAGTACGACGCTGAAACTGAGCGAAAAACTACGGTTCAGTACCAATGTGGACTTGAGCCGCAACAATTCCAACAACCGTCCGGCGGGCAACCGGGGTACCAATCCCATGCAGTGGGCCTACGCTGTGTCGCCGCACATCGACATCCGCGAGTTGAAGGACTACTGGCTGCCGGGTCAGGAAGGCATTCAGCAGCGTTCGCAGGATCCCAAAGAATTTAACAACCCTTATTTCCTGGCCTACGAAGTCAACAACAGCTTCGTGCGGGATCGTGTGTTTGGCAACGTGAAAGCGGATTGGCAAATCACACCTGAGTTCAGCCTGATGGGCAGGATTTCGCTGGACACCTACAACGAGCAGCGCGAAACCAAAATCGGCAACAGCTACACGGGCGAACCGAGGGGTGCTTACGGCATTATCAACCTGCAGCGCTTCGAGCGCAATTCTGATTTTCTGGCCACCTACGCCAAAGGGCTGGGCGATTTTCATGTGTCGGTATCGGGCGGGGGAAACGTTCGCTACCAGAAAACAGGTGACGTGAGCAACGCCAGTAAGCAGGGTACGGGTTTGGTTATTCCGGGCCTGTTTACGCTGGGAAATATTGCGCAAGCTAATATTCAATACAACAGCTATAAGACTCAGCGGGCCATTTACAGCGTGTATGGTCTGGCTAACTTTGGTTATAAGGATATGGTCTATCTGGACGTAACGGCGCGCAACGACTGGTCGAGTACGCTGCCTAAAGCCAACCGCTCCTACTTCTATCCGTCGGCTTCGCTGAGTGTGCTGCTCAACGAGATGATTCCTTTTTCCAACCAGGTCAATTTGTTGAAACTGCGCGGCGGCGTGGCGCAGGTGGGTAACGACACCAATCCTTACTCGCTGCTCAATACGCTGCAAAACTATGAAGCATGGGGGAACATTACCCGGTTGTCGAAGTCGGGTAATATTCTGCTGCCCAACCTGAAACCCGAGATCGCCACTTCCTACGAGGTGGGAGTCGACCTGGCGCTGTTCCGCAATCGACTGCGCTTTTCGGGAACGTACTATACGGTGGAAAATCGCAACCAAATTATCCCCACGCTGCTGCCGCCTTCGTCGGGTTTCTCCTCCAAGAATATCAATGCCGGACTGCTGGTCAGCAAGGGCGTCGAACTTTCGCTGGGCGGTACACCCATCGACAAGGGCGACTGGCGGTTGGACATCAACACCAACATCACGCGCAACACCACTACCATCAAGGAGTTGTCGGATGGCCTGCCTTTCTACACGCTCTGGACCGACGCCAAAGGCGGGGCCTGGACTTACGTAGGGGAGAAAATCGGCGACATTTACGACGCCGAACTGGTGACGGTAACCGACAAGACTTCGCCCTACTTCGGCTACCCGATTCTGGACGATGAAGGGTCGTGGCAGGATGTGCGGGCCAGCAACAGCCGTAATAAGGTGGGTAATTTCAATCCCAAGTTCATCATGGGCGGACAAATTGCCCTTACCTACAAGGCGTTCAGCCTCAATATGTCCTTCGATTGGCGCCACGGCGGCGACTTCGTCTCGCAGACCTACCGCTACGCCGAGTCGGACTTGAAGACGCAGCGTTTTCTGGATAAGCTCATCAATCCCAACGGCCTGTCGGGCGACGCGCTGGTCAATTATCTAAAAGAAAACGCTGATGAACTCATTAAAGTCAACGGCAACAAATTCAACATCGTGGGTGGTCCGACCGAAGAGTACGGCGGCTTTCCGTTCAAATACGGCGGTAACACCTACCCCTACGCAGTATTCAATCCGGGCGTCGTGGCCCAGTACAACGCCGAGGGCGACATCGTAGGATACACCGAAAACCTCGGCGGACCAGACACGAAGTACATCCCCTATGGCGACAACTACCCGTGGAGCTTCACCAAAGCCGCCATGTTCGACGCCGACTTTGTGAAGCTGCGGGAGATTTCGCTGTCCTATAACCTGCCGCCCGCTTTTACCAAAAAAATGAAAATGCAGAATGCCAGCGTGTCGGTGTACAGCCGCAATATCATCCTGTGGACCAAGGCTAAAATTGGTGTCGATCCCGAAATGGCTTTCCAGCAGGAGTCGGGGGCGCAGGCGGGTACCCAATTCAAGCAGGGCATCGAGCGCTACAACGTCATTCCCTGGGTGATGCCCGTGGGCGTACGGCTTAGTTTGACATTTTAATTAGTTGATAGTTGATAGTTGATAGTTGAAAATACTTTTCACGTCCTTAAAATTTGGCTTTCAACATTTTAATAAAATAAATCATGAAACTGACCAACAAAAAATACCTAGTTTTCCTGGTACTTCTGACGGCTTTGTTTTCCTGCAAAGACCTGACGGAACTCAATGAAAACCCCAACGGCGTGGACGCCGACCAGGTGAATCCTAACCTGATTATGCCCACCGTACTAACCGAAACCGGCAAGGCCTACCTCAATCTGGGCTACCAGGATATCGCCGGGGTGGTTCAGCACACCCAAAAAGATGCTTTCTCGGGTGGACACAATGGCTACGACTGGTCGAACCAAAGTTGGGGTGGCTATTACGATATTCTGCGCAACAACGATCTGTTGTACAAGCGGGCAGTGGAGTCCAATTTTGAGTTTCACCAGGGCGTTGCGCTGGTCATGCGGGCGTTCGTCTTCGGTCTTATCACCGACTTGTGGGGCGACGCGCCTTACACCAGCGCATTGAAAGGTGAATTGGGTAAAAAGGAAGATATTTTCCCCGCCTTCGATCCGCAGGAAACGATTTATACGGGCATTCTGGCCGATCTGGAAAAAGCCAACGGGCTGCTATCCAAGCCCAAAGGTGAGTACTCAGGTATCCTCGAAAGTGCGGATGTGTACTACGGTGGCAATCCGGCGGGCTGGCGGAAGTTTGCCAACTCGCTGGCGTTGCGGTATTTCATGCGAATCTCGGCTAAGAAACCCGAGGTGGCCAAAGCGGGTATTGAGAAAATGGTGGCCGATGCGGCGAAATATCCCATCATCACCAGCAGCAAGGAAGACGCCGCCATGAGTTTTCCCGGCACGAGCGACGGAACTTCCTGGCCCGCCAACACCGTCTATGACGCCAGCGGCAGCAATTTCCGCCGTATTAAAATGGCCGCTACGCTGGTAGAAGCGCTGCAAGCCGTGAACGATCCCCGGCTGCCCGTGTGGGCCAATAAAATAGAGGTACCGCTGGTAGTGGACGCCACGCTACCCGCCGGGACGGACAAAATCGTGAATGGCAAGCGGATGCTTTCGCCTGACAAGGTCGGGGCAGAGAAGATCAATACCGACCCAAATTATGTCGGTCTGCCCACGAGTTTTTCGGCCCTGCCCTCGACCTACAACCTGAATCCCACGCCGGGCCAAACCTCGTTCAATCCACACGTCTCCTACCTGAACGACATCTATCGTAAAGCCAGTGGCCCGCTGCTGAAAGCCCGGTTGATTTCCGCCGCCGAGGTACATTTCATCCTGGCCGAAGCCTCGCTGAAAGGCTGGAGCGCTGGCGACACCAAGACGCAGTATGAAGCCGGCGTCCAGAATTCCCTGGAAACCTGGGGCGTGGGCGGGCAATACGCGACCTACATCGCGCAAAAAGGCGTGGCCTACGACGGTACTTTGAAGCAAATCATGGAGCAAAAATGGATCGCCAGTTGGACCGCCGCCACCGAGTCGTGGTTCGACTTCCGCCGCACCGGGCTTCCCGCCTTGAAGGCGGGACCCGTCGCCAAGCGTTCGGTACTGCCGGTGCGCTTCTACTATATGCAGAACGAGTTGAATATCAACGCCGAAAATGCGAAAATAGCTGTGGATAAGCTGGAAGTGACCAATTATTCTCAGGCCGATAACAAGAACAGCGCCTGGTCGAAACCCTGGCTGCTGCAAGGAACGGGTAAACCCTGGTAATTCGATAGGTTAGTGTTTAAATGGGTAGGAACGTTTCCTGCCCATTTTTTTACCACAACTATGCTAAAACATCTCCTCTTTCTCCTTCTTACCCTAACCCTCCTCGGGGTTCCTCCGACCCACGCCCAAACCCTCCGCGCGGGCGCGTCCAGACGCATCATCACACCCGACCCGCTGCTGCCCGTCTCCGGCGGCATCGGCACACCTAAGAAAACAGTAGAAAAAAAAGGTGATTTGTACGTGCGGGCGATGGTGCTGGAAAAAGGCGAAACGCGCGTCGCCTTCGTGAGCATCGACAACCTGGGCTGGCCCTCGGTTTTGGGTGATAAGTCGCGGGCGTTGGTGAAAGGAATAAAGCCGGAAAATATCCTGATTGCGGCTACGCACACGCACTCGGCGCCCGATGCCTACGGTTTTCCCAATGAAAAAGGCGAGTCATTCGCCGATTTGAAATATCTGGATTGGTGCGTGAAGCAAATTGCCGATGCCGTGAATGAAGCCATCGAAAAACTGGAAACCGCCAACCTGAAAGTCACGACGGGCGAAGCCAAGGGGAAAATTGCCTATAACTACTACGCGCCGCAGCTTTACGATCCGCGATGCGGAGTGATTCAAGCGACAAGTATCGGCAGCGGCAAGTCCATCGCCACCCTGGTCAATTACGCCGTGCATCCCGAGGTGTTGGGATCGGGGCAGGGGATTCTCAGCCCCGACCTATGCGGCCCGCTTTGCGACCGCATCGAAACCAAAGCGGGTGGCATGGCCATGTTCATCAACGGGGCGCAGGGCGGGATGGTCACCGCTGACGTGCGGCTCGAAGGCGGCAAGGAGGCCAACAACTGGGAAGAATGCCACCGCATCGGCGAACTACTGGCCGATGAGGCACTGCGCATCGTAGCCAACGCGCCTCTTCTTAGAAACCCGAAGCTGTACTGCGCTTCGCGACGCATCGAGTTTCCCATCGAGTCGGATATCATGAAGTATATTCTGGCAAAATCACCGTTGAATTACCGTCTTGAAAAAAACGATGAGGTCAGTACGCAGCTAAATCTCATCAACATCGGCCCGGCCCAAATTCTGACGATTCCGGGTGAGGCGCTGCCGAATATTGGTTATTACATGAAGCGTAAGATGCCGACCAAACACGCTTTTCTTTTTGGCCTGACCAACGACGCTTTTGGCTATATGCTCACCAAGGTCGATTTCAATAGTTTTGAAAGGTACCAATACGTGAGCCGCACCAGTTTGGGTGAGATGACCGGGGAGATTTATATGGAAAATGCTTTGAAATTAGTGGCGGAAAGTCCGAAGCCGGAATAGATTTTGGCTATCGGCAGTCGGCTATCGGCCTTTTGCAATCAGTTTTTAATTTTGACACAGAAAAACCTTTATGAAAAAAATCGCATTCTCATTTCTCTGCTTGGTTTCCTTCTCCTGTCTGGCGCAGGAAACGATCACCCCATCGACGGCGCTGGAAGCTTACCTGAATAACGGTGATAAATCTTACACCTGGTCGGTGCGGGATTCGTTTCAAATCGCCACCGTCAAGGGCTACAACCTGTATTTGACCTCCCAGAAATGGCGGGACTATACCTGGCGGCACCAGTTGACGGTGTTGGTGCCGGAGAAAGTCGAACACGACGGGGCATTACTTTTCATCACGGGCGGCTCCAACAAAGACGAGGTACCCAACTGGAAGAAAAATGACGATGGAACGACCCTCAGCATCGGGAAAATCGCGATGAAGAACAACGCCATCGTGGCCATCCTCCGTCAAACCCCCAACCAACCGCTCTTCGGCGACCGGACGGAAGACGAGATCATTTCCTACACCCTCCACCAGTTCAAGGAAGACGGCGACTACTCCTGGCCGCTGCTGTTTCCGATGGTCAAAAGCGCGGTGCGCAGCATGGACGCGATCCAGGATTTTGCTAAAAACACCTTGAAAAAGCCCATCAATCGCTTCGTGGTGTCGGGGGCTTCCAAGCGCGGCTGGACCACCTGGCTCACCGGGTCGCAGGACAAGCGCGTAGCGGCTATTGGCCCGATGGTGATCGACGTGCTGAATATGCCCGTCAACGTCAAGTACCAGCTTACGGCCTGGGGCGACTATAGCGTCGAGATTCAGGACTACGTGGATTTGGGCATTCCGCAAAGCTTCGAAAGCGAAAGTGGCCGGGCGCTCAATACCATGATCGACCCGTACTCCTACCGCCGGACGCTCACGATGCCGAAGATGATTTTCATCGGGACCAACGACCCCTACTGGCCCGTGGATGCGGTCAAAAACTACCTCGACAGCATTCCCGGCAAGAACCTGCTCCACTACGTCCCCAACGCAGGCCACGACCTCGGCGACGGCAAGCAGGCGCTCAACGCCCTGAGTTCTTTTTTTGGAACCACTTTGCAGAACAAACCCTATCCCGACTGCGCCTGGGAGATTTCCAAAAACAAAGACGAGATTAGTCTTAAAATCAAAGCCAGCCCCGACGAACTCCTGGACGCCATTATCTGGTCGGCGGACTCGGAAGACCGTGATTTCAGAAACGAAACCTTCGTCAACTGGAGCCTGGGCGCAAAAAATAAATACTACGTTATAGCCGATATTCCCTTGCCTAAAAGGGGTTTCCGCGCTTTTTACGTGGATTTAAAGTACCAGTCGCCCAACGGTGGCAGCTACACGGTTAGTACCCGCGTGTTCGTCAGCGATGCGTCGGGGGTGTTGTGAGGTCGTACTTTTCATTTAAAAAAAATCAACCCTTTACATTTTGCCCTACCGTCCCCTCTCCTTCTTCCTACTCGCTCTGCTTCATACTATACACACATTGGCCCAAACGCCGTCGCCCCGCGCGACGGCGTTGGCAGAGCGACTGGCGCTGGACGCCAAAATCGACCAGCGGCTGCTTTTTCCCACCGCCACGCCCGACCGAGTAATCATGAACCTGACCGAAAAGCCGGAAACTTCCGTAGCGGTCAACTGGCGCACCGATCTTACGCAAGCGCAGGGGGAAGTGCAGTGGGCCGTGGCCACGGACGGGCCGGAGTTTTTGAAAAATGTGCAGAAAATCCCTTCGACAGTGGAGTTCCTTTCCGTCAAAAATGGGGAGGTGACGATCGAGGCCAACTACCACTCAGGCCGTCTGGAAGGCTTACGACCAGGGCAGACCTACGTGTATCGGGTGGGTTTCGGCGAGCATTGGAGCGAGTGGCATCAGTTCAGGATGCCCGCGAAAGGCAAGGCGCTGTCGTTCCTGTATTTTGGCGATGCGCAAAACGACGTGAAATCTATGTGGTCACGGGTCATTCGGGAATCCTATAAAAAAATGCCGCAGGTGGATTTCATGCTCCACGCGGGCGACCTCATCAATCATTCCAGCGAAGACATCGAGTGGGGCGAGTGGTTCTACGCCGGGTCGTTCATTCACGCGACCGTCCCTAGCCTGATGACACCCGGCAATCACGAGTACGCTAAGGGCGTTGTCCTCGCGCCCCAGTGGAAAAAGCAGTTCAACCTGCCCGCCAATGGCCCCAAGGGTCTGGAAGAAACCTGCTACCAAATCAATTATCAGGATTTGAAAGTAATTTCGCTGGACGCCGAGCAAATCGACGAGTCCAAACATTTTGCCACTCTACAAGCTGCCTGGCTGGATTCTATCCTCACACACGACCCGCGCCCCTGGACGGTCGTGACGCTGCACTACCCGTTTTACTCCACAAAACCCAACCGTGACAACGTCGAATTGCGCAATCGTTTCAAGCCCATCATCGATAGGCACCGCGTAGATTTGGTCCTGCAAGGTCATGATCACGCCTACGGGCGTGGCAGCGTGGCCAATGCGTCGGTTTCCACCAGTGGCCGCCAGACTTCCTCCGCCACGGTGTACGTGGTGTCGGTGTCCGGCCCCAAGATGTACGAAGTTTCCGACGACCCCTGGATGGATCGCCGCGCCAGCAACACGCAGCTTTTTCAAATCATTTCGCTGGAAGGCAAGGAGTTGCTCTACCAGGCCTTCACGGCCACGGGAGAGTTGTACGATTCTTTTTTATTGGAAAAAGAGAATAATGGGGTCAATAAACTGACGAATAAGATTCCGGCGAAAGCAGAGCGAGTGGAGTAGTGGCAGAAGCCAACTGTGGGCGGAAAAAGTAAAAACGATTAGAACTTAACCCCTCGACTATGCAATCCAACATCCTCACGGAAGTCTTCCTGCCGCTTGCCCTGGCGATCATCATGCTCGGGATGGGGCTGTCGCTGGTCGTGGATGATTTCAAGCGCATTCTGCTTTATCCCAAAGCGATCTCGGTTGGGATAATCAACCAAATCATTCTGTTGCCGCTGGCGGCTTTTGCGGTGATTGCCTTAATGGGAGTCGAGGCCGAACTGGCGGTCGGGCTGGTGATTTTGGCGGCTTGTCCGGGTGGGCCTACCTCCAATTTGATTTCACACCTTGCCAAAGGCGACACGGCTTTGTCCATTACGCTGACGGTTGTTTCCAGTCTGATTACCGTCTTCACGATCCCGTTTTTGGTCAACTACGCCATCGTCGAATTTATTCCCGGTGGCGAGCAGCAGGCCTTGCCCGTTTTCAAAACCATCATTTCGGTACTTTTCATTACGCTGATTCCGGTAGCGATCGGGATGCTGATTCGGAAACGCAAACCGAACCTCGCCCAGCAACTCGACCGTCCGGTAAAAATCCTTTCAGCGGTTTTCCTTTTCATCGTCATCGCGGGAGCCTTATTCAAGGAAAAAGAGAATATGGTTGGCTTTTTTAAGCTGATCGGCCCCGCTGCTTTGCTCCTCAACCTCATCACGATGGCCGTCGGTTTCGGCACTTCGCGCCTAACCAACCACAACCTGAAACAAAGCCTGACGATTGCCATCGAATCGGGTATTCAGAATGGTACTTTGGGAATCGCGATTGCAACTACCCTGCTCAACAACGCCGCCATGTCTATACCGGCGGCGATTTATAGCTTGCTAATGTTCGTTACCTCGATGGGCATTATCTGGTGGGGGAACAGGGCGATTCCTGCTTAGCAGCTCGTGAAAAAAGGGGAGAAAGTGCGAACTATCTTCTTTGGTTGGTAACCTATGAAAGCTATGCTGCCAACCCATTTTGTATCGCGCCGCCGCAAGCGCACTATTTCACTGTTTGGGCTGCTGTTTTTCCTCAGCTCCTCCCCCCAATTTTTTGCCAAAATACTTTCGCAAGGTATCAGTCCTGATGCCCAAACTGCCCTTCTCCTCACCCGGCTCGACCTCGACGCTCCCGGCCTGGAAAAAGTCAAGGCATCGGCAAGTAGCCCAACCGCTGCAGCCATCGAACTGTTGGCATATTACCGAAATCGCAATGTCGTTAAACATCCGGTCGAGCGCGTGACCAACGTTCATAATAAAGCAGTTGCCTCCGAAAAAGACTTCAAGACAGCCAATGATGCTCTCAAGCACGTATTCGTCGGCCAACCCGCCTATCCGTCGCATTTTTGTGGAGGAGATATCGACTGGGCCACCAATCCCTATCCCGACAAAGAATGGGTGTGGCAACTCAACCGCATGAGTTTTTGGGAAGCGATGGGTAAGGCGTACCGTCAAACGGGCGACGAGAAATACGCCCGCGCCTGGGCTGAGCAGCTTGTGGACTGGACCCGGAAAAATCCGCGCGACGAGCAGCACGCCTACGCCTGGCGTTCCATCGAAGCGGGCATCCGGGGCTATCGCTGGACGGGCCTTTTCCAATACTTCATCGACTCGCCCGCCTTCACGCCCGAAGTACTGGTGGCCTACCTCAACAGTTGCTACGACCATACTAGCTTTCTGATGACCAAATACTCGAAGGGTAGCAACTGGGCCCTTATGGAAGCCGAGGGCATGGCTTTCATCGCCATGACTTTTCCGGAATTTAGCGAGGCTGGGCAATGGAACACCGAAGCGTTTTCCCGCTTGAATCAGGAAATTACCCGGCAGGTTTATCCCGACGGGCACCAGCGTGAGTTAGCGTTCGGCTACCACACGGGCAGCATTGGCTGGTTTTTGCGCACCTACCAAATGGCGCAACTGAACGGCAAGGCGGGCTTATTTTCGGATAACTATACCCGCGTCATCGAAAAGATGTGTGAAGTACCCATGAAGCTGGCCTTTCCCGATGGCTCCACGCCGCAATTTGGCGACTCATGGTCGGGCAAACCCGGCCAATACTATGATCAGCTTAGGGAGTGGGCAAAATTATTTGATCGGCCCGATTTTCTGTACGTCGCCACCGAAGGCGCGGAAGGTAGGGTACCGGAAGCCTCGGCCTTTGCTTTCAAAGAAAGCGGTCTGTATTCCATGCGAAGTAGTTGGGATAAGGACGCCATAAGTTTAGTGCTGAAATGCGGCCCCGACGGTGGGGGACATTGTCAGCCCGACAATGGCACCTTTGAGCTGTACGC
This sequence comes from Cytophagales bacterium, assembly GCA_038235275.1. GTDB lineage: Bacteria > Bacteroidota > Bacteroidia > Cytophagales > Spirosomataceae > Persicitalea. The sequence continues at coordinate 201,657 of JBBSUC010000001.1, read as the reverse complement.
GGGCGGACGTCACCTGATGCCCGATGCGGGCAGCTATATTTACAGCGGCGACCCGGAAGGCCGTGCCTGGTTTCGTCAGACTAAAGTCCACCAAACTCTTACGCTAAACGGTAAAAACTCCGCCTACGCCCCGAAGCTGCGGCTTTGGAAACCGGGCAAGGACCTGGATATTTTGGTAGTCGAAAACCAAAGTTATCCCAATTTGCTCCACCGCCGGGCGGTGCTGTTTGTGGATAAAAAATACTTTGTCATCGTGGACGAAGCCATCGGCGACGGGGCGGGTGACATCGACCTGCATTTCCAGTTGGCACCGGGGCCAGCGGTTTTTGACCAAAATAAATACGCCGTATGCAGCGATTTCGACGCAGGCTGGAACGTACTGGTGCAGACCATGCCGCAGTCGGGTATAGCTTTGCGGGTAGAGGAGGGTCAGGTATCGTTTGTATATACTCACAAAGAACCCCGGCCCGCCTTTGGGTATCGCCTCTCCAAGCAAGCTAATGAAAAAGGGGTTCGGTATCTGACCGTCGTAGCGCCTTTTCTCGGCAACCAACCCCGGATCGAGGCGCAATTTATTGGAAAATCCCCCATCGGAGCGGCGCAGGTTTCAATTGAATTGACGGTAGATGGCACCAAGAAAAAGCTCAATTACGCGTATTAAAAGGCAGACAATCATTCACCGCCGTGAGTGAGTTGTACGATTCTTTTGTTTTTCAATAACTTCGAGTGATTATTGAAAAAAGTAAAAAATGAAACAACAACTCCAACGCGAACGCAACCGACTGCTTTACTCCATCGATCGACTGCTCGACGGGCCAATGATTTTCCTGGGTTTCGTGTGGCTGGTGCTGCTGATCGTGGACTTAATCTGGGGTTTGTCCAAAACACTGGACTACATCAGCATCGGCATCTGGATTCTGTTCATCATCGACTTCGTGGTCAAGTTTATCCTTGCGCCTGCCAAGCTGGATTACGTCAAGAAGAACTGGCTGACGGCCATTTCCCTCATCATTCCCGCCCTGCGGGTGTTTCGCATTTTCCGTTTCCTGCGGGTGCTGCGTAGTTTGCGCGGCCTGCGGCTGGTCAGGATTGTCTCGTCGCTCAATCGCAGCATGAAAAGCCTGGGAGCGACCATGAAGCGGCGGGCCTTTGGCTACGTAGTGCTGCTGTCGTTAGTCGTCACTTTCACGGGAGCGGCGGGGATGTACGCCATCGAAAATCCGGCTCCCGGCTTCGACAGTTACAGCATGGCCCTGTGGTGGACGGCCATGCGCGTGACCACGGCGGGCAGCGAGTTTTCGCCCACCACGCCCGAAGGTCGCGGGCTGGCGTTTCTGATCACGCTCTTCGGCTTTGCCATTTTCGGCTACGTGACGGCCACGCTGGCGACCTTCTTCATTGGCCGCGACGCCGAAGAAAAAGACGCCCCCGTGGCGGGTGCGCAGGACGTGGCGGAATTGCGGAAAGAAATCGCGCTGCTCACGAAGGCAGTCAATGAAATGAAAGGGAAGCTAGCTTAGGTTACGTTCAACCTTCATCCGAGCGGGGAGAGGTGCTACTACGGCTTGTTTTGGCTGCTGGATTTGGGTGTTTATGCGTTTCGGAATTTTTCAACTCCCTTTCCAGAAAATAGTTGAGGGCCGTCCGTAGCGTGGCGATAGCGGCGAGTTTGCCGATTTCGTCCCAAGTAGGAGCGATGGCCGTCGCCAGAATGTCAGCTCCCAGCAACAGTTCCAGCGACACAGTCAGCGAACTACCGAAGCGAATACGAAGGTCTTGGATCGTGCGGCCCGAGTTGTTCCGGGTAATGTTCAGGACATAGCTGTAAAGAAATTGCAGAAGGGCGACGCCGATAACGATCGCTGCCAGAATTTCGATGAAACTACTGAGGTATTTAGTGACTAGTTCAGCCAGGTCTTTCATGGGCTCATTCTTTGCTGGATTCTCCCATCGTTTTGGAAGAAAACTTACTGATCAAAATTCCTACCAATACCACCGAATAAAACTGACCGATGATGCCGATGAAGGCCGTTATAAGCTTGAGGTAGTGCGCTTTGGGGGCAATGTCGCCGAAGCCGATGCTGGTCAAAGTGATGCTATTGAAATAGACCAAGTCCATAAAAACAGCGGCCATACTTGAGTATTCGATTCCGGTAAGTGCCTTCGTATCTTCGTAAACAAACACTTGCATGAGAAACACGCTGATTTCCAAAAGCAGAAAATACCCGCAGATCGAGGCGGTAATTAAGTCCTTGTTAATATAACCGGGCCGAATGAGAAAGGCCATGATCTCCCGAAAGATATAGGAGAAATAAAGAACGTAAGCAATATTCAGGCTTAGCATGAAGTAAGGAAGCCGCCCAAAAAAGGGAAGAGCGATGGGCAGACCAAGTACTACCACAAACAGGACATTCCGAATTGCCCGCTTCCAGCGATCTGTCTTGACAAAAATTCCGACACTGGCCACGCCCACGATCAGGATGTTGATCGGCCAGAGGATTTTAGTGTAAAACTCCGTGTCTTTGACGAAAACACCGATGAAAAGGTGCTGGATCAACGCAGCGAGCAATACTTCGTATTTATTGACGTGCAGCCAGGCAAGAATTTTTTTCATGCCGCGAAGGTAATTCTAAATCTGCTGCGGAACCTTACCGATCCGAAAGCCTGACCTGGATTTTATCCTGCTTTTCTTTCGCCAGGTAGGCAGGATACCGAATCTCCACGCGTTTGAGACCAGGAATCGTCTTGTCGATTTCCAGCGGCGGCGGATCGAGGGACAGAATGGAAATATTCAGCCCGGCGGGAGACAAAATCGAGAGTTTCAATTCTTTGCCGTCTTGCTTCAACACTGCCCCATTTTTAACGGGAATCACCTCGGCGGTGGTCATGATGGCCCAGGTCAGGTACCTGGTCGAGTCGCTGGTTTCAAAAGTGTCTTCTACCAGTATCGAATGATCGCTTTCCTTAATGAATCGCCTTTGCAGTGACTTCACTTGTCCGGCTACCGACGGCGTCATATCGTAAGTGACTTCGGGTTGGCTCCCCTCCTTAAAGTCGGTGATGTGGGTGGTGCCCGTCACATCGAAGCGCTCGCCGTTGACCATGATGGTGCTGTGGCCCTGGTTGCCTTTGGTGAGCAGCGTCCAGCGCTCGCAATCCTGGCAATAGCCCGATAAGTTAAAGCCGATTTTGTTCAATAAGTAATATTGCTGATTGCCAGGATCGAGCACCCAGCGCACGCCGTTCAGCTCAAAAATGAAGCTGCCCGCATCCATGTTCCCGTGGCTCAACTGGGCTTTGCCGCCTTTTGTGGCCAGATACAGTTTGCCCGGATCATCGGGTGCCGCCCGAAAGACGGCAATGGGATTGATTCCTTTGCCGTGCCACGCCAGCGGCAGTTCGCTTTTCGGCAGGATGTCGGCGCGACTGCGGTACATAGTGAGGTAGGGGAGACCAAGGCCTGCCTGCGGTCCCGCTTTTTTGGGATCAGCAAAAAAATCTTCCTCAAACAGCAATGGGTCGCCGGTTTGGGCCGCAAACCAGGATAGCAGTACCGAACCTTGCCCGTCGCGCTCATCGCTGGCGTCGGAGTAGTTGAAAAAAGTACCCGATGGTGCAGTGGCAATCAAACGGAACCGGCCGCTTTCCAGAAAACCCGGACTTTTTGAAATGCCAAAATCGGTACCCAAGGCACTGGTCAGGACGCTGGAAGCGATCACGGCGTAGCTCGTGCCGTACCACCAGTAGCTGGGTCCTTCGGGATACACGCCGTCGGGGCCATATTCCGCGACGGAGTGGGACATTTTGTTCAGGGCACGAGAAATGGTTTTGGCCGCCAGTTCGGGATTGACATCGGCGATGGCCAGCGAGGCGGCCACCATACCGCCGTGGCAGACCGAGTTCCAGTTATTATTGCCCTCGATCCAGCCCATCCTCTCGTTTTTCTCGTTGTAGCTTTCCAGAATTCCCTTTTCGATAATGGCCTTTTTGGCAGCGGCTACCGTGGCCTTTGGCAAAAACTCGCCCACCCAATCCGTAGCGAGAGCCACGGCAAAGGACATTTCCGACACGTCCAAAAAATGCTGCGGGTTCCAGTCCGGGAAGGCAATCACGGCTTGCAGTTCCTGGTTTATTTTATCCAAAACCTTCGGGTCCTTCCCAATCCGGTACACCATACAGAGCGTGCTCATCCGGTGCAGCATTTCCCGTGACACAAAAAGCAGCCGGAAACCTTCTAATTCGTGCTGGACGACCGGTTTGGTTAAAATTTCGCTGGCTTCTTTTTCCAGATACTGGTAATAATCTCTGACGTAGGGACCATCCTTCAGCTTTTGCCGAATGGTCTTTTCCAGCACTGGCGTCAGAATGAGTTTGGGGCCTTTTTTGGGCAGATTTTTCTTCAAATAATCCGCCGTGACGGGGTTGTCCCAATGCAACTCCTCGCTCTTTGCCTGTTGGCTGAAAACTATGGTTGGGAGGCAAGAAAATAGTAAAAGAGAAAGGAAAGGAAGCAGAAATGGCTTTCTAGACATGGTTTTAAGGATTTAATACAGGAGGTGTACTTTACAAGAAAGACGGAGATAATAATCTCTACCCTGATACCAAAGTTTACCAAGTCAAACATAAACCCTCAATTCCGCATCCGCACCAGCTTGTCGTAGTTCAATATTGTAATCAAACTTCCCTTCATCTCTACTAATTTCTCCTGCTTGAAATCAGACAGCGTGCGGATGACGGTTTCGGTGGCCGTGCCGACGAGCGAGGCGATGTCTTCGCGGGTGATGGCCATCGAGAAGGGCCGGGTTTTGTCGGCCTGGTAGCGCTGGGCGAGCATGACGAGCGCCTCGGCCACGCGCTTGCGGACGGAATTGTAGGCCAGTTGCAATAGCCGCTCCTCGCGCTCCTTCACCTCGTTGGAAAGCATCTTGATAAAACGAGACGAGACCTCGCGGTTGCCTTGTAAAAGCTCGAAAAAGTCTTCCTTGGGAATGACAGCGACCTGTGATTCTTCCAGCGCCACGGCGGAATCCTGGTAAGGGGTTTCCTGCAACAAATCGACGTAGCCGAAGAAGTCGCCCTCTTTGTACAAGTCGGTAATGAACTCCTTGCCGGATTCGTTGGCGCGGTAGGCTTTAATTTTTCCCTCGATCAAAAAGAAAATACCCGTTGGAAAGCTGCCTTCGGTGTAAACGTTTTCTTTCTTTCGGAACGATTTGATTCGTTTTTCTTCTGTGAGTTTGTGCAAAGCGTCCGTGCCGCGAACTTCCTGCATAAAAGCATCGAGACCTTCACCGGTGCGGCTGAAGCCAGCCTGTAATCGCTCGCTCTTTTGCAGGCGAACCTCTACGGCATTGAGGAGTTCGACATCGTCATAGGGCTTGGTCAGGTAGTCGTCGGCGCCCATCGTCATGCCCTTACGCTGGTCGTTGCGCTCGGCTTTGGCCGTGAGGAATATAAACGGGACGCGGGCTGTTTGGTCGTCCTTGCCGAGCATGTGCAACACGCCGTAGCCGTCGAGTTCGGGCATCATGATGTCGCAGATGATGAGATCGGGATGCTCTTGCTGGGCTAATTTTATTCCCTCTTTACCGTTGGTGGCGGTCACTACTTCATAATTGGCCAGTTCCAGAATCTCAGCCGTATTCTCCCGCATTTCGGGATTATCTTCGATGAGGAGAATTTTTTTTGAGTTCATAGTAGCGAGGTTAAGCGGAGGCGGGAGAATGGGCGGGGAGTTCGACAAAAAATGTCGTTTCCGTACCCGGTATGCTCTTAAACGAGATTTCACCGCCCATCAGGTCGATGTATTTTTTGACAATATTTAGGCCCAGCCCCGTTCCTTGTGCGTTCCCAGCGTTGTGGGCGCGGAAAAAGCGATCGAAAACGTGCGGCTGGTCATTGAGCGGAATACCGATGCCCTGATCCTGAATCTCGAAATGGACGCTTCCGTTTTTTGCGCTGGTACGCAGACGAATTTCGGTCTCCGGTTCGGAATATTTGATGGCATTGGTGAGCAAATTGATGAGTACGTTATGCACCAGGTGTTGGTCGAGCCAGCTTTCCGCCGAACCCTGGTGCTGGTAGTGAATGTGCTGGCCGTGTTTGCAAATTCCCTTCATTTCTTCCATCAGTTCCTGACAAAAAACGGGCAAATCCACCCGCACCGGGATGCAATGTAAATGTCCTTCTTCGAGCTTGCCGATGGACAGGAAATCGTTCAATATCTCAGTCAAATTGTTCACCGCCGATTTGATGCGAAGCACATGTTTCTGGCGCTTTTCTTCTTCCTCTGTAAGTCCGTAACGACCAATCAGGGAAGCAGACGACAGAATAGTTGCCAGGGGCGTACGGAATTCGTGCGAGGCGATGGTCACGAACTGGCTCTTCATGTCGTTTAGCTCGCGCTCTTTTTCCAGCGCGCGGAGTGCTTCCCTTTGCGAATCTTCAAGTTTTAAAAGTGTTTCGGCCAATTCCCGGGTGCGTTGCTCTACGCGCATTTCCAATTCGGTATTCAGTTTCTGAATCTCACTGTTCGCCACCAAAATGGTATTTTCTTGCCTTTTTCGGTCCGTAATATCCACTACGAAGGCCACAACAAAATTGCCTTTGCTGGTCGAGAAGGGACTCAGACTGACCTCCACCGGGAACTCGGTACCGTCGCTTTTGCGGGCAAAGAGGTCGCGGTTATGACCCATGCCCCTTGCTCGGGGCGTTTGCATGTAATTATTGCGCAGGTGTATATGGTTGTGGGCCAGCGGTAGAGGAACCAACAATTCGATTTTATTGCCCACCAATTCCTGCTCTTCGTAGCCAAAAATCCGCTTTGCCGTCGGGTTGACCATCGCAATTATAGCCTGTTCATCCACGACCACAATACCCTCCGTCGCGTACTCAAATAGCGCATTGAGCATCTCGATCTGCCGCATTATTTCTTTGGTATGTTTACTGTATAATGCGAACATACTATTTTTTTAAGGAAGAAGAGAGGAAAGAATAGCGCCGCCCGTGCGGGATGAGAGGAAAGGAAGAAGATCAGTTTTTTTGAGAAAGGGGCGCCTATTCCTGGAACCCGTTTCACAATCCCTTCCCGCTCTGGTGACCCAAGGTTGGTAGTGACTGCCATCAAAACTACCGTATCGTCCAAAGCAGAAATATGACGGGCGTCAGCAATCCGGTTGATTTCAATCGTAGGGTCAACCCTATGTGTTCGCCCAACGCGCGTCAGTCCTGCGCAAAGGGAATTTAACGAAATGGATTTGGAAGGAGCCAGGACTACTTCGGTGCTGCCTCACCGTGGCAAAGCGGGATTTCAACGGAATTACCAGAAAGATACGGTCCGGACGGGACTCGAATGAAGAGTCCCCGCCCAAGCAGCCAAATCCCGGCCACCGCCACCAAAATCGGCGTCAGGCGACGCATCCGGCTACGCAGCGCGGGGCTAAACCATTGCTTAAAAAAACCAACGGCCATCATCGCGGGTAAAGTACCCATTCCAAAAGCCAGCATGTACATTGCCCCACTTACCGCGCTGCCCGTAGCGATGGAACTAATGAGGGCCAGATACACCAACCCGCAAGGCAATAGTCCGTTGAGCACTCCCAAAGCGGCCCAGCTCTGGAGTTTCTGGCGGCGAAGCTGCGCTGCCATGCGGCTTTTCAGTTGACCGATGGCCTTTTGCCAAAAAGCCGGCGTCTTTAAAACGTGATCTAAACGCGCGGGCCAGAGTACATATAACAGCATCGCCGCCCCGGCCGCGATAGATAAATACCGTAAGTACCCCATCCACAAAACCGCGCCCCCCAAAGCTCCGATTCCTGCGCCAAGTAAAGCATAGGTGCCCGCCCGACCCAAATTATAGGTCAGAAGCCCCGCCACCTGCCGCCCCCGACTGCCGTGATGAATCGGCAGTGCAAGCGCAATTGGCCCGCACATTCCCACGCAGTGGAAACTACTCATGAGGCCAAGGGTGAAGGCGAGGAAGGTTGTTGGATTGTTGATTTGTGGAATCGTTGAATTGATGTTTAAATGTTTATTGTTTAGTGATTTGTGGATTTAGAGCGTCTAATATCTCATATCTTAATTACCAGCGCTCCTTCGTTCCAGTAGGTAGTTTCTCCATTTTTCCAGTCAAATTGGAGGAGGTAACGGCCGGGTTGGAGTTTGTTTAGAAGAATTGTCTGTTGATTCGTGGCGTTGGGTATGATGGCGAATTCTTTGTCCTTCCCGTTGTTGGAAGGGCAGTAAAAACGCACTTTCCCCGATAAATTCTGATGGCTAAATTCTGGGGGAAATTTTATTTCTAATGCCGTGTCCGTCATCTTCCAGCGCAGAGGCTCAGGCAGGGCTTCGGCGCGATGGGTTTTATTTATTTTATTCTGGAAATCCAGTTCCAGGGCGTAGTAATCCTCCGAAACCAAGTCCACTCGCTGATTCACGCTCAGCGTAACCAGGAACAATATGCCCAGCACAAAACCCGTGTAGAGCATCGCGATGCCCGTACCCCAACTAATTTTTTTCATAACTTCTAATTTTCTTTCTACTTCTTCACTGCGGAGCCACGAACGTCGTTTCGAACGCCTCGATTTTTTTGTTACCCTGATAGACCGAGAATTTCACCTTCGTCAGTCGTTTTTTAATTTCTGATTTAGGAATAGTCACGAAAAGACTGCCCTGCGACAGGCCGACCGGATCGAGTGTCAGGTCGGGCGTTCCGGCGAAGCGAAGTGTACCTTTAGGCGACTCGATTTTCAGCGTCGGTACAATCGCGTGGTTGGTTTTATTAAAAATCTTAAAAGTGTAGAGGTTGCTGACCGTGCCGTCTCCATTATCGATGAAGGTCGTTCCGGGGGCGCGGAAGAGCGTTGTTTCAGTGTCGGTGCGGGTAGCGACGACGAAGCCCAACGCACCCCACAGCAGCGCCAGTACAACGGCGTAACCAATTACGCGCGGCGTAACAAATTTCTTGCGGCCTTCGGCGATAGAATTTTCGGAGGCGTAGCGAATCAGGCCGCGTGGCAGATCGACTTTGTCCATTATATTATCGCAGGCGTCGATGCAAGCCGTGCAGTTGACGCACTCCATTTGGGTGCCGTTGCGGATGTCGATGCCCGTCGGACACACCACTACGCATTGCTGGCACATAACGCAGTCACCGGCTTCGCGTTCCTGGTTTTTGCGCAGCTTGGCGCGGGGTTCGCCGCGCTTATAGTCATAGGCCACCACCATCGAACTGCGGTCGAGCAGAACGCCCTGCAAACGACCGTAAGGACAAATAACGGTACAAACCTGGTCGCGCGCCCAGGCAAAAACAAAATAGAAAACCAGCGTGAAGCCCACCACGCCGCCAAATAGCGAAAGGTGTTCCGAGAGCGGCTCGGTGATGATTTTTTTTAACTCGTCCACGCCCACCACGTAGGAAAGTAACAGGTTGGCGATTATGAAGGAGATCAGCATGAAAACGCTCCACTTGCTGACTTTCTTCACGATTTTGTCCGTCGTCCAGGGCGCTTTGTCGAGTAACTTTTGCTGCGTATGGGTGCCTTCAATGGCGTACTCGATTTTGCGGAAAACCATTTCCATAAAAATCGTCTGTGGGCAAGCCCAGCCGCAAAATAGCCGCCCGAACACCGCCGTAAACAGCACGATGAAAACCATGAACGACAACATCGCCAGCCCGAATAGCCAATAATCCTGCGGTCCGATGAAGAGCCCGAAGACGATGATTTTCCGCTCGATAACGTTGAACAGGAACATGGGTTGGCCGTTCATTTTCAGAAATGGCCCGGCAAAAAGCAGTCCCAACGCCACTACCGAGAACACCACACGGCGGCGGTGCCAGTGGCCCTCTGGCTTCTGGGGATAGAACCAGTTGCGCTTGCCTTCCTCATCGACCGCACTAAATTGGTCGCGGAAGGAGTCGTCGAAGTTCTCGTAGCTAGGGTTCATAGTATGGGGCCGTCGGCTTTCGGCGATCGGCTTTCAGCTTTTCTATATTGGAATGTATTTCAAAAATTAATTTTGCCGACAGCCGACAGCCGACAGCCGACAGCCGACAGCCGACAGCCGACAGCCGACAGCCGACAGCCGACAGCCGACAGCCTATTGCTTCGCTGCCTCAATTGCCTGCGGTACCGGATTCTCCGGTACTTCGACAGGACTTTCGTGTAGTTCGCCCTGCGGGGCTTTGGGCATTGCGGGTTTGCTGCCGTGAAGCTGAGCCAGGATATAGCTGGCTACTTTCTGCATTTCCTGCGGAGGCAATTGCTTCTCCCAGGAAATCATGCCTTTTTCGGGAACGCCGTATTTGATCACTTTAAAAACATCCTTGATGTCGCCACCGTGAATCCAGTAATCGTCGGTGAGGTTGGGACCGACACCACCGCCACCGTCCGCCGCGTGGCAGGCGGTACATTTTTCGGTAAAAATCACGCCACCCTCCTTGATTCCCGGACCTTCGGTGAGCAGTGCCACATTCTCCTCGTTGATGCCCGCACCCATTTTTTCGACGTAGGCTTTTTTCTGGATGTCGGCCATCGCCAATTCGCTTTCCAATTCCTGCGCCTGCAACTCACCGAAGCCAAAGGCGTGGTAATACAGCGCGTAAGCAATGGCAAAAAGCAGCGTACCGACGAACATGAACTGGAGCCAGGGTGGCATCCGGTTGTCCAGCTCGTGGATGCCGTCGTACTCGTGGCCCGCCAGCAGGATTTTCTCTTCTTTGTTGAGTGGCGTGGAGAAGCCCACGAACTTGCGCCACCAGACCGGGCTAAACATCGGCGTAGTATTTTCTTGTACCTCGGCTGTTTGCAGGTGTTGGGGCGTAGTCAATTTTTGGTAAAGCATGAAGACCTGAACCATCACAATGGAGAGAATAACGATTACGCAGGCCAGCCCGAATAACACGGTGTACCACAGCACGTTTTGATAGGAAGTGGCCTCGGCACCCTGCGCGAAGGCGGCGGGAAACACGAACAGACCAAGCATGGTCAGTACCGTTTTTTTAACGATGCCGTCATCCAGCGGGATGGCCTTCATTTCGTCCACGTAAGAGCGACTCACTTTGAAAACGTACCACAGCAGCCCGACAAAAAAGGTGACAAAGATGACCAGCGATATCAGCGGGTAAATGCTGATTCCCGCAATGGAGTCGAGATAATTCTTGAATTTCATGAGGATTAGAATTTTAAAGTCCAGACTGAACGGCTACGGTGTTATTACCCTTGATGTCGGTGCCTAACCTTTGCAGGTAAGCAATCAAAGCGACGATTTCGCGGTCTGATTTCGTTTCTATACCACTCTCCTTCAAGCTGGCCTTGATTTGGTCGGCCTGCTTCATCAACTCTTGGTTAGCGATCAGGTCGTAACCCTTTTCGTAGGTAACACCCAGCGTTTGCATGGCCCGGATTTTGGCACCCGTAGTGCTCGTGTCGAGCGCTGCTTCCAGCATGAACGCATAGGGCGGCATGAGTGAGCCGGGCGACATCGAGCGCGGGTCTTCCATGTGGTTGTAGTGCCAGGAATCGGGGTACTTTTGGCCCACGCGGTGCAGGTCGGGGCCGGTGCGCTTGCTGCCCCACTGGAAGGGGTGGTCGTACACGAACTCCCCGGCTTTGGAATATTCGCCGTAGCGCTCGATCTCGGCCCGGAACGGCCGCACCATTTGCGAGTGGCAGAGGTAGCAACCTTCTCGTACGTAAATATCACGGCCCTGCAATTCCAGCGGCGTGTAGGGTTTCACGCTGGCAATGGTCGGCACGTTGGACTCGATCATGAAGGTCGGTACGAGTTCGATAATCCCCCCGATGGCCACCGCGATCAGGGCCAGGATGCTCAGCAATACGGGCTTGCGCTCGATAGTGCGGCTGTGCCAGTACTCGTCCTTGCTGGGCTTCCAAACGGAGGTAATCGACGGGGCGCGAGCCGCTTCGGTTTCGATGAGCGTACCCTTTCTGCCCGTCATGTAAAGGTTGTACGCCATCACGATGAAGCCTACCAGGTACAGTACGCCGCCGATGCCGCGCAATATGTACAGCGGGACAAGCTGGATGACCGTTTCAAGGAAGTTAGGGTATTTTAGTAGTCCTTCTTCCGTGAACTGCATCCACATGGAACTTTGAGTCCAGCCCGCCCAGTACATCGGCACGGCATAGAAGATGATGCCGAGCGTGCCGATCCAGAAGTGGAAATTGGCCAGTTTCTGGGAGTGCAGGCTGGTATTGTAAATGCGCGGAATCAGCCAGTACAGTATACCGAACGTCAGGAAGCCGTTCCAGCCGAGTGCTCCTACGTGGACGTGGGCGATGGTCCAGTCGGTAAAGTGGCTGATGGCGTTGACGCTTTTAAGCGACAGCATGGGTCCCTCGAAAGTCGCCATACCGTAGGCTGTTAGCGCTACGACCATGAATTTTAGTACCACGTCCTCCCGCACTTTATCCCAGGCTCCGCGCAACGTGAACAGACCGTTGATCATTCCGCCCCAGGAAGGCGCAATCAGCATGATTGAGAACACTACGCCCAAGGTTTGCGCCCAGTCGGGCAGGGCGTTGTAAAGCAGGTGGTGCGGCCCGGCCCAGATATACAAGAAAATCAGCGCCCAGAAGTGAACGATGGAAAGTCGGTAGGAATAGATGGGGCGGTTAGCCGCTTTGGGCAGGAAGTAATACATCAGGCCCAGATAAGGCGTCGTCAGGAAAAACGCCACCGCATTGTGGCCGTACCACCACTGCACCAGTGCGTCCTGCACTCCCGCGTAAATCGAGTAGCTTTTGAACAATGAAATGGGTAGCGCCAGGCTATTGACCACGTGCAGCATCGCTACGGTGATAAAGGAAGCAATGTAAAACCAAATCGCGGCGTAGATATGCTCTGAGCGACGATTGACCATCGTCATCAGCAGGTTGATCATCGCGGCCACCCACACCACCGCAATGGCGATGTCGATGGGCCATTCCAGTTCGGCGTATTCCTTAGAGGTTGTCAGGCCCATGGGTAGCGTGATAGCCGCCGCCAGGATAATCGCCTGCCATCCCCAGAAGTTGAAATAACTCAGCTTCTTGCTCCACATCGACGCTTTCAGAATGCGCGGGGCCGAGTAGTACATACCCATGAAAAAGCCGTTACCCACAAAGGCAAAAACCACCGCGTTGGTGTGCAGCGGACGCAGACGGCCGAAAGTCGTGTACGATAAATCGAAGTTGAGAACCGGATACGCCAACTGAAAGGCGATCAGTACCCCGACCAGGACGCCAACCAGCCCGTAAACTACGCAGGCGATGGCGAAATTGCGCACAATCTTGTTGTCGTACTCAAACTCCTCCATCTGGATGGATGGGGTGGCGTCGGTAACGGTTGCTGACATAGACAGTTAGGAATTAGTGATTGAGAGAATTAGCGAGTAAAAGGGCGGGGGAGGGACGAAGTGTTGTCTTACAAAAAATCAACGGTCGGACCTTTCAAGGCTTGGGTTCAGATATTGTCTTTTTTACCGTGTCGTCGAAGAGAATGCGGATAGCGGGCGTGTAGTCGTCATCGAACTGGCCCTTGCGCACCGACCAGATGAAGGCACCCAGGAAGCCCAGGGCGGCCAATAAGCTCAATCCAATAAGTACAAACAAAGCACTCATAGTCAGGTAGTTTTTATGATTTGGATCATGCGCTGGTCATGCTCCTTTTACAAAATCAAAACTACGGGTCGCGCTTGGGGCTGACGATGAGGGAGGTTAGGCGGAAAAATGACTTTCGTCAGGAAAGAAGGTATGTCAGGACGGGAAATTGCCTTAGCTGAATTATGATAGTGAATTTCTGTTTTTGGCCATAAAAAAAGGCTGATACGTACGTACCAGCCTTAGGCAGAATCTGATTTTTGGTATTTACGCCTCCGGCAGCGTAAGTAATTCATCGACTCGAATCTCAAAATCAGGCAGTACGGGAGCGGCAGAGCAAATATCACTCCCTAAGCATATCTTCACCTTCTGACGAGACGTATAGACGCTGACGAGCGTTTCCTGAGGATTTATTGTCCATACGACCTGAACTCCGGCATTAAAATATTCCGTGAGTTTTTTCTCCATCTGGTTGATTTGGTCATTATTGGAAATAATCTCGATGGCAAAAGCCGGAATCATCTCCATTCCCTCTCTACCCTGCCGAGCTTGTTCACGCGAAAGGTAACAAATGTCAGGTCGACGCATCTGAATTCCGCTCAACTGAATATCTTGCTCCGCGACCAATGATCCCTTTTCAATGCTTCCTGTCTTGAAAAACAGATAATTCAGTTTGTCGTAAATATAGTATTGCTCTCTTTTCATACCATTAAATTGAATGATTTCCCCGTCGTTCCATTCGTACTTGAAACCGTCGTTCGGCTCCCAATCGATAAACTCTTCCAGGGTGCGGGGCAGCGTTTCGGTGATTTGTGCGGTTTGGATCATGGCATGAGTCGGCTTGTTTTTTCAAATATACTATTATTCGTCAAGCCGCGCAATCGGCTTCTGATTTCAACCATCGCCGCGCCACCAGGTTCGTCGCCGCTGTTGTGAACAGCACAATCGTGATCGAACTCAGCGGCATGAGAATCGCCGCCACCACGGGCGAAAGCTGACCCGTAACGGCGAAGGAGATGCCCACCAGGTTGTAGAGCAGCGAAATCCCGAAACTGGTCTTAATGATGCGTTGTCCGGCCCGCGCCAGCCGGATGTAGCGGGGGAGGAGGGGGAGCTTTTCACCCTGCACGATGGCGTCGCAGGCGGGGGAAAAGTTATTGATGTCGTCCGACACAGCCAGGCCCACATCGCTTTGTTGCAAGGCCCCGGCGTCGTTCAGGCCGTCGCCGACCATCAGAACCTGGCGATTTTCAGCGCGTTGCAGATTGGCGATAAAGTCGAGTTTTTGTTCGGGCTTTTGTTTGAAAAATAAATGAGACTCGTCCTTGAACAATTTGCCCAGAAATTCCTGGTCGGTGGGCTGGTCGCCGGAAAGGAGGAAGGTGTGGTAATTTTCTTGTTGTAAGGCGCTTATCGCCTTGGCCAGGCTGGGGCGATACTTAGGACGAATATCAAAATGACCACGTAGTTCTCCGTCGATGGAAAGGTACACTTGTGGTGTTTGTAGTACGGGTCGCTCCGGCGCACCGGTCTCGCCCGTGAGGGCTGAACCTACTGTGGCAGATTGGGTCAGCAAACGGGCAGGACGCTGTGCGACCGGTACGCCGGCGCGGGTCCGACCGTACCCCATCCATTCCTTTGAACCCAGCCGGATTTCTTTTCGACCCCACAGTGCCGCCAGTCCCGCGCCTTCTTTTTCCTCAAAATTGGTAAAGGCTTTTTTACTTGAAGAAACTTGCCCCGGCGATTTTACGATCAAACGACTCAGCGGATGAGACGACTGCCCAGCCAAAGTTTTCACAATCACGTTTTCTTCGGAGGTCAAAGCGGTACCCACAAACTGCACTTCCGCCTCGTGAGGCAGCGTGACGGTTCCCGTTTTGTCAAAAACCACCGTGTCGACTTTGGATAGGCGTTCGATGGCGTCGGCGTTTTTGAAGTAAAAACCGTGTTTGCCGAAAAGACTAAGCAGGTTCCCATTCGTAAAAGTAGAGGATAGCAGCAAAGCGCACGGACAAGCCACCAGCAGAATCGTTGTAAAGGCGTTGAAGGCAATATTCCACTGCCCCGAAACTGCCCACACCGCAAACGTAACCACCGAAAGCGTCAGCACCACCGCTGAAAAATAGCGGTTGATCCGGGCGGCCAGCGTTTTGTTTTGATCCTCCTTTTTTTGGGTAAAGGCGTCATTGTTCCAAAGCTGCGTCAGGTAGCTCTGCGACACCCGTCGCACGATTTCCAGCTCGATCGCCGGACCGCACTGCCGTCCGCCTGCGTAAAGCAAGTCGCCCCGGCGTCGTTCCAGCGCGTCGGCCTCGCCCGACACGAAGCTGTAATCGATCAAAGCCTTCGGACTCAGCAGCGTGGCGTCGGCCGGAATAAGTTCTCGGTTGCGGATGAGAATACGGTCGCCGGGTTGCAAATCCTGCACGGAGCGCCGCGACCCGATGCCTTCATTGATGGCCGATACGGCAATAGGAAAATAGGATTTGTAATCCCGGTCGAAGGCGATGTTGGCGTAAGTCTTATCCTGAAAATATCGCCCCAAAAGCATGAAAAAAACCGCTCCGGCCAGCGAATCGAAGTAGCCCGGCCCGCTCTGCGTTGCAATCTGGTACAGGCTGGTCAGGAATACGGAAAGCAACGCAAGCGCGATGGGCGCGTCGATGTTGAGGTAGCGCCCGCGCAGGGCTTTCCAGGCCGAAACGAAGAAATCGGACGCGCTGTAGAAAAAGACGGGCAGCGCCAGCAGGAGGTTTAGCCCGCCAAATAGCAGGCGCAGTTGCTGGTCTTCAGGATCTTGACCCAGATTGAAATACTCGGGCAGGCTCAGCATCATGATGTTGCCAAAGGCAAAGCCCGCCACGCCGATTTTGTAGAGCCTGGTTCGCCCGCTGTACTTTGCGGATCCCGCTTTCGCAAAATTACTGTCGGTATCGTTTAGACTCAGGTAAGGTTCATACCCCAGCCTCGCCATGAGTTCAGCCAGTTCGCTGAGTTTGACCTGCTTTGGGTCCAGACTAATCCGAACCGTCTTTTCTGGAAAGTTGACCACCGAACTACCTACGCCGGGATGCAGGCGGTGAAGCTGTTCCAGCAACCAAATGCAGGATGAGCAGTGCATACTTGGCACCAGCCAGTTGACGCGCTCGTGTCGGCCATCGGTAAATTCAAGCAGTTGGGGACGGAGTTCGGCGAAGTCCAGATGGTCGAACTTACCCTGGTAGATATTTTCTTCGGGTGAAATGCCTTTACCGTCAGTAAAGCGATAGTATTGACAAAGGTCATTTTCTTTCAGCAAGTCATAAACTGTTTGGCAACCCGCGCAGCAGAAATCGTGACCATCGTGGAAATGGTGGTCGTCGCGGCAGTCTTCGCCGCAGTGGTAGCAATGGGTTTGCGGCGTGGTGAGGGTGTTGAGGTTCGGCTCGTTCTTTCCCATTAGGGCAGTCACAGGTGTTAGCAAGGTCCAAAATTCGTGACCATACACCCGAAAGCTAGTGACCTATCTATGTCCTGAAACATGACATTCATCAGTGTTCCCCTTATTTTCCTACCGCTTGATAACAAATGGCAGAATATCAATACTTTGTGCCACCAAAACGCGAGCTTTTACGTTTAATTACTATTGTGAAATTTAACTGCTTATAGATAAATTTAGCACGATTTTTGTATTAATTATAAAAATTTACACAAACAGCAAAAACCATGAAAAACATTTTCTGGCTATTTCCACTAGCCTTGGCGGTCAGTACAGCTGCCCTCTGGAAGCGGAAGGCGAAGTTCATTGCGGCAGTGGAACATCTGTGGATTTAATGCGGTACGGGCGGCTCGCCCGTGCTGGCAGCGAAGGAGCCAAATGGGCCAGCGCCACGCGGCCGGTACGCCGGAGCAGGACCGTCCGTACCATAAGCAAAAGTCGGTCGGCTGATTTTCAAATCAGCCGACCGACTTTTTTACAAAACAACCTCGGAACTGAGGTGTGAGTTGTAATTTTCAACCGCTCGGGCGGCCCTGTCTCCACCAAATTAACTACATCGCTAACTGCTCGTCGATGAACTTAAAAATCTGCGGGTCATTCCAGTTGACGGCTCCGATTTGCTCGGCCAAAACCTTACCGTTTCTAACCATGTAGGTACGCGGAATGGCGTTGCCATTTAACGGCTCGGGGTAAGCACCGGAATACAGGTAGAAGGGTAGTTGATAATTTTTCTTTCCCAAAAAATTCTGCACCGTTGTCGGCTCTTCGTCTGATACAATATAAAAAGCCATTTTTGGGTGGTCTTTGTACCGCTCATATAAGCTTTGGATGCTGGGCATCTCGGCGTTGCAGGGACCGCACCAAGTAGCCCAAACGTTGATGAAAGTCAGCTTCGAGCTATCCATCGCGACCATGTTTCCCTTCATATCGCTTAGCGCCAAGTAAATGGAATTTGGGTTGCTGGTCATGGATGTTTCCGTCACCGACTCTGTGGCTACTTCGTCATTGGAGGAGATCGGAGTTTCACGCAGGCTGAGATATATTGCGGCAGCGCCTACCACAACAGCCAGTACAATGAGAAAATATTTCAGTTTGGATTTCATTACTTTTTGAAATTTGGTTTTTGAGAAAAATGGAAGATATGGATCTGTGGACGAAAAATAAGTTTTGCCCATACCATCACAAACTAACGAATCTTCACGCTAAACTCAAATCGCGCTATAATGATTCAAAAAGAGGGTGGTAGGAGCGAAGCCTGATTATCTTACTGTCTTTCAGTATTTAATCTTACTATTTCTACAAAATTCAGGCCTAAACTTTGTCCCTCCGTCCGAATTTCAATACTTTTATGGCTTT
The DNA here is from genome assembly GCA_038235275.1 of Cytophagales bacterium. Taxonomy (GTDB): domain Bacteria; phylum Bacteroidota; class Bacteroidia; order Cytophagales; family Spirosomataceae; genus Persicitalea. The sequence continues at coordinate 183,219 of JBBSUC010000001.1, read as the reverse complement.
TTACATCTTGATAAAATAACCCTACTCTTAATGAAAAAACTTTTTGCGTGTTGTATGATAATCGCCCTTTTCGCGGGCGGAATGAGTGAAGTTGTGGCCCAACGGTCGGCGGCGGAGTTTTTTGAAGAAGGCAACGCAAAAGCACGCGGCGGTGATTTTGCCGGTGCTTTGCAATCTTACAGCGCGGTCATCGCTCAGAACCCCGACCATGCCCCCAGCTACTTTAACCGGGGATTGGCCAAAGCCAATCTGAAAGACCACCGAGGCGCAATTATGGACTACGACCGGGCCATTGAACTGAATGGCAAGGAGGCCCTCTACTACCAAAGCCGGGGCGTGAGCAAAAGTATGCAGGACGAAAACCGGGCAGCGATTCAGGACTACACCCGCGCCATAGAGCTAAATCCTGACGACGCTAAGTCATACTACAATCGGGGCGTGAGCCGCGCCAAGACCGACAACGAGTCCGGTGCCTTGCAGGATTACAATAAGGCCGTCACGGTCGACCCCAATGATGTGCTAGCGCTTTACGCGCGTGGCACCTGCAAACAAAAAATGGAAGATTACGCCGGTTCGTTGGCCGATTTCTCGCGGGTCATCGACCTCAGCCCCAAGCGGGCGGGTGCCTACGCCGGGCGCGGCTACGCCAAAATTAAGCTTGGCGACTACAAAGGGGCCATTGCGGATTACACGCAGGCTATAAGCATGAGTCCCGAAGAAGGCACTTCGTTCAGCAACCGGGGTTTTGCCAAAGTCAAAGTGGACGACTTTGCCGGGGCCGTCACGGACTATAACCGAGCCCTGCAAGTAAATCCCGGCGATTACGAATCGTTTTACGGGCGGGGTTTTGCCAAGAGCAAACTTGGCGATCAGAAATCTGCCATCCAGGACCTGGATCGGGCCGTGGAACTCAACAATTCCTACAAGACGGACTCTAAAAAACTGGTTTACATGGGTCCCATCAACCGGGGAACGCTGGATAAACTACGCAGCGTGGTGCAAGAAAGCATCAAGATAAACGAGCTATCGCCCGAACGGGCCGAGGCATACTACGTTCGTGGTTTGGCCAAAAACAAAAACGGCGACAGCAAGGGAGCCATCGCCGACTTGAATAGTTCCATTGCCCTCAACCCCACTTTCGCCGAAGCCTACTTCACGAGAGGACTCGTACACTCCTCCATCGGTGCCCAAATGGAAGCCATCCTTGATTGCAGCAGCGCCATTAAAATTAACCCCGAGTATCCGGAAGCCTTTTACGTGCGTGGGATCATCAAACACAGCCTTGGCGATGTCAATGGCGGCTGCCTTGACCTGAGCAAGTCCGGCGAATTGGGCTACACGCCCGCTTACAAAGTAATTAGCGATTATTGTAATTGATTGGCTTTTGGCCATCGGCTGAACTTTAAAAAAAGCTGCATTTAGCACTGCGCTAAATGCCGCTTTTCTATTTTTATCGAAAGCCGAAAGCCGAAAGCCGAAAGCCCTGTCAGGCTGAGCGTAGTCGAAGCCTATGCCTTCATCAACTCGGCCACGTGATCCCAGTTGACGATGTCCCAGAACGCACCGACATAATCGCCGCGTTTGTTCTGGTATTTGAGGTAATAGGCGTGTTCCCACACGTCGAGACCCAGCAGGGGCGTGCCTTTGAACTCAGAAATTCCCATGAGCGGGTTATCCTGGTTAGGGGTCGAGCCGAGAGCCAGCTTGCCGCCCTCCTGCGCTACGAGCCAAGCCCAGCCCGAGCCGAAGCGGCCCGATGCTTCCTTGCCAAATGCCTCCTTGAAGCTGTCGAACGATCCGAACTGCCCGTTGATGGCATCGGCCACGGCACCCGTGGGCGTGCCGCCTTTGCTGGGGGCCATTGCTTTCCAGAAAAAGCTGTGATTCCAGTGGCCGCCGCCGTTGTTGCGGATGGCATCGGGCGCGTTACCGATATTTTTCAGAATATCATTCAGGCTCATCTTTTCATATTCCGTTCCTTTGACGGCGTCGTTGAGCTTATCGACGTAGCCCTTGGCGTGCTTGGTGTAGTGGATGTTCATCGTCTCCGAGTCGATGGAAGGTTCCAAGGCACCAAAGTCGTAGGAGAGCGGCTCCTGTGAATAGGGGGCCATCATCTCAGCACTTTCCTTAGAGGAAGTCTGGCAGGCGGACTGCGTGGACAGAGCGCCCACGGCCAGCGTGGTGCCAGCCAATGAACGTAAAAACTCGATGCGATTCATAAAAAGAAGAGGGTTTAGGGTTTGAAAAAGGGTCCAAAACAAAAGAATTCCGTACAAGTCTTGCACGGAATTCTTCTTATTAAAAATAAATGACTCGGCTCATTCTTTCAGCGTTACCGTCCGGGTGACTTCATTGAATCCGCCGGGAATTAACGTTCCGTTGGCGTCGAGCAGTTCGAGTTTGACGGTCACTTCGCCTTTGGGAAGACCTTTAATGACTTGTGGTGCCCAGTCAGTGATCATGAACTCTTTACCATTGATGGTTGCCCGCACTTTATTACCGTTTTCCGATAAAGTCGTGTTTAGCAAAAAGAAATCGAGCAGCAGGTTTTCGGTATCTGCCCCGCTGTACTCGCCTTTGGGCCGACTGTAAATCAGGGTAGGCTTGTCCAGGTCGACGTTCATATCGTCCCCAGCGTCGCCCACGACTATCTTTTTAGCCACAAAGGAGTTAGCGTTCTTTACTGACTCGTGGTAGGAGCGACTCAGGAAGGCAACCAGGTAGTGCGTTCCCGCCGGAATTTCTTTCTTGAACTCAGGCTCATAATGCGCCGAGTAGGGGTCGTTGTCCAGAATAAAATGGATATGCTGGCCTTTGTCCGAGTTAGCCAACATCGACTTTACAGGGCTGTCGGTCTGCGCCCCTAACTCATAGTCGCCCACTTTAAACGCAAAGTCAACTTCACCCGCAGCGCTCATATTGGTTTTGGTCGGCTTTTCCAACGCCAGGGAAGCGCCGGGAAATTGGGCTGAACCTTCCAGTCTTTCCAACGTGATGGCCGAACTGTCCATCATGGCGGTATCTGTTTCGCCATCTTCTTTTTTGGTTTCCTGGCAGCTCATGGCCATTACCGAAACGATGGCCAGCATGCTTAATATCTTGGTTTTCATTTTTAGGGTTTTTTGGTTAATACTCGTTGAAAAATACTTTACGTCCAAATCGCAAAACAATTATACCACCGTATCTTTCTAACTGCCAGAAAACGAACAAAATATCCTCAGAAAGTTACCAGTACTTAGCTAAAACCAACTTTCTAATCGTAGGCCACCCGGCTCACGATACTTCTTCCCAGCGTCACCTCGTCGGCGTATTCAAGGTCGCCGCCAATAGGAATACCCCGAGCGATCGTGCTGATTTTGACCCCCGTAGGTTTTAGTTTTTTTTGCAAATAGAAAGCAGTCGTGTCGCCTTCCATTGTGGGATTCAGGGCCAGGATTACTTCTTTAACTTCCTCATCGTCGATGCGACTCAGCAGCGACTCTATGTTCAAATCGGCGGGGCCAATACCTTCGAGCGGTGAAATAATGCCGCCCAATACATGGTAGGTACCATTGAACTGGCTCGTATTCTCGATCGCCAGCACGTCGCGTGTGTCCACGACCACACACAGCAAAGCAGCATCGCGCTTGGGACTACTGCAAATATTGCACAACTCGCCGTCAGAAATATTGTGACAGCGGGCGCAAAAGCGGGTTTGGGTGCGCATAGCCAGCAGGGCGTCGGCCAGAGTACGGGTTTGCGGTTCCTCCCTTTTCAGCAGATGCAGCGTAAGGCGCAGGGCGGTTTTTTTGCCAATGCCGGGCAACTTGGAAATTTCGTTGACGGCATTTTCAATCAGTTGTGAAGGGTAATTCATAAACTAGCGGGCGTGGAGTAAACAGGAGCAGCGTCAAAGGATTTCGGCGGAGATGCCCCGACGACAAATCTCGTTGCGCATACTCACCAGCGAATCGAATTCTCCCTGCTTCACGGAGCATTTTCCTTTAAAATGAATAATCAGAGTACACTGCTCGGCCTGTTCCGGGGCGTGTTCGCAGACATCCATCAACGTTTCTATTACCCAGGCAAAGGTGTTTACCTCATCGTTGAATACCACGAGCGAGCGCACTTCCGTTTCCACGGTTTCTTCCAAAAGTTCAATGTCGGTATCTATATCGGTTTGCATTCCAGTCAAATTTACGTTTGCTTGCAAAATTAATTAAAAAGTATGACTTAATGAACCCTTACATTGCCCTCGCCATCCTGGTCGCTTATTTCGGGATGCTGATTCTCGTCTCCATTTATACTTCCAAAGGCGCGGACACCGCTACTTTTTTTACGGCCAATCGCCAGTCGCCCTGGTACCTGGTAGCCTTCGGGATGATCGGGACTTCGTTGTCGGGCATTACCTTCGTGTCGGTGCCGGGAGCCGTGTTGAATATTCAATTCTCATATTTTCAAGTGGTTTTGGGCTACATCGTAGGCTACCTGGTGATTGGCACTATCCTCATGCCGCTGTACTACCGCCTGAATCTTATCTCCATTTATTCTTATTTCGACCAGCGTTTTGGGTTCTGGTCTTACAAATCGGGGTCAGCCTTTTTTCTAATATCGCGCACCCTGGGGTCGGCGGTTCGGCTTTATGTGGCGGCGGGCGTGTTGCAAATCGCCCTATTCGGGCCGCTGGGCGTGCCCTTCGAGGTTGCCGTGGCCATCACCATTCTGCTCATCTGGATTTACACGTTCAAAGGCGGTATCAAAACCATTATTATCACGGACACGTTGCAAACCACCTTTTTGGTCACGGCGGTAATTTTGACGATTGTACTGGTGGCCCGCGAACTCAACCTCTCCAGCTTCTCGGAGGTGGTTTCCACTATCCGCGAAAGCGAGTACTCTAAGATTTTTTACTGGGATGCTAATGACCCCAAGAATTTTTTCAAGCAGTTTTTGGGCGGGGCTTTCATCGCCATCGTCATGACGGGCATGGATCAGGATCTCATGCAAAAAAACCTTACCTGCAAGAATATTGGGGAGGCGCAAAAGAATATGTTCTGGTTCACGGTCGTGCTGGTCATCGTCAATTTGCTATTCCTTTCGCTGGGGGCATTGCTCTACCTCTACGCCGCCGAGAAAGGTATTCCCTTCCTGGAAAAAACGGATGATTTTTACCCCATGCTGGCCCTGAACAACCTGGGCTTACTGGTCGGAATCACGTTCCTGTTGGGGATCACCGCCGCAACCTACGCCAGTTCCGACTCCGCTCTCACGGCCCTGACAACCGCCTTCTGCGTGGACTTCATGAATGTAGAAGGCAAGCCCGAAGCCCAGCGTTCGCGCATTAAGTTTTGGGTTCACATCGGTTTTTCGGTGCTGTTTTACGTAGTGATTCTCATCTTCAACCAACTGAATAGCAAAGAAGTCATCACAGCCGTCTTCGACCTGGCGGGCTACACCTACGGGCCACTGCTGGGTTTGTTCAGTTTTGGAATGTTGCTGAAACTCCCCGTCCGCGACCGACTGGTACCCATCGTCTGCGTCGTGGGCCCGATCCTGACCTACGTTATCAACGAAAACTCCGCTGTCTGGCTGAATGGCTATAAGCTGGGTTTTGAGCGGTTGATTTTAAATGGCTTGCTGGTATTTATTGGCCTGTGGCTGGTATCACTGGGCAAACGTGGAAATGATTTGCGCGAAGCGTGAATAGGTTGTAGAATTCGATTCCCTCTTTGCTCAAAAAAGAAGATTTAAAGGACTTGGTTTGATTTTTTTGCCAGGAATGGCCAAAACCAAAATTTTACCACAAATCAACAACATTACCGTAAAATGGAAGCATTGCTATTCTTCATGGCCTCAATCACAGCGGGCGTTTGGTGTTCCTACTACCTGGAATACCGGGAAGACAAGAAAATCAGAAATGGAGTTAAAAGAAAGGTAGTACTATAACAATTCGATGACCGGATCCCAAAAATATTTCTGAAAGGCGACCACTTGGTCGTCTTTTATATTTAACCCTTCGGCTTCGAGCAAGTCCTGCATCACGTTGCCTCCCCCGAAGAAATTTTTTCCAGTCAAAACGCCGTTCCGGTTCACAACGCGGTGCGCCGGGACATCGGGTAGCCCGTGCGCGTTGTTCATCGCCCAGCCTACCATCCGCGCCCCTCGTTTGGAACCCAAATAAGCCGCAATGGCTCCGTAGGAAGTCACCCGACCTGACGGAATCAGCTTCACCACTTCGTATACATTCTCGAAAAAGTCACTTTGCGCCATCGGCTGCCGCTAATTTTTCCTCCACTTCCCTGACCAATTCTTCGTACCAGGCCTCGCCGTAGGCACGGATGAGGGGTTCTTTCAAAAACTTATACAACGGCACGCCTAACTCTGCCCCAAAGGCACAAGCCGGATTGCAAATATCCCAGCGGTCGTAATTGATAGCGTGATATTGCTCGTACTTCGTGACCCGGATTGGGTACAGATGACAAGAAATGGGTTTTTTAAAGTCTATCTTCCCATCATTATAGGCCGCCTCTATCCCGCATTTCAGGATATTTTTTTCATCGTAGAAAGCGTAAGCACATTCTTTTCCCTCGATCACGGGCGTGACGATGTCGCCTTCCCAATCTTTGGTATAAACGCCCTCCGCCGCGATGACGGCCTTGCCTTTCTCGGACAAATAAGGCTCTACGTGACGATAAATACGCTTCATGATGGGTAGTTCGCTGTCTTCCAACGGAGCCCCCGAATCCCCCTCCACGCAACAGGCACCCTTACATTTGTCCAAATTACAAACAAAGAACTGGTCGCCAATGTCGTCACTTACGCAGGTGTTATCAATTAGAATCATTTTTTCGGAATCCTTAACGTTTCACCCAGCTTCACGTTGGTATCTGGCATATTGTTGAGCGTTTGAATTTCCTGCATGGATACACCATAACTTTTAGCGATGCGGAAAAGGTTTTCACCCGATACCACTTTGTGCATAATGTAGTTACCACCGGTGGCGGTGGGAGCTGTACGGCTGGGGGCGGCAGTTGGGTTCACGACCAGTTTTTGCCCGACGGCCAGTTTGTCGTTGGTCGTGAGGCCGTTCCAGGCGAGCAGGTCATTTACTTCTACGTTGTAGAGCTTGGAAATGCTGTAAAACGTCTGTCCGGGTTCCACCGCGTGGTACTTGGGATTGGCGCTGCTGGAAGCAGTGGGACGACTGTACGTTGGGCTTGGACGATTGGTCGTAGTATTCGGGTTATTGGTCGGCGCTGACGTACTCGGATTGTTTCGAGGCGACGTGGGACGAGCGGTTCGGGCTGGTTCCGAATCGAATGTTGGCGTTTTGTCCGTGCCTCCCTGTTGTTCGATAATAATGATCCGGTCGTTGCTGCCGCTTGACGTGCGGGTGGGTGCCGTCGTGGTGGCGGGGGTATTGGGCTTAGCATAAACCGACTCATCGCGCGGCGTTTCTTCGGTCACGTCCGGCGTTGATACGTCTGGCTTGGACACGTCCGACTGGTTGGCGGGTTCGTTGGCTGAATCGGCCAGTTTGGGTTTGTATTTTTTTCTTTCACTGGCATTTTTTGGAATTTCATTGTTCGAGCCGATGAGTTCTGGCTGCGTATAGGGTTGATCGGCCGGAGCGGTAAGGCTGGGTGAGGTACCCTGAGGCGCAGCGTTGGTCGGCGGGGGCAGATTGATGATTTCGACGGGTTTGTTAGCTGGGCGACGCTTCATAAGCCACATTACGCGGCCTGTTTGCAGCCGCTGATTGCGATTGCTGATGCGGTTGTATTTCAGCAAACGGCTCGAACGCACGCCGTAAATCTGTGAGATGCTGCGGATGGTTTCACCCTCGCGGACGGTATGGAAGGGTACCATCGCCTTTTTGCTTTTCTTGGCCAAATAATACACATCGCCGGGAACAAGCGGGTCACGACTGCCCAGGTCGTTGTATTTTAAGAAACTCGAAGTCCTGACCTTGGCGGCTTTGGCCAGATCGGACGCTTTGTCGCCGGGTCGGGCCTGAATACCGGGCAAGCTATTGATTTCGTAAAAAACCGGGTCATTTCGGCCCTTGAGTTGGACGCTGGCTTTGCGCAAAATAGGAAAGCCGATGTCGTCGTCGGCGAAACTGGCGGTGGGGTCTTCCCGCGTAGTCAGCAGCAAGTCACGGACATTATTGATTTGGTCGGAAGCCACGGGTAGTGCCACCACATAATCGCGGTCAGCGGGGATTTGATCCGCGTCCGTCCATAAGTTGTAACGACGTATTTCCAGCGGGTCGAGGCTCAACTCCCGCGCAATCGAACTGAAGGAGCGGCCCCGGCCTTTGCGGTATTCCAGCAGTACGAGGGTGTTGGCGGTGCGGTGACGCTCCATGCCCGCTTCCAGCGCAATTTTGTGGGCAAAAAAGCGCAGTACGTATTGGTCCGTCTTGCCATCGAGGGTGATTTCCTTGGCGAAAGCCCAGTTTTTTGGGATAACTTCTTTGACGCCGCCAACGCCCAGATAGTAGGAATACAGAGAAGAGACCCAGTTGTTGTACTGTTCATTACTGCGTTTCAGATAGCGGGCGGCAGCACGGGTGGAAGCAGTAATACTCTTGCGCTCATCCACCTGATTGTTCACCAAAAGACCCAATTCCTGGGCGGTTTCCCGCTTAAATTGCCAGAAACCTACGGCGTCGGAAGTGGACACGGCGTCAGGCGTAAGCGAGCTTTCCTGCACAGCCAGGTACTTAAAATCAAGCGGCACCTCCTCCTCGATCAGAACGCCTTCCAGGATTGGAAAGTAGAGGATCGCGCGATCCATTTTGGCTTCCCAAAACCGTTTGTTGGACATCAGGCTGCGAATGTCGGCCTCGATGGCCCGCTTGGCGCGGTTGTCGAACTTGACGTTAATGCCGCCGAACATGACGTTATCCGGCACGTCGGGAATATCCTGCGCCCGCGCGACGAAACCAAATGTAAGCGCACAAAGTACCACGAGGACTTGGCGGAAAGGGTGAAAGTTTTTGTAATTCATGGGGGTTAGAGTAAAGTGCAAATTCTTAAAGAACCTGGGCAATCATCATTCCGTCCCGTAGTGGGAGCAAAAGGCATTTGACCCGAGGGTCGTGGCGAATATATTGATTAAAGGCCAATAAGGCCGGAGTTTCCTTATCGGGCTTGTGCGTGGACGGATCAGTGACCTTGCCGCTCCATAAAACATTGTCGGCCAGGATGAGTCCACCAGGTCTTGTTTTTTTAATTATCAAATCGTAATAGGCGCGGTAATTGACCTTGTCGGCGTCGATGAAAACCAGGTCGAAGGTTTCGTCGAGCGTCGGAATAATGTCGAGTGCCGTCCCGATACGGAAGTCGATGCGGGAAGCGAACTCCGATTGGGCAAAAATATTCCGGGTGAAGTTTTCCAGTTCCTCGTTGTGATCCAGGGTGGTAAGCAGACCGTCTTCGGTCAACCCTTCGCACAGGCAGAGGGCGGAGTAACCCGTGTAGGTTCCGATTTCCAGGATGCGCCGGGGGTGAATCAGCCGGGAGAATAGCGCTAGCAACCGTCCCTGCGCGTGGCCCGAAAGCATCCGGGGACGCATGATTTTGGCGTGGGTCTCGCGGCTGACGTGCCGCAACAAGTCGCTTTCGGCTTCGGTATGCGCTTCGGCGTAGGCCTCGATTTCCGGGGGTAGAAATTCCATACGGGGCAGCAGCGGCAAAAATTTAGTAGGGAGCCGTCACTTCAAATATACCAAAGAACGATGGCATTGCCGAATCCTTGTAAAAAAAAGCCAGAGCGTCTTTTGCGTTTTTATTCCCCAAAACTGCTATTCCAGCAAATGCTGCAGGTATTTCCCATAGCCACTCTTGACCAGCGGCGCGGCAATTTCGCCAAGTTGTTCCGCTGAGATAAGGCCCATACGGTAGGCAACTTCCTCGATGCAGCCAATTTTCAGCCCCTGCCGCTCCTCGATGACCTGCACGAATTGCCCGGCCTGCATCAGTGACTGGAAGGTCCCCGTATCGAGCCAGGCCGTACCCCGATCCAGCACACCGACTTTCAGTTGGCCCCGGTTCAGGTACTCGCGGTTGACATCGGTGATTTCCAACTCGCCTCGCGGCGAGGGTTCGATGTTCCTGGCAATTTCCACCACCTGATTGTCGTAAAAATACAGCCCCGGAATAGCAAAATTTGACTTCGGTTTTTCCGGTTTTTCCTCAATGGAAATGGCTTTCAAATCTTTGTCAAACTCCACGACGCCGTAACGCTCGGGGTCCTGCACCTGGTAGGCGTACACCACGCCGCCTTCGGGGTCGTTGTTGGACTGCAAAAGTCGGGTGAAGCCTGAGCCGTAAAAAATATTATCCCCTAAAATCACCGCCACCTTATCGTCGCCGATAAAGTCGGCTCCGATGATAAACGCCTGCGCCAGCCCGTCGGGACTGGGTTGCTCGGCGTAGGAGAACGAGCAGCCCAGCCGCGCGCCATCGCCAAGCAGTTTCTCGAAATGCGGTAAATCGTGCGGCGTCGAGATAATCAGGATTTCCCGAATCCCGGCCAGCATTAGCACCGACAGCGGATAATAAATCATCGGCTTGTCATAAACCGGCATCAACTGCTTGCTGACGGCCAGCGTAAGCGGATGTAAGCGAGTACCGGATCCCCCGGCGAGTATGATTCCTTTCAATTTTCGTACATTTCTTCGTAATACTTCTTGTAATTCCCCGATGTCACGTTGTCGAGCCAGGCTCGGTTATTGAGGTACCAGTCCACGGTTTTTTCCAGGCCCTCCTCGAATTGGAGCGAGGGTTCCCAGCCCAACTCAGTCTTCAGACGCGTGGCGTCGATGGCATAGCGCAGGTCGTGGCCCGCCCGGTCGGTGACGTAGGTGATGAGTGCTTCGGCGGTGCCGGATTCGCGGCCCAGCTTTTCGTCCATAATTTTACAAAGCAGCAGCACCAAATCGAGGTTCTTCCACTCGTTGTGGCCGCCGATGTTGTAGGTTTCGCCCACTTTTCCGTGGTGGAAAATCGTGTCGATGGCGCGGGCGTGGTCCTCTACGTAGAGCCAGTCGCGCACGTTTTCGCCTTTGCCGTACACGGGCAGGGGCTTTTTCTGCATGATGTTATGGATCATCAGCGGAATCAGCTTTTCGGGGAAGTGGTTGGGGCCGTAGTTGTTGGAACAATTCGAAATCACCACGGGCAGCTTGTACGTATTGTGGTAAGCCCGCACAAAGTGGTCCGACGATGCCTTGGATGCCGAATACGGCGAGCGCGGGTCGTAGCTGGTCGTTTCCAGGAAAAACTCGTTTGGATCGTGCAACTCGCCATAGACCTCGTCCGTCGAGACGTGGTAGAACAGGTGATTTCCCAAATCATCCTTCCAGGCTTTCCGGGCAGAATTAAGCAGATTGACCGTTCCGACAACATTCGTAACCACGAACGCCAGCGGGTCGCTGATCGAGCGATCCACATGCGACTCGGCGGCCAGGTGAACGACACCGTAAAAATCGTTTTCGGCGAAAAGTTCGTCCAGAAAAACCGCGTCCGTAATGTCACCTTTGACGAAGGTGTAGTTGGCCGCATCCTCCACGTCGCGAAGGTTCTCCAGGTTACCCGCGTAAGTCAGCGCGTCGAGGTTATAGATATGGTATTCGGAATACTGATTCACAAAACGCCGCACCACGTGCGAACCGATGAATCCTGCACCGCCTGTTATTAGGATTTTCTTCATTAAAAATGTTGAACGGGATCGCCCGCCCGGCGTGTAATCTTTGAACTATTTAGTTGAATGCGAAACCCTTAATCGCTTAATCGGCTAACCTTTAACCAATTTCAATTGCCAGCGCCAGGCGTCGTGCAACGAATCGGTCAGGGATTTTTCCGCTTTCCAGCCCAGCACGTTATTGGCTTTGTCTGCCTGCGCCCAGATTTTTTCTACATCGCCGGGCCTTCTTGGACCGAGGGTATAGTTTAGTTTTACGTCGTTGGCTTTTTCAAAAGTATCGATCAATTCCAAAACCGTGTTGCCGTGACCCGTTCCGACGTTGAACACATCGTAATAATTGGCTTCTTTTTGTTTTTCCAAAAGTTCGATGGCCTTCACGTGGGCTTTGGCTAAATCCACCACGTGGATAAAATCGCGAATGCAGGTACCATCGGGCGTATCGTAATCGTCACCGAATACGACGAGTTTGTCGCGCAGTCCGGCGGCGGCCTGGGTCAGGTAGGGGACCAAATTGCTGGGGACACCGGAGGGCAGTTCGCCGATTTCGGCCGAAGGATGCGCCCCGATGGGGTTGAAATAGCGCAACGAAATAGCTTTCAAATTGGGTTTGGAATGCACGAAATCGCGGATGATGTCCTCGCACATTACCTTGGTATTGCCGTAGGGCGAGGTAGCGGGCTGACGCGGCGTGTCCTCCGTGACGGGCAGCGTTTCGGGCTGGCCGTACACCGTGCAGGAAGACGAAAATACGAAATTACTGACCCCAAACTCCCGCATGATTTTCAGCAGGATTATCAAAGAATCGAGATTGTTCTGATAGTATTTCAAAGGCTGCTCCACCGACTCACCCACGGCTTTGTAAGCCGCGAAATGGATGACGCCGTCGAATTTTTCTTTTTCAAAAAGCGCCCTGACCGCCGCCTCGTCGGTACAATCTATCTCGTAAAAAGGGGTGTTCTGCCCGATAATGTTCTTCAAGCCCGTCAAAACCTCCCGGTTGGAGTTGTAGAGATTGTCCGCGATCACGGGCTGGTTGCCCGCCACCTGTAACTCCACCACGGTATGCGAGCCAATAAATCCTGTTCCTCCGGTGATCAGTATTTTCATACAAAAAATTGGAATAAATGGGCCATCACAGCCCGTTTTCTGGGTCGGCTCGTTATTTTTTTATCGGGCAAAAGTAGAAAATTTGACCGCTATTCAAAAATTGTTTTTATTTAAGACTTCGCAAACGGAAAACGAAAGTAGGAGCTATGAAGAACAAAGAAATAAAGGCGCTGGTCTCGCTGCTGGACGACGACGATGCCGAAGTCACCACCCATGTCGAGAATAAAATTCGTTCGCTGGGCAAGGAAATTATCCCTTTTCTGGAAACGGAGTGGGAGGGAAGTTTCAGCCCCCTCGCGCAGCGGCGCATCGAGGACCTCATCCACGATTTACAATTCGATGGCATGGAAGAGCGGCTGTTGCACTGGAAAAACGGCGGTGCACTCGACCTGCTCGAAGGCATGTCCATAATTGCCACCTTCCAGTACCCCGACTTGAATTTCCAAAAACTGCGTGACGAAATCGACCAGTTTCGCTACGACGTATGGGGGCAGTTCGACGACCAAATGAGTCCAGTAGATCAGGTAAAGGCGTTAAACAGTGTGTTTTACAGCGGTCTGGGTTTCGGGGCCAATACCAAAAACTTCCATTCGGCCTCCAATTCCATGATCAACATTGTGCTGGAAAGCCGCCGGGGAAATCCCATCACGCTCTGCGTCATTTACATGCTCATCGCTCGCAAGCTCAATATGCCTGTGTACGGCGTAAATCTGCCCAACCTTTTTGTGCTGACCTACAAGCGCGATAAAACGCAGTTTTATATCAATGTCTTCAACCGGGGCATCATCTTTTCCAAAACCGACATCGACCACTACATCGCCCAACTCAATCTTGGCCCCAAAGACTCGTTCTACCAACCCTGCACTCACCTCGAAATCGTACAGCGCGTCCTGCGCAACCTGATCGTTTCCTACGAAAAAGCGGGCGAACTGGAGAAGATTCGGGAAGTAGAAAGGTTACTGCTGGCGATAATTGAGGAAGAATAAGTGCCCTACTATTAACAATACACAATTTTATTTAACATGAAAATTTACAAAATACTTCTAATAACAGCCGCTGTCCTACTATTTATAGCTACTCTGGCTGCTTTGTTTCTGCCTTATGATTTCTTCACTTTTCTACGAATAATCATTTGTTGTGTTGCTATCTACTCCGCGATTCAGGCAAGAAATTCAGTCATACCCTTAATAGGTTTGCTGATGGTGGCAGTTATTTTCAACCCGTTTGCACCCATTGATTTGCCCCAAACGGCATGGCGAATTATTGATTTAGCCACCGCCGCCGCCTTTATTCGATTGGCAATAAAGCCGCTGCATATACAGAATCAGGGATAGTTCCACGATATTGGAATTGCGATAAGATTAACTGTCCGTTTAATAAAATTCTTAAAGTATTGAAAGAATAAATCTGTATCTTACATATCTAGTCTCCTGGTTCACAGTGAATTTGGTTATTGATTGCTCATCCCTACTAAATCTATGCGATTTATGAAGCGTCGAAAATTTGTTCAGGCAAGTTTACTTGGAACCCCTTTTGCTACAACTTTCAGTCTCCAAAGGATCGAAGATCGAGACTCAAAAGGTTTTAAAATAGAATCGGGCGAAGGACGCTATCATGGCCATATTCAATTGAAGGGGGTGAACGTCAACATTCTCGATGTTAAAATATCGGGGAAGGATACCAATGGGGATTTGGCCGTGTTTGAACAGACTTCTTTATCGCCCAAAAGAGGAACACCCTTGCATATACACCCCAATCAGGATGAGATATTTCATATTCAGGACGGAGAATATCGCTTTGTAGTGGGCCAGGATCAACATCAACTCCAGGCCGGGGATAGTATTTTTTGCCCCGAAAAGTACTATCCCCGGCCTGGACTCAAATTAGCGAGAAAGGACGCATGACGGTGATTCTTCAGCCAGCCGGTAAGCTGGAGGAGTTTTTTGTTACAATGGCGGCTTTGGAAAAGGAACCAACCAAGGAAGAAATTGCCAAAATATTTGCCGATCACGATATGCAAGTAGTTGGGCCACCTTTAAAAGTCGATTAGCGAGTGACTATCCATCGTGCTTGAAAGCATCACAGTAATATCTTTTTTCTTACACACCTGCTGCACTCACACCCCCACCACCAAACAATATTCTCCTAACCACCGCACGTGCAATTCTGATTCCACGCGCCGCCCGGCGTCATCGAGAGTTCCGTGAAGTTGCGCAGCGTTTTGTAAGAAAGGCTGGATTCTTATAGCATTTTTGAAACTCACTTTATTTCTGCCATTCAGCTTAAAAAGCGCTTCCTTGGCGCACCAGTAAGTACATAGCGTCGAAAGCGAATCCCCCGCTTCATCCATTTCATTTTTGTTAAGATACTTGCGGGCGGTACGAAGCAGCTTATCATCCATTTTCTCCATATCGATCCCGACTGGAAGCGTGGGATGAATGACCGCCGCTACGTAGTCGAAGGTGTGCGTAATTGAGATGTAGTGCGGACTGCCGATTAGAAAAGGTTTGCCGTGTTCGTCTTTCCAGGTACCCTGGAAAACTTCACCCGCTTCGGCTACTATTTGCGCGAGCAGCACCCTTCCAGCCAGCCACTCGCGCTTTTTTTGGGGGTGCGAAATGGTGGGAAATTCTGCCAAATCCGCAGCGGCGGGCAATATTTCGTGCAGCCCCTTGACTGATTCGGTAAGTTCCCAAACCAGCAGTCGGCATTCTTCGGTGATGTTCTCGGCGTGAACGAGCGGCATATCATCTGCGTTTGTTTTGCAAAACCTTCCCTCCTGCTATGAAAGTGCGCAAAATAGATACTTTTTCGGGTCATCGCGATTGCGTGTACGGATTAATTGCCGATTCTGCCGGGCGGGGCTTCTATTCCGCCGGAGGCGATGGGCTGGTCGTGCGCTGGGACGTCACCAAGCCCGATCTTGGCGATTTGGTAGCCCGTGTCGGGGCGTCGGTGTACGCTTTGGCGGTTGATGAGCGGACGGGGCTGCTGTGGGTGGGGCAGAACTACGAGGGAATTCAGGTCATCGACCCCGTCGAGAAGAAAGTCGTGGCGTCCATGAAAATAAGCTCAGCGGCTATTTTCGACATTAAAATCTGGCAAGAAACTGCTTTTGTGGCTCTGGGCGATGGCGTCATTGTGGTCATCGACATTCCTTCTTTTGCCATTAAAAAACACCTGAAAGCCGCCGGTAAAAGCGCCCGCACGCTGACCCTTCGGCCCAACCACCGCGAACTGGCCGCCGGGTTCAGCGATTGGAGCGTTGGGATATTCGATCTGGATACTTTGGCTTTGAAAAACAGAATTCCGGCTCACGACAATTCGGTGTTTGCCGCGCAATATTCGCCCGATGGGCGGCAACTGGTCACGGGCAGTCGCGATGCCCACCTGAAAGCGTGGGATGCCACAAAAAATTACACATTAATAAAGGATGTTCCGGCGCATATGTTCGCCATCAACGATATCGCCTTCCGCGCTGATGGGGCGTACCTGGCCACGGCCAGCATGGATAAGTCCATCAAAATCTGGGAGGCTGACACCTTACGGCTCGTCAAGGTCGTGGACCGGGCCCGCTACGCCGGCCATGCCACTTCCATCAACAAACTTTTGTGGCTGCCGGAAAACAATTGGCTGGTATCGGCCAGCGACGACCGCAGCGTTTCAGTCTGGGAAATAGAAGAATGAAAGCTAACGGCTACTTACAAACTGTTGAAACCTTCACAAGATTAAGATCTATACGACAATCTGGCGCGGTTATTGAAGGGGCGATAGACAACCGCGCGACTGTTACGTCGGAGCGGGACGGAGCCAAACGCTCTGTCGGGCTGAGCGTACTGGGCTGGCGTTCCAGACGAAGCCCGACTGCCAATGGCTAAATTGTTTTTGAAAATTGCCATATTAATCGGTACTTAACCGAATTATCAAAGCGAAATATTCCATAAAACAGGCTATAAGAATGAAAATCTCCCCTATCGATATCCGGCAGCATACTTTTGAAAAAGGATTCCGGGGCTACGACATCGACGATGTCAACGCCTTTTTGAATTCCCTTTCGCAGGAATGGGAGCGTGTGATGAATGAAAACAAGATGCTGAAAATGCAGCTTGAAATCGCGGAAAAAGAACTCAACAAACTGCGGGACGTGGAAATGACGCTTTTCCGTACGTTGAAAACCGCCGAAGACACCAGCACCCAAATCACCGAACAGGCCAACAAAGCCGCCGAGAAATACCTCGAAGAGTCACGTCGCAGAACGGACGAGGCCATCGCCGAAACCAAGCGCAAGGCCGCTATGATCGTGCAGGACGCCGAGAACGAGGCCAAGTACGTTCGCGAGGAGATCATCAACGAACTCAAAAACCAGGAGCGCGACTTCAAGGCGATGGAAAAGTACCGCGACAATGTGGTGGTGCAGCTCAAATCGCTGGTGAGCAATACCAATGAGACGGTGGAGCGTTTTGAGAAAAAATTCAGCCAGGACTATTCCTTTGCCCAAAAAATGGAGGAAATTAAGCAGCAGGTAACGGATGCCGCCAACCGACCCACGCAGGCGGAGGAAAATGAAGAAAATGACGAGCATGAAGTAACGGATCCGAGCCAGGAAGTGGTTGCTACAGTGGGAAACTCCGGGGAAACCATCCGTGAAGAAACAGAGACCAAGGATGAGCGAGAAGACGACGAACAGGATGCTGCCGCCGAAGCCCTCACCGAAGTAGAAAGATTGGCCAACAGCCGAAAAGCCGCCGAAGAATTGAATGTGGCCGAAGGCACGAACGACGGAGAAACTACTACCGAAGAATCGAAAGGTAAGGGTTCCTTTTTCGACGAAATCGCTTAAAAAAATACCATGGGAACGATTTCACTCGAAGGCCTGGAGTTTTTTGCCTACCACGGCTACTATGACGAGGAGCAAAAAGTGGGCAACAAGTACTCACTCGACATCACAATTCACACCGACTTCTCCGTCGCCGCCCAGAACGACCGTCTGCGCGGTACGGTCAACTACGAAGAACTCTACGCTATCGCCGCTGAAGTGATGCAGGAACGCGCCCGGCTGCTGGAACACATCGCGTACCGCCTCATCGAAAAAGTACGCGATCAGTACCCTGACGTGGAGAAGGTTCACGTGGCGGTTTCTAAGTTTAATCCGCCGATCGGGGGGGTTTGTTTGCGGTCGAAGATTACTTTGGAAGGATGAATTCCAATTACGTTGAAAGTGAAACGTACCTAAATCTTGATTTCACGGAGGGCAAGCTCCCCAAAGGCGAGTACGAAGACTGCACGTTCAGGAACTGCAACTTCGCGGATTCGGACCTTTCGGGTGTGGGTTTTGTAGATTGCTCTTTTGAAGACTGCAATTTGAGTTTAGCCAAAATTAATAAAACGGCCTTCAAAAACGTGCAGTTCCAGGACTGCAAGATGTTGGGGCTGCACTTCGAGAACTGCAATCCGTTTCTGCTGACGATGCATTTCGATAGCTGCCAGTTGAACCTCTCCTCTTTTTACAAATTGGTTTTGAAGAAGGCTAAATTCAGAAATTGCAATCTGCACGAAGTGGATTTTACCGAAGCAGATTTTATAAGTTCTATTTTTCAGGAATGCGATTTCGCCGGAGCAATTTTTGATCGCACTAATTTAGAAAAAGCGGACTTCCGCAGCGCCTTTAACTATTCCATTGATCCCGAAAATAACCGAATCAGGAAGGCGAAGTTTTCTTTGAGCGGGTTGGCTGGTTTGCTGCATAAATACGGAATTGAAGTAGGAGCCTGATCAAGGCACTACACCATATCTACCGCCACTTTATACCTGGGGTCTTCCAAAACATTGACATCGATCAACGTCTCGGCGTTCGCCAAAAGCTTCCGACAGTCGGGGCTAAGGTGTTTGAGGTGTACTTTCTTGCCAACCTTCTGATACCGCTCGGTGATTTTATTGAGGGCCTCGATGGCCGACATATCCACCACGCGACTTTCCTCGAAGTCGATTACAATCTCGTCGGGATCGTTCAGCACGTCGAATTTTTCATTGAAGGCTGCTACCGAACCGAAGAACAGCGGGCCGTAAATTTCGTAGTGCTTCGTGCCGTCTTCGTCGAACCGCTTGCGGGCGCGAATGCGCCTGGCGTTGTCCCAGGCAAAAACCAATGCGGCGATGATGACGCCCACGATAACGGCCAAAGCCAGGTTGTGCAGCAGGGCCGTTACCAGGGTAACGAGTACCATCACGAACACATCGGACTTGGGCATTTTGGTAAAAGTCCGCAGACTCGCCCACTCGAAGGTGCCAATGGCGACCATGATCATCAGCCCGGTGAGTGCCGCCATCGGCAGCTGCTCGATGAGTCCCGAGCCGAACATAATGAAAACCAGCAACATCACCGACGCCACGATGCCCGACAGCCGCGCCCGTGCGCCCGACGAAATATTGATAAGGCTCTGCCCGATCATGGCGCAACCGCCCATCCCCGAAAATACGCCCGACAGAATATTGGCGGCGCCCTGCGCCACGGCCTCTTTATTACCGCGCCCGCGCGTTTCAGTTATTTCGTCGATGATGTTCAGCGTCAAGAGGCTCTCGATCAGCCCCACCCCGGCCATGATGGCGGCGTAAGGAAAAATGATGGTAAGCGTTTCAAAGGTAAAGGGCACGCTGGGCAGATGGAAGGGCGGGAAGCCGCCCTGAATCGAAGCCATGTCGCCGACGGTTTTGGTGTCGATGCCGAAGTAGGTAACGACGCCGAAAATAACTAGAATAGCCGTCAGCGAAGCCGGAACGACTTTGGTGAACTTGGGCATGGCCCAGATAATGAACATCGTCGTCAGTACCAAACCCAGCAGGACGTAGAGTGACGTGCCCGTTAGCCAGGCGCCCGAGGCGTCCTTGAACTGATCGAGTTGCGACATGAAAATGATGATCGCCAAACCGTTCACGAAACCAAAAATGACGGGATGCGGCACTAGCCGCATAAGCTTGCCCAGCCGCAGCAGTCCGGCGGTGATTTGAATCACGCCCGCCAATACGACCGTCGCAAAAACGTACTCCACGCCGTGGGATTTGGCTAAAGCCACGATGACCACCGCCACGGCTCCCGTCGCGCCGGAAATCATGCCGGGCCGACCACCAAAAATGGACGTAATCAAACCCATAACGAAAGCCGCGTACAACCCCGTCAGCGGCGAAAGTCCGGCGATGAAGGCAAAGGCTACCGCTTCAGGAATCAGCGCCAGGGCGACCGTCAGACCAGAGAGTATTTCGGTTTTATAATCGACTTTTTGGGAAAGGTCGAACAGATTGAAGTATTTTTTCATGCAAACTTTAAAAACAGAATTTGAATAGGAAAATAGATTATTCCGTGAAATACAAGAAGGGGATTCTTGGGGATTGAAAGGCCTATTGTGGGGAAGGAAAGGGAATAAAGGCTTTTTTGGTTCCTTTACTATAATTAACGAGAGTCGCAAAGATAGGATTTTTTGTAAGTATGCGCCTTGAATAGCGATCTATTTATATTGCCTTTTACAAAAAATGATCACATAATATGGAAAACGTCTCGACGACCCTCGATGTCTGCTTCATCCTAATTACCCTGCTTAGTGTGGATCTATTTTATTTTGCAATTTCTGAATCGAAGTCCCGCTGGATGTTGATTAGCATGGGCTTGTGGATGCTTCTACAAGCCTGTCTTGCCCTACTGGGCTTTTACAAAATTCAAACTATTCCGCCCCGCTTTGGGCTTTTGGCCCTGCCGCTTGCCCTTCTCATTGCCGGTTTTTTTTTGACCTCGAGCGGACGAACTTTCATCGATAGTCTGGATATAGGAAAGCTGACGATTCTGCACACGGTTAGAGTTGGCGTCGAAATTGTCCTATATTTTTTATTCGTAGCGAGGGCTATTCCCGAAATTATGACCTTTGAAGGCCGGAATTTGGACATTATTGCTGGTTTAACCGCCCCGCTGATTTATTATTACGGTTTTGTGAAGAAAGTGCTTCCTCCTTCCTCGGTGATGCTCTGGAATTTGACCTGCCTCAGCTTGCTGCTGAATATCGTTGTGTTGGCCATTCTATCCGCACCTTCGCCGTTCCAAAGCCTGGGTTTCGACCAGCCCAATATTGCCATCTCTCATTTTCCCTACGTTTGGCTACCCAGCGTAGTGGTCCCATCGTTTTATTTTCGCATTTGATAGCAATTCGGTACTTTTATCTAAAAGACAGAGTATGAACAGCACCTACCTCCCCAGCATCGTCAAGCAATTCGAGTATTACAAAATGCTGGGCGATAAGACCTTTGCTCAGCTTTCCGAGGAGCAATTTTTCTGGAAGGCCAACGGCGAAAGTAACAGCATCGCCAACATCGTCAAGCATTTGGGAGGTAACATGCTCTCCCGCTGGACCGATTTCCTGACCACCGATGGCGAAAAGGACTGGCGCGACCGCGAAGGTGAATTCGACAACGACGTTACGAATCGGGAAGAAGTGCTGGCTAAGTGGGAAGCGGGCTGGGCATGTCTGCTCGATGCTTTGCGCCTACTTACCGAGCATGATTTGGAAAAAATAATCTACATCCGCAACCAGGGTCACACCGTGACCGAAGCCATCAATCGGCAGTTGGCGCACTACGCGAGCCACGTCGGGCAAGTCATGTTTATCGGCAAAATGCTGCGGGGCGGTTCGTGGGTATCGTTGTCTATTCCGCACGGAGATACGGCAACCTACAACGCGCAGAAGTTTTCGTTACCTAAAAGGCAGGAGCATTTTACGGAAGAGTTTTTGAAGGAGAGTAAGGAATAGTCAGTATAGAAAATTCTTATTCAAAGACTTTTGAACTCGATCCAACAGACGTTCGGCAGGTAACCAATCGACAAGAGCGGGAACAAGTAGTAGTAATATCCGTACCCACACACTGCAAAACAAAGAGGCGACACATGAGGTCGCCTCTTTGACAGAATAACTAGTCTAAATTACTACTTGTACGCCGGGTCCTGCGTCAGCGTCGGTTCTCCCGCCTTGTACGACCGGTCGATGGCCGTTTGCGGAATGGGGTAGAACTCGTTCTTGCCCTGATCGAACTTCGCGTCCTTCAGGTACACCCGCTTCGTCTGCTCCTCGGCGAGGTAGGCTTTCAGCACGGGAGACTGCACTCCCCATCGCTGGAGATCGAAGAAGCGATGGCCTTCCATCCCGAATTCCAGGCGGGTTTCGAAGCGCACGGCCTTGCGGGCCATCGCCTTGTCTGTGAAGGAGGTGTAAGGCTTGATGACGTAGTTGGCCGCCGGCTCGTCCAGCACGGTGTAATCGTCGCGCGAAGCGGGGCCCTGCACGGCCTTCTTTACGAATCCAGCGGGATTGGCCGCGCGGGCACGCACCTGGTTGACCAAATCCTTCGCCTTTTCCAAACTACCTACCTCCACCTCTACCTCGGCAAGCCAAAGCAGTATCATATCGTAACGCATGATGCGGTAGTTGTTGCTCGACAGGTTGCCCCAGCCCCCGATGCCGAAGCCTGCCCGCTCGGCGATGTGTTTCTTGGGCGAGTAGGGCCCGGCATAGGTCTGGTCGCGGATGAAGTCGCTGCCGTGGATCTTGAAATCTTTGAACAGAATGCCCCGGCGACCTACCGTGTGGTCCAGGCGGGGATCGAGGTTGCCTGCGTAGGGAACGAATGCTTCAGTATATTTCAGACCCTGGTCGTTCTTGACATCGCTTTCGTTGAACGTGTCCAGCAGCGGCAGACCGTTGGCGTCGGTCTTAAAGGCATTGACCAAATTTTGCGAGGGTTGGTAAAACCCGCAGCATCCCCAGGGATCGATGTAGGGGTGGGCGAGTCCAACGCCAGCGTCGGCGGCACCATCAGCGGCGCTTGACACTGCATATTGCACCTCCCAAATCGATTCCGCGTTGTTCCGGAAACCAACCAGGAAGTTTTGGTCGAATCGGGGCATCAGGCTAAACTTTCCCGAAGCGATGATGGCTTCCAGCAGCGGCTTGGCCGCGTTGAGTTTGGCTGCGTTGGGGGCGCCCGTCAGCACGTCCCAACCCTGGTACATGTATGCCTTGGCCAGAAAACCCATCGCCGCCCACTTGGTGGGGCGGCCCACCTCGGCCTGCGTTTCGGGCAGGTCGGCCATTGCCGCCTTGAAGTCGCCCTCGATTTTGTCCCAGATTGGGCCGCCATTGGGTATCTTGGTGCTCTCCAGGTCATCCAATTGGAATGTTGCTTCATCAATGTAAAGCGGATTCTTCCACATCTTCTGGGCCTCGAAATGAAACAGCCCGCGCAGGAAGCGGGTTTCGGCCACGATCTGTTTGCGGCGCGAATCGGGGATAGTGGTAACGTCTTTCAGGGTATTCAAAACGTCGTTTGTACGGGCCACACCCTTGTACAGTCCCCGCCACTTGTTGGTGATGTGGCTGAAATTGGGTTGAAAATCGTATTTCTCAATGAACGACTCTTCAGGCTGGTCGCCCGAGTCGGTACCCTTGTAGGCGTCGTCGGAAGCTACGCCACCGAACACCCAGTTCTGGATGTCGTTCTCCCAATCGGCCTGACCGTCCAGGCCGCGCCCGTCCACCATGCCGTAGGCGCCCAGCAGCAGGCCCTCCACTCCTCCGGCAGACTTGAGAGCGGCCGGGCTGTACTGCCCCTGCGGTTCGCGCGTCAGGAATTCGTCGTTACAGGCCGTCACGCTCGCCAGCAGGGCGGTCGCGGCAAGTCCGTACTTTACTATTTTGGTTTTCATATAATTCTTTTTTTAAGTTGGTAATTGGAAGAAACTAGGTTAGAAAGAAACATTCAGACCCACCAAGAAATTGCGGGAGACGGGCATGTAGCCGCCGTCGAAGCCCAGGGTATTGTCAGCACCGGTTTGAATTTCGGGGTTGAGGCCCGTATATTTCGTGATCGTGAACATATTCTGGCCCTGCAGGTACACCTGTAGGTTGGAAAAGCCGATCTTGTTGGTCAGCGTGCGGGGCAGCGTGTAGGTCAACTGCACGTTCTTCAGTCGGAAATACGTACCCTTCTCGAGCAGATACGTCGAAGGCCGGCTGCTGATTTGGTCGTTTGCGTCGGGGATCGGCGTGGTACCTCCGGGGTTGGAAGGTTGCCATGCCTCGTAGAGCGCACGCTTCGAGCGGTTGCCCTGGAAAGTGTTGAAGTCGGCGAAGAAACGGGTGTAGTTGAAGATATCGTTGCCTACCACGCCGTTGCCAAACACCGTCAGATCGAACGCCTTGTAGCCCACATTCAGGTTGACTCCGTAGTTGAACTTCGGGTGCGGGTTGCCAATGATGCCCCGGTCATCGGAGTTGATTACGCCGTCGTTATTAATGTCGGCGATCTTGAACTTGCCGGCTTTGTTATAGGTACCGTAGGGTGCCCAAGCGTTCGCCTCATCGTCTGATTGGAAAATTCCCAACACCGTGAGTCCGTAGTATGAGGATAGCGGAAGGCCGGCCTGCGTCAGTGTCACCGCGTCGGTACGCGAGCCGTAGCCGAAGTACTTGGTATTCTCGCTCTCCGTCAGCCGGATTACTTTGTTTCGGTACATGGAGTAGTTGGCGCCGATTGAATAACGCAGGTCGCCACCCATCAGGCTGTTTCGGTAGTTCAGTCCCAGATCTATGCCTTTGTTATTCATCTCACCCACGTTGAACGATGGCGCGCTGGCGTCACCCACGGTGTAGGTCAGAGGAATGGAAAAGAGCATGTCGTTAGTGCGCCGATTCCAGAAATCCAGTTCAACCGTCAGGGCGCTATTGAACAGCGTAGCGTCCAGGCCGAGGTTGTTCGAGGTTGTTGTCTCCCACTTGGCGTTGGGGTTGCCCAGGGAAGCGGCATCGTAGCCGATGGTCGGCTGGCTGCCCGATCCGTCGATGGGATAACCCGCGTGGAAAATATCGGAACGGTAAGTCGTGTAGGCGTTGTAGTCACCAATCTTCTGATTGCCCGTCTGTCCCCAGCCGTAACGCAGTTTCATGTCGTTGATCCAGCTTACCCCTTTGAGGAAACCTTCCTCCGACACGCGCCAGCCAACACTAAAGGCGGGGAATGTGGCGCTCCTCGACGCACTCAGGAAACGCGAAGAAGCGTCATTCCGCAGAATGGCCTGAAACAGGTAGCGATCCTTATAGGAATAGTTGGCCTTACCAAATAGCGAAAATAGCGTGTAATCCCGATCCACTCCGCCGTAGTTGGAAGCTTTGGTCGCGTCCCCCAGGCTCAGGTAGCTGATGATAGAGGGTATTTCGAAAGCGTAGCCATTGCGGGAAGCGCCGAACACTTCCTTAAATTCCCGAATGGCTTCAGTTCCCACGTAGGCGTCGAACTGGTGGTCGGTGCCAAACTGCTTTGAATAGGACAGCGTATTGGTCCACACCCACTGGTAGAAGTACTCGTCAGTGGAGGTGGAACCGTTGTTGAAACTACCCTCGACGTACTCGGGATTGGCCCGGCCGATGTAGCGACCCCGCTGGCTGCTGCCGTCGATCCCCAGGCTGGTTTTTACTGTCAGGTTGGGGATGATGTCGTACTCGCCGTACACGTTGCCGAATATACGCAGTCGCATCGTACGGTTGTCCTGCTGGCGGGATAGCGTGGCGTAGGGGTTGGAGTTGTTACCCAGATTCAAGCCGCGCGAGCCGGCGAAGTTGCCCGCGATGTCGTAAACGGGTAGCAGCGGGTGGTGCTTATAGGAACCCGATACGGCGTTCTGCTCCTGGTTGTTGCCAAAACCACCCTTGCGATTATCGAAAGACACGGACAGGTTTTCTCCAATCCGCAGCTTTTTGTTCAGACCGGCAAATTCGGTATTGGCCCGGATCGTGTAGCGATCGTAGCCGATGAATTTAACGACCCCATCCTGGCTGAAATAGCCCAGCGAAATCGCGTAGCGTCCGTTCTCGGTACCGCCCGTGGCGCCTACCTGGTAGTTTTGAATGGGCGCAGACTGGGTTTGCTCTTTCCACCAGTCCGTGTCGGCCGATTTGGTAATGGCATAAATATTACCGGGCCGCAGCGAGTAACGCTCTGGGTTCACCTCGGGGGTGCCTTCTTTACCCGCGCTGGGAAACACATAGTCGGGGATAGTCACTCACCGTTGGGGCCGAAAGAATATTGTCCGTGTGAGGGTGTTTTGCCTGCGTATTTATCAGCCAAATACAGGTACTGGCCCAGTTCCTTGGCGTTCAGCACCTCGGGGCTGCGCGAGGGGGTTTGGATGCCGTAGTAAGAGCTGAAAGTAATGACGGGCTTGCCCACCTTGCCACGCTTCGTGGTGATGATAACGACGCCGTTGGCCGCCCGCGACCCGTAGATGGAAGCCGAGGAGGCGTCCTTCAAAATCTGGATCGTTTCGATGTCGTTCGGGTTGAGGTTGCCCGAGTTTTCGGTTGGTACCCCGTCGATGATGAACAGGGGGTCGTTGTTACCGATCGTGCCGAACCCCCGTATACGTATGGTAGCGTTGCCACCGGGCGTGGCATCGTTCACGACGTTCAGGCCCGAAGCTCGGCCCTGCAACTGCTGGGCAAAAGTGGTAGCGGGGATAGCCTTCAAATCCTGAGCGTTCACGGTCGTGACCGCCCCGGTGATGTCTCGCTTGGACTGTGAGCCGTAGCCTGTCACGATGACTTCCGAAAGTGCGTTAACGTCGCTGTCGAGCTGAACGTCGATAATGGACTGATTGCCAATGGGTACTTCTTTGTTTTGGTAGCCAATGAAGGAAAAGACCAGGGCAGTGGCACCCGGCCCGATCCGGACCGAATACGTGCCATCAGACCCGGTGGTAGTGCCGGTTAGGGAACTCCCTCCCTTTACGGTGACTGTGGCTCCGGGCAGGCCCGAGCCCGACAGGTCGTCGATGACTTTGCCCGTGATAGTTCGATCCTGGGCGTAGGCAGTTTGGAACAGCAACATCAGCAGCAGGCATAACGATGCAATGCCACCAAGTGGTAGGTAACTTTTTTTCATGAGAAGTTAGTTAGGTAATAGGTGATTTTACTCCGCAAAAGTAAGATTTATCCCTATAAAACACTATTGATATTGAGTAAATATTAATAAAGACTCAATTATTAAGAAGTTTTGCAGAAGGCTTTAAAAATCGTACTGGTTTTTGGCAGTGTTATTAAATTTTTTATAAAATGTAATAGTGACAATTAAAGTATCTGAAAAATGTATTTACTCATCAGCACCCAGAAAGTAAATCGTGGTCGGTTCAGTCTTTCCTATATGTAGTGATCAATATCCCATACTGTTATGAAAAACGTTCTCCTTGTCTGCCTAATCCTCACCTGCCTTACCGCCTGTGGCCAGAAAAACCCCGCGCCTACTTCCGATACAAAGCCCCTTACCGGAAAACTCGCCGACCTTAAGCGTCCGCACCCACGGCTGCTGCTCCTGAAAGGGGAGGAAAAAGGACTACTGCAAAAAATCCAAAGCGACAAATCGCTCAAAAATATTCACACTGCCATCCTGGCCGAAGGTGACCGCCTGCAGAATCAGCCGCCGGTGGAGCGGGTTCTAATTGGGCGACGGCTGCTGGATAAATCGCGGGAGGCCTTGCGGCGCATTTTTCAACTGTCGTACGCCTACCGCGCCACCGGGGAGAAAAAGTACCTCCAGCGTGCCGAGAAGGAAATGCTGGCCGTGGCCGATTTTTCCGACTGGAACCCCAGTCACTTCCTCGACGTGGCCGAAATGACGATGGCGGTCGCCATTGGCTATGATTGGCTCTACGACGACCTTTCCGAAGGTACCCGGCAGAAGGTGCGGACTGCGATTCTTAAAAAAGGTATCGAACCCTCCTATAACAAGGACTATAACTGGTTCCTGACCGCCGAACACAACTGGAACCAGGTCTGTAACGCCGGAATGACCTTTGGCGCACTAGCCATTGCCGAAGACGAGCCGGAACTCGCCGAGCGCACCCTAAACCGCGCCCTTGAAAGTATCCCCAAAGCCATGGAACCCTACGGCCCCGACGGCGGCTACCCGGAGGGCTTCGGCTACTGGGAGTACGGCACCAGCTTCAACGTACTTTTGCTGAGTGCCTTGGAAAAAGCGTTGGGTACCGACTTCGGCCTGGCGCAAACGCCCGGCTTTCTGAAAACGGCGGGTTTCGAGCAGAATATCGTCGGGCCGCTGGGCTTCGTCCACAACTGGGGCGACAGCGGCGATAAGAATGGCGTCAGCCCGGCTTTGTTCTGGTTTGCCAGCAAGAAAAACGATCCTTCGCTTTTGTGGATGCAGAAAAAAGTGATCGAAGAGCAGCCGGGCCGGGATCTGGTAAAAGACCGTACCCTCCCTGCGCTGCTGATTTGGGGCGCAGGCATGAACCTGGACAACGTCAAGCCGCCGCAGGAAAAGTTTTGGATGGGGCAGGGGCCGAGTCCGGTGGCGATGATGCGCACTTCCTGGACCGATCCGAACGCGTTATTCGTGGGTTTCAAGGCGGGTTCGGCCTCGGTTAACCACGCCCACATGGACGCGGGATCGTTCGTGTTGGACGCTCTGGGCGAGCGTTGGGCGATGGACTTCGGACCACAGGACTACAACTCCTTGGAAAAACGCGGTATCCAGCTTTTTGGCCGCGAGCAGGACGCCGAGCGCTGGGATATTTTTCGCTATAATAATTTGGTTCACAATACACTAACGATCGACGGGCAGTACCAACGTGTGAAGGGTTACGCCAAAATCGATGCTTTTTCCAGCGACCCTCAGGACATGTCTGCCGTTTCTGACCTCTCGACTATATACGACGGACTAGCTGTGACCGTAAGTCGGGGGATTGCCTTGCGGGATTCCAAATACGTAGTCGTGCGGGATGAAATTAAAGCTTCAGCCAAGGATATTACGCTGCGCTGGACATTGCTCACGTCTGCTCAAGCTGTTGTTCAGGATGCTAAAACGGTGGTCTTATCCCAAAATGGTAAAACCATGTACCTGACCTTCGACTCTTCTACCCCGGTCAAAATAAAAACCTGGTCAACCGTACCCACGCACGACTATGACGCCCCCAACCCCGGTACCACCTTGGTGGGCTTCGAGGCCACGCTGCCCGCCGGTTCCCTCCATTCTTTCAACGCCACCTTCTCCGCCGATAAAGTTTCCGGCCTGTCCCTCGCTAAGCCACTTTCCAACTGGAAGGTGAATAGTTCCAAGTAGATGTTACCGCCGTCCCCCTTTCTTTAACAACCTCTTGAAAAATTTTCCGAAGGTTAATGGTTTATTCTTTTAGAAAACTATTAACCGCGATTTTTCGGATAGAGGGGTCGATTCTCATCGTCGTCCATTCGGTCCACCCCGGCCGTTGTTACTAAATATGTACCCGCCTCCTTTCATTTTGTATTAAAATTTTATTAAAAAAGTAAGGGTCAATCAACGATACGCCCGTCCATTATCCTGCCATTGGACTTTCGTATAGACAGGCTACCCCTTCTATTCTGAACCACCCAATGAAACCCTACTCGGAATATACCGCCGAAGAGTTAGCGATGGAACGTCTGTTTATTCGGTGGGTGCGCCACCCCGACGACCCGCACGTGTCCAAGTTTTGGGCAAACTGGGTGCAGGAAAACCCCCAGCAAGCCGGAACGGTGGAGTCGGCAAAAATGCTGGTGGACAGGGTGTCGGATTGGGAGGAAACGGAAATGACCCGGGAGGATCGGGTGTCGCTGTGGGCGCTCATCCGGGAATCGATCGGGAATCTTCCTCAGTTGGGAAGCCCGTCGCCGTCAGGCTTTACCACAACCGGAAATTGGTCGTTCCTGAAATGGAGCGTGGGGATTGGGGTGACAATGGTGGTATTACTTTTTCTATTTATGCGTGATGCGCCACTCTATCCCGAAAATTCCGAAAGTCGTAACGCACTGGTGCCGCCGTTCGGGGAAGGCACCTTTTCCAGAGCCGATTCGGCCCTCCTTTACCCCGATAGCACCAAAAAAAGCAGTCAAATAAAATAAATTCAATGCAGTTTTAGTTTTAATAAGTACAACAAACCTTTCACATTTACCAAAAACCAATGAGAAAATCATTTACTGAAAAATCCCGGGAATTACTTGGCAGTCACAGGCTGCGTCCTTCCCGAATCGTGTCTTTCCTACTACTGTTAGCAGTCGGAGCATTGCCGCTACACACATTGTATGCCCAGGACCGCGCCGTCACGGGTACCATCATCGCCGCCGAAGACAACACTACACTGCCAGGCGTGACAGTATTGGTGAAAAACACCACCACCGGCACCACCACCGACCAAAACGGTAAGTATTCCCTTAACGTACCCGGCGACAATGCCACGCTGGTTTTCTCCGCAGTCGGCTTTGCCACCCAGGAAATCGCCATCGGCAACCGCAGCGTGGTCGATGTCAAGCTTGGCGTGGACCTGAAAACGCTGAATGAGGTCATCGTCGTGGGTTACGGTACGCAGAAGAAGAGCCAGTTGACGGGAGCTATTTCGTCGGTGAGTGCCAAGGAAATTAGTGCTTTACCTATTACAAACGCCCAGCAAGCCTTGCAAGGCCGCGCCGCTGGGGTAGACGTGAACATGGGAGGAAGTAAGCCTGGCTCTGTACCTCAGATCCGTATTCGGGGACGCCGTTCGTTTAACGGCTCCAACGATCCGCTTTTTGTGGTGGATGGAATTCCCTTATCAGGAGGAATCGAGGACATCAACCCCAACGACATCGCTTCGATGGAAATCCTGAAAGATGCCTCCTCTACGGCAATCTACGGTTCGCGGGGTTCTAACGGCGTCGTGATTATTACTACCAAGCGCGGCTCGCCGGGTAAAACTGTGGTGAGTGTCGATGCCTACAGTGGTATCAGCAAGTCACTTGGTCGCATCGATGTGTTCAACGGACCCGAGTTTGCCGAGTACAAGCGGGAGTCGCGCCGCGCGGGCGGTCACTACCCCGACGGCCCCTCCACGGACGAGGCAGACGCCAAAATATTTGAACCCGTGGAGTTGGAGTCTATCAAGCTGGGCCGTAGCACCGACTATCCCGATCAACTGCTTCGCACTGGTTCCATCAACAGCTACCAAGTGGGCGTGTCGGGCGGTACCGAGAAGACCCAGTTCAATATATCGGGCAACTTTTTTAAGGACAAGGGCGTGGTAAAGAATCAGGATTTGACTCGCTTTACTTTTCGCATCAACCTGGACCACAAAATTAACGATAAACTCAGGGTAGGTATCTCCTCGCTGACTAGCCATTATATCCGTAATGGCGAAAACTTCAATCCCCTGGGAGGTTCATTATCTGAAAACCCGCTGGGCAAGCCCTATGACGATGAAGGAAATCTGATCTTCTTGCCTACGCAGGATGGGCTGCGTACTAACCCTTTGGCGGAAATCGTACCGGGTGCTGTTCTCGACGAGCGGAAGAACTACCGTATCTTCAATAGCCTGTACGCCGAGTGGAAAATCATCGACGGGCTGTCGTACCGATTCAATTTTGGTCCCGATTTTAAGATCGACCGTTATGGCCGTTTCTTTGGAAGCCAAACCCAAGCTCGCCGGGGTGCACCGGCGTCAGCCAGCGCGTTCAATCGGCAGATATTCAATTACACGCTTGAGAATATCGTAAATTACACCAAGCAGTTCAACACGGTCCATAATCTGAACGTCACGCTTTTGCAATCCTTCCAGCGCGATAATGAAGAAAGATATGTTATCGACGTGACTGGAATTCCGGCCCAAACCCAGAAGTTTTATAGCCTGGGTAGTGGAAGTCAGGTGAATGGTGTGGGATCTAGCATAGAACAATGGACGCTGCTCTCGTACATGGCGCGGGTCAACTACGACTTTAACGACAAATACCTGCTGACGGCTACGATCCGGGCCGATGGCTCCTCGCGTTTCGGAGCTAACAACAAGTTCGGTTATTTCCCTTCGGTAGCCGTGGGTTGGAATATTTCCAATGAGAACTTCATGAAGAGTGTACGCTGGATGGATCAACTCAAACTTCGTCTTAGTTACGGAGCGGTGGGTAACACGGCCATCGATCCCTACCAAACCCAGGCCAATTTGAGCCGTACCTCCTACGCCTGGGAGAACAACGCTGCTTTTGGCTATCGTCCCGGCTCGATCGGCAACCCCGATTTGAAATGGGAAACCTCAGCCACGGCCAACGCCGGGCTTGATTTTAGCTTCTTTAGTGGTCGTATTTCTGGCGCTTTGGAATATTACGTTACGAATACGACCGACCTGCTGGCCCCTCAGCCTCTGCCCAATTCCACGGGATTCGGTGGTTTCACTACCAACATTGGCCATACCCGCAACAAAGGCTACGAGCTGACGCTCTCGACGGTGAACGTGGATCGGGGAGGATTTCGCTGGAATACAGATTTGACTTTTAACCACAACCAGGAGGAAATCGTGGAACTGGCCAATGGCAAGGTGGACGATGTCGCCGCCGGGCGTTTTATCGGCCAGCCGTTGTCGGTAGTCTATGATTTAAAGAAAATCGGTATCTGGCAGACCGACGAATTGGATTTGGCTAAATCGTACGGCTATAAGCCTGGAGAAATTAAGATTCAAGATACCAACAACGACGGGATCATCAACGCCAACGACCGCCAAATTCTGGGTTCGGCTATTCCCAAGTTTGTAGCGGGTCTCACCAACCGTTTCGAATACAAAGGATTTGACCTTTCGTTTTTTCTCTACGCCCGGGCGGGTCAGTTCATTGTCAGTGATTTCCACAACGGATTCAATACCCTGGCGGGACGTTACAACAATCTGGACATAGATTATTGGACGCCCAACAACCCGACCAATGAATTCCCGCGACCAAACGAGAACCAGGAATCGCCCCGCAACAGCTCTACGCTGCGGTATTTCGACGGTTCCTTTCTGAAAGTGCGGAATATCAACTTCGGATTTAACGTACCGAAAAGCTGGGCGGCCAAACTCGGCATGACCAGTCTGCGGGTGTACACCAGTATCCAGCAGCCGTTCATTTTCTCGCAGTACCGCTCTAAGTATAAGGGTATAGATCCCGAGGTGGAATTGGACAATGGTAATAGCAACGGGAACCGGGGAATAAGCGCCGATTTATCGCCGGCGACGTCGATCACGACCTTCGGGATCAATGCCAAGTTTTAAACCGATTATACAAGAAATCAAAAAGATATAAAAATGAGATTCCAAGCAAAATTTCTAAAAATAGGCGCTTTGGGGGCAGCTCTGCTCTTCGGGCAGTCCTGTAGCAATAGCGTGCTCGACGAGGAGGTTATCTCTGGCATCGGCAGCAATTACCTAAATTCGACTGCCGGTTTTAATGACGGCGTCAATGCTGTGTACTCGACTTTGCGCGAGTGGTACGGCACCGAGCGGGGGAACAACTTTACGACTTTCGGTACTGATATTTTCACCAATGGGGCCGACGGTAGTTTCAAGTTCATCAACACTTACGACGGTTCCTTCGACTCCCGCGTATCGCACGTACGGGAGGTATGGGATTTACTTTACGTGGGCATCAATGCGGCCAATGCGGTCATCGATCGCGCTCCCAACGTGACAGGCGTGGCCGAGAGTGTCAAGAAGCAGCGCATTGCCGAAGTGAAAGCCCTGCGGGCGCACTATTACTACATTCTCACCCGCGTGTATGGCGGCGTAGACCTGCGCCTTACGGAAACCTTAGCCCCCACGAAGGTAGCCACGCGGGCTACGATCCCGCAGATGTACGCGGCCATCCTGAAAGACCTGAACGAGGCCCTGCCCGACTTGGAAAACAAGGGTCAGGCCGCCGAATACGGACGGGTCACCAAGGCTGTCTGTGAAATGATGCTGGCTGATGTGTATCTGACCAAAGCCACCTCGGAAGCCAAGGCAGCCGACGATTACACCAAAGCCGCCACATTCGCCAACAATGTGATTAACAATTATAGCTTCCGACTACTGCCCAACTTTGCCGATATTTATCGGGAGGGCAACGAGAAAAACGATGAAATCGTTTTTGCCACCCAGTTCACGGGCAGCCCGCTTACCAATGGCGGCGGCAACAACGCCCACGTATTCTTTTTGATGGAGTACGACGTGCTGCCAGGAATGCAGCGTGATACCAAAAACGGACGCCCCTTCAAGCGATTCCGTCCTACGGATTACACGCTCAATAAGATTTTCGCCCTGGCCAATCGCACGACCGACAGTCGCTATTACAAGACTTTTAAGGATGTGTACTATTCCAACAAGCCCGGTACCTATAACACTACGTTCGACAAGTCGAAGGCAACGGTGACCTTTGCGCTGGGCGATACAGCTATCTACGATCCGGGCTACGAAGTTCCCGTGGCCGAGCGGGCCAAAAAGCCTTATCAGGTGCTGGTACCAAGTGCTTATTCGGAGCGGGTGTTCCCGGCCCTGCGCAAGCACATCGACGGTTCCCGTGCCGACCGCACCCAGTTCGAGGGTACTCGTGACTACTTCAACTACCGCCTGGCCGACACCTATCTGATTTTGAGCGAAGCCCTGCTCAACACGGGTGATAAAGCTGGTGCCGTGGCAGCGATCAACGCCGTGCGCCGCCGCGCCGCCTGGCCTGGTATGGAAAAAGCGATGGAAGTGACCGAAGCGGACATGAAAATGGAGTTGATCTACGAAGAAAGAGCCCGTGAGCTATACGGAGAAATGCAGCGCTGGTTCGATCTGAAGCGTTGGGGCATCCTAATAGAGCGGGTGAAAATGTACAATCCCCAGGCGGCGCCCAACATTGGAACCAAGCACTTGCTGCGTCCGATTCCTCAGAACCAGTTGGACCGGGTGGAAGGCGGTGAAGCGGCATTCCCGCAGAATCCTGGTTATTAATTTTGAATGATAGAATGGCCGTAAGCAGGCGAAAGCAATATTCTATCATTCACTCATTCTATCATTCAAAATTGAAAAGGAAAGCTCTCGCATTGGGGGCTTTTCTTTTTTTTTAGTAGTAAAAAAACTTTGGCCTTTCCTTTTGTCAGGGTAAAAGGCACGGAACGTCGTTTTAGTAGCAGAAGGGAATATCCCCAATCTGCGGTCGTTTATAACTCAGAGAAACCGGGCGGCGTCCCGCTCTGTGCCTAACTCCGTAAAACTCTGTGACCAAAAAAATAGAATGAGAAAAACGCTTTTGCTACTCGCAGCCCTTGCAACGGGCTGTTTTATCCAAAATTCCCAAGCCCAAACCACCTCTAAGGACGGCTGGCAGAACCTTTTCAACGGCAAAGACCTCAGCGGCTTCAAGCAACTGAATGGCAAGGCCAAGTACGAGGTGAAAGACGGGGCCATTGTCGGCACTTCCACGCCCAACACGCCTAACTCGTTCCTAACGACCGAAAAGGATTACGGCGACTTTATCCTGGAACTGGAAGTCATGGTGGACGACAAGCTGAACTCCGGCATCCAGATCCGCAGCGAGTCCACGCCCGACTACATGAATGGCCGCGTTCACGGCTACCAGGTCGAGATTGACCCCAGTCCGCGTGGCTGGGCGGCGGGGATTTACGACGAGGCCCGGCGCGGCTGGCTTTATCCGGGCGACCTGAATCCGAAGGCCAAGACGGCTTTCAAAAACAACCAGTGGAACAAATACCGCATCGAGGCCATCGGCAACCACATCCAGACCTTCCTGAACGGCGTTCCGGTGGCCCACCTCCTGGACGACATGACGCCCAAGGGCTTCATCAGTCTGCAAGTTCACGCCATCAACAAGCCCGAGCAGGACGGTACCCAGGTGAAGTGGAAAAACGTCCGCATCAAGACCGATAACCTCAAACTGAGTCCCTGGCCCAACGACGTGCGGGTGGTGAACATGATTCCCAACACGCTCTCGGACGAGGAAAAGGCGCAGGGCTTTAAACTGCTTTACGATGGCAAGTCCGCCGGTCAGTGGCGGGCCTACGGCGGCACTGATTTCCCGCAGAAGCGGTGGAGCTTTGACGACGGTACCATCAGCGTTGCCAAGTCCGATGGCTCCGAGACGGGCAACGACCTCGTGACCCGCGACAAGTTCGGTCCCGGCTTCGAGTTCGACTTCGAGTTCAAACTCACCGAAGGTGCCAACAGCGGCGTGAAGTACTTTGTCAACGAAGATCTGGATTCCAAAGGCAAGTCCGGCCTCGGGCTGGAATACCAGGTGCTGGACGACGAAAAACATCCCGACGCCAAACTGGGCGTAGTCGGCAACCGGACGCTGGCCTCACTCTACGATTTGATTCCGTCGGAAAAGCCCGGCAACTCGATCAAGAAAATTGGCGAGTGGAACAGCGGTCGTCTCGTCGTACATCCCGACGGTAAAGTGCAGCATTTCCTGAATGGTCAATTGGTGCTGGAATACCAGCGCGGTGGCCCCATCTACCGCGCCTTGGTGGCCCGCTCGAAGTACAAGGATCACAAAGACTTTGGCTTAGCTGAAAAAGGCAACCTTCTCCTGCAAGACCACGGCAACAACGTATCGTTCCGGAGTTTGAAAGTGAAGGAGTTGCGGTAGTTCTTTATTGAAATCTATTTAAGGGGGTTAAAACGGGGCGCCCCGAGGCGGTCAAGGGTAAAAAGGTTAAACGAAGTTCTTCGCCATCTTGTAAACCAAAATGCCTTCACGAACCTTTAACCCTTAACCATTAACCTTTTAATCTAATAACATGGATAACAGAAGAGATTTTATAAAAAAGGCTTCCCTGGCCACGGTAGGCGTCGCCGCTGTGGGTTCCAATGCGTTCAGTGCCAAGAGCTACAACAAAATCATCGGCGCGAATGACCGCGTCCGGGTGGGGATCATTGGCTTTTCTCAGCGCTTCCGGTCTTCACTGGCCCCTAGTTTTGGCGATCACTCCAAAGCCATGAATTTCGAGTTCATGGGGGTGTCCGACATCTGGAACCGTCGTCGCGATGAGGCGGCGGCCTACTTCAAGGGCAAACCTTCGGCAGCCAGTGATTTTGTGCAATGCCGCAACAACGATGAACTTCTGGATCGTAAAGATGTGGACGCGGTCATCATCAGCACCGCTGACTTCCAGCACGCGCTCCACGCGGTGGCGGCTGTCAAGTCGGGGCGGGACGTGTACATGGAAAAACCCTTCGCTGAATCGCTGGAAGACGCCAAGCTATGCCTGAAGACGACCGAAGGCTCCAAGCAAATCCTGCAGGTAGGTTCGCAACGGCGTTCGGCCCCAAACTACCACGCGGCCAATAAATTCATCAATTCCGGCGAATTCGGCCCCATTTCCATGGTCGAGATGACCTGGAACGTCAACCAGCCCGGCCGCTGGCGCTTACCCGAACTGACGAAGGAAATCCGCAAAGAAGACACCGACTGGGACCGCTTTCTGATGAATCGCCCCAAAGTGGCCTGGAATCCGCGCTATTATTTAGAATTCCGGCTTTTCTACCCTTACTCTTCGGGCATTCCCGGTCAGTGGATGTCGCACCAAATTGACACCGTTCACTGGTTCTCGGGGCTCAATGCGCCGCGCTCGGTTTCGGCCAACGGCGGCGTATATGTCTGGAAGGATGGTCGGGTGAACGCCGACACTTTCTCGGCGGTGTTCGAGTACGGGCCTTTCGACGATCCCAGCAAAGCTTTCCAGGTGATTTATTCTTCGAGAATGCACCAGGCGGCGGGCGACGTGAAAGAGTACTACTACTCCAACGCGGGCATGATTAACCTGGATACCAACGAGATTTCCCCCGAAGGGGGCCTGCAGGCTGGTCCCGCTAAGGCGATGGGCATGAAGCCTAATCTGTTGCCCAAGATGAAACTCGGCGAAGTCGCCAAGATGGAAACGGGGGCCAACACCGGAGCCGATCCCATGACATCGCTGCACATGCTCAACTGGATGGAGTGCGTCCGCAGCCGTAAGCAGCCCAACGCCCCGGCGCGCGCGGGATTCAATCACGCCGTGGCTAACATTATGGCGACGCAGGCCCTGCACACGGGCAAGCGCGTGACCTGGGACGAGAAGAAGAGCGATATTGTGGTAAGCTAGTTTTTTGAATAACAAAGTTCCAAAGTATCAAAGGCACAAAGTGAAAAAAATCGCTTTGTGCCTATTATTTTAAACAAACAAAATAATGTCGAAAAGATCATTTTTATTAATAGGGGCTACCATCCTCTATTCGGGCGTTTCTTTTGCCCAGGAGGTGGAATTAATGAACAATGGAGCGGAGCGGAGGGTGGAGGTGAGCGTGGACGGGAAGCCGTTTACGTCTTACATTTATCCGGGACTTGAAACCTTGAAGAAGCCTGTTCTGTACCCCGTGCGGACGGCGGAGGGCACCCTCGTGACGCGCGGCTGGCCGATGGACCCGCGTCCCGGCGAGCGGGTGGACCACCCACACCACGTGGGGGTTTGGTTTAATCACGGCGATGTGAATGGCTACGATTTTTGGAATAGCTCTAACGCCGTAGATCGTACCAAGAACAAGTACGGCGACATCATCCACACGGGCATTACGAACTTGAAAAGCGGCAAAGGCAAGGGCGAATTGGACGTAACGGCCGATTGGGTCAGCCAGGATGGTGACACCTTCCTGAAAGAAAAAACAACCTTCATTTTCCGGGCCGTTGGCGATGAGCGCATCATAGACCGCATCACTACACTGACCGCGCAGCAGGACGTCACTTTTACCGACTCTAAGGAAGGAATGTTTGGTATGAGAATGGCCCGGCAACTGGAACTGCCTTCCAAAAAAGCGGAGGTATTCACCGATGCCAACGGCGTGGCTACCAAGGTAGCCTCCCTCAACAACGAAGGGGTGACGGGTAACTATCACAACAAGGAGGGCGTCGAGGGCGACGATGTCTGGGCCAAGCGCTCGGCCTGGAACGACCTGAGCGGCAAAATCGGCAACGAGGACATCAGCGTCGCCATTTTCGATCATCCCCAGAACCTCGGCTATCCGGCTTACTGGCACGCACGGGGCTACGGTTTGTTTGCTGTCAACCCCATGGGCGATAAAGAGTATTCAGGCGGCAAGGAAACCCGCAATCAAAAATTGTCCAAGGGAAAATCTATGACCCTCCGCTACCGCCTGGTCGTCGCTTCGCACCATCTCACCGACGCCGAGATGGACAAATTGGCGAATGACTTCGGGAAAGTGAAATAGCCTATCGGCTGTCAGCTATCGGCAGTCGGCTTTGGGTGTGCATAAATTATCGCGTTTTTTAAAAAATAGCCCGTTGGACAGTAAGTCCAGCGGGTTTTATTATTTGTCATTGTGCCTTTGTGCCCCTTTTATTCCCACCGCAGCACTTCCGCCAACTGCACATTTGCTACTTTCCAGCTTTGAATGCCGACCGCCAGGGCCGCTGTAATAAGAACGATCATATTAGCGGCCAAAAAAGGTAGCACACCAGGTTGGAAGGAACCCGTGAATTCCTGCGTTTGCTGCAAAACCAGTCGGATGCCCGCAAAGGCGAGGAGATTGGCAATGCTTCCCGCAACAAGCAGCGAAAAGAGGAATCGGCTATTGACCAGCAGAATGATGCTCGCCACCGATGCTCCCAACACTTTCCGCACGCTTACTTTCTTCACGCGCCGCGCCGGAGCCGAGTAGTTTGAAGTCCCGCACCACGCCCATCACTGTGTATAGTTTTTGGCCCACCCGAACCGTTTGCCCAAGCGCATCGCCTTGCCAGATTTGGTGCTTCACAAAGGTTTCGTTGACCACCACCAACTGCGCATTTTCTACTTCACGATTTGCCGCAAAAAAACGCCCCGCCGCCGCTTGCAGTCCCATCGACTGCGCGTAATTGGCCCCTACATTGTAGCGAACGACCCGCTGCTCGCGCTCACCGACGTACACAAGCTCCCGGGCCTGTGACTCGCCCACGTGGTCTTCACTTCCGCCCACCGTCGGGACAGAAGGGTTTTCGGCCAGTTGATCTTTGATGATGGTGTATTAAGTGCTATCCGTCAGGCGTAATACCAGGGTTTGGCTGGGATCGTAGCCCCAATCGAGTTGTTTCCACTGGCTGCCCGCGCTCGTGATAACGACGCCCTGGATGGGCTGCTCGCAGTTGTTGGCGTTGTAGCGATCGACATAACGGCCCATTTGTCCGGCTAGTTTTTTCGCATCCTGCGGGTCGCGCATCTCTACAAAAATTCCGCTGAGGTGGGTCGTCCAGTCCTGGTTTTTAAGGGCGACGTGGGTGGAATGGTAGCCCATCTGCAAGTCGAATACGAAGCCGACATTGTTGGGAAATGGCTCGGCCCTGCACGACGTATTGCTGCCCTTCCTTGTTGCTACCAATCACCGCAAATGGCTGCCCAACGGGATTTTGGTCGGGAAAGTATTTTTCGGCCATGTCGTGGCTCAGCACCAGTGCATTCGGATCGCGTAGTAGGGCCGAATTGCCATAGCGCAGCGGCGATGGGCGCGGGGGCATCGCCGAACGTCAGCGTTTCGCCATCGGTTTCGGTGGTGTACTCCACCATAAAAATTCGATCGCCGTTGGCGTGAAAATCATCAAGCGTCCAGAAATTCCTGAGAATGAGGAAAACGGCAATGGCACTGGCCACCGAGATGGATAGGCCAACGATGTTGATGAATGAAGTCAGCTTGTTGGCAACGAGGTTGCGGTAGGCGAGGAGGAGGTAGTTTTTTAGCATGGGCACGTTTCCTGCTTACTCTGACCGAAGACTCTTCACCGGATTTACTACCGCCGCCTTGATCGACTGATAGCTTACTGTCAAGAAAGCTACGATTATGGCCAACAGTCCCGCTACGCCGAAAATCCACCAGGGCATATCGATGTGGTAGGCGTAGCTTTGCAGCCAGCCGTCGAGGAAGTACCAGGCCACGGGCGCGGCGAGGACCAGAGCCACCAATACCAGTTTCAGGAAGTCTTTGGAAAGAAGCGCCGTGATGCTCGCCACGCTGGCTCCCAACACTTTGCGAACGCCGATTTCCTTGGTGCGCTGCTCGGCGGTGAAGGCTGCCAGGCCGAACAATCCCAGACAGGCAATCAGAATGGCCGTGATCGAAAAGAAAAGTACCAACCGCGCGGTACGTTGTTCGGTGGCGTAGAGTTTGGCCACCACATCGTCCAAAAACTTGAAGTCGAAGGCCGAGTCAGGAATTGATTTTTTGAAACTGCTTTCCAGCGTCGCCATGTTATCCGCTAATTTTCCACCCTTGATTCGAACGAGCAAGTTGCTTCTCCCCTCCGAATTACTATTGTGAAAGGCGTAAGCCCCGATGGGCTTGCGGAAGGTGTCGAAGTGAAAATCCTCCATGACCCCTACGATGGTAGCACGGTCGCGGCCAAAGGAATTATAAGCGATTTTGCCAATGGCTGCTTCGGGTGCCAAACCCAGGAAATCTACGGCGGTTTTGTTGACAACCAGTTGGACTGTCGTGTCCTCAGCGGAGGTGTTTTCGGCTAAGGTCTTACCCGCCAAGAGTTTGATGCCCAGCGTTTCTAAAATTTCCGGTGTGGCGCGGTTGGTTTGCAGGGAAATGCCCTCTTCGCTTTGGCCATCTTTGGACAAGGTTCGGCCACTGGCCCCCGCGCCGGGATACGACTGCGCCCGCGCTACGTCACTGACGAAACTCATCCCTTTGTAGGTGTTCATGAGGCTATTGATTTGCTCCACGTTCTCGGCACCCTGGGTCGAGATAGCTACGACCTGTTCGGCGTTATACCCCAGGTTATTTTCCTGCACAAATTGCAATTGCCGATAAAAAATAAAGGTGGCAATCATTAGAATAATAGATGCCGCAAACTGCGCCACGACCAGCCCTTTGCGCACCCAAGTGGCGGAAAGGCTGTTATGCGCCCCCCGCCCGAACAAGCTCAGCGGTGAAAACGATGATAACATGAGGGCCGGGTACGAACCCGCTACCAGCGAAAGTCCCACAATGGCCGTGCCTACACTCGCCAACACCGGAACGCTGAATAGACTGCCAAAGCTAATTTCCTTCTCCGCAATGGAGTTGAACACGGGTAAAAGCCCGAATAACACCGCAAAACCCAACAGCACCGCCGCCGTAACCATGATGAATGCCTCCACGTAAAACCGCGCGACCAGCGTGGATTGCGTGGCCCCGACCACTTTGTTGATGCCCACCTCCTTCCGCCGCTTCTGCGACTGCGCCGTAGCCAGATTCATGTAGTTGATGCAGGCAATGAGCAGAATGCCCAGCGCCAGGGCGATGAGGATATTGACTTGCTGAATGTCGCCGATACGCGTCGTGCTGGAACTGTTAATATTGGTAGAATGCAGGTGAACATCCACCAAAGGCTGCAACCAGAAACGAAACCACTGGTTTTCCTTTTCCACGTTTTTGTCAAGTACAGCGTTGATTTTGGTCTCCACGGTACGCATCGAGGCATTCGGCATCAGCAGGAAGTAAGTCTCGTAGCTGGCGTTGCTCCAGTGCTGGCCTTCGTTGGCCCACTTGACGGTCGAGAAGGAACCGATAAGATCGGGATCGAGGGTAGAGTTTTGCGGCAAATCCTGGTACACCGCGCTTACCGTCACGTCGTAATCGTGATCCAGGTTAAGAATTTTGCCCACGGGGTCGGCGTCGCCGAAGTACTTACGGGCCGTGCTTTGGCTGAGCATAATCTTGTTCGGGCCGTCGAGGGCGGTTTTGGGATTGCCGTATACCAGCGGCAGGTCGAAAATATCGAAAAGGCCGGGATCTGACCAATAGACTTTCCGCTCGGCGAATTTGTCTTGCCCGCTGCTCACGAAACCCGTTTTGCCAAAATTGTGGTACAACAGCCGGGCGTAGGCCTTGATTTCGGGAATTTCTGCTGCCATGTCTGGGCCGATGTTGTTCGGCACCGATGCCCACTCGTCGCTCTCACCCCCAAAGGTCGCCGTTAGCCCGACACGGTAAATATCTTCGGCGTGTTGATTGTATTTGTCAAAAGACAATTCCTCTCTGGAGTAAAGAAACAGATAAAGAAAAATAGCGACCCCGATCGACAGGCCAAGCAAATTCAGCGTTGAGAATAGGCCGTTTTTTAGCAAATTCCGCCAGGCGATTTTGAAGTGATTTTTTAGCATAAGAGCGTAAATGAGTGGCAAGATAAATTGGCATTCGGTACCTCATAGGGGCGGACCTGCGTGTCCGCCCGGTTCTCTGCCTGCAAAAGTTTATGCCACGATTTCAGCCCTTTGAAAATCAAAGTTTTAAGAAAAAAATATAAAAAGTAGTGTCCGAAAACGAACAGCAATGTCCGATTTCGGACAGTTCGAGCGTAAAAGAAACCAGTTAAAATATTGACTGTCAAAATATTTTTTTCTGGGCATACTTTTTCTTTGCTATTTGGCCACGCTGGGCAGACGCACAGATCCGCCCTGCGTGGCCCACCCTACAAACCAGGTAAATTATGCTCCGCAATAACCTAAAAATCGCCTTCCGCAACCTGTCCCGCCACCGGGGCTTCACGATTCTCAATACACTGGGCCTGAGCGTGGGCGTGGCTGCTGCGCTGCTGCTTTTCCTAGTGGTACGCTACGAAACGAGTTTCGATACTTTTCACGCCAACTACGACCGTGTTTACCGTGTTATCCGACAGCAGACTTTCCCTGATGGAAGCGGCGAAGTGACACCG
Organism: Cytophagales bacterium; assembly: GCA_038235275.1. Taxonomy (GTDB): domain Bacteria; phylum Bacteroidota; class Bacteroidia; order Cytophagales; family Spirosomataceae; genus Persicitalea. The sequence continues at coordinate 139,876 of JBBSUC010000001.1, read as the reverse complement.
GGTGTTCCTCTCCCCGTGGCGACGGCTCTGAAAACCGACATCCCGCAGTTCGAGAAAGTGGTGCCCGTTTTTGGAACGCTCGACCCGCAGGTGACGGTACTAGGGAACGACCCCAACTCCGGCGACCTCTCGGCCAAGTTCATCGAGGACAACGAGGGTTTGATGGTCGATCCCGAATTTTTTAAAATGTTCGACTATTCATGGCTGGAAGGCAGTCCCGAAGTGCTGGCGCAGCCCAACGTGGTGGTGCTATCGCGGAAGTTTGCCGAGAAATATTTCAAGGATTACCAAAAAGCGGTGGGCCAGTACCTGCGAATCAACAACACCACGACCATGAAAGTAGGTGGTGTACTGGAAGATGCCCCGCAGAACACCGATTTCCCACTCAACATAATTTTGTCTTACGCGTCGAAACGCGCCCAGCCGAAGCTGTTTGGCTTTGGTGATTTTGATAATTGGGGCAGCACCAGCAGCAACCAAATTTTCGTGCAGCTACCCGAAAATTTTTCGGTGGCTTCGGCCAATAACTTACTCGAAAAATTTTCGCGCAAGCATTACGATGAGCGAAAAGAAAAAGACAAGAAGAGCCACCTGCTGAGTCCGCTGGCGGATATGCACCACGATACCCGTCTCGACAACTACAAAAACAAAACTGTACCCAGAGAGCGTGTTCGAAACATCACCATCGTCGGGGTCCTGATTTTGCTGATGGCCTGTATCAATTTCATCAACATTTATTCTGCTTTGGCTACCAAACGCGCCAAAGAAGTGGGGGTTCGCAAAGTGCTGGGCAGCCAGAAGGGCCAGTTGGTCGCGCAGTTCCTCACGGAGACTTTTCTGGTGGTGTTCGCTTCGGTGGCAATTGGCTTTGCAATAGCCTACGCCGCCATTCCTTTGCTAGAGGCGATGTTTGACGTCCCAACTGAGCCGGCGCTATACATTACGCCCGAGTTGGGACTGTGGGGGACGGGATTGCTGCTAGGGCTGACATTCCTGGCGGGGCTGTACCCGGCTCTGGTGTTGTCGTCCTTCTCACCGCTAGAAGTTTTCCGCAAGAAGGCTTCGCGCGGCTGGTCGGGCGGTTTAACATTGCGCCAGAGCCTGATCGTTTTTCAATTCGCAGCAGCTTTAGTATTAATTATCGGCACCGTCATTAATCTACGGCAGATGGAGTACGTCAGCCAGTTGGATTTGGGATTTGCAAAAGAAGGCGTATATAACATCAATATGGACACGGAATACACGTCCCGCAACGCCGCGCTCCGCAATGAACTGTTGGAAATACCCGAAGTCGGGGCGGTCACTTTTTCTTCTGATCCTCCTTCCAGCAATAACGATTGGCAGAGCAACTTCGCCTTTACGAATTTATCCGAAGACGAGGATTTTAGCGTTTCCATGAAAATGGCCGATGGGGATTATTTTAAAACTTACGGCATAAAGTTTGTTGCGGGCGGGCCCTACGCAATCGGCGACAGCAACACAAAGTTCGTAGTCAACGAAAAACTCTTGAAAAAACTTGGCGTGAAAGACCCTGCCTCCGTCATTGGCCACAAGCTACGCATGGGTGGTTGGGAGCCCGCCCCCATCGTGGGGGTCATTAAGGATTTCCAGACGCAGTCGGCCCGCGACGAAATTGATCCGTTGCTATTTACCGAAGTCAATAAATTTTACTGGTCGGGCAGTGTGAAACTGCAGTCACAAAACCTTCCGCAAACGGTGGCGAAGGTGAAAGTAGCCTATGAGAAAGTATTCCCCGAAGTGCCTTTCGTGGGTAAGTTTTACGAAGAAAGCATCGAAAACTATTATCAGGCCGAGCGACAAATGGGCTTACTCTACCGTGTGTTCGCCGGGCTGACGGTTTTTATTGCCTGTCTGGGCCTGTTTGGCCTCTCGGCCTTCGCCGCCGAGCAGCGCACCAAGGAAATCGGGGTCCGCAAGGTGCTGGGCGCTTCCGTTTTGAGCCTGACGGCTTTACTGTCCAAAGATTTTCTTAAACTGGTCGGCGTTGCCATCGTCATAGCCTCGCCCGTGGCCTACTACCTGATGAAGTCCTGGATGGCGGAATTTAAGTATCAAATCGGCATCGAATGGTGGGTGTTCGTGGTTGCGGCCCTGCTGGCGGTGGTCGTTGCGCTGGGGTCGGTCAGCTATCAGGCGATTCGGGCGGCGTTGATGAATCCGGTGAAAAGTCTTCGGTCGGAATGACCCCTGTGGCCGTCCGGTACGGCTTTTTTAGGGAAAATTTAAAACCTTCTAACGACTATGAACTCCAAAACAGAATCCATCCTCTCCGCGCTGCAAAGCGCAGATTCCTCCATCGACTGGCCGCAACTTTTGGCCGACATCCTCGCCGATTTCGACTGTGCGACGGGTACCATCCATACGCTCGACCACGAAACCCAACTCCTGAATCTGCGGGCGCAGGTGGGTATTCCTGAATTTTTATTACCCAAAATGTCGTTGATTCCCATCGGCAAAGGCATGGCGGGCATCGCCGCCGAGCGACGGCAGCCCGTTGAGATGTGCAATTTGCAGACGGATGAGACGGGCGTGGCCCGTCCCTCAGCCAAAGAAACGAAAGTGGAGGGCTCCCTGGCTGCGCCGATGCTGCTTGATGGCGAACTGCACGGTGTGCTGGGCATCGCCAAGCCCGTACCCTACGATTTTACGGAAGCAGAGATTAGCGATTTAATGAAAATCGGGGAAGAGTTGAGCCGACACTTAGAATCCCAAAACTAACCCCGCTCCTACATTTACGACCGACACGATTCGTTTGCGATTTTGGGTACCTTCAAGGGGCGGGAAACTACCTACTTTCACGTAGGTGGGTATGTCCTTCAACTCAACATTGGCCCCGATAGCGTCGGCGGTGATTTGAAGACGCAGCAGGTCGGTCAGGCGGAATCGCACCGATGCCCCGGCACCAAGGCCGTAAGTAATCGTGGCCGCTTTCGCCACGCGACCTTCGATGTCGGGACTACCCGCTGAGGAAGTGCCATACAACTTTAGACCCGGCGACTCGGCAAAAACCAGCCCGCCCTGCACATGACCTTCCAGCTCAACATTATCCAAAGCGAGATATGCCGTCGGCCCGAGCAAAAGCGCGCCAAACTTCCATTTAGTGACCTCTTCCCGCCAGGCGTAGGATTCGGGTTTGGTCAGGAACATACTATATTGTTGGATTAGTGGCTGGGAATTAGTTTGGTTGATGTTCAAACTGCCCGTAGTTCGCAACCCTATCCAATTAGCCAGTTTGCGCTCGATGCTGAGCTGGCCAAAAATGCCAGGCCCCGCCACACCCGCCTTGGGATCGTCGAGGTTTTTACTGGCAAACTTCCCGATAGGTAAGCTATATCCGCCCGAAAAAGAAACAAAAGTGCGCTTTTGCGCTACGACGCCGATCGGCAGCAGTGTGATTGCCCAAAGAAATGCGGGGTAAATGAGTTTTTTCTGTAAAAACATAGAAGAGCGGACGAGTAATGGAAAAAGCAAATGTAGAAATAATCACCTCCGGTAGATGCGAATGAATGCTTCTTTCGGAAGCTGGTCGAATGCGCCATTGGCTAAGGTCGGATTGATTTCGTAGGTGTAGGCGTCGGGCTGGGTAAGGACTTCTTCGCCAAACAACTCACGCTCATTGAGCAAAGTGCGGCGCACTAATTGCGCTTCGTAAGCTTTACCCTGCCGCTCATTGTCGCCCAGCACCAGGCGGATTTTCTCCCAATCGTCGTAAAAGTACTCGCGCAGCAGCGGAATAATTTTAGCGCGGAAAGCCTCGCACAATTCTCCGTAGGTACTTATCCCCAGAAAATAGGCGTGGCCCAGCGCGTGGTCGCGATCGTAAAGGGCTTCGATGCGCTGGTTCATCGTGCGCAGCATGGAGCGTAAGTCTATGCCATCGATGGAGATGTCGGACAGAAGGGCAGGGTCGGGCGGCATTTCCCGGAAGGCAAAACGCCGACGCAAAGCCGTGTCCAGCAGAGCGATGGAGCGATCAGCGGTGTTGAGTGTCCCAATTACGTAGAGGTTGGCCGGGATGCCGAAGCGATTCCGCGAGTAGGGGAGAGTCAACCATAATTCGTTCTCCGCCCCCAGCCGCTTGTCGGGTTCGAGCAAAGTAATGATTTCGCCCAGCACCGCCGACAGGTTGGCACGGTTGATCTCATCGATCAGCAGTAGATGGGCCGGGGCGACGGCGAACCGGTCGGCCCGGCGGGCGGGTATCTCGTCCAGACAGCTATCGAAGGAAGCGTAACCCGCCTTGCGCAGCGCCTCTTCGCAGGCTTCAAGGAAAATGCCTTTCTTGACGCGGTAGCTCAACTGCCCGCCCACAAGATCAGGCCGGATGCCCTCCATGAATTCCTCGTAGCTATACGACGGGTGAAAAGTTACGAAATGCGCGTCGGGGAATTCGCGGCGTACTTGCTGCGCGAAATACGTTTTGCCCGTTCCCGGCGGACCGTAAAGAAGGTAGTTGAGCGGGATGTCGGGGCGTTGGGGGGGGGCGGAATTCTGATCCGAATCCTTGGATAGTCCCGCTTTCCCGTAACCTTCCGAACCTTCCCGAACCTGATTTTTCTGCCAACCGGGCGCGGCAGCGGCGATGATCTCGCCCCGGTAAGCTTCGTCGATAGCGGCTTTGTAGGCGGCGGAATTGTGCTTCTTGATATGCGGACTACGGCGGGCTTTTTCCACAAACTCCAGCAGGCAATTTTCCCATTGCTGCTTGGCGTCGGGATCATAGCGGTCCAGGTCGGCTTGCTCGAAGGGCAGCGGCAGCCAAACATAATCGGCCTGCGGGCCGTTTAGTCGGGACTGGAAATCCTGGGATTGGGCTAACGGATGCTCTTTTACATCAAAGTATTCCTTGGGAAAGGCAAACCAGAGGCGCACCCCCTCGCTACGGTTTTTGGTGAGCCGCAGGGCCAGATACACGTTGATGTTGACCGAAATACCAACGGCGTTTTTCAAAACCACGATGGCAAGCCGGGGATCGGAATCAGCTAAATTGGTGACGTCCAGCACGTCCTTCAAAAGTCGAAAGAATAGTAAACTAGCCTCGGGATGGCCGATTTCCCGTATTTTTTCAATAAGTTGCTGCTTTTGCTCTGCTTGGGTCATGAAATGCTTGTATGGTGGTTCTTCATTTATAAAAAGTTAAAAATCAACAAATTGTAAAAATCCAGAATCCAGAATCCAAAATCCAACTTCCGCTTATTACCTTTGGAACGAAATCAATACCCTTTTTTCAACATCAATAAAACCAATCCTCATGGACAGACAAGAAACCGACGACGAAGCCCGCTCCACCAAAAAGACCGGCAATATACTCTACTGGATACTTGGCATAGGAATCGCATTGATGATTCTTGCCGTTATTTATGGCCTTTCGCGTCACGACGGCGACGTGGCGCCGAAAAGTGGTGAACCCTCAGGTCAGGTACTGTCCGACTCCATTGCGGGTGACGGCATGAGCGACAACGCAGCATCCGACACGCTGCGGTAGCTATTTCAACAGTGCCTCCCATAAGACCTCGACCGGATGCAAAGCCTTGCGTCCGGTTCCGTCTTTTATTTGGTGGCGGCAGCTCGTGCCGGGCGCGGCGATGAGTACTTCTTCCGGCTGCTGTCGGATGGCCGGAAAAAGTACCAACTCGCCGATCTGCATCGAGAGGTCGTAGTGTTCTACTTCGTAACCAAAACTACCCGCCATACCGCAGCAGCCACTCGGGATAAGCTGCACCTTGTAATTCAGCGGCAGCGAGAGCACCTGCTTCGCCACCGACAACGACGACAAAGCCTTCTGATGGCAGTGGCCGTGAAGTTTAACCTGTTTTTCTTCGGTGGAAAATTGTGAACTGGCAATATTTTTCTTCGCCATTTCGCGGGCCACGAATTCTTCAAAAAGCAAAGCATTTTTAGCAAGATGCTGCGCTGCCTCTCGCAACTCGGGCGCAACCAAATCGGGATATTCGTCGCGGAACGTCAAAATTGCCGAAGGTTCGATCCCGACAAGCGGGGTTTCGTCGCCAATTATGTTTTTCAAAAGCTGCACGTTCTGATTGGCGATCTTCTGCGCTTCTTTCACCAAACCTTTTGACAGAAAAGTTCGGCCCGACTCGATGTGTTCGGGAAGCAAAACTTCGTAGCCTAGTTTTTCCAAAAGCCACACCATTTTTTGCCCGACCTCCACGTCGTTATAGTCCGTAAATTCGTCGCAAAAAAGATAGACTTTCCCCTTTGTTCCGGCACCTTCCTGCGCTTGCTTTTTTCTTTTTTGAAACCACTTCCTAAATGTCTGTTGACCCAGCAGCGGCATGGTACGGTCGGGGTGAAAACCGACGGCCTTGTTGGCGGCGCGGCGCAAAGCCGGCGTGCTAAAAATCTTATTATAAACCCAGGGTAACAGCGCGGCCTGCTTCATACGCTTGGTAAAATCCGCCACCAGTCGCGACCGGAAGGGAACGCCGTGCGTATCGTGGTACTGTTGCGTAAATTCTGCCTTCATTTTACCCACATCCACGCTCGACGGGCACTCGGCCTTGCAGCCTTTGCACGAAAGGCACAAGTCCAGCACTTCCTTGACCATCGCGGGGCTGGTGGGACCTTCTTTGTTTTCGGGAAAAGATGTTTTGGAATAAAATTGCCGCAAAATGTTGGCACGGGCGCGAGTGGTGTCCCGCTCGCGGCGCGTCGCCATATAGCTGGGACACATCGTGCCGCCCGTCAATTCCGTCTTGCGGCAGTCGCCCGAGCCGCTGCATTTTTCGGTCAGCCGCAGGATGCCCTCCTCGCGCGTGAAGTCAAAAACCGTGTCGATGGCGGGCGGCACGGCGTCCGCCACGTAGCGCAGCGATTCGTTCATGGGGGGCGTGTCCACAATTTTGTTGGCGTTGAAAATACCGTTCGGGTCCCAAATCCGTTTCACTTGCCGGAAAAGTTCATAGACTTCCTGCCCCATCATGAACGGAATGAACTCGCCGCGCAGCCGCCCGTCGCCGTGTTCGCCCGAGAGCGCGCCCCGGTATTTCTTTACTAGGGAAGCGGTTTCGGCCAGCACCTCGCGGAATTGGCGCTTGCCCTCGCTCGTTTTCAGGTTAATCATCGGCTCCACGTGCAACTCGCCCGCCCCGGCGTGGGCATAGTACGAGGCGTGGAGGTTGTGTCGGGCCAAAAGTTTTTCCAGGTCGGCGATGTAGTCGGGTAGGTCTTCTACGGCCACGGCGCAGTCCTCGATCAGGTTCACGGGCTGCGTGTCGCCGGGCAGATTGCGAATCAGGCCCAGGCCGGCCTTACGGATGTCCCAGGCCTTGGTGGCATCAGCCCCGAACAGTAGCGGATAAGCGTAGCCGAGGTTTTCCAGGGTCAAGTCGGCGACAAAGTCCGCCGCCAATTTCTGCACCTCCTCCTCCGTGTCGCCCCAGAACTCCACCAGCAGCAGGGCAGCGGGGTCGCCTTCCAGAAAAAAGCGGTTTTTTGAGTACGCATGGTGTTCTTTGGTAAAATCCATAATGTACTTGTCCACCAACTCCGACGCCTTTGGTGCATGGCGCATGGCGACGCGGTTGACGTGCAAGGCCTCGGCCAGCGAAGTCGTGTGGACACAGACTACACCCACGGCGGCGGGTGGTAAGTCGACTAGGCCAATCTTAGCCTCGGTGATGAAACAAAGCGTTCCTTCGGAACCGGCAATCAGGCGCGCAAGATTGATTTCATCGTCGCTTTTTTCATTCATCAAACTATCCAGCGCGTAGCCGGAGTTACGCCGCGTGACGGATTTTTTGGCAAAATTCTTCTCGATCAATTCCTGATCTACGGGATTGGAGATAATCCCCCACATCCCGGCGTAAATCGCCTGCTCACGCTTGCCGGTGGCGGTTTTGCCGTTTAGTTTTTGTAAAAAATTATCTTGTCTGAGCGTGGAGAAAACCGCCTCTGTCCCGTCGGAAAGCAGCGTCTTCACTTCCCGCAAATGATCGCGGGTCGTTCCCCAGATAATCGAATGCAGCCCGCAGGAATTATTTCCGATCATGCCGCCGATCATGGCGCGGTTGGCCGTGGAGGTTTCGGGGCCGAAAAGTAAACCATGTGGAGCCAGGTACTTATTCAAATCGTCGCGAATAACGCCCGGCTGCACCCGTACCCACTTTTCTTCGGCGTTGACTTCCAGTATTTTGTTAAAATATTTCGAAATATCCACTACCAAACCAGAGCCCACTACTTGCCCGGCCAGCGAAGTTCCCGCCGCGCGGGGAATGAGCGTGATTTTGTGTCGATTGGCGAAAGCGATCAACTTTTTGATGTCTTCCTCGTGGCGAGGCAGGGCCACGGCCAACGGCAATTCCTGATACACCGAAGCATCCGTGGCGTACAATCGACGTTGCGCCGCGTGGATGGTGGAGTCGTCGTAGTAGAGTTCTCCGGCGAATTCTTCGCGCAGGGCGTGAAATTGGGACAAAGTCGGTCGGTTCATGCGGTGGCCTTGGATGGAACACAAAATTAGGCAATGCGGCGGCGTTACTGGCCGAATTCCGGCATAAGGGCAATAATTATTGTCGCTGGCGCGATTTTAGGGAGAAATTTGGTCTTGAAAATTTAGCAATCCTCCATCTTAATTTAAATCTATGAAAACCCTTTTGACCTGCTTACTGGCCGTTTTTGTGTTCGACGCTTCGGCGCAGGGGCCCGCCCGGATTACGATAAAAGCCGCCGAGAACGCGAACGCTGCGTTGGTGTTCACACTTGAGCGCGTTCGTTTCCACGAAACGCTGGGCGTGGGCCTGGCCGAAACCCAACTCGATCCGGTCGGCGTCTTTGATTTGGGTAAAGAAAAAGAAGCCGATATTCCGCTCGAAATAGACCAGCCCGCTTTGGTGAGGGTGGCTATTTCTCCAAAAAATGCCGCCACCAATGCGAGCCCCGGCGGCGCACGAGACGGCAATCGTACTCAGTTGCTTTACGTCGAACCGGGTGACGCGCTGACCATCGCCGTGGGCAACGACAACGCACTGACTTTCCAGGGCAAAAATGCCGCCCGCCAGGAGTTTCTGCAGACGTATTTCCTCGACAACCACTACCAGTATCTTCCGGCTTTTGACTTCAATCCCCGCAAGATAGACAACGCGGCCATCGTGCAGCAGAGCGATAGTTTGGCCAAGCTGCGCACCGCCAAATACGAAGAATTCAAAGCCACACAGTCTGCAGACGATGCCTTCGACAGCTTCGTGAAAGCCACTACCCACGTAGAGTCTTACCTGATGCGAGCGATCGTGAAAGACCGCGAAATCCGGGGTAACAAACCCATGAAGATGACGGCCGCCCAACGCGGCGAACTCAGCGCCATTACCCGCGATAATTTTGAGCTTTTTCCCGACGCGGCGCTGCTCAGCCCGTCCTACCGGAAGGAATTGCGGGAATGGATTCTGATTCCGGTCAATGAGAAGTTTCCTGCCGCCGAAGCCGACAGCCAGGCACTCGGTGCAGAAGTGCTTTCGGCGGCTTACCAGGCCAGTACCGACAAGCTGCGCGACTATCCCAAACAACAAGAGTACCTAGCGACGTATTGGCTCAATTATGCTGCCACTGCGCTGCCATCCGTGGTAGAGGCCAAACGCCTACTTTCCGACTTTGCGCAGCGCTACCCCAACTCAGAAGCAAAGGATTACTTCACCAAGATTATTGCTACGAAAGAAAAACTGGAAAAAGGCCAGTCCGCGCCGGACTTCACACTGCTTGACAAAGACAGCAGCGCGGTGTCGCTCAGCAGTCTTCGTGGCAAGCCGCTGGCCGTGGTCTTTGCCTTTAACCTGAAACAGCACGAACCTACCCTCAAATTGCTGGAAGAAGCCAAAGGCGACAGCGCCCTCTTTGTTTATGTGAGCGTTGCGCCAGGCGTTCCTTTTCACACCTGGAAAGACTACGTGGAGGCGCGCCCCCACGCGCTGCACCTCTACGCCTCGGACGAAGCAGTTGAAAAGCTTAAAGCGACCTACGCCATCGAGCCGCGTTTTCCTTTTATGGTAATAGACGCCGCCGGACGCATCGTCAGTCGCTGGATTCCGCAGGAGTTTCCTGATAATCCGACGTTAAAAAAGGAGTTGCGGAATGCGGTGGGGCGGTAAGTGGGAGATCGGGGTGGGTGGTCGAGTAGGTGGTGATGGTTAAGTTAAACTTGACCGCTTCATATTATATGCTGACCTCTATTTGTGATCGGGACGATCGCCCGTAGCCCCATTTTCTCTTTCACGTAGCAAACAAGAGGCGATTGCGCTTTAATTGCAAATCAGAAATGGACAGGCTAGGGCGAGCAGTTCCAATTAATTTTGGTATCAAGGCTTCACCAATCGTTTGTCCAAGTTTAACAGGTACCGCGTTACCGAGCTGGCGCATAGCCTCTGTCCATGATCCAAGAATAGGGTAGTCGTCCGGGAAAGTTTGCATACGTTTGGCTTCAAGAATGGTAAAGTACCTTACAGAGCCGTCATCGAAGCGTATCATATTCTCTCCGCCCGGAACACCGTGGTCTCCCGCTTTGAGTGCTTTTGAAGGTTGGTCAATGTCACTTCCTGTATGTCCTGGATAAGACCTTGCACCTCCACGGTGTGTATGCTCAGGATGGAAGTTTTTAACTTTCTGCGGGTTGGGTAGGTCAGCTATTGCATCGCGTACGGTCCTCCAAGGTTTTAGGGTAGGGGGGAAGAAGCCATATTTTGCCGTAAGTCGTGCCTTTTCGGCCTCTATACAAAGAAAGTCTGATGTTGTAGGTTGCCGATTGTGCTTTATCCAATAATCGCCCGTCACATATTTCGACCAGAGTAAAGCGTCTTCTGAGTGTGTTTTATCTGGAAAACTCCATTCCAACCCTAGATCGTCGCGGATTCCGACAATAATGACTCGCTCCCTTTTTTGGGGTACTCCAAAATTTGCTGCATTCACAAGGCGAAACACGACATTGTATTTCAGTTGATTATAGTTGCCTTTTGTACGCACTTTTTCCAATTCCGACAAGTGACGTTTCCAATCTTTTGAATCGTTTGGTATTTCGGGATAGGTTAGTTGTAAAATAATATAGTTGAAATACTCAGCGAAAGACTTACGAAGCAAGCCTTTTACATTTTCAAAAATGAAAGCTTTCGGGGCTAATTGACGAATGGCGGAAATTGCGTATGGAAACATATCTCGCTCATCATCAAAGCCTTTTGCTTTGCCGCCTACAGAGAAGGGCTGACAGGGCGGCCCACCTGCAATAAGGTCCACGCCTAAAAACTTTTTGAAGTCGAAGTGCCGAACGTCAGTTTCGTGAACAATCTCTGAATTATAGTTAAAACGCAAAGTTTTACAAGCATCAGAATTCCACTCCACAAATGCCGCGTGGCTTGCCCCAGCTATTTCTATGCCTTTGGCAAGTCCACCCGCACCAGAAAAAAGTTCAAGACTTTTCAGCATCTTTTTTGTTTTTGAGAATGAAATATTCTACTATTTTTTCTTCAATCCTATTGGTCGTTGATGATTGCCCAATACACTTTTCTGCCCAGGGTCTGCCTGGATGAAGTATGTCCCATTCTGACTTTGCCTGATTGTACCTGCCTGAACCCGGATCGTGATTTCCGAATCCATCAATTTTAGTATTCCAAATGGGCTTGTAATAGCGTATCAGTACCGCCTCGACCGTTCCAATCAAATGATTTGCCCCATCCTCCAAAATCATAAATCGACAGGAAAAATCAGCTTGCACTAGGTTTTCTGCCTGATTTACACTTTTTCCATGTTCACGCAGCCGACCGAATAATTCATATGTCATAACGCCAACTTTGGTGTCTCGTGATTGCCGCCAACCACCCGGAACTGCTTTCCCAACGTAAATCGGTTGATGAAATTCGAGTCGGTTTTGCTCATAAATTTCTTGGTAGTAATCACTCTTACCTGTGTAATAAATTGCGTAAACGCCTGTTCCGTGAAATCTGATAGGTGGTGGCAAGGTGTGAACTGGCGTCCCGTTGAAGAAGCGAACTGTGTCTTTGATTATTTCTTCAAAGGCATCTGATTTATAGATGTGCTTTTCTCGGTCGAAGACTGTTTTCATTTTTTATAAAAAAGATGCTGACTCTTCAAGACACATCTCAATCACTTCCCTGATGTTAGCCTTCGCCTCATCAATTGTTTTACCGTAGGAGTGGCAACCGGCAAAAGTGGGGCAGGAAGCAATGAAGACGCTGTCTTCATCCTGTTCAATGACCATGGGGAAGTGTAGTTTCATTCGGGTGCTTTGAATGTTCCTTCCAAATTTGAAAGTTTTTATTCAAAAAAGCAAAGCCTTCACTCCAGCTCCCCCAGCACAATCCCCACTGCCTCCCGAATCTCCGCTTCCGAAATCGTCAACGGCGGAGCAATCCGCATCGAATTGTCACAGAATAAAAACCAATCCGTAATCACGCCCGCCAGAATGCAGCGGTCAATCACGGGCTTCAGTACTTCGAAAGATTCCATTTCGGCGGCGAGCATCAGGCCCTGGCCGCGTACTTCTTTAATTTTAGGATGGACGAGCAGGGATTTTATCAATGTACCCTTAGCGTGGGCCTTCTCCGCCAATTTTTGGGAGCGAATGACGCGCAAAGTCGCCAGCGAAGCCGCGCAGCAGACCGGGTGGCCGCCGAAGGTGGTGATATGGCCCAGGATGGGATTATTTCGGAAAACGGCCATCAATTGGGTAGAAGCTATGAAGGCTCCAATCGGCATTCCGCCACCCATGCCTTTGGCGCTGAGCAGAATATCGGGATAAACGTCCACGCCTTCAAAGGCCCAAAAATGTCCCGTGCGGCCAAAGCCCGTTTGGATTTCGTCGAAGATCAGCAAGGCACCCATTTCCGTGCAGCGCTGACGCAGGGCTTTGAAATAGTCGGTAGAAGGAATCCGTACCCCTGACTCGCCCCCAATCACTTCGATAATGACCGCTGCCGTCCGGCCGGTGATTTGCTCTAAATCAGGCAGATGACCGTGTCGAATTTGTTTGACGCCGGGCAGGAGGGGACGAAAATTTCTTTTGAAAAACTCGGCCCCCGAAATACTCAACGCGCCCTGCGTGGCCCCGTGGTAGGCGTCGAAGCAGGAAATGAATTCGGAACGTCCGGTGAAGCGCTTGGCCAATTTCATCGCGCCTTCCACCGCTTCGGTACCAGAATTGGTAAAATACACCGAGTCGATCCGCCCGAAGGGGGAGGAGGAAGCACAACTCAGATTCAGCGTTTCGACCAAAGCCTCGGCTAGCTTCACCTGCGGACTCTGGACAAACTCGCCAAACACCATCAGGTGCATGTACTTGTCGAGTTGGTCGTGAATGGCCGCCAGCACTTCGGGGTGGCGGTGGCCCACGTTACTCACCGCGATGCCGGAAATCAGGTCAAAATATCGTTTCCCGTCTTGGCCATAGAGGAAAACGCCCTCGGCTCTTTCGATTTCGAGGGCAAGGGGAAAATCGGAAGTCTGCGCGAGGTGATCAAAAAAAAGCTGCCGCTGACTGAGGTGCATGAAAATTAGTTTTCGTAGAAACCCGCGCTCCCGCCCACCCAGGTAAAATCCTTGTTAAAGCGCACGCCGATCATCTCCCCCCGGCTCAGGCGGCTGAGGCTGGTCAGCAGTTGGGGGCGCGGCGCGTCGTCCGGCCAAATGTAGAGCATCCTGATTTCGCACTTCACCAATCCATCGAGTGCCTGAATCACGGGCTCGTACTGGACTTTTTTCTGTAAAATGTAATTTTCAGGATCGGCAATATCGTCCAACTCCTCCCGCTTCACATACAGTTGTACGCCCGTACCCGCGAAGGAAAAGAGGGGTTTGAGCACGTACTTTTCCAGATCATCGGGAAAAGTGCCTTGGTAATCGCTCAAAAACCTGGTTTCGGGAACGTAAGGACTATCCAGCAGCGGAAGCGTAAATTTACTGATGCGGAAGAACCAGTTCGGATGTCCAACCCAAGCCACGTCCACGTCGTCGGTAAAGACGTAATCACTTTTTAAATCGGGGAAATTGTTCAGGTCATCGAAAATGAGGCGGTTGTAAATGCGCTTGACCTGGATTTTCCGACCGTCTTTTTCGTAGAAAAGCTTACGGCCCTCCTTGATAAGGTCAGTGTAACAAACCGCCTTCACGCCCAGCATCCGCTCGGTGACGGCAAAGTCCACGCGGGTTTTTTGCTGTTTGGGGTAAATTTCCAGAAGAATGACATTTTCGGGATCTTCGTCGCCGACGATCAAATCCCTCAGTGCTTTCATGTATTCCTCGTAATTCTCGACGCCAAAGGCGTAATTGAACGAGTCGGGAATCGGAAAGTGAAATTTGAATAATTCCGATAAGTAGGCCTGGTACGCCATGAGCGACGGAAAGCCCTGCAACTCGATCAGTTGCGGTTCGAGTGTGCCGTTTTCATCTTTACAGATGGCAAAGTCGATGGCCAGAAAGGAGGTATGATCGTTCTCGTTCGGCACCCGCTGCGCCGCCGGGATGGCCCGTTCTGTTTTGGCTTTGAAATCGTCGGCCACGATCACGTCGATGAAGCTTTCGCAGGCTTCGATCAGCTTATTTTTCAGAGCCAGCGGCACGAAAACCGGGCTTTCGGCCAGGCGGAAATCGAGTTGATTGGGAAAGTCTTCTTCGATGGAAGCCAGAAGATTTTGGTACAAGTCTTCACTAAACGCCTCGTTGTAAGCTTTGCGGGCGGCTGGGTGCATAAGGCAGGAAAATTAAGGTCAGGAAATCAGGCGGGCTGCAAATCCAGGATGCGACTCGCGGCGAGTTTCAGAAAGTTTGGCAGAATGGTATTCTCCGTTGATAAGATTTTTTCGGGATCGTTCAGGTGCGCGATCATTTGGTAATAGTGATCCTCGCCGTAGTTTTTGATGATCGTCACTTTCTTATCTTCCTTCTGAAAATGGCGCAACATCCCTTCGGCGTCGGCCTCGGGGTGAAACTGCGTCCCAAAGATCTCATTGGAAAATCGAATCGCCATGATGGCCCGCTCCAAAGGCACGTGGGGACGAATTTTTTCCATGCCCATGATTTTTGCTCCCATTTGCTCCAAAACGAAATTGTCCGGTTCGATGACTTGGTAGTCGCGCGAGTCTACGGCCCAAAACGGGTCTTGCAAACCCTCAAAAAACGGCTCCCGCATGGCGAGTTTGGTTTTGTGAATGGGAAAAATTCCGAAGGAATTCTTCCGCCGTTTACAAACGTGGCCGATTTCCCAATGCACACAGGCCAACTGAAACGAGTGGCAAATCAGAAAAAGGTGCTTTTTGGTTCTGTTGTGGTGGTTGCGATTGTACTTGTAAAGCGAATCGAGAAATTTGAAGAAGCGCTTTTCCCAAAGTTTGCCTTCCGGTTTTGGGCTTCCGGGGCCGCCCGAAGAAATGTAAATATCGAAGTTCAGGTCGGGTACGGCGTTGTCTTGCCGGACGTCAAAAATCTGGCAGTCGATGTCCTGGGCTTCTTCCGTGGCAAAATCGTTGACTATTTTCTTAATGCAACGCATTCCTTCGTTCTGGAAACCATTATTCAGGTCCAGAATAGCAATGCGTAGTTTTTTTGGTGGTGTCAAAATCATGGCAATAAACTAAAATCGGTAATTGTATTTTTCTAACAACTAAGCAACTCCGATCTTAGTTTCCTGGACGATGAAATCTACCACGGCATTCATGTCGCCGCCGGTTTTCTCGTACACCGCCAGTTGACGGTCGGCTCCACTGCCGTTTTCCAAAATCCAATGCACGTGTTCCACTTCCTTACGGCTGCCGAGTTCGTCCACTACTTCGTCAATGAATTCCAGCAACTCGCCCATTAAGGTACGAAACTCCACTTCTTCCTGAATACCGAAGTCGATGAGTTTGCTTTCGATACCGAAGCGGGCTGCCCGCCACTTATTTTCGTTGATGAGATTGCGGCGGTAGGGGCGGAAGTTAAGATTTTGCCTTTGTAATTTATAAATCTTCACCACGAGCGCCTGACAAATCGCGGCCAGACAAATCGTCTCCTCCACCCGCATCGGCACGTCACAAATCCTAAACTCAACCGTATTAAAGAAGGGATGCACCCGAATGTCCCACCAAATTTTCTTGGCGTTGTCGATGCATTTGGTCTTGATGAGCAGGTTGATGTACTCGTCGTACTCGCTGGCGCTGGCGAAGAAATCAGGAATGCCCGTGCGGGGGAATTTGTCGAACACCTTGGAGCGGTACGATTTGAAGCCCGTATTCCGTCCGCACCAAAAAGGCGAGTTGGTGGACAGAGCGTAAATGTGCGGCAGGAAGTACCGCACCGCGTTCATAATAGAAATCCCCTCGTTCCGGTTGAGGATACCCACGTGAACGTGTAAGCCGAAAATCAGGTTGCCCCGCGCTACATCGCGCATTTCATCGATCAACTCGTCGTAGCGCGGGTCGGCGGTGATGAGCTGGTCCACCCAATCGGCGAAGGGGTGCGTCCCGGCGGCGGCCACGTGCAGATCCTGCGCGGCGGCCAGGTCGTGAATCATTTTGCGGAGGTAAGTCACCTCCTCGCGGGCCTCATGGATGTCGTGGCAGATGTTGGTACCGACCTCCACCATCGCCTGGTGCATCTCGGCCTTCACCCGCTCCTTCAATATGATTTTTCCGTCCTCGACCAACTTCGACATATGCGAACGCAGGTTTCGGGTAACGGGATCGATGGTCTGGAACTCTTCCTCTATTCCGAGGGTAAATACGCGCTTGGTCATGCCGATCAATTTGGAATTAGTGAATTAGTGAATGTCGGAATAATTGTGTCGCCTTGAACAAAGAATAGGCTGGTGAAAGTAATATTCACTGATCGCCAGGCACCCCTGTCCGACATTCACTCATTCCAAAATAATTTACTCCTACTTCTTTGCTGCTTTCGCGGGAGCCGCTTTCTTGGCGGCTGGATCTTTTTTCGGAGCGTCCACCTTCTTAGCAGCAACCTCCTTACTGGCGGGAGCTTCTTTCATCATGTCGGCCACGGGAGTTTGGTTGGCGGCTGATTTGATGAACGTACCCCAAGTTAGGTTGTTCATGCCTTCTTTATGGTTTTGGGCGCGTTCTATGGCCATGTTGGCGGCCGCTTCCACGACCCAATCGAAGTTTTTCTGACCCACAGAATGGATGTCGGCGTCGGGGGCAGGGTTGCAAAAGTCGATGGCGATGGGGATGCCGTCGCGCACGGCAAACTCTACTGTGTTGAAGTCGTAGCCGAGGGCTTTGTTCAGGCGCAGGGTGTAATCGTGAATCACTTTCAGGAGTTTCTCACCCGCTTCGCCCTTGGTGTTCATTTCCGGCGTGTAACGCTCGTGGAATGGATTGCGCGGCTCGTAAGGCATGATCAGGACGTCTTTCTGACCGATGCAGTAGCAGCGGAAGTAATCATCGAACTCGATTTCTTCCTGCAACATCATCACCAATTGACCCGTCTCCCCGTGCTTTTTCCATAAGTCTTCGGGGTTCCAAACTTTATAGACGCTCTTCCAGCCGCCGCCCGAGTGGGGTTTCATGTAGGCGGGGAAACCGATGTACTCGAACATCTGCTCCCAGGACAGAGGTGATTTTAAGTTACGGAACGACACATCGTGCGTATCGGTCGGACGTTCGTGCGAAGGTAAAAGCACCGTTTTAGGTACCGGTACGCCAATTTTTTCGGCCAGACAATTATTAAAGAACTTTTCGTCGGCGCTCCACCAAAATGGATTGTTGATGACCGCCGTACCGCAGAGAGCGGCGTTTTTCAGATAAGCTTTATAAAAAGGAACGTCTTGCGAAATACGGTCGATGATAACGGCATATTCCGTGGGATCAGCCTGTTTGACCTGTTCGATGGAGACGCCTTCGGCCCGAATTCCTTCAATGTTTTTTTCGTTGATGCGATTTACAAAGGCTTGGGGAAAAGTGTTTTCCATGCCGTAAAGTATGCCAATTTTCTTCATAGGGTAGTTTTGGTTGGTGGTAAGCGAAATTAGTATTTAAGGTTTAAAGTGGCAAGGGCATGAAGGCGCAAAGTTGTTGGCCAATTAGGAGTACTTTATCATTCCCTTCCTTTACATCATCTTCGACAAATAATCGGGGAACATTCTGTGCCACAAGGGCCAGTCGTGCAATTCCCAACCTTTAATATCGGACCAATGGTCAATTCCTTTATTGTTCAGGATTCGGGTCATGGTCAGGTTGGCATTAAGGCAGATGTCCCATTCCGAAGAACCCAGCACGATTTTCATGTGGTTGTAGCGCCACCCCTCCTCGTTGGGGATGTAGTCGACGGGATTGTTGAAGTATACGTTGTCGTCGTAGTAGCCGCTCATGAAAGAGCGGATATCGAACGCCCCGCTCATGCTGATGAGGTAGGCCACCTGCTCGGGATGACGAAAAGCGAAGTTGAGAGCGTGATAGCCGCCGAAACTGCACCCGGCCACACCGACTTTGTCCACGCTGCATTCGCGCTGAATGTAGGGCACCAGTTCATTGGTCAAAAACTTATCGTACTGAATGTGGTTGAGTACTTTTTGGGGTGGCGTGAGGTGACGCCCGTACCAGGATTCCTTATCAATGCTATCGATGCAGTAGATTTTGAACTGCCCCGACTCAACCAGTCCGCGCACCGAGTCGATGAGTCCCATGCCTTTGGCCTGATGGTGGTCGCCCATTGTGGTGGGAAAAATCAGGATCGGGTAACCCCAATGCCCGTACACCAGCATGTCGATCGAGCGGCCCAGATGGTGGGAATAATAACTGATATGGTTTTCTTGCAAGATGTTGTAGGATTCGGTGGGGGCTTTCGGGCTATTTAGCCAACATTGTTGCAAATCTAATCATAGTTTGTAAAATTAACCGTCCAGTTTTTTACAATACACTTCGTATATCTGTTTGTGAATCTATCCTCTACCGCTGAAAAGACCCCGATTTCCGAATCTCTTCCCCGAGAAATAAGGCTTCATTCCACCCATTTGAAACGGATGGTGAAGTTGACTCTCCTACAACCGCAGAATCCCGCAGTCAATGTCCCGCTGTCGGTTTTGCTGGTTTTTGACGGACAGGATTTTCCCGCCCTGCGCATGAGGAAAACACTTGGAGAATTTGACCAGAACTATCGCCAAAAGCCACTTCTGGTAATCGGGGTTCATGCCAATAGAAACCGGATTTATGAGTATGGAATCGCGTCGCAGCCTGACTACGCGTACCGAGGCAACAAAGCCGCCAACACGACCCAATTCGTGATGGATGAATTGACTCCCTATCTCAAAGCCAATTTCAATCTTTCTGAAAATCGCGCCGATTGGACGATTGTGGGTTTTTCGCTGAGTGGTTTGATGGCGCTGGACATCGCCTGGCACCATCCCGAACAATTCTCAAAGGTTGGTGTATTTTCTGGCTCCTTTTGGTGGCGTCAGCGCGCGCTTGAAGACGATTACGATGAAAGCGACCGCATCATGCACAACCTGATCCGCCACGCGCCCGGCCAGCCTCCGCTCCAGTTCTGGTTTCAGACGGGTACCCGCGACGAAGAGGCAGATCGGGATAACGACGGTATCATTGACTCCATCGATGATACGCTGGATTTGATTGCGGAGTTGGAGCGTAAAGGGTATGGTTGGGGCAGAGATATTGTGTACGAAGAAGTGCAGGACGGGGAGCATCGTCCCGATACTTGGGCAAAAATTTTCCCAAACTTCTTACATTGGGCTATGAAACGTTGATTTCTATCTCCACCTAAATACAGTTTGAATCATGAAGCCATTTTTCCTTTCTCTGTTCCTCAGCTTTTTGACACTCTCGCTCCTCGCCCAAAGCGTGGGCCGGTTCGAGATCGATCTCCCGACTTTTGCCAAAACAGCTACGCTGGATGGTCGATTGCTGCTTTTCCTCTCCACTAAAGAAGGGGCCGAACCTCGCTTTCAAATCAGCGATGAAGTGGATTCTCAACAAATGTTCGGCATGGACGTGGAAGGCGTACGTCCGGGTCAGGGCGTAACGTATGATATGAACACCGCTGGCTATCCCAAGGCTTCGTTCGCCGAGATCCCGGCGGGCGAGTACTACGTGCAGGTTTTGCTGCACGAGTACGAAACATTCAAGCGAAGCGACGGCAAATCCGTCAAGTTGCCGATGGATCGGGGCGAGGGACAGAATTGGCGCACCGCTCCCGGCAATCATTATTCCAAACCCATCAAAATTCGGTTCGATCCCAAATCCAGTAAAACGTTAAAGTTAAAACTCGATCAGGTCAATCCCGAATTGGGCGATCCGGCCAAGAAGCAGACGAAATACATTAAGTACATCAAAATCAAGTCGGAAAAACTGAGCAAGTTCTGGGGCCGTGATATGCACCTGGCCGCCTGGGTGCTGCTACCCGAAGGTTTCGACAAACACCCGGAAGCCAAATACCCGCTTTGCCTTTTCCACGGTCACTTCCCGGAGGAATTCAGCGGATTCAGCGAAACGCCGCCGCCCGCCGACATGGATACGTCAGCCTACGCGGCTCGGTTTGGAATTTATGGCTATGAAAAAGTTGTAGCGCAGGAAGCCTACGACATGTACAAGCAGTGGACGAGCCCGAATTTTCCGCGCTACCTGGTGGTCGAGATTCAACACGCCAACCCGTTTTACGACGATTCTTACGCAGTGAATTCGGCCAATCTCGGCCCCTACGGCGATGCCATTATGTACGAACTACTGCCCGAAATCGAGCGGCAGTTTCGGGGCATCGGGCAAGGCTGGGCGCGCTTTACCTACGGCGGCTCCACGGGCGGCTGGGAGGCACTGGCCGCGCAGGTTTTCTACCCCGACGAGTTCAACGGCTGCTTCGCCGCCTGTCCCGACCCGATTACCTTTCAGGCCTACACGATGGTGAACCTGTATAAGGATAAAAACGCCTACTACTGGGATGGTCCCTTCAAGCAAACCCCGCGTCCCGGCAAGCGCAATTACTTGGGCGAAATGCTCTGTACTTTGGAAGACATGAATAGGAGGGAGGCGGTGCAAGGGAGCAAAGGCCGCTCCGGCGACCAGTGGGATATTTGGCAGGCGGTCTTTTCGCCCGTCGGCGCGGACGGTTATCCCAAACCCATTTGGGACAAGAAAACGGGCGCCATCGACCCAAGTGTAGCGCAGTACTGGAAAGAAAACTACGACCTGATGCACATTCTGAAGCGCGATTGGAAAACCCTTGGCCCCAAGCTAACGGGCAAAATCCACATCTACTGCGGCGACATGGACAACTATTACCTCAACAATGCCGTGTATTTGATGGAGGATTATCTCAAAAGCACTCGCTCCCCCAACTACTACGGCGAAGTGGATTACGGCGACCGCGCCGAACACTGCTGGAACGGCGACCATACGCAACCCAACTACATCTCGCGGCTCCATTACAACACCATGTACCTGCCCAAGATCCTGAAACGTATAGAAACCTCCGCGCCGGTGGGGGCGGATATTACTAGTTGGAGATATTGATTTTGAATGATAGAATGAGTGAATGATAGAATATTGCTTTCGCCAATTTATTCTATCATTCACTCATTCTATCATTCTTTTTATTGAAATCTCATCCTTTCCCAAGCCTACCCGCCATTTCCGCGCACATTCTGGCATTGTGGTAAGGGGCTTTCCAAAAATGGATTTTGTCGCCGGGTACGGGGCTGCCATTTTCCAGGACGGTGGTATGCCATTCGCCGCGTTGGGTGTCCATAAACTTATTCTGGACGTACTCCCAACTGCGTTCCGCCATTTGGAGGTACTTTTTGTCCTTGCTCAATTGGTAGGCATTATAAAATCCGACGATTTGCTCGGCCAGTACCCACCAACTGCGGTTGGTTTGGAGGTGGTGCGTTTCGGGAAAATATTCGTAATTCAGGGCACCGTCTTTCCCCAGACCCGATGTGGCGGCGGCGGCCATTTTCAAACATTCTGTTCTGACTCGCTCGATCGTTGCTTCGTCTTGCAGCGCCTCGGCCGTTTCGTAGAGGAGCCACGATGCCTCGATGTCGTGACCGTAGGAAATCGTCTGGTCTTTGGGTTGCCAGTCTTTCGTGAAAAATAACTTCATCCGATGCGTTTTGTCCACGATATGGTCGAGAATGGCATTCAGCATTCCCGCCGTTTGTTTTTTCAGAAAAGCATCCGGCCAAACCCGGTACAAATTGGTGTAAGCCTCCACCAGGTGCAAATGCGTGTTCATGCTCTTTCCGAAGGGTGCGTTGCTCAGCAGATAGTCGTCGACAGTCTGGCCTTCACGGCCTACCGCTTCCCAATATCCGCCTTTTGTGGAGTCAAAGGCCACTTTTTCGATGTAGGAAAAAAGCCCCTGAGCTAGTTTGAGGGCTGATTCTGACTTCGAAATTCTGTAGTATTCGCTCAGTCCGTACATGGCAAATGCTTGCCCGTACATCAGTTTTCTGGTCTCCAGTGGTTTCCCGTCCGCCGTCACTGACCAATAGACACCGCCGTTTTCCTGGTCGAATAAATGTTGGGATAAATAATCGAAGGCTCGGTCGGCCATTTTTCGGTAGGCAGCATTAGGAAAAAGGCGGTGAGCCATCGAGAAGGTCCACAAAATGCGACCATTCACCACCACCGAGCGCGGGGCATCCGCAACCGGAACATTGTCGAAGGTCACCGTCCCGTAAAAGCCGCCGCGTTCTTCATCGGGCCCGTATTTTTCCCAATAGCTAAGGATACGAAAAAGTTCGGCTTTAAAAGTATCGGCGGTGAAGCGGTCGGGCATTGCTGGGTGATTTTGGATTCAAATAAGAAGTAGGCCCTGACAAAAAAATACTCGACAGAAAAAATGGGGTGGAGATTACCTTGGTTTCATATTTATTATACGCTCGCTAAAAAAGCCATCGTATCCACGCCATCCGCAAAATCCGCCAGGCCGGGCGATTGCGCCTGACCGAAGAGGATGGCGCCAGTAATTTTTTCGGGATTGGCGACAATGCACTGGATTTTTTCGCTTTGGTCGGCGAGTTCAGCAGTCAGTTGCGGGATTGACTCGTAGGTTTCGTAGTACACCACGCTTAGGGGCGACACCATTGCCTCGCTTTCGGTGAACATCAGGAAGCCGTTGTCGTAATGGGGCGTTCCGTTGACGAGCAGGATGGAGCGGTTGTATTCGTAGTTATTGAAGAACTTATGGTGATTGGCGTAGAAGGGGCGCTGGTCTTCCAGGGTTTCGTACAACTTGGAAAAATCGTATCCCGATGGCACGTAAAGTTTCGAAACGTTGCGACAACCCAGACCAAAATAGCGGAGGATGTCTTCGCCGAGTTCGGCTAGATCTCTCTCGGATTCCTGCCCATCCAATACCGCCACGGCGGTGCGGTTTCTACGGATAATGTGAGGTTTTTTGGCAAAATAGTACTCAAAGTACCGGGCCGTGTTGTCGCTTCCGGTGGCAATGTAAGCGTCGGCTTCGTTGATGCGCTCGACCAATTGGATCATCTTCTTGAAGGCAGGTTCCAACCTTTTCAAAGTTTCCAGCAAGAAAAGCATAAGCGGCGTATCCTCCTTACTGAGCTTGGCCAAAAGCTTGTGTCCGCTCAGCAACACGCATAATGCATCATGAAACCCTACGGCGGGTACATTTCCTGCCATCACCACGCCGATCTTTTTTGGCATATCGACCTCTTCGTAATGATCTAAAAACCGGGAAAGCTTTGCAAAACCGAGGTAATTTTCGGCGATTTTTCCGAGAGAAAGCAGCGTATTTTCCGGCACGAACCAGCCATTTTTGGCGCGCGCCAATCGAGTTGCCTCCTGCAACTCTATCGAATTTGTAGGGTTTAGTAGATATTCACCTAATTGTACAAATGAATTTATTCGAGTTTTTCTGTCAATCATGCTAAATATTATCTGGATAGTTCAAGGTGCGGATAATTTTAACCTTATTCTAATGGGTGGGAAACTAAAAATAATTATATTTGTTGGTTCCAATAAGTGAAGGCCGAACAAATATAAACAATCCGACGAGCATGGCTATAATGATCACCGATGAATGCATCAACTGCGGTGCCTGCGAACCAGAATGCCCCAACACTGCCATCTATGAAGGCGGCGTGGAATGGGCTTGGGGCGATGGCACGAGCCTCGACGAAGTCGATTTCGGCGACGGCACCGTAGTGAGTGGCAAAGAAAAACAAATCCCCGTATCTGACGAATTCTACTATATAGTTTCCGATAAGTGTACCGAGTGCATGGGCTTCCATGAAGAGCCGCAGTGTGCGGCGGTATGTCCCGTGGACTGCTGCATACCCGATCCCGAACACGTAGAGGAGGAAGACACCCTGTTGGCCAAAAAAGCCTGGATGCACGACGAATAGTACGTCTAACTTACTCATTTTGAAAAGGCCCATGATTCATGGGCCTTTTTTTTGTGCCGATAACCCACGCTTGATCGGTGCAATGACTATGACATTTTTGTGAATATAACTACAAAAAGATTATTTTGTACTATTATATATAATTTGGGATTGAGGTATTTTTGCCAAATAATATATATTAATAATTTATATTATCATATCTGCTAAATATTATATTTTTCTGTGAATTTTACAAATATTGTTCAATTATAACAGCTATTTGGTTTGATCTTATCCTTTAATAGTCAATATTTGCCATATCGAAAGGTAATAATCCTCTAAACAATCAAACAAAATAAAATTATGAAGAAGGTTTATTTAACAGTATTATCTGCTATGATCCCTTTTTTGGGTTTTGCCAAGGGCGACGGTCCGGGAGACGATGATAAAAAGAAGCCCGCCTCGGAGGAAGTCAAGAAAGTTGAAGGCACTAAAAAGACTACCGAAGCCAAGGCCGACGACGACACCAAAAGCCCCTTCACTTTCTCCGGCTACCTGGATTCCTACTACATCGGCAACTTCAATCGTCCGGCTTCTAGATCAAACTCGGGTGTCGCCAACGCCCGCGCGTTCGATATCAGATCCGGTCAATTTCAGTTGGGTTTGGTACAGACTAAAATGACGTATGCCAACGACAAGTCGGAAGCGGTAGTCGATCTCACCTTCGGCCCCAACGCCGATCTCGGTAACTACGGCAATCTAAAGAGTGTCCTCAATAGTGAGTACACGGGTATGGCCCTGGCCATCAAACAAGCCTACTTTACCTACAATTTCACCGACAAATTTTCGATGACCGCCGGGCAATTCGGCACCCACATCGGCTACGAGGTGATCGACGCCCCGGTGAATTTCAACTACTCACTGTCGAATCTGTTCAACAACGGTCCCTTTTACCACACGGGTCTGAAAGCCACCTATGCTTTTTCAGACCGCGCGTCGCTAATGCTTGGTTTGGTCAACAATGTGGATGGCCTGGGTGACAACAACCGTCAGAAGGGCTTCATCAGCCAATTGTACTTCTCTCCCGTCGAGAACTGGGGCGTATACCTCAACTACATGGGCAGCAATGAGGCCAGTGAGGATGTTCCTCAGGTTCCACAGGATAAAGCCTTTTACAGCATTTTCGACCTCACGACAAGCTACCAGATTACCGAAAAATTCTTGCTGGGACTGAACGCGGCATACGGTTCGCAAAAAGGTGATTATCAGGGTAGTGGCGGTCCTTCCGAGGCGCAGTCTTGGGGAGGGGTGGCCATTTACGCCAATACAGCAATTACAGATGGCTTCGGAATTGGGGCCCGCTACGAGAATTTTAACAACAGCAATGGACCTCGTGGCCTGGTCAACAGCAACGGCGTGGGTACGAAAGTTAACTCCTTCACGCTTACGGGTAATTTTACGCTGGCCGACGGCCACGTACTGTTAAAGCCCGAACTTCGCATCGATAGCTATCCGAAGTTGGGCGGCTCAGGCGAAACCCAGCAGTTTGAGGATGATAAGGGCAACTTTACCAACAACAGCCAAACCACGCTGGGAATGGCCTTCATCTATTCGTTCTAATTTATCAGGATTACACTTTGTTAAAGCCAGCCCCGGACTTTCGAGGCTGGCTTTGGCGAAGCCGATACACCGGAAAACCTTTTCTTTAATAAATAATCTCTAACCACAAAACAATTGCGCCGCATGCAAAAACCAAACTACGTTCCCCTGATGATTCTTCTGGCGATCAGCCTCTTGGCGGTATTTATGCCCGCCGTACCTTCCTCCATCATCACCGAAGGGCTCGATTCGGGCGACATCGCCTGGATGCTCGTGGCCTCCGCGATGGTCCTGCTCATGACGCCCGGCCTGGCCTATTTTTACGGTGGGATGGTCAACAACAAGAATGTGATTTCCACAATGTTGCAGAGTTTCATCGCGATGGGCGTCATCAGTATTCTTTGGGTGGTAGTGGGCTTTAGCCTTGCCTTTGGTGATTCGATAGGAGGCTTCATCGGTAATCCTATGACCTACTTTATGTTCAGGGGCGTGTTGGAAAGTTCGCCCTGGTCGCTGGCGCCAACGATTCCACTGGCGCTTTTTGCCTTTTTTCAGTTGAAATTCGCGGTCATCACGCCCGCCCTCGTTACCGGCTCGATGGCCGAGCGCGTCAATTTCCGCTCCTACGTGCTTTTCATCGTGCTGTTCAGTTTGTTCGTGTACGCTCCGTTGGCGCACTGGACCTGGCACCCCGATGGTTTGCTCTTCAAGATGGGGATTCTCGACTTTGCCGGCGGAACGGTTGTCCACATGTCGGCGGGCTGGGCTGCTTTGGCGGGTGCCTTGTACCTCAAGCGCCGTAAGTCGCACGTCGAGGCGAGTATTTTGCCTCCCGCGAATATTCCTTTCGTGCTTTTGGGGACGGGATTGCTTTGGTTCGGCTGGTTTGGTTTCAATGCGGGTTCGGCGGTGAGTGCGGGTGCCTTGGCCGTTTCGGCCTTCGCTACTACCAACACGGCGGCGGGTGCGGCGGGTATCGCCTGGATATTATTTGACGTAGCGCGGGGCAAGAAGGTTTCGGCGCTTGGGTTCTGTATCGGTGCGGTCGTTGGTTTGGTGGCCATCACCCCGGCGGCAGGATTTGTTACGATTCCCGTCTCGATTTTCGTGGGTGTGGTAGCAGCCATGACAAGCAATTACATCGCTCACCTGCGTACCAAATCTACCCTGGACGATACGCTGGACGTGTTTCCCTGCCACGGCGTGGGGGGGATGGTCGGTATGATTATGACCGGCATTTTTGCCAACAGCGGCGTCAATAGTGGGGTAGTCGATCAGGGACTCGCCTACGGCGAAACGACCCTGTTTTTCAATCATATGATCGCCCTAGTACTGGTTTCAGCCTTCGCTTTCGGGATGTCTTTTGCCCTGATGAAAGTGGTCGACCTCATCCTGCCGCTGCGCGTTTCGGAAGAAGACGAGCGCGTCGGCCTGGATATCAGTCAGCACGATGAGTTTTTGATGGAAGCCTAAAACGGCATTCTTGCCAACCAAAAAAGCCACAGAAGTCTGTAGCTTTTTTGGTTGTATTGTATTGGGGAAAACCGCTTTAATGCGCGATTTCTGCCGTTTCATCCACTTCGTATACTTGCATCAGGCCGTCCTCACCAATCTCTGACAGAAACACTTCCTTGGTTTCATTGATGAGCAAGGGATCGTAACGCGCGGAAACACGCACATAATTTTCGGTAAAGCCCTGCATTATGCCTTCCTGGACATCGTCCTCGAAAAGTACGGTATGGGTAGCACCCAACTGCGATTCATAAAACGCGCGTTTTTTCTTCTCCGACAAAATGTGCAGCATCCGCGAACGTCCGGTGCGTTCTTTTTTGGGTACGACGGGGCGGATTTTCAGCGCTTCGGTATTGGGCCTTTCTGAGTAAGTGAAAACGTGGAGATAGGAAATGTCCAGCGCGGTCAAAAACTCGTAAGTCGCCAGGAATTCTTCGGGTGTTTCGCCGGGATGACCCACAATCACATCCACGCCAATGCAGCAGTCAGGCATCAGGGACTTGATTTTTTCGACCCGCTCCTGGTACAATTCCCGGCGGTAGCGGCGGCGCATCAGGCCGAGAATTTTGTTGGAACCCGATTGCAACGGGATGTGAAAATGCGGCACAAAATGATGTGAGCTGGCCACAAATTCGATGATTTCGTCGGTCAGTAAGTTGGGCTCGATGGAAGAAATTCGGAAGCGTTCGATACCCTCGACTTGGTCCAGGGCCTTGACCAATTCCAGAAAATCCGTTTGCCGCGTCCCGTTTTGAATCCCAAAATCTCCGATGTTGACACCGGTAAGGACGATTTCTTTCACCCCCCGGTCGGCAATTTCACACGCTGCCTTTACTACGTTGGCGATGCTATCGGAGCGGCTTTTTCCTCGCGCCAGCGGAATGGTGCAGTAGGTGCAGGGATAATCGCAGCCGTCCTGAACTTTAAGGAAAGTGCGGGTGCGGTCGTTGAGCGAGAAGGAGGCGTGGTAGTCGATGGCGTCCTCGATCGGTGAGGCCAGAACCTGGGCTTTCTGTCCGGTCGGGACTTTGTGAAAGGTGTCCATTAATTCCACCAGCCGAAATTTTTCGGCGGCCCCCAGCACGGCGTCCACGCCGGGAATTTCCGAAATCTCCTCGGGTTTGAGCTGCGCGTAGCAGCCAATGATGGCCACAAAACCTTCGGGGTTAATTTGCTGCGCTTCCCGGACAATTTTGCGGCATTTTTTATCCGCGTTATCGGTCACCGAGCAGGTATTGATTATAAAAATATCGGGTTCCTGATTGAACTCGACTTTCTCGTATCCCCGCTGCTCGAACATCCGCGAAATGGAGGAAGTCTCCGAATAATTCAACTTACAGCCCAGCGTATAAAATGCTACTCGCTTCATTGTCAATATTTTTTCTGGCAATTCTTTTACAAAAGTACTATTTGCTACTTATCGCTTCAAATAATCGCCGAATGAGTTTTGGAGGTATGCTTGTCCCGTCGCCAGATCGGCCGGGGTTTGGTGGCCTTTTCTTTCGATCACCATTTTACCTACGTTGTCGTACACTAACCCACCTTTTTGTTTGATAAAACCAAACCCATCGTTGAAGGAAAAATAGGCAAAAGGAGTTCGGGAAGTGTTGAAAATATCATTACTGAATTTGTATTCCCGATGTTCAATTCCCAATTGGGAAAGTAAAGTAGCGGCTAAGTCGGTTTGCGAAGCCACCTCGTCGACACGGCCATCCTTTTTGGATAAAGCGCCACCCAGCCAAAGCATCGGAATTTGAAACTCGCTGATTCTACTGTCTTCCCGGCGGGGCAGCGGGTGGCCGTGGTCGGCTACGATGATAATAAGTGTGTTATCCCACCAAGTACTTTCTTTAGCCTGGTTGATAAAATCGTACAAACTTTGATCTGTGTAGTGGTGTGCGTTCAAAAATTGGTGTTCGCTATCCCCGCCGGGAATGGCCGTGGGAACGGGAACTTCGTAAGGTTCGTGACTGCTCAGTGTGAAGATCGTGCTGAAAAAGGGTGTCTTTTCTTTGTTGAGATCGGTCAGAAGTCGATTGAATACCACGTGATCGTGCGCGCCCCATTTTGAGTTCATCTGATTGGGAGCAAAGCGGTGTTCGTCCACAATTCGTTCGTATCCCTGCTGCAACAGGTATGATTTCATGTTAGCAAACTCCGTTTCGCCACCATAGTAGAAGGAGGTATGATAACTATTTTCACTAAATGTCTTGGGCAGTGAGGGCAGCGAGATCGTTTTCTTGGGGTACTTAATAATGGAAGTGGTGGGCTGGGATGGATACCCGCTCAGAATGGCAATCAATCCTTTGTCGCTGCGGTCGCCGCTGGCGTAGAAGTTCGTGAAAAGTAGTCCCTCTTTGGCCAACTCTTCAAACTTTGGCGTGACCCCGTGTAAACCACCCAAGGGAGCAACGACTTTGGCGGTCAGGCTTTCCCAAATTATCAGCAACACGTTGGTCGTCGAGTCGGCCGTTGTGTAGGCCTCCGTTTCGACCTCTCTCGGTACAAGGGCTTTGACCAACGAGTCGGCTTGGGACTGACCCATAGCCAGATAGGGGTTGACTGTACTCCCCGTTTTATTTACTACCGAACTAAAAAAGTTCCAGGTTGCGTTGACAGCCAATTGGTTGGCAAAATGATCCGATGAGTAGTAAACCGCGCTCTGATTCATGGGAGCGGTACCCCATCCGCCCCGAATGGGAACGATAAGCAATCCGGTGAGGATGGAAAATGTATAAATGCTTGCCAAGGGACTTACAGGCTTGAACTTTGGGATAGATCGCTGGTTCAGATTGCCAAAAATCCAGACCAGGGCCCAGAAAATAAGCAAAAAGAGAACTGACAACAGCAGCAAAGGCGAAGAACTGGCAGAAGCAAAAGCCTCGGCGGGCTGGGACAAATAGTGCAGGGGTGTCGTGTCCAGCCGGAATTTCCAGGCCTGAAAAACGGGAAGATCGGCGACAATAATCAGACAAACGCAAAAACTGATGATGATATGGTAAACAGTTAAGAATCGGGTATACCATTGCCAGCTATGGGCCGCAAATATCATCAGGAAACAAGGGAGAACAAGCAGATAAGCAGCCATCGAAAGATCCATTGCCAGTCCGTGCCAGGCGGAACCCAGCAGGTAAGAAAGCGGGTGATGGCCCACGACAAACCCTTGGTACACAAAAAAAAGAACTCGTGCTAACTGAAATAGGAAAATCCACAACAAGAAAAAAGATATCAATACTAGTACTCTACGCTTCATCGCAAACGGACATTTCCGGCAAACTTCGGACAAATTGCGGAATTAGACCACAATTTTATTGAGTGTGGTAGCTGTCCTTTAACCAAATACATCGTATTTTTGGGGCATCTTTTTTATAAAAAACATCTGGTAAACAATTAACTACGCTATGAATCCCGGTTTCGATCCCGAAGAGATTGCTCAGTTGAAAAAAGAATGCAAAGCCGAAGGCACGAACTTCATCTACGTTGAAGATGGATTCGAGGAAGACGAAGAGGAAAACAACGAACACGCTCATGTTCAGTTTATTGGCTACCATAATACCCGCGAGGTAATTTACGATGCCCTCCTCTATACACTCCGCCTTCACCACGCCACCAAAGTCTATGACTTAGCCCTGGAACGAGTGCAGAAGCAAATGCCGGGCTACGTGTCGCCCGATGAACGCGGTATCGACGCCCCCGAAGACTCGGAAAAAGACGAGGAGGCAGAACTGCTCCTGACCGAGTTCATCGAGGAAATTGAGGAAGATGAAGAAATCAAAGTTTCCGAACACGTGGATATCGACACCGACTTTGAATATGGTATTGGCCTGGAAGTCGGGCTTAACCGGGATGAAATTACCGAAAAAGTAATCGACGATTTCATCGCGCACTTCAACGCCGATCGCCTCAAGCTGGATAAAGACGTTTATTCTTTTAAAAGTAGTGAGGAAGAAGACGGTTATTGATTTTGTTGACTGTTGGTAATAGAGAAATACAGATCATGAAAAAGCCTCTGGGAACTCCCAGAGGCTTTTTCATGATCGTTTCCAGTGTCCAGGCTACACCTCCGCCGTTTCTACCGTCTTGATAATCCGCGCAGCCACTTTGTAGGGATCGGCGGCAGAATTGGGGCGACGATCTTCGAGCCAGCCTTTCCAGCCGCGCTCCACCGTGGCGATGGGTATACGGATAGAAGCACCGCGGTCGGAAATGCCGTAGCTAAACTGGTCGATGGACTGCGTTTCGTGCAAACCCGTGAGACGCTTATCGTTATCGGCGCCATATACCTCGATATGCTCTTTGATAAATGGCTCGAAAGACTGACAAATTTTGTCGTAAGTCTCTTTGTTCCCCGCCGTACGCAGGATCGAGTTAGAGAAATTGGCGTGCATACCTGAACCATTCCAGTCGGTGGCACCCAGTGGTTTACAGTGCCAGTTGATGGATACGTCGTAGGTTTCGCCGATTCTTTCCAGCAGGTAACGAGCTACCCAAATCTGGTCACCCGCGTCTTTTCCACTTTTTGAGAAAATCTGGAACTCCCACTGGCCGGCGGCTACCTCCGCGTTGATTCCTTCGACGTTGAGGCCCGCTTCCAAACAGACGTCCAGGTGCTCTTCCACAATATCGCGACCGAAGGCGTTCTTAGCACCCACTCCGCAATAATATGGTCCTTGGGGAGCTGGGTATCCGTTGACCGGAAAGCCCAGAGGTAAGTTTGTTTCGGGGTCCCACAAAAAATACTCCTGTTCAAAACCAAACCAAAAGTCATTATCGTCATCCGAAATTGTGGCCCGGGCGTTGGTCTCGTGCGCGGTACCATCCGCATTCATCACTTCGCACATGACGAGGAAAGCTTCTTTCCGCTGGGGATCGTTACAGATAAAAACGGGTTTCAGAAGGCAGTCCGACGAGCGACCCACCGCTTGCTGCGTGGAAGAACCATCGAAAGACCAAACGGGGCAATCTTCAAGTTTGCCGCTGAAATCAGGTTCGATTTTTGTTTTGCTGCGCAGGCCCTGAGTCGGTTTTGACCCATCCAACCAAATGTACTCGAGTTTCGCTTTTGACATGATGAATGATAAAAGGGGTTATAGAACTGATTATTGACTATGATACAATAATACGGGATATAGTTAATCTTATAAAATATTAATTAACAAAAAATCAACATTACATTAATATTATTGGGTATATTATAAAATTTGTAGATTTCTTTATGATATTCTAATCTGTCAAGTCTGAGTTATAATCCTATAAAGGTGCCAATAAACGACAGAATGAGGGATTAATGCGTTTGTCATTCGGGTTTTCATCTGATTGACGGGTGACGTTGTTTTTTGATTTTCTGATATTTTTAATACTAATTGAGATATTCCTGACAGCGCTGCGGGGACTCAATTCTTAAAAATGTTCTATTCGCAAAAATCGCATGACTATTTTTTATCAGCCTGATGCTAGTAAATTTTTTTTAGAGGGTGAGGAGGCGCAGCATTGCCTCAAAGCGCTGCGAATGCGGTCCGGCGATACAATATTAGTAACGGATGGGCAGGGCAGGAAGATTACCGCCCGACTTACCGAAACTAGTAGAAAGGAGTGTCGCTACGAAAGTGTAGCGATGGAATTAGTCGCACCACCGGCCTATCGAGTAGAAATGGCTATTTGTCCGACCCGCAAGGCGGAGCGCAACGAGTGGATGGTGGAGAAAATGACCGAAATGGGGGTGCGGCAAATTACTTTCCTGGTTTCGGAACACACCCACCGTGAGACAATTAATCGGGTAGTGAACATGGAACGACTCAACCGGATTGCCCTGTCGGCAATGAAGCAATCGCAGCAGTTTTATCTGCCCGAAATAAAATTATTTTCGACAATTGAAGAGTTTTTTGAGCAAAACATGGCACAAGAGCGTTATATAGCCTATGTCGCCGAAGGAGAAGGTCACACGCATCTGGTGCAAAAAGTAACCGGGGCAGATTCGGTGACCGTATTGATTGGTCCGGAAGGCGATTTCAGTCCTTCGGAAATTCAGCAAGCTTTTGATTCTGGTTTCCAGCCCGTTTCCCTGGGCAGCACCCGTTTGCGTACCGAAACTGCCGCCGTTCTTGCCTGTCATAGCGTACATTTGGCAAAAACTTTGCAAGCTTGATTTATAAATGCCCACAGTCGCCCAGCCGAACCAGATTTGTAAAAACAATATCCCTCAACCGATTGTACTCTACCACTATAATGAAGCAAAAGCTTTTTCTCTTCACTTTCTTCTGCGCTCTGCTGGCCATCGGTCGGTCGTCGGCCCAGTCTTCCTTTAAAATCGCCAAGCTCAAATACGGTGGTGGCGGTGACTGGTACGCCAACAAAACGTCCCTGCCCAACTTGATTAAATTCTGCAACACGCAGATGAAGATGAATATCTATCCCGAGGAGGACGTGGTGGAGGTGGGAAGTTCCGATATTTTCCAGTACCCATTCGTCCACATGACGGGCCACGGCAATGTCGTTTTCACCGATTCGGAAGCCAAGAACCTACGTAATTACCTTATTTCGGGTGGTTTCCTGCACATCGACGATAACTACGGGTTGGATAAATTTATCCGTCGGGAAATGAAAAAAGTTTTTCCTGAATTGACTTTTATCGAACTGCCTTTCGATCATCCCGTTTACCATCAGAAATATAATTTTCCCAATGGTTTGCCCAAGATTCACCTGCACGACGAAAAGTCGCCGCAAGGATTCGGCCTGATTTACCAAGGACGCTTAGTGTGTTTTTACTCCTACGAATGCGATCTGGGCAACGGTTGGGAAGACCAGAGTGTCTACAATGATCCCGAAGAAAAGCGCCAACAAGCCCTGCGCATGGGGGGCAATCTGCTCGACTACGCCCTTACCGTTTTCTAGGAATTTTCATAAAATCAACATTATGAGAAAAATCATAAAACATTTCTCCCCATTTCCCCCTATTTTTGCCTGAGTAATTCACCAGCTTCATTTGCCCGATTGCACGGATTTTAGCCTCGGGGTGCCTCGCTCTCATAATTCATAATTCATAACTCAAAATTCATAATTCAATTAAATGTACGTAGTCATCGCCGCTTTCGCGGGCCATTGGTACCTTTCTCTTTTTTGCCAGACATTCTTCCTGCACCGTTATTCTGCCCATAAGATGTTTCAGATGAACAAATCCTGGGAAAGGTTTTTCTATCTGCTTACCTACTTGTCGCAGGGTTCCTCTTATCTGAGTCCCAGGGCCTACGCCATCCTGCACCGGATGCACCACGCGTTCAGTGATACCGAGAAAGATCCGCATTCGCCGCACCACACCAAGAATATTTTCTCAATGATGTGGGAAACCAAGGACATCTACAATGCCGTCTTGAACCGGAAACGCGCCATCGAGAGCCGCTTCGAGCGTAATTACCCCGAGTGGAATTTCATCGAAAAGCTGGGCGATTCCTGGGCCTCTCGTTTGGGATGGATTGCCTTGTACACGGCATTTTATGTGTTGGCGTATTTGTATCTGGACATGCACTGGATTTTCTTTTTCCTGCTGCCCATTCACTTTCTGATGGGGCCAATTCACGGAGCCATCGTCAATTGGAGCGGTCACAAGTATGGTTATCAGAACTTTGATAACCAGGATAAATCCAAAAACTCGCTGATTTTCGACCTGTTGATGATGGGTGAATTGTTCCAGAATAATCACCATAAGCGGCCCAATTCCATCAACTTTGGCTCCAAATGGTTCGAGTTCGACCCGACCTACCCGGTCATCAAACTGCTGGATAAAGCAAAAATTATTCAAATCAGGAAGCGCGAATAAGGTTCCAGTATCAGTTTTGGAAAAGCAAAAGGGGCGCTCGATCGAGTGCCCCTTTTGCTTTAAAGTTGCTTACAAAAAACTTTGGCAGGTGTAAGGTACACCTGCCGAGTTTGGATATTAACACCACAAAAAATATAAGTCTATTTTCCCAAAGGGAGCCGACTGCGTCGGTGAAATATCGATTAAAGGTTCAGGCTATCAGCTTTACGATACAAACTAATGAACCAATCCTTAGAATGGCGTTAACATAAAATTAGAATATCCTTAGAGATGGAAAAATTCCAAAACAAAGCGGGTACCGGTCGGCTTGTTTGGGAGAATGGTGATGCTGCCATTGTGCAGTTTGGTAATACGTTCCACCAGCGAAAGACCAATGCCCGAGCCCTTTACATCGGCCGTATTTACCCCCCGAAAAAAGGGTTGGAAAATCAGGCTATGGTCTTCGGCGGCAATTCCCTTGCCCGTATCCGAAAACTCAACCCGAATGCTTTTTTGATCGGCCACGAGTTGTACCAACACCGAATGATTGTCCGAGAATTTGCACGCATTTTCCATTAGATTGATAAAGGCCGTTCTTAGTAGCGTGGCGTTTCCGTTGATTTCCAGCCAGGTATCATCCTCCGGCAGCTCATCTATGGCGTACAGAATTTTGTAGGATTTGTTGGCTTGCGAAAGATTGGTACGGGTATCCCAAAGAATTTCGTCCAGCCGGACGCGATCTGTGAGCATCTCGCGCTGGTTTTCGCTGACCTTTGCCAGTTCCATCAGTGAATTGGAAAGTTGCGACAACTCCTTTATGTCTTCCAGCACGGAACCAATAGTGGATTGATATTCTCCCGGTGTCCGCTCTTTCAACAGACTCACTTCCAGCTGTGAACTCATCTTAGTGAGGGGATTTTTTAATTCGTGCGATACGTTGGCGATGAATGTTTTCTGGATTCTGAAAGCGTATTCGATGCGATCCAGAAGCTTATTAAAAGTGGTGGTCAGGCGTCCAATTTCGTCTTGCTGATTGGGTACTTCAAGGCGGGTGTTCAAATTTTGGGGGAGAATACCTTCCACCTCGTTCATAACCCGCGAGATAGGGAGCAGCGCCCGTTGAGAAAAGATCAAACCTGCAAATGCAACTATGGCGGTCACGCACAAAAAGATCACTGCCAACATCGTCCCGAGATAATCAAGGTTGGCCTGGCCGTAAAGATCCTGCGCCCCGAGAACAACTACTGTTTTGCCAAAGGCGTATTTATTATAAATGCCGACGACGTAATAATCACCGTCCCGATAGCGAATTTGGTCGGCACGTCTAATTTCGTTGAGCCAGTAGTTGGTTACGTGGATGGATAGAGAATCGGTATTGCTATAAATGAGCCGATTACGCTCGTCGAAAATTAATATATTCTCATTATAAATGAGGTTACGGTTCGAGCGGTCGAATATTTTCAGCAACTGCGGGTCGATTTTCGGTTGGTTGAGAAGTTCAGCGGATGAAATCGCCTTGGAGCGCAATCTGGCGTAGAAATCCTCTACCGTAATGTCATAAGTGAAGTAATATATTGCGATAAAAGACACCACCAAAATGCCGCTAACGAGCAGACCGAATTGAATCGTCAAGCGGGTACGGATCTGCATGGGTCATTCGGTTTTCAACACATATCCCATCCCAAACTGCGTGTGGATGAGTTTCACCTCGAAGTCGCGGTCTATTTTTTTGCGCAGATAATTCACATACACCTCGATGATGTTGGTTCCCGAATCAAAGTCGATTTCCCAGACCTGCTCGGCGATTTCGGCTTTGGAAATAACCCGGCCCTGATTTCGGATGAGGTACACCAGCAAGTTGAACTCACGAGCAGTGAGCTCGATTTTCTGTTCGGCGCGATGTACCGTCTTGGCGTCCATGTTCACCTCTAAATCGGCAAAGCGCATGATTTGCGCCGTTTGGCTCACGGCGCTGCCGCGTTTGGTCAGTGCCCGAACTCTGGCCAGCAACTCTTTGAATTCAAAGGGCTTGACCAGGTAATCATCCGCCCCGGCGTCGAAACCAACGACCTTATCATCGGTGGTACCCAACGCAGTGAGCATCAGGATGGGCGTTTCATTACCCGCTTTGCGCAGTTCCCGACAAAGCTCCACGCCGTTGATGCCGGGAATGATGATGTCACTCACAATCAGGTGGTAGCTGTTTCGCATCGCTAACTGCTTGCCAATCATGCCATCGTAGGCGACGTCCACCGCATAGCCATTTTCTTCCAGGCCCTGTTTGAGGGATTGGACGGTTTTCGGTTCGTCTTCAATCAGGAGAAGATTCATATTTTTGGTAAAAACATTTCCCTGATTTCCCGCCAGTTGGCCACGCGTGGGTAAGCGGTTTCGTGCAAGTTGTGGGGAGCCGAGTACAAGATTCCCTTTCCGGTGAAGGAGATCATATTCTTGATGTGGTCGTCGATCAGGAAATCGGAGTAGATAATGCTCTTGTCGCCGCAGAAAACGATGTTGCTCCAAGGAATTTTGGGGAAATGCGTTTGCAACCAGTCGTACTTTTCCCGAAAAGAATTAGGAAATTCCAAAGCCGCCGTAGCGACGAATATTTCATAGTACTGTGATAGCTCTTCGACCGTTTCCTGAGCACCTTCCATGACGGAAATGTCTTTAAAAAAGCCAGTTTGGTGAATGTAGGAATACATTTTCTTCATCTGCTTCGGGTGCAGCAAATCCTTAAAAGCCGCTTGACGGAAATCTTCGTACAAATGGCCGGGGCCGAACTCATTCAGGGCGTAATCGATGAGCTTGCCGTTGGTATCGGCCATCACATCGTCCATATCGAGGGTAATTCTCAGCATTAAATAATGGGTCGTTTTGAATCAAAATTTTCCAGATTATCCGAAACCCGTTTAAGGAACATTCCACCTAGCGAGCCATCCACCACGCGGTGGTCGTAGGAGTGGGAGATGAACATCTTTTGGCGGACGCCCAGCAAGTCACCTTCCGGGGTTTCTATGACGGCGGGCTTTTTGACGATGGCCCCAAAGGCCATGATGGCTACCTGCGGCTGCACGATGATAGGCGTTCCCATGAGGTTTCCGAAGGTGCCGATGTTGGAAACGGTGTAGGTGCCACCCGTCAGGTCATCGGCTTTCAGCTTGTTCTCACGGGCTTTCTTGGCCAGCTCGTTCACTTTTTTCGCCAAGCCAATCAGGCTGTATTGATCGGCTTGATGAATGACGGGAACAATCAAATTACCATTGGGCAGAGCCACCGCCATGCCGATATTAATGTCTCTTTTGATTAATAATGCGTTGCCTTCGACCGAAATGTTAATCAAAGGATAATCTTTTATGGCCCTGATGACGGCCTCAATCAACAGCGGAGTGTAGGTGATGGACGTCCCGGTCTGCTGGCGAAAACTGTCTTTGACCCGCTCGCGCCATTTGACTACGACCGTCATGTCTGTTTCAATGAACGACGTCACATGGGCCGAAATATTCTTAGAGTCGGTCATCCGCTGGGCAATCATGCGGCGCATCCGGTCCATTTCCTGGATTTCGATATTGCTACCAGGCTTTTGAGAAGGAGAAGCGCTGGGTGCGGCGGGCTTCGTTCGTTTTTCCAAAAAATGAAAGAGGTCTTTTTTTGTCACGCGACTTTCAACACCAGAACCGTCAACGGTTAGGAGTTCCTCCATGCTCACGCCTTCTTCCCTGGCGATGCTCAGCACCAAAGGCGAGAAAAAGCCATTGTTAGATTCATGGCCCGTGGCGGGACGGGTGGGGAGTTTCGTCACGTTGCTCAACGTAGGCAAACCCAGCGAAGCCATCTGATCTTCCCAATTCTCGATTACTTCTTCTAAATCTTCTTCTTTTTCTTTTAAAGCGTCCTTTTCGTGTCCATTATTTTCGGTCGGCGCTCCGGGAATCTCGGATGATTGGCTACCCGTTTTCGTGGATTCGGCAACTTGCAACCGCGCCACTGGACTGCCAATCTTGACGACCTGGCCTTCTTCGACCAAAACCTCCATTAAAGTCCCGCTATAAGGCGAAGGCACTTCCGTATCGACCTTGTCGGTAGCTACTTCCAAAATGGAATCATCGGCTTCCACCGTATCGCCCACTTTCACAAGCCAGCCCAAAACCGTGCATTCCATGACACTTTCGCCCATCTGGGGCATAATCATTTCGACTATTTTCATGGGATCAATGAGAGAATGAGAGAATGAGAGAATGAGAGAATGAATTGAGCGTCAATGCTGAGAAGCCAATCTTATTACTGCACCACCAATCAATCATTGTTTTTCAAAATACTTTTTCTCAGCAAATCCAAAACGTAAGTTGCTGTCAATTCTATGTTTACGCTGCGGTGTTTGGTTAGGGTGAGTTGGCGGGTGGTGGTTCCGTTGGGAGAGGCGCAAGCGATCCAGATCGTGCCGACGGGTTTTTCCGGACTGCCGCCGTCGGGGCCGGCGACGCCGCTGGTGGC
Source organism: Cytophagales bacterium (assembly GCA_038235275.1). Classification (GTDB taxonomy): domain Bacteria; phylum Bacteroidota; class Bacteroidia; order Cytophagales; family Spirosomataceae; genus Persicitalea. The sequence continues at coordinate 100,151 of JBBSUC010000001.1, read as the reverse complement.
GATGCCGTAGGTCGTGTGCATTAGTTTGCGGATACCTTCCGCCATGTTTTTCACTACTTCTTCGCTTACTGCGCCGTGTTCCAGAAGGTCGTTCATCGACACGCCCAGCGTATTCATCTTCACGTCGTTGTCGTAGGCTACCACGGAACCCGTGAAATAGCGCGATGATCCCGGTACGCTCGTAATTTTGTGGGCGACGAAGCCACCCGTGCAGCTTTCGGCGGTGCTAACTGTGGCGTGTTCGGCCATGAGCAATTTACCAATGATAGTTTCTAATTCATCGTTCTCATAACCATAGACCCATTTTTCGATCAACGGCCTAACCCGCTCCGTTTCATAAGCCAGTTCACTGGCCAATTGTTTGTCATCGTCGCCCGTGGCGGTGAGACGTAAACGTACCTGTCCGAAATGTGGCAGGTAAGCCAGCCTAATGTGCGGCGGCAGGCTGTCCTCCCAGACATCTATGGTTTCGGCCAGGGTCGACTCGCCGATACCGATGGTTCGGATAATCTTGTGTTTTATGAGCGGTGGTTTGAAAAAAGTTTTCAAGCGCGGCAGCACCCTAACTTCCATCAAGCTTTTCATCTCAAAAGGTACGCCCGGTAGCGAGACGATTACTTTACCATCCTGCTCGAACCACATTCCCGGTGCGGTACCCCAGTCGTTTTGCAAATAGACACAGTTTTTGGGCAAAGCCGCTTGCTGGCGGTTCAGCTCAGTCATCGGTCTCCCGCGCCGGGTGAAAAAATCGGTGATAAGTACCAGCGCGGATTCGTTGATTTCTAATTCGGTATTAAAAAACTTGCAAAGCGTGTGCTTGGTAATATCGTCTTTGGTGGGACCGAGTCCGCCAGTTATAATAAGGACATCGACCCTGGCGAGGGCTTCGCCTAAGGCGGCCAAAATCTCTTCCGCGTTATCGCCCACCGAGGTTTTGCGGATGGGTCGGATGCCGATATTGGTCAATTCGGTACCGATCCACTGCGTATTGGTATCGGTGATTTGGCCGAAGAGAATCTCGTCGCCAATCGTCATTACTTCCGCCTTGATACTCGCCCTCATTGGTATGGTTTGTGTAGTAAAACCCTTATTTTAGGCCAAAATTACGTAAAATTTATCGGGAACGATTACGTTTATGGCGTAGTTCTGGAAGCAAACAAAACCCACTACGATGTATAAAAAATGGATTATAGTGCCGATCGTCCTGCTCATGGCCGGATGCACGTCACAAGCGCAGTTTGGCAAAACAAAGTTAGGCAAGATCCTCGAGCAGGTACAGGAGCAGTCCGGCGCGCTCTCGGAAAATGAAATCGCCAATGGCCTCAAAGAAGCCCTCAAAGTCGGCATTGGTAACGGTTCGGCGGAGGCATCGCGTACCGACGGCTACCTCAAAAGCGAGTTTATCAAGATCCTTTTCCCACCCGATGCGCAGAAAGTCGAGAACACGCTCCGACAAATCGGCCTAGGCGATGAAGTGGATCGCTTCGTGCTTTCGCTCAATCGCGCCGCCGAAGACGCCGCTAAGAAATCAAAGCCCATTTTTATTAAAGCCATCACTTCAATGAACATCAACGATGCGGTGGGCATCCTCAAAGGCCCGGACGATGCTGCGACTTCCTACTTAAAGCGCACCACCAACGAAGAATTATATAGCACCTTTTTCCCGGTGGTGGACAGCACACTGAACCTCAACCAAGCTACCCGCTACTACGCCGACTTGGTGAATACTTACAATAAAATACCATTCGTGCAAAAGGTGAATCCTGACTTGAAGCAGTACGCCACCCAGAAAGCGATGGATGGCCTCTACTTTCTGATTGCCCAGGAAGAGAAGAAAATCCGCGAAGACCCCGCCGCCCGGGTGACGGATATTTTGAAGCGCGTATTTGCGCGGGCCGGACAGTAAAGCGTACTTTTGCAAAAACCACCCCTAAGTTTTGTTGATGAAAAAATCAGAAATACATTTCACCGTCGATCTCGACAACCAGAACGTCCCCGACAAAATTCATTGGAGCGCGACCGACAATCCCAACGAGGGCATCGAGGACACCCGCGCCATTGCGGTGGCGGTGTGGGACCACTACCATCGCGGCACTTTGAAGATTGACCTGTGGACCAAGGACATGGAAGTCTTCGACATGAAGCGCTTCTACATCGAAACCATAAGTGGCATCGCTGACACGCTCCTGACCGCCACGAACGACAAGAAAATGGCCGATAATATCGAGGCTCTTTGTCAGCAGTTAAGTAAGGATCTGGAGGCGGAAATTAAGGCAGCGCAATAAAATTAGTGTTGAATGAGAGATTTAGTGATTGAGAGAATATTAACTCGAGTTCTTGGTTTGTTCTTTTTCCTTGCACTGTTGATATCTTGTCAGAAAGATTCTAAAAATCAGGGCGATAATTCTGGTTCGACTGCGACTCCTGCTGAGTCAAGTTCTTTGACGCCAGTTACGCAGGAGGGCGTTATTTTTTATGGTAATAACGTGGACAAAGCGTTTGAAAAGGCGAAGGCGGAGGATAAGCCCGTTTTTGTGGAAATCTATTCGGAGTCGTGCCACGTTTGTCAGAGTTTCATTCCCATCTTTAAGGAAGAAAAGGTCAGTGATTTTTATAACAAAACCTTTTTGAACTATCGCATTGAAGTCAACTCGCCGGAATTTCAAAGTTTCGTACTTAGCCGGAAGATTTTTGTTCACGCGTTGCCGTTGCTGCTATACTTTGACCAGAACAAAAACCTGGTTCATCTGGGGACGATCGACGCGAACGGGGATAAGCTCATCGAGCAGGGAAAACTGGCCCTCGATCCAAATCTGCGGTCGGCGTCGATGAAGAAGCGCTTTGAGGAAGGCGAAAAAGATAGCCAGTTCTTGATTGACTACGCCATGTTCAGTAAAGTGACGATGGACACGGCAGCTAATCGGAAGGCGATGGAGATTTACGCTAGTCAGCAGCCGGAGAGTAGCTACGCCTCGGAGACGAATTACCTGGCGATTCAGAAATTGCTGATGGACGTGGAGAACCCAATGGGAGAGTACTTTATCAACCATCTGCCCGCGTATAAGCAAGGCCGTGACGCGGCGGAAGTGAAGAGCGTGGCTGAGAATCTGATTATGTCTTCGCTGTACAGCAGCTTCGGTAATCAGTACAGCAGCGCCAAAATCAAGCAGATGCGGGCCTATATGATCAAGGCCGAAATCGATCCGCAGGTCGCGCGGAATCGGGTATTATTGCCGCTAATCAACGCTTATTTCCGGGAGAATACACCGAAGCGGGCAGTAGAGTTGGTCAATATGCACATCACGCAGGTACCGCTGAAAGTGCCGGATTATGCGTATTTATTGAAGCACTTCAACGAGCGTTCTCCCGATGCCAGCTATGTGCCATCGGCGGAGCAGTGGGCGGATAATGCGCTGATAATGGCCGCACCGGGTTCGGAGGAGGAAACTAATATTCGGAGGGAGTTGGCGACGGCTCAGCGGCGAGCCAAATGATTTTTTACACGCTAGGTTGCTAAGTATGCTTTCCGATGCGGCACCTTACCGGTTCAAAATTCTGACTTTATCGGAATTGATGAAAGGAGCTTGAGAAAGCACAAATCTTGCATCTTCGTCCCCCAACTCCATCGCCCGACGCAAATCCCGCTCGGATTGCGTAAATTGATCCAGCCGCAACCGGGCCAGACCGCGCATCCGTAAGGCATCGGGGCTTTCATTTCTGAAAAACCAAACGGCTTTGTCAAATTCCCGGAAAGCTTCCTCAAATTCCTGTAGGGCGTAGTGCGCTATTCCTTTATCCAAATAAGATTCAGACAGTGTATTGTCGAAACTTAAAGCTTGGGTGAGGTCATATACCGCAGAGTAGTAGTTTTCGTCGTGTAAGTTGCACTTCCCCCGATAGGCGTAGGCCACGGCTGATTTTGGATTGGCTTTCACGCTTTCGTCAAAATACCGGAAAGCCTCCTCAAACCTATTTTCGCTCATTAGCCAAATTCCCTCCGCGAAGCGAGCCAAATCCTTCTCCGCCTTCGTTTCGTGGTCGGTGAGGTAGTACTTCAAGAACAGGTAGGGAATAAAAAGCAGGACGACCAGGCAGATTTCCATTTTGCTTTATTTCTTCGAGGTTATCAAGCGAGTTCGGTGCGGACTTTGGCGGGAAGGCTGGCCACCACCAAATCGTAAGAGTCTTTTACCCAGGACTTCAAGGTGTCGTCGGACATGCTCCCGTCGGCTTTTACCGTGTTCCAGTGCTTTTTGTTCATGTGGTAGCCAGGCAGTACACAGTCGTACTGTTCACGTAATTCCTGCGCTTTTACAGGATCGCATTTGGCATTAAACTGCACTTGAACAGAATCCAAAGGCATGAGTAAGAACACTTTCTCTTTTACCTTAAACACCAGCGTTTGTTCCCCAAAAGGAAATCCCTCCGTGGTTCCCGGCAGGGAGAGGCAGTAGTCACGCAGGCTTTCAATGTTCATCGCGTACAGGCTCTAAAAACCATCACCGCCACGCAGAAAAGGAACATCACGATGGATATCCGATTGATGCCGTGCATCATCTTTAAGTTGAAAGAAGACGGGTCGTTCGGATCGGGCTTTTTAAAAACCCGGATGAAGTACTTGAAGACATCACCTAACTGGAAATATTTTTTGAAATCACTCATATCAATTATCTGATGGTTCCACCCACCGACCGTCTTCTTTGATAATCTCGATCAATTCAGAAACGGCTTTCTCGGCGGTAACGGAGCGTTTGACGACTTGCTGGCCCCGGTAGAGGGCGATCTTGTCTTTGCCCATCCCTACGTAGCCGTAATCGGCATCGGCCATTTCGCCGGGACCATTGACGATGCAGCCCATGATGCCAATCTTCAAACCCTTCAAATGCTCGGTATGTTTGCGAATCATGGCGGTAGTTTCCTGTAAATCGAACAAAGTTCGTCCGCAGGAAGGGCAGGAGATGTACTCGGTCTTCGACATCCGGGTGCGGGCCGCTTGCAACACGCCGAAAGCGATGGAGTTGAACTCTACTGCCGTTTTCAGTTGGCTTTTTTTCTCGGTTACTCCTCCAAATTGCGGTCTCAGCCAGATGCCATCGCCCAAGCCGTCCACCAGCAAACCGCCCACATCGGTGGCAGCGTAGAGGGGTAAAGTTTCGGGAGCGTTAGCCGGGTAGGCGCGTCTCACTACGACGGGAGCAGTTATTTTTTTATCTAAAAGCTTGAAAAACAACCGCCGCAACTCCGGCATGGCGTGGGCGTTTTCGGAGGTTATTACGAAGACAATGTTGCCGCTGTCGTTGAAGTGGTCGAGGAAGTCGTCGTCAAAGTTGTGAATATCGCCGTGAACGAAGTTTAAGGATTGGTGAAGTTGAGGTTGGCTTCTGAATTCTTCTACGGAAAGCAAAGGAAGTTTGTTCTTGCTATCCTCATGGGATAACCAAACGGAATAGTCCAAAATTTCCTTCAAACCATTAGGCAGCATGAAAGGAATTGGGAGGCTGCCGCTGTAAATATAGTCCACGCCCTGGTCGTTCATGGCCCATTTGTCGGGAACGGGCAGAAAAAAGTGGCCAACGCTGCGCAGGTCTTCGTGCGATTCGACGGCAATGCCGGAATAATCGGCAATCACGCGCGGTACGTTGAGACCACCGAAGTTATTGACATCCTGCGTAGCACGACGCGTGTACTGGAACGGGTCGATGGGAATTTGCTCTACGGGTTCGATTGGCGCGTGGCCAGGACGTCTGTTGTAGCGCTCGACCAGGGCCCGCGCCACTGGAACCTCGTTTTCGGGCGCTTCGGTCAACGAAACTCGGACAGTATCGCCCAGGCCGTCTTCCAGCAAAGTGCCAATTCCCACGGCGGACTTTATGCGGCCGTCTTCGGCTTCGCCGGCTTCGGTGACGCCCAGGTGGAGCGGGTAGGGCTTTAAGCCTTCCTCGTCCAGCCGCTGTACCAGCAGGCGGTAGGCTTCCACCATCACCTGCGTGTTACTGGATTTCATGGAAAGGACGATTTGTGCGTAGTTCATTTCCTCACAAATCCGCAAAAACTCCAAAGCCGATTCCACCATACCGAGCGGCGTGTCACCGTAGCGGCTTAGAATACGGTCGGAAAGCGAGCCGTGGTTGGTGCCAATGCGCATGGCGGTGCCGTATTCCTGGCAAATCCTGACCAGCGGCGTGAACTTCTCCCGAATCCGCTCCAATTCGGCGGCGTAGGAGGCATCGGTGTAGTCGATGAGTTCAAAACGCTTGCGGTCGGCGTAGTTACCGGGATTGATGCGGACTTTCTCGACAATCCGCGCGGCTAGTTCGGCGGCATTGGGCGTAAAGTGGATGTCGGCAATCAGCGGTACCCGAATACCTTTGGCCGACAGCCCTTTCTTGATGTTTTCCAGATTCTGCGCCTCCTTAACGCTCGGCGCGGTAATCCGCACGTACTCACAACCCGCCTCAACCATCCGAATCACTTCCGCAATCGAGCCTTCGGTATCCATCGTGTCCACCGTAGTCATCGACTGCACCCGAATGGGATAATCCGAACCCATCGGCAAATCGCCGATGTTAACGGTAATCGTCTGGCGACGAATATATTCGGTGAGGGAAGGACAATAAAGCTTATTGCCTATTATTTCAGAAGTTTCAAGAATGGCTTCCATTTAGAAGTAGAATAGTATGGTTTCAGAACGATTCAAAACCTGAAAAGTTCTGACGGACCCCCTGAACAGTCCAAAACTCATGAACTCATAAACTTTAAACTCATGAGCTTCAAAAAAGCTACCAGATACGCTTCCTCGACCCCCAAACGGCGTAGTAGTAGATGAACATATACAGCGGCACCATTAGCACGTAAGCATTTTGGGTGCTACCCATCGAGTCGGCCAGCGCCCCGTACACCAGCGGAAGAACTGCGCCTCCGGAGATACCCATGACCAGCAAAGCGGCTCCCGTTTTGATAAACTTACCCAGACTCTCGATAGCCAGCGGCCAAATCGCGGGCCACATGACGGCATTGGCTAACCCCAGCGCTGCAATGGAAAGTACGGAGGCATAGCCGGTAGTAAAAATGGCCACGATGGTCACGATAATGCCGAGAAGCGACGCAAATTTCAGCCAGGCTTGTTGCGAAACATACTTGGGAATCAAAAGGATACCCATAATATAGCCAATAATCATAGCACCTAAGGTGTACGTGCCAAAATGCATTGCTTCTTCTTCGGGAAAGCCGCTGGTAACGCCATAACTGATAATAGTATCACCCGCAATTACCTCGACGCCCACGTAACAGAAAATAGCTATAACGCCCAAAACCAGATTGGGAAACTGAAAGATGCTGTCTTTGGCGACGACCACCGTGCCGTCGGTTGGTAAATCATCTTCCGGCTCGTCAATTTCGGGCAGATTTTTTGACATTTTGATGAGCAGAGCCATTCCCACCAAAACTCCCGTTAGAATGAGATAAGGCGTCACGACTTTGTCCAGTTCCTCAGCTTGGGTAGTGGTCGCAGCGGCCCCAGCTAACAGAATTCCGCCAAAAATTCTCTGACTGGCAATTCCCGCCCCCTTGTTGGCCAGACCCATGAAACTGATTCGTGCCGCCGCGCTGTCTTTCGGCCCCAGGATGGTCACGTAAGGGTTAATGGCAGTTTGCAACAGCGTCAGACCGATGCCGATGGTAAATAAACCAACGAGAAATAAAGTGTACGAGGCCGAGCTAGCCGCCGGAACAAAAATGATGGTACCTACGGCCATCACCAGCAAGCCAATAGACATCCCGTTTTTGAAACCGACTTTTTTCAGCACAGCCGCCGAGGGCAGCGCCATCAAGGTGTAAGAAATAAAGAAGGCAAAAGTGACGAGATACGAACTCGTATTGTCGAGGTTGAAGGCTTTTTTAAAAAAAGTGATCAGCGTTCCGTTCACCCAGGTCACGAAGCCCAGAATAAAGAAAAGAACGCCAACGATGATTAGGGGGCCGAGGTAGTTTGGTTTTTTTTGAGACACAGGTTTTTGGTTAAAATGTTGAAGGGTTTAAGTGTTGAAGCGGGGCCGCTGCGGCGTACCGATCCCAAGGCGGTTTAAAAATTTGTGGTTTACATGATGAAGAGTTTAAATTGAGGCCGCGAATCCAATTAAACTTTTCAACACTTAAACAAAAACTCAATATTCTCCATTAAGGCCAAAAATACGCTTGTTCGTCCGCCATTTACCGCGCGTGAAGTCGGGAATTTCGACGGGGGAGCTACCACGAGCGATAGAAAGTTCGGAAAGAGGGCTGATCGCGCTCCAGGCGGCGGCGTCGTACACGTCGATTGGTGGGGCGACTTTGCGCTTGATGGCCTCGATGAAGCCGCGCAGCACGAAATAGTCGATGCCGCCGTGGCCGGCAGTTTCGGCTTCTTTGGCGTTTTTCTGCCAGATGGGGTGGTCGTACTTGTCCAGAATGGGCGCGGCGGGTTGCCAGGTGTGGGGCTTTTCGGCCGAGTCTTCGAGATAAATCATGCTGCCGTCGTTCATCCAGATACCTTCCGTGCCCTGCGCCCGGAAACCCAGAGAATAAGGGCGGGGTGAGTTAGTGTCGTGAATGATGACGATGTTTTCGCCGTTATGGCATTCGATGACGGTCGTTACTATGTCGCCCAGATTGAACTTCACCTTAGCGTTCGGGTGGTTTTCGCCGCCTTTGTCCACGATGTACTTGTGCAAACTCCGCGACTTGGTGGCGGTCGAGGTCAGGTAGTTGAATTTATTGCCTCGGTTGATGTCCAGCCAGTGCGCCACCGGGCCCAGACCATGGGTCGGATAAATGTCACCATTGCGGTCAATGGAATGCTGGGTGCGCCATTTGGCTTCGGAGTAGCCCTTTTCGCCGAACTCCACGCCGCCACCGTAGGCTTGCTTGCCATCGTTGAATTTTACCTCCCGCAGGTCGTGCTGGTAGCCGCAGTGGGCGTAGGTCATTTCGCCGAACAATCCTTTGCGAACCATGTTCAGCACCGCCATTACATCGCGGCGGTAGCAGACATTTTCCAATATCATACAGTGTGACCCCGTCTGCTCGTGGGTATCCACTAAGTCCCAGGATTCTTGCAAAGTGACCGTAGCCGAGACTTCTACCCCGGCGTACTTACCCCCTTTCATCACCGCCACTGCCATCGGCACGTGCCATTCCCAGGGAGTGGCGATGACGACGCCGTCGAGGTCATCTCGCTTAACCATATTGCGGAAATCTTCCTCTCCCGCCGCGTACACTTCCGGTTTTTTGCGTCCGGCTTTGGCGATCATACCCAACGCGGTCTTGACGGATTCCGGGTCGATATCGCAAATGGCGTTGATTTCCACATCGGGGCGGAACATGGCCTGCGCCAAATGATTGCGACCCCTCATCCCGACCCCGATAAACCCCAGTCGAACTTTGTCCGCCGGGGCGGGGTTTGTAAAGTTGATCGCAGGAATAATGCCGGAAGCGGTTGCAGCCAGCGTACTTTTTTGCAGGAAATTTCGTCGATTCATCGAGACAAGAGAGGATAGATAAGAAGCCGCAAAATAATTCTTAATTTACCCAATAGTAAATTTATTTATTAATTATTGGATTTTGTCCAATACGGTTTACATAAAAATTTGTTTGTCAGTATATTAAGGCGAATTGAATTTAGAATTTTTGGCGCTTTTCTAAAATAGACGAAGCCAAACAAAAGGAATATACGCGCCGTTAACCAAGTGCATCTCGAATCCAACGGGTGACTCACAAGTTTCGCCCGGCGTTCTTGAATGTGTTGTACACAAACTTTGTAACGACATTTAGATCCAGTTTTTACCCTATATTCTCCCATGACGTCCCAACGAGTATCGGTGTTCCGCAAGGAGCACTTCAACGCCGCGCATCGGCTCAACAATCCAAATTGGTCGGATGAGAAAAACGAGCGGGTTTACGGCAAATGCAACAACTTCAACTACCACGGCCACAACTACGACCTGGAAGTGCGGCTCACGGGTGAAATCGACCCCGAGACGGGTTACGTCTATGACATGAAGAAGTTGAGTGATGTGATCAAGGAATATGTTCTCGACCGCTTCGACCACAAAAACCTGAACCTCGACACTGAAGAATTCAGCGACCTGAACCCTTCGGCGGAAAACATCGCCATTGTGATTCACGATATTCTAAGAAAAGAAATTGACCCTAAGTTTGATTTAAAAATTCGCCTCTACGAAACCGAACGCAACTATGTTGAATACCCCACCGAATAACGGCAAACACCAAAACGGCGAGGTCGATGATATCGGCCACGACCACATCATGACTTCCTACGATACCCCGCTGCGGGTGGACGCCTTTGCGATGGACGATGATATCAAAATCGAACTCATCGAGAAGCATTTCCGCCATATTATGGAAATCATGGGCCTCGACCTCACCGATGATAGCCTGAACGGCACCCCCCACCGGGTGGCCAAGATGTTCATCAAGGAAAATTTCAGCGGCCTGAATCCCGAAAACAAACCGGCCATTACGCTTTTTGAAAATAAGTACAAGTACGGCGAGATGCTAGTGGAGAAGGACATTACGGTCTTTTCTAACTGCGAACACCACTTCGTGCCTATTTATGGCAAGGCCCATGTGGCCTACATTTCCAGTGGTGAGGTCATTGGCCTATCCAAACTGAACCGCATCGTGCAGTATTATTCCAAGCGTCCGCAAGTGCAGGAGCGTCTCACCGTGCAGGTCGCCGAAGAGTTGAAAAATGTCTTAAAAACCGAAGATGTCGCCGTAGTGGTCGATGCACAGCACATGTGCGTGCAATCCCGCGGAATTCAGGATTCGGGTAGCTCCACGATCACTTCTTTTTATGGTGGTAGGTTTAAAGAGGAAGCTACCCGCAAAGAATTTCTCAGCTATCTGGAAATGTAGATTTCGGTCCAACAGACACTTTCCTCACCATAAACAAACCCGCTTTGAACGCAAGATTCGAGAATAAAAATATCCTCATCATTGGGGCCAGCACCGGAATCGGCCACGCTATTGCCAGCCAGATTTTAGAAGAAGGCGGCACGGTTTACGTTGGCGGACAGCACAAGCCGGATTTGGAGGTGCGATTTTTTGAGTGGAACGCGCTCGCTCCCGACGAATCGGCTTTCGATAACCTTCCCGACACGCTGCACGGAATTATTTACTGCGCCGGGACGATCAACCTAAAACCCTTCGGTCGGTTATCACTGGAAAATTTTACCAATGATTTCCAGATGAATACCCTAGGAGCCGTGGCGGCGGTACAGCCCAATATCAATCGCCTAAAAAAGGCGAAAGGCGCGGGCGTCGTCTTTTTTAGCAGTGTGGCGGCCAATACGGGCTTCACTTTTCATACCTCTATTTCGATGGCCAAAGGCGGTTTGCAGGGACTGGCCATTGCTCTGGCGGCAGAATTTGCCTCTTCAGGCATCCGATTTAACGTTGTAGCCCCCTCACTGACCGACACGCCACTGGCCGAAAACCTGCTTTCATCTGAAGACAAAAGAGAGGCATCAGCCAAGCGGCACCCGCTGGGCCGATTCGGTACACCTCAAGATTTGGCTGCCGCCGCCACCTACCTGGCCAGTGACCAGGCAAGTTGGATCACTGGCCAGATTTTGGGCGTCGATGGGGGATTGGGAAAGTTGAAGTAATTGGCTCAGGCCAATTGTTTGCCGACCACTTCCAGAATTTTCTTCGATTTGCGGATGCCTTCGTACTCGTCGGTTTTGCTGCCTTCGTATTCGATGCCCACGATACCCCGGAAGCCGCTGTCCTTCACGATTTTCATCATGCGGAGGTAGTCCGTTCCAACGACATTACCGCTAATGTCGAAATCGTAGGTTTTAGCACTTGCGCCTTTTGCGTAGGGCATCAGCTCTTCTACGCCTTGGTAGCGGTCGTATTCTTTCAGGCAATCGGAGGAACCGGGCTTGCGCTCGATGCAAAAATTGCCAAAATCGGGCAGCGTACCTACATTCTTCATGTTCACCTGTTTCATGACTCCCGACAGCCATTGGCCGTTGGACGAGTAGCCGCCGTGGTTTTCCACGATGACGTTGATTTTCGATTTGGCAGCAAATTCGCCCAATTTGCTTAGGCCTTGTACGGAAGCCGCCGCCACTTCTTCGGCAGTTCCGGTGCCCTGTGCGTTCACCCGAATCGTTTTGCAACCCAAGTACTTAGCGGCCTCTACCCACTTATAGTGATTTTCGACGGCTTTGTTGCGCTTGGCGTCATCCAGCTCACCCAGTCCGCCTTCGCCGTCGATCATGATGAGGTGGTTTTTAATATCATTATCCTTACAGCGCATCAAGAGTTCGTCCAGGTACTTTTTGTCCTCAGCTTTATCCTTAAAAAATTGATTGACGTACTCTACAATCCCGATGTCGAACTCCTTGCGGGCAATTCCGGGGAAATCAAGATTCGTAATCTTCTTGGCAAAGAGCGCCTTGTGCAGCGACCACTCAGCCAGGGAAATATCGAAGAAGAGGTCGTTGTCCTTGCTGGTCTTGCCCGCTGTGGCGCAAGCCGCTAAACTATAGGCCAAAGTACCGTACGAAAGCGACGCGATTCCGATTGATTTGATGAAATTTCTTCTGTTTTGGGACATGAGGTCAACTGTGAATGAATGATTGAATAAGTAGGGAAAAAGTAGTTTTTGAAGGAAAACCTACTTTTTCAGAACGAAGAACGAACAGGGCGGCTCATACCGAACGATGAACGTTATCCCTCTTCGTTGAGCTTGGCCTCGGTGTACAATTTCTGATTTTTGGCCAAATTAACGACATCCCAGTCAATATCCTGCTGAAACGCGTGACTTCTGACCGGACAATCGGCCACACGGCAAAAATAGCAGCATTCGGGCAGACAGGGGTCCGCGTGGACAAAAATTTCGGTTTCACCGGGATGATTTTCTTTCAGGACATTCTCAAACTCCCGCACGGCGTCGTGCGATTGCTGTAAGGTCCAGTAATAAGGAAGCGTCAGGTGGCTATCGATATGCAAATCGGCCCCATACTGCTGTACCCGTAGGTTGTGGACATCGACCCAATAATCTTTTTTGTGCTGTCTGATGGCTTCGACTACATTTTCCAGTAAACTCCGGTCGCTTTCGTCCATCAAACCAGCTACTGATTTGCGCACGAGTTGAAAGCCATTAAAAGCAATTAATACGCCAAATAGCAGCGACGCCACGCTATCGATCCATTCCAACCCCGTCAGGAGTACCAGCATGACGCTGATTAGCAAGAGGATGCTGCTTACACTATCGGCCAACAGGTGCCGCCCGTCGGCAGTTAACGCCAGCGAATTGAGCGTTCGCCCTTCCCGCACGAGCAGGTAGCCGATGCCACCGTTAATTAGGATAGTAATGAAAATCAAACCCGAACCCAGCGAGAGATTCCCCAAAGGCGCGGGTGCCATTAGGCGCTGTACGGCACCCACACAGATGACGATGGAAGCAATGACAATGAGCGCGCCTTCGAATCCGGCGGAAAAAAATTCGATTTTACCGTGGCCGTAGGGATGATTGGTGTCTTTGGGCAAGGCAGCAAGCCGGATGCTGTAAAAGGCAAAGCCACTGGCAAATACATTGATAATCGATTCCAGCGCATCACTCAGGATGGCATTGGAATCGGTTAGGTAATAAGCCAGGAATTTCACGCCCGACAGGACAATGCTCATCACGAAAGAGAGCAGAATCAGGCGAATCTTGCGCTTATTTTGGTTTATTTGCATTCTTATATCCGAATTCAACCTGCCGCAAAGGTATCAAGAATAAAACTCCTATGAACCCCCATAACAACTGGAAAACGCTGTCCGACGAGGTGGTGTACGAGAATCCCTGGCTAAAACTGCACCACCGGGATGTTATCAATCCGGCCGGGAAACCGGGTATCTACGGTTTGGTGAGTTTCCGAAACAAAGCCATCGGCGTTATCCCCCTGGACGATGAAGGTAATATATATCTGGTCGGCCAGTACCGCTATACCTTGGACGAGTATTCCTGGGAAATTCCCGAAGGCGGCGGACCGTTAGGGGAGGAACCGCTGGAAGCCGCCAAGCGGGAATTAAAAGAAGAAACGGGTTTGAAGGCCGAAAAGTGGATAAAAATCGCCCGCATCCATACTTCAAACTCGGCCACAGACGAGGAAGGATATCTCTACACCGCCGAAGGACTCAGCCAGCACGAGACAGAACTGGAAGACACAGAAGACATAACGGTAAAAAAGGTAACGCTGGTCGAGGCCGTGGATATGGTCATGCGCTCGGAAATTACCGATTCCCTGTCGGTCTGCGGCATTCTGATGGTGGCCCGAATCAAAGGGATCTGATATGCTCGCAGCAGGTTTTTATGGGTTGGTCACGGGAATTTTACTTTGCCTTACTTTCGGGACTGTCTTTTTTTCTTTAGTCCAGAACAGCGTGGACAATGGCTACCGCAGCGGTATGAAAATCGCTTTTGGGGTGGTGGTCTGCGATGCCATTTTCGTATTTTTTGCCATTTTTGGCACGGCCCTGCTCCCTCATATCGAAGGTTTTGAAAAATGGATGGCCGGGGCAGGAATCGTATTCCTGCTGATTTTGGGACTCAATAATTTATTCAGAAATCAACCCCAAATCGCTTACCCCAAGTCCAAATTCGGCAACTTCATTTTCTATTTCTCCACGGGTTTTCTTTTGAACGGGCTCAATCCGGTGAACTTCATCAGTTGGGTAACCATCGCTACCTACGTCCGCTCCACGCTGCATTACGACCTCAACCAATTAGGGTTATTCTTTGCGATGAGTCTGCTGGCTATCTTCCTGACCGAGTCTGGCATCGCCCTATCAGCCCACCGCCTAAAAAAAATCTTCACCCCCAGGACGGTGAAGATTTTCAATCAAGTGACGGGCGTGGTATTCGTTGGAATTGCCTGCCAGATAGCTTACTCGGTGTTTTTTGGAGTTTAAAGTTTATGAGTTTAAAATTTTGAGTAGGTAGTTTGAGAAACTAGCTTCTCGCTGAACTTTAAACGTAGCCATTCAACTTCAAAAACGTCTCCCAATCCCCAATTAGGTTTTTCTTCAACACACGGGGGAATTTGTGTTGTCCGCCCATTTTGCCTTTGGTTTCCATCCAGCCATAAAACGCTTCGTTGGGCAGTAGGGTCACAAAAATGTCTTTTAGGGCGTGCCTGCGCTCGACCGCGTAATCGTCGTTTACCTCGCTGAGTTTGGCGTCGATGAGTCTTTTGATTTCTGACAAATCCGCTTTTTGGTCGCTACCAATGTACCAATGGTGGGCGAAGAGCGACCCGTGCGACACGCCTGCTACCGTGAATTCCTTGACGGTGACTCCCAGTTCACAAGAAATCAGGTCGACGGCTTTGTTCATGTTGTCCACCGATAAGTGCTCTCCGCACAAGCTAAGATAGTGCTTGGTGCGACCCGTGATGACGATTTCGGCGTTGGCCTTATCGACAAATTTGACCGTGTCGCCGATCAGGTAGCGCCATGCCCCCGCGCAAGTCGAAATGAGCAGGGCGTATTCTTTGCCTTCCTCCACTTCATGAACCATCAACGTTTCGGGGTTTTCTTTTATATCGCCTTCGGTGTTGAAATTGTCGTCGTTGAAAGGTACAAACTCGAAGAAAATGCCATTGTCCATCACCAATTGCATCCCGGAAGAGCTGGGCCGGGGTTGATAGGCCAGGAAACCTTCCGAAGCGAGGTAGGTGTCAATGTAAATCAAAGGTTTCCCCAAAAGCCGCTCGAACCCTTTTTTGTAAGGTTCAAAAGCCACGCCGCCGTGGCCAAAAACCAGCAAGTTGGGCCAGATTTCGTGGATGTTATTCAGCTTGTAGTGTTCAATTATCCTTTCCATTAATAACTGAATCCAGGCCGGAACGCCCACGATGAAGCCAATGTCCCAGTCCTTGGCTTGCAGCGTGATTTCTTCCAGTTTTAGTTCCCAGTCTTTCTCCGCTGCAATTTTACCGCCAGGTTTGTAGTAAGGTTTGAACCAAAATGGGATTTGGCTGGCGTTGATGCCGCTCAGGTCTCCTTCGTAGTGGTTGTCTTTACGGCTTAAATCTGTACTGCCGCCCAACATAAGAAAGCCTTTTTCGTAAAGTTTGTCGGGCAGGTTTTTATAGCGGCCCAGGCTGAGGATCTGCCGGATGCTCGCCCGCTGCATCGACCGAGACATGGCAGTCGTCACGGGGATATGTTTGGTAGAGGCCTCGGACGTGCCTGAACTCAAGGCAAAGTACTTGACCTGACCGGGCCAGGTCACATTCTTGTCTCCGTCCAGCAGGCGGTGCCACCATTCTTTATATATCCTGTTGTAGTCGTAAACCGGAACGCTGCTTTTGTACTTTCCGTAGAACTCGGCCGAATCGTCGAACAGTGAACTACTGAGAATTTCTTCAAACTTATATTTTTCTCCAAACTCCGTATAACGGGCTTTGGATAATAACTTGGAGAGTGTTCTTTTTTGTTGTTTAAAAGGGTTGATCTTGCGCCGGGATGTTACCAGACTGCCCACACGAATTCCCCTTTTCAACAAACTTCCAATTAATGCCATATTTCTTAAGGTTGACAATGGAGAGTGGACCGGTACGCAGGCGCGGGTTGACGATTATTTTCCGTCAGCCGCCAATACCATTCATCTCTCATTTAGGTTAGAATATTTATGTTGGGTTAGATCAGAGCGACAAACGTAGAATGATCTCTCTATTTTAAAATAATGGTTTCATTGAACGACCAATCTTCCATTTTCTGCAAAGCATGGTAGGCGGTAAGGTCATACTGGCAAGGAACCACTGAGACGTAATTTTGGGACAATGCCCATTCGTCCGTGTCCTCTTTGTCGTGGTCGAAATTGACAAAATCTCCCGCCATCCAGAGGTAGCCGCGACCGTAGGGGTCTTTGCGATAATCGAATTTCTCCTGCCATTTAGCGTCGGCCTGTCGGCATACTTTTACGCCCTGAATCGGCTGCTCAGACTCCGCCGGAAAGTTGACATTAAGGGCCACGCCTTTAGGGATGCCGTTCGCCAGTGCCGTTTTGGTAATGGATAAAACGAACTCTTTCACGTGATCGAACGTAGCTTTCTCCCGATAATCACAAAGCGAAAATCCAATAGCCGGAATGCCCTCGATGGCTGCCTCGATCGCCGCTGACATCGTGCCGGAATACAGCACGCTAATGGAGCTATTGCTGCCGTGATTGATGCCACTCACCACCAAATCGGGGGTCCGATCTTTCAACACGTAATGTTTGGCTAATTTTACGCAGTCGGCGGGAGTACCCGAACATTCGTACTCATCCACTCCATCGAATAATTCGGTGGAATATAGCCTTAGTGGTTCCCCAATGGTGATCGCGTGGCCCATTCCCGACTGTGGACTATTGGGAGCTACCACCACAACTTCTCCCAAAGTCTGCATTGATTCTACCAGTGTTCGGATGCCCAGCGAGGTAATCCCGTCGTCGTTTGTTACTAAAATCAGTGGCTTTTTGATTCCATTGGGAGGTGTTTGGTCACTATTCATTCGTGGGTGATTTGGTGCTGTTTTTTAATACTCCTGAAACCTTGTTTCGGATTGTAATGGTTGCTTTTAGTGGCGTAGTTTCCTGTGCCATCGTACGGGCGCTTGGCCGGGTGTTGCTGACAGGCGGACGAGCAGGCACCTTCTAATGCTTCGCCGCAATTCGGGCAAATCGGTACGTGCAGGTTGCACTCAGGATTGGCGCAGTTGACCATGCGGTCACAGGCCTTTCCGCAGACGTGGCAAGTTGAAATGACTTCGGGGTTCACCCGGTTGACTTCCACGGCGACACGGTTGTCGAAAACGTAGCATTTGCCGTCGAAATTTTCACCATCCTCTTCCAGTCCGTAGCGGATAATGCCGCCGTGCAGTTGGTACACATTCTCGAAGCCCTGTTTCAAAAGATAGGCGCTCGCCTTCTCGCACTTTATGCCGCCCGTGCAATAGGTAATGATTTTCTTATCCCTTAAATGTTCAATTTCTGTAATGTGCTCCGGTAATTCCCGCAGGTTCTCCATGTCGAAGGTAATGGCCCCCTTGAAGTGTCCTACGCTATGCTCATAATTGGAGCGCATATCTACCAAAACGACCTTAGGATCATCCAGCATTTGTTTGAACTCGGCGGGTTCCAAATGCTTGCCCGTACGGACGTTGGGATTCACGGGCAGGTCGGAATTGACGATTTCATCCTTTACCCGGACGTGCAATTTCTTGAAGGCGTGGCTCTCGTGTTCTTCAATCTTAAATTGCACTTTTCCGAAGCGCGGATCAGTGCGCAGGTAGTTCATATACGCTTCGCAATCGGCCACTAGCCCGGACACTGTTCCGTTCAGTCCCTCCGCCGCAACGATGATACGTCCCAGCAAGTCATTTTCCAGACAGAACAGGTGATGTTCGTCCCGATAAGCCTCGGGATCGACTATGTCCACATAGATGTAATACAGAATGACGCGGTAATCTTTCATCTTTCTAAAACCTGATTTCAAAGCACAAAGATACGAAGCCCTGCCCTTACCGCCAGTTTCCTGTCAATTTTGGCTACAGACCGGAGCAAATTTCATTATAAGTTGGGTGGCAAAATCAGCAACTGTCAGGTCTTGGAAGGAGCAATTGCTTCTCACTGACTATGTAATTTGGAATTTTATCAATAATTAATTTAATCTAGTTCTGTTTGACTACTTCCAACTATAATATTTTGATTGCGGGGCTTCTGCCGATTATTTTTTATAGTTATATTGCGTGAGTTTGCGGCAAAATTTACTGGTTGGCATTACGACATTATTTTGCTCTGATCGTTCCTGTCCAGCCATTTTGCCATTTTTACAATATCTATCCTCTCCTTACTAGATGACCCACATTTCCGAAGAAATAGTAGATGAGCCTGGGCTGTATCGTTCTGAATTTGAGCATGATGCCTGTGGAATTGGCTTCCGGGCGCACATGAAAGGACGCCGCTCGCACCAGATTGTGGCCGACGCCATCCATATGCTCGAACGTATGGACCACCGGGGAGCCTGCGGCTGCGATCCTAATACGGGCGACGGGGCCGGGCTTTTGCTCCAAATCCCCCACGAGTTTTTTGTGGAGGAATGCCTGGATATGGGCTACCAACTGCCCGATAGCGGCGAGTACGGCGTCGGGATGATTTTCTTTCCGCAGGATAAGGAGCTGCGCGAAGAATGCCGGGACATTATTAACCGGAGAATCAAGAAGTTGGGCATGACTCTGATTTGCTACCGCGAGGTACCTACCCTCAACGACACGCTGGGCGAAGGCTCCCTATCGGTGGAGCCTCACGTGGAGCAATTGTTCGTGAAGCAGCCCGATTTGATCGGGGATGACCTGGCCTTCGAGCGCAAGCTGTTCATCCTCCGCCAGGTGGTTAACAAACTGGTCGTTTCCATAAAAAAGGCCAAGGATCAGTTTTACTTCTCGTCCCTTTCCAGCCGCACTATTTCTTATAAGGGGCAACTTACCACCAATCAATTAAAATACTACTTCCCGGACCTGCACAACGAGTCGGTAGTGTCGGCATTTGCGGTGGTACATTCGCGTTTTTCTACCAATACTTTTCCTTCCTGGAAACTGGCGCAGCCGTTTCGCTATATTGCCCACAATGGCGAAATCAATACCGTGAAAGGTAATGTGAACTGGATTCGCGCCGGGGAGAAATCGCTGGAATCGGAGTATTTTACGAAGGAAGAAATGGAGATGATTCTGCCGATCTGCGACATCAAGCAGTCGGACTCGGCCAATCTTGACAACGCCATCGAACTTCTCTACCTCACGGGGCGCTCGCTGCCGCACGTGATGATGATGCTCATCCCCGAAGCCTGGGCCGACAACGAGCAAATGGACCCGGTCCGCAAGGCATTTTACGAATACCACGCCGCCATCATGGAACCCTGGGACGGCCCGGCTTCCATATCGTTTACCGACGGCAAAATCGTGGGTGCCACACTCGACCGCAACGGGCTACGGCCTTCGCGTTATTGGGTACTGGACGACGACACGGTCATTATGGCCTCCGAAGCCGGGGTGCTGGAAGTAGATCAGGCCAGGGTTGTGAAAAAAGGCCGTTTGCAGCCGGGCCGGATGTTTGTCGTGGATATGGAAGAAGGCCGCATCATTCCCGACGAGGAGTTGAAAGCCGAAATCTGCGCCCGTCAACCCTACCAGGCGTGGCTCGACGAATACAAGCTGCACGTGGACGACCTCGACCAGCCGATCAGGATGTACCGTCAGTACGACGACGCTGCGCTCACCAAACGGCAAATGGCCTTCGGCTTTTCGTCTGAGGATTTGCGGATGATTCTGGCCCCGATGGCACAATTGGGCAAAGAAGCTATCGGCTCGATGGGTACCGACGTACCGCTGGCGGTACTATCGGAGCAAAGCCAGCACCTCTCCAATTACTTCAAGCAGCTTTTTGCGCAAGTCACCAACCCACCCATCGACTCGATTCGGGAACGATCCATTATGTCGCTGATTGGCTTCGTGGGAGCTAACGAGAATATCCTGACCGAAACGCCGGAGCACTGCCGCCAAATCGAACTGCCGCACCCGGTGCTAACCGTGCCGGAATTCGACAAGCTGCGGTTCGTGGACAAAAACCACTTCCAGGCCAAAACCATCAATACCTATTTTTTTGTCGAAAAAGGCGGTGGTCAAGGCATGGCGCGGGCTTTGGAACGCATCTGCCAATACGCCGAGGACGCTATCGAAGATGGCTTTGAAATCATCATCCTTTCTGACCGCGCCATCGACTCCGACCACGCGCCAGTGCCCTCGCTGCTCGCCACGGCGGCGGTTCATCATCACCTGATTCGCAAAGGATTGCGGGGCGCGGTGGGTATTTTGGTCGAAGCCGGGGATATTTGGGAAACCCACCACTTCGCCACCCTGATCGGCTACGGCGCGGCGGGAATTTGTCCGTACATGGCGTTCGAGTCGCTGGCGTTCATGAACCGCAACAAGCGCATCGACGGTGATTTCTCCGACGAGGTGCTTTTTGCCAACTACATTAAAGCGGTCAATAAGGAATTGCTCAAGATTTTTTCCAAAATGGGCATTTCCACTTTGCAATCGTATCAGGGTGCCCAAATATTCGAGTGCCTGGGTTTGAACAAAGACGTCATCGACCAATACTTTACGGGTACTATTTCCCGCATCGGCGGCATGGCCCTGGACGATATTGCCCGCGAGGTGCTGGTACGCCACAAAGTCGCTTACCCCGATATGCCCGGCCTGAATCCGCACCTGGAAGTGGGTGGGTTCTACCAGTGGAAGCAGCGTGGTGAGTCACACCTTTTCAATCCGCAGACGGTACACCTACTGCAGCAAAGCACCAAGACCAACGACTATAATTTATTCAAAAAATACTCTAAACTCATTGACGATCAGACCCAAAAGGCGATGACGTTGCGGGGTTTGATGCAATTTAAGAAGGGCGACCCTATCCCCATCGAGGAGGTGGAACCCGTAGAAAGTATCTTCAAGCGCTTCGCGACGGGGGCCATGTCGTTTGGCTCCATTTCGTGGGAGGCCCACACCACGCTGGCCATCGCCATGAACCGCATCGGCGGTAAGTCCAACTCGGGCGAGGGCGGCGAGGACGAGCGGCGCTTCGAGCCATTACCCGACGGCGACAGCATGAACTCGGCCATCAAGCAGGTGGCTTCGGGCCGCTTTGGGGTGACGAGCTACTACCTAACCAACGCCCAGGAATTACAAATCAAGATGGCGCAGGGGGCCAAGCCGGGTGAGGGCGGACAGTTGCCCGGCCACAAGGTGGACGACTGGATTGGCCGCACCCGCCACTCGACGCCTGGCGTAGGCCTAATTTCGCCGCCGCCGCACCACGATATTTACTCCATCGAAGACCTGGCGCAGTTGATTTTTGATTTGAAAAATGCCAACCGCCAGGCCCGCATTAGCGTTAAACTGGTGTCGGAAGCGGGCGTGGGTACCATCGCCTCAGGCGTCGCCAAGGCCCACGCGGATCACATTCTGATCGCGGGCTACGACGGCGGCACGGGGGCTTCGCCGCTCAGCAGCATTCGCCACGCCGGACTGCCCTGGGAACTCGGCCTGGCCGAAACGCACCAAACCCTAGTCAAAAACAAGTTGCGGGGACGCGTGACGATTCAGGCCGACGGACAAATCCGCACGGGCCGCGACATGGCGATTGCCGCCCTGCTCGGGGCCGAGGAATGGGGCGTAGCGACCGCCGCGCTGGTAGCGGCGGGCTGCATCATGATGCGCAAATGCCACCTCAACACCTGTCCCGTCGGCGTAGCCACGCAGCGGCAGGAATTGCGCGCCCTCTTTACGGGCAAGCCCGAACACGTGGTAAATATGTTTTACTTCATGGCGACCGAAATGCGCGAAATCATGGCGCAACTGGGCTTCCGCACCGTCAACGATATGATTGGCCAGGTGCAGTTCCTGGAAAAGCGGCCCGATTTGAAGCATTGGAAATACAAGAATTTAAAGTTCGACGCCATTTTATACAAAGAAGAAGGTGGCCTGGACGTAGCGCAGTTCAAGCAGGAGGAGCAGGATCACGGCATTGAACACGTGCTGGATCGTCAACTGATCAAAACCGCCCAGCCCGCTCTGGAAAGAGCCGAGGAGGTGTACGCTGAATTCCCGATCATCAACCTCAATCGCTCGCTGGGAACGATGCTTTCCAACGAAATCTCCAAGTTATATGGCGGCGGCGGTCTGCCGAACGGGACGATTCACTTCAAGTTCCGGGGAACGGCGGGCCAGAGTTTCGGGGCGTTCAACACCACCGGGCTTCGCATGGAACTGGAAGGCGACGCTAACGACTATTTCGGCAAGGGACTCTGCGGTGCGGAACTGATCGTCTATCCCGACCGCGACGCCAAGTTCGCGCCCGAGGAAAACATCATTATCGGCAACGTGGCTTTTTACGGCGCGACCTCCGGTGAAGCCTACATTCGGGGCACGGCCGGGGAACGCTTCTGCGTCCGCAATTCGGGAGCCAAAGTAGTAGTAGAAGGCACGGGCGACCACGCCTGCGAGTACATGACGGGCGGCGTGGCGATCGTCATCGGCGAAACCGGCCGCAACTTCGCCGCCGGGATGTCGGGTGGCGTGGCCTACGTCTGGGACAAAGAAGGTGATTTCAAGGAAAAAGTGAACTACGAAATGGTGTCGGTCAGCGCACTAGGCGAGGAAGACGAAGGAATTCTCCGCCAATACATCGACAAGCACTTCCAGTACACGACCAGCAACGTCGCCTTCCAAATCACCCAAAACTGGGACGAAATCATCAAGCAGTTCGTCAAAGTCCTGCCCAACGACTTCAAAGACGCCCTAGCCGACCGAGGCATCACCCTCGCCCAGCAAGTAGCGGACAAGAGCGTGGTGTATGGCGATGTAGTGGTGAACGTAAATTAATTGTAAATGAGAGATTGAGTGAATTAGAGACGGGGGCGCCCGTGCGCTGTTGCTTTCGCCAGCTTATCTTATTATTCACTCATTCACTCATTCACTCATTCACTCATTCACTCATTCAAAATTGAACCGTGGGAAAACCAACCGGATTTTTAGAGTTTGATCGTGAATTGCCCAAAAAGCGACCCGTCGAAGAGCGGATTCACGACTATAAGGAAATAGAGACGCCACATCACGAAGACGATTCGCGGACGCAGGCGGCGCGTTGCATGGATTGCGGCATCCCGTTTTGTCATAACGGCTGCCCGCTCGGGAACATCATTCCCGACTTTAACGACGCGGTCTATGACCAGAACTGGGCTTTGGCCTATGATATTCTGGCCTCGACCAACAACTACCCCGAGTTCACGGGGCGTATTTGCCCCGCGCCCTGCGAGGCTTCCTGCGTGTTGGGAATTAATAAGCCGCCCGTCGCCATTGAGTTCATCGAGAAATCCATCGCCGAAAAGGCGTTTGAATTGGGCTTGGTAAAACCCCGGCTTCCCAAAAAGCGCACGGGCAAAACCGTGGCGGTGGTCGGTTCCGGTCCGGCGGGCATGGCGGCGGCTTCGCAGTTGAACCAGGCGGGACATTTGGTGACCCTATTTGAACGCGCCGACCGTATCGGTGGCCTGCTGCGCTACGGTATCCCTGACTTTAAGTTGGAAAAACGTATCGTGGATCGCCGTCTGGCGATTATGGAGCAGGAAGGTATCGAGTTTCGCACGAATGTCGAGATTGGCAAAAACATCAAGGCCGATGAACTGCTGCGCGACTTCGACGCCATAGTGCTGGCGACGGGTTCCACCGTGCCACGCGACCTGAAAATAGAGGGACGAAACTTGAAAGGCGTTCACTTTGCGATGGAGTTTCTCAGCCAGCAGAATAAACGGGTGGCCGATATAGCCGTGGAAAAAGACCATCAGGGATTCGATTACCAGAACGGCGACCTTTGGGCCACCGACAAGCACGTGGTCGTCATTGGTGGCGGCGACACGGGTTCCGATTGCGTGGGAACCTCCAACCGCCACGGGGCTAAATCGGTTACGCAAATTGAACTGCTGCCCATGCCGCCACAAGACCGCGACACTACCACCCCCTGGCCCAACTGGCCCATGATGATGCGCACCTCCACTTCGCACGAAGAAATGGAGAAACCCGGCGATTCTCGACAGTGGTCGATCAACACGAAAGCATTTATCGGCGAAGAAAACGGCAATCTCAAAGCTTTGAAAATCGTGAAGCTCGACTGGCAGATGAATGCTGAAACAGGCCGCTTGAGTATGCAGGAGGTACCCGGCACCGAAGAAGAAATCCCCTGCGACCTGGCTCTGCTTGCCGCCGGATTTCTGCATCCGCAGCAAGAGCGCCTGCTCGACGACCTGGGTCTGGAATACGACGAGCGGGGCAATATCAAAGCCAACAAGTACCAATCGACTGTAAACGGAAAAGTCTTCGCGGCGGGCGATTGCCGTCGCGGGCAGTCACTGGTAGTCTGGGCGATCAGTGAGGGCCGCGAAACCGCCCGTGCGGTGGACGAGTTCCTGATGGGCGAGTCGCTGCTGGCCGCCAAGGCAGTGTCGATGCTCACGCCGGAATTCGCGCATGTTTGAAAGAAGAAGGACTAATGAGTTTTTTCCAAAATACCAAACAACTTACTCCTTGTTGACGTGGATTAATACATTATTCCCTCCGGCACACGCATTGGTCATGTCCATTTGAAAGTTTCGGACCTGTCCCGCTCGCTGCAATTCTACTGCGACTTGCTGGGTTTTACCCTCATGACTACCTACGGGTCGGATGCTGCTTTTATTTCAGCGGGCGGTTACCACCATCACATTGGATTGAATACCTGGCAAAGCAAGGGCGGTACTCCCCCATCCCGGCAGAGTACCGGATTGTTCCATACGGCCATTTTGTATCCCGAACGAAAAGATCTGGCAAAGGTTTACCAAAGACTGCTCGACGCGGGGTACCCTTTGTCCGGGGCTGCCGATCATGGCGTTTCGGAAGCAATTCATCTCGATGATCCCGATCAGAATGGCGTAGAATTATATTGGGACAGGCCTCGCGAGGAGTGGCCCCTCCAGCCCGATGGCTCGATCCCGATGTACACGCATCCTTTACATTTTGAAGGACTATTGCGGGGATTAGCGCAATCCTAATTCAGCGGCCACAAAACGTGCTGTCACCAACAGCTGTCCGACGTGACGCGTGGTGTGTTCGGCGGCGTGGATGTAGAGGCCGATGACTGTTGAGGGAATTTGCGCGCGGCCTACGCCCCGGATTTCGGTTAATGTACTTTCGTCGGTTATTTTGAGTTGATCGATCGCCCGGTCGACTTGCTGTCGGAAATTTTGTAGTAGCCCTTCGACCGTGATTTCATCGTCGGGTTTGCCCTCCGCTTCCAGATATTCGCGCTGTGGACCTGAAAGTATTTCACCGCGCGCATAAGTAAACAAGCGGTCCAATACGCCACTGAGATGCTGTAAATGAAAACCCACTGAAGCAATATCGGTCGGGCGATCCCACAAATGCTTTTTTGGGAAATCTATCATCAACGTCTCCATTTCTTCCCGGGCCTGCAACAGCGCGTGGGCGACGGGCTGTACAAGCGCTGGCACATTGGGGAGCGGTCCACGAAGCCATACTTCCTTTTCCATAAATTTTTTTTGATCCGGTAATCAACAAAAAAAAAGACTTCATCCATCGACGAAGCCCTTTCAAAATAACAATATTTTATTTTGAAACTACGAAACTAACGTGGCGTCTAATGTAATCTCGGCGTTCAAAAGTTTGGAAATCGGGCATTCTTTCTTGGCTCCTTCGGCAATTTTCTTGAATTGCTCCGCGTCGATGTTGGGCACTTTGCCTTTTAGCACGAGGTGGCTTTTTCCGACTTCGCCCTTCGCCGGATCGAGTGAAACGGTGGCGGTCACCTTCAACTCATCGGCGGTGAATCCGGCTTCGTTCAGATCAAAGCTCAGTTTCATGGCGTAACAACCCGCGTGGGCCGCCGCGATGAGTTCTTCAGGATTGGTGCCTTTGCCTTCCTCGAAGCGGGTTTTGAATGAATACTGGGCATCGTCCAGCACGCTGCTTTGGGTGCTCACTTTACCGGAGCCTTCTTTGCCGGTTCCCTGCCATACGGCGGTTGCATTACGGTTAATCATAATTTAGCTTCTGGTTTTACAATGGATTAAAAGCTTTATAACGCTGCTTGGGTGGCTTGGGTTTCTTTTTAAGCAAGACGGTAAAATTTGGTTCCGTTGAAAAATGCTGCTTTTCTGTGGAGATTCTTGAATGAGAAAGGGCTTCTCTGATTTGAGAAGCCCTTTCCTTGCTATTAAGGTGAAATGCACGCCGAAACTACTGTCAGGCTGAGCGTAATCGAAGCCCGAAGCCCGACCGCTACACCATGTTGTACACCGTCTCTCCGTGTTCGTAAATATCCAGTCCTTCCTCTTCCACACGCTGCGATTCACGCAGACCGATGGTGGCCTTGATAATATAGAACAGGATAAATGAGGTACCGACGACCCAACCCATGACAGTGAATACGCCGATGGCCTGCACACCCAGCAGGGACGCGCCACCACCGTTGAGCAAGCCGCCCTCCGTGGCGAATACGCCCACCAGCAACGTGCCCAAGGCACCACAAATGCCGTGTACCGAAATGGCACCGACGGGATCGTCCACTTTGAGGGTGCGTTCGATGAATTCCAGGGAGAATACCAGTACCACACCCGCAATAAGGCCAATAACGGCGGCGCTGGCCAGCGACACGGCCGCACAACCCGCCGTGATGGCAACCAGTCCGGCCAGGGCACCGTTGAGCGTAACGCTCAGCGAAGGCCGCTTGTAGCGTATCCAGGAAACCAGCATCGCAGCAACCGCGCCCGCTGCAGCGGCCAGGTTGGTGGTGGCGAAAATATGCGCAATGGCCATGGCGTTATCCTTCCCCGATGCCGCCAACTGCGAACCGGGGTTGAAGCCGAACCAGCCTAACCAGAGGATAAATACGCCCAATGCGCCTAGCACAAGGTTGTGACCGGGAATGGCGCGCGCCACGCCGTTGACGTATTTACCTCGCCGTGGACCCAGCATGGCCGCTCCAACCAGTGCCGCCCAACCGCCAACCGAGTGTACGACCGTCGAGCCGGCAAAATCCACGAAGCCCATTTGCGACAGCCAGCCGCCACCCCAAATCCAATGACCGGATATAGGATAAATGATGACGGAGATAACTATACTATAGATCAGATACGCCCCAAAGCGCGTGCGTTCAGCCATCGCACCCGACACAATGGTGGCGGCGGTGGCGGCGAATACGGTTTGAAACATCAGCTTGGTGATTTGCGGCAGTCCGTCTATCGCGTCAGGGCCGAAAAACAGCGAAACTTTGCCGATAAACCCGCCGATGTCTTCGCCGAACATAATGCTGTAGCCGATCATCCAGAAAACCAGCGAACCGACGGCAAAATCCATCAAGTTCTTCATCAGAATGTTAGCGGCATTTTTGGCGCGGGTGAAACCCACTTCGACCAGGGCAAATCCGGCCTGCATGAACATGACCAGACAAGTGGCAATGAGTACCCATACGTTGTCTAGTGACATCGACAAGTCGGCTACGGTTGTAGAAAGCTCTTGCATATTTAATTAATGATAGAATGAGTGATTGATAGAATAAGGCAGGGAAGTGCGTGCGAAAACGAAGACATTAAATAGGAATGAACATGATAGATGATGTAGAACAAATTTATTCTGCTACTCTATCATTCACCATTAGTTAAGCGCGTCCACACCTTCTTCGGCGTTGCGTATTTTGATGCCGCGCTCTACATCGGAGATGAAGATTTTACCGTCGCCGATCTCGCCTGTTTTGGCTGACGACATAATGGCCTTGATAGCGGGTTCGACGAAATGGTCCTGGCAATAGAACATGACCATGATGCGCTCGATCGTGCTGGTGTCGTACACGATGCCCCGGTACGACCGCTCTTCCACGGCTTTGCCGACGCCCCTGACCTCCCAGTAGGTCATGAAGTCGATGCCCGCCCCGTGCAGGGCTTCCTGCATATCGGTGAACTTGGTTTTGCGAATAATCGCTTCTACTTTTTTCATGAGGGTAACGAAAGTTTGGTTAATTGACCTTTTGAAATCATAAACCAAATATAAATTCTTCACTTTACAAAATTATATTTGTGATAATATGAATTGTACAATTTATTTAATTATAATTAACAATTAGTCCCAAACTAAATTCTTTATAACTACGAAAAAACAAAATTTAATAGTTAAAATGTACTATTCGGCTCCGAGTACGTTATTTCGCTTTTTTTGCATTTTACATTTTAAATAATCTGTGTTTTATTATTTCAACCATATAAAAAGCCGGGTTAGAAGGGGAAATTTCCCCTTCTAACCCGGCTTGCTACCTGATTTTATTTTTAACCTTTAAATCACTTCCAGAATGCGTTCAATAGCGACAGCTTGCCCAATCTTCTCTTTTAGTTCGCTGATGGGTACCCGCTCCTGCTCGGTGCTGTCGCGGTGACGGATGGTGACGGTATCGTCCTCCATCGTTTGGTAATCCACCGCGATGCAGTAGGGCGTTCCGATCAAATCCTGTCGGGTGTAGCGCTTGCCGATGGCTGCGTTGTCGTCATAAACCGTGCGGAACGACGATTTCAGGGAATCAGCAATACCCTGCGCCTTTTCGGCCAGTCCGTCTTTTTTGACCAAAGGCAGCACGGCGGCTTTAATGGGAGCCAGGGCCGGGTGCAGTTTCAGGTACACGCGCTCCTTTTCTTTGTCGCCCTCGCCGACGGTCTCGCGGGTGAAAGCATTGCAGAAGGTAGCCAAAAACAAGCGGTCGGCTCCGACGGAAGTTTCTACTACGTAAGGAATGTAGTTACCGAAGGGCTTGCCGTTTTCGTCGAGGTCGGCGTCGAAGTATTGCTGCTTCTTTTTGGAGAATTCCTGGTGGTTTCGCAGGTCGAAGTCGGTGCGGGAGTGGATGCCCTCGATTTCGCGGAAGCCGAAAGGGAACTCGTACTCGATGTCCACGGCAGCGTTGGCGTAGTGGGCCAGCTTATCGTGGTCGTGGTATTTGAGCTTGTCGGTAGGCAGGCCGATGGCCTGGTGGAATTTCAGGCGCGTTGCCTTCCATTGTTCGTACCATTCCATCTCGGTACCGGGACGCACAAAAAACTGCATCTCCATTTGCTCAAACTCGCGCATTCTGAATATGAACTGCCGCGCCACAATCTCGTTTCGAAACGCCTTACCAATCTGGGCGATACCAAAAGGCACTTTCATCCGCCCGCTTTTCTGGACATTCAGGAAGTTGACAAAAATTCCCTGCGCCGTTTCGGGGCGAAGGTAAATCATGCTGGCGTCCTCGGCCACGGAGCCGATTTGGGTGCTGAACATCAAGTTGAACTGCCGCACCTCGGTCCAGTTCGCGGTACCCGACACCGCGCATTTGATGTTCTCGGCGAGGATTAGTTCGCGGACACCGTCCAGGTCTTCCGCCGACAGTAACCGACCCATTTCAGCCAGTAAGACCTGGCCCTTTTCGGCTTGTCCGGCGGCAGTGTATTCCTCGGCTTTGCCTTCCAGTAGTTGGTCGGCGCGGTAGCGCTTCTTGGAGTCCTTATTGTCAATCATGGGATCGCTGAAGCCGTCCACGTGGCCCGATGCCTTCCAGGTGAGCGGGTGCATGAAGATGGCCGCGTCGATACCTACGATATTCTCGTGGAGCTGCGTCATTGCTTTCCACCAGGCTGCTTTGAGGTTATTTTTCAGCTCCACGCCGTTTTGGCCGTAGTCATAAACGGCTTGGAGGCCGTCGTATATTTCGGAAGATGGGAACACGAAGCCGTATTCTTTGGCGTGGCCGATGATGTCTTGGAGGGAGGTAGTTTGGGAGGTTGATTCCTGACTCATTTAATTAGTGGAGAGTGGAGAGTGGAGAATTGAGAGTATTCTGATTTAAGAAGGGTCTGACTTACAGGCCATTTACTTTTCGCAACGGCGAACGGGTGCAAAATTAGGCATTTTGACGTTAACCTTGAAGTCGGAGGTTATTTTCGTATTTTTGGAGGAAATTAAATGAAGAAGCTATGAAAACGATGGTCGAAATAGATTCCAGTAAATTGGAAACGATACAGAAAATGTATTCTAAATTAGAAACCAAAGAAGAAATTGTGGATAAGGCCTTAGAGCAACTACTTGATACTCTTAGCCGGGAGCGTTTAAGAAAAATGCGTGGTACAGGTGGCTGGGACGGTGATTTAGACGAAATGCGCACCTACGATGTACCGCTTATATGATGCATCGGTCTGGATCGAGTACAAGCAAGGTGCAAATTCCACCCGAGTCGATCAATTAGACCTTGATTTGATTCTCAATGAAGTATGTATTTGTCCGGTCATTATGCAGGAGGTCTTGCAGGGGATTCGCTTGGACAATGATTTTGCGGACTTAAAAAGGGATTTCAAAAGACTGAATCTTCTGGATTGGGATGCAACAGAAGCAGCCATTTCGGCTGCTGCACTTTACCGTCAATTACGGAAAAGAGGTATTACAATACGCAAGCCAAACGATTGTCTGATTGCCGCCTACGCCCTGCATTTCAATGTCGAGCTTTGCCACAATGATCGTGATTTTGACCAGATTGCCGAGCATACGATTTTGAAGGTTTGGGAGGGATAGTACTGCACATAATTACCCATTTTCCAAACTCACCTAAAAAATGCTCCGCAAACTCCTCCACCACATTCAGGACTTCTTCGGGATTTCGCCCGCTGAGTCGCGGGGAGCACTGGTGCTGATCGTGCTGAGTTTTGGATTGATTTGGGCACCAACGGTATTCAAGTGGTGGGTGCTTCCACTATTCCAGGATGATACCATGCCGTTCACTATCGAATACCTTGACAACACCGCCGCTTTGCTGCCTGACCAAGGTGCGCAATTTGGGGAGGAAAAAGATTTCCAACGCAATACCTACGGCAAAAATACGGATGCTACCGCCCGCCCAACCCGGCTTTTCGCTTTCGACCCTAATACTGCCACGCCCGCCGAGTTACAGGAACTTGGCGTTCCAAAATTCCTGGCTTTGCGGATTGAGAAGTACCGTCAGAAAGGCGGGAGGTTTCGGAGGAAAGAGGATTTGCAAAAAATTTATGACTTCCCGCCCGCCTTATTTAACAAACTTGAATCCTACATCAGCTTGCCGGAAAGTGGTCCGAAGGCAGCAAATTCAGAGGCGGGTATTGCCGAAAACCCGCAAAGAGAAAACATTCCTTTCCCGGCTCGCGAATCCAGATTTCCGCCCAAGCCTACCGCCACAGTTTTCGACATCAATACCGCCGACACCACCCAATTGGCCGCACTCAAAGGCATTGGGAGCAAGCTTTCGGCTCGGATCGTCAAGTTCCGGGATGCGCTGGGTGGCTTTTATTCGGCGGAGCAATACTCAGAAGTTTTCGGGTTGGACTCAACGGTGCTTTCAGAGTTGAGGCGATACGGGCGCGTACAAACCGCTCCAAAGAAGATAAACATCAACACCGCAACGACCGAAGAACTATACCGCCACCCGTATTTTCGTAACAAAAAGCTCAACGAAGTCATCGTCCGCTACCGCGAACAGCACGGCCCCTACGCATCAACCGAGGCTATGAAGGCCGTGCGTATCCTTGACGAAGCCACGCTTCGGAAGTGGGAACCTTATCTTTCTTTTTAAAAAGGAGGAGGCGGGGCGCCCCGTGGCGAGGAAGGCAAAAAAGGATGCTGACGCAAACTTTCTTTCTTTCCTCTCTTCAAAAATTCGGTTTCAACAAATACTTCGAGTAAAAATCCTCGATAACCTGAACGGCTTCTTCGGGGGTTTCGACGACACTGAATAGTTTCAAATCGCCGGCGCTGACGTTGTTTTGGGCTTCCAGCATGGTGCCTTTGATCCAATCGATAAGTCCGCTCCAGTACGCTTTTCCCACCAGCACGATGGGGAAACGACCGATTTTCTTGGTTTGGATCAAGGTAAGGGACTCGAATAGTTCGTCGAGCGTACCGAAGCCGCCCGGCAGCACGATGAATCCCTGGGAGTATCGTACGAACATGACTTTCCTGACAAAAAAGAAATCGTAGTCCATGTTTTTGTCCGGGTCGATGTACGGGTTGCTGTGTTGCTCGAAGGGTAAATGAATGTTCAGGCCGACCGACTTGCCATTCTGCTCGAAAGCGCCCTTGTTGGCCGCTTCCATGATGCCTGGACCACCGCCCGTAATGACACCGTAACCTTTTTGTACCAATTTGGCGGCGATTTCCTCGGCAATGCCGTAGTAGGGATTATCGGGTGTGGTACGGGCTGAGCCAAAAACAGAAACGCAGGGGCCGATCTTGGCCAGTTTGTCGAAACCTTCCACGAACTCGGCCATGACTTTGAAAATGACCCAAGAGTCAGCGCTTTTTATTTCGTTCCAGTTGCGGTCCTGGAATGCTTCCTGGATCCGGGCCTCGTCTTCCGGCACGGCGGGGTTCATCAATGAAATATCGGTTTGTTCGGTCGAGATATGGTTTTCTTTAAGAGCTTCTTTCATTAATCAATTTCGAATTAGTGAATGAGAGAATGAGTGAATAAATAATGCCTTAGCGGAGAGCGTTGGGGCCTTTTTGGCTATTTCATTCATCTCATCGAATGGTAAAGTCAGTATCTTTGTTGAATTCCTAATCAAATAATTTAACATCTCCTGCCCAATGATTCAGATCAGGCGGGAATATTTAACAGCAATAACATGAAAAAAATTGCCATTGGCGCGGATCACGCCGGATTCCCTTACAAGCAGCCCATCAAAGAATGGCTGGAAGCCAACGGCTACGAGCCGACCGACTACGGCACCGACAGCTTCGAGTCAGTGGATTATCCTGACTTTGCGCATCCGGTAGCCAGCGCGGTGGAAAACGGCGAATTTGAGCGCGGTATCCTGCTGTGCGGCAGCGGGCAGGGCGTGTGTATGACCGCTAATAAGCACGCGGGCATCCGGGCGGCGCTGGTCTGGGAGAAAGAAATCGCGGAACTTTCGCGCCAGCATAATGATGCGAACATTATTTGTTTGCCCGTGCGATTTATCGAATTAGAGGAAGCGCTCATCAGCGTGCAGAAATTCCTCAGCACCGACTTCGAAGGCGGACGGCACCAAAGGCGCGTGGGTAAAATAGCATGTTGAGACAGGAATTATAAAATATCTCATATCTCATATCTCATATATATCTCATCCCTCCTTCTGGTAAATCCCCTTCCACGGACTGGGCTTGTAGCGCTTTCGTAAGGCTGGAACGCGGTCGAAAAGCTTGGGCATCACATTGTGCTTATCGATGACATAGTCGGGCGGGTCTTGACGGAAGTTGTCGTAGATGTGGATCACGCTGTCGAAGTTGTCCAGGTTTTCGAGGTCGTAACGCGACAGATCCCAGTTGAGGTAGGGGGTAGCGGTGTAGTTATTTAAATACTCGCCTTCATCGTCGCCGATAACGAGGATTTTCTTCTGACGGATGACCTCGGGTAAGAGCGCGGCCTTGGCCCTCAGGTTGTCGAGCCGACCCACCGCTAAGCCCGGCACCAGATTCATAATTCCCTGGTATTGAATGAATGTGATTGCCCCCACGACGCCCAGAAAAAGAAGCTCAGCAACCCAAAGTCGCCGAAAGCTTTGAAAATAATAGGCCGTAAAATACGCTGTGGCGGGCAAAAAAGCCACAAACTGCATGGGTGCCAGATACTCCATGAGCGGAATCATCAGGGCGGCTGTAATTACCCACATGGCCATCATCTGCTGGATGCGCGACTGGTAGTTGACCAGGCGAGTGCTGGTTAACATTCGCATAAAGCCCAATGTACCCACAGCCAGCGGAATAACCAATGAGAAGATAAGGGAGGAAAAGTCGTTGAGCGCGTACTGTTTGACGGCGAATACGGAGGTCAGCAGATTGCGATTGAGGCTGGCGACGCTCTCGTTAAGGTAAAAATAGAGCATAACCATCGCCAATGGGAAAATGGCTCCGAAAAAACCCAGCACGTGTTGCCGCAAGGTAGCTCCGGTATAGAAGAGCAGCGAAATAAACGCCCAGCCCATGAAAAGCGCGGCGGGCAGGTAGAAGAGCGTGGCCAGCCCGATATACAGCCCAAACTCGAAAATTTCATTGGTAACCTGCCGCCGCTCAAACATTTTGATGGCCGCACCCAGCGCCAGCAGTAGAAAAGTCGTGGCCATAAGCATGGGCGACAGCGTGGTCAGATCGAAGGAAATGTTCAGCAGCAGGGCGTAGATGGCACCCGGTACGTGGCTGCGCTCCGGCAGTACATCGCGGGTGCGGAGAATGTAGTTGAAATAGAGAATTTGGAACACGGAAACCACCCCCGCCGCCACCTGGTAGGCTAGTTGGGAACGGCCAAAAAGGCGGTCGATGGCCCAATAGACCATGCCGGAGAGTGGGCTGACATTGTCCCACACGTCGCGGTACAGCATGAAACCTCGGTTCGTTTGCTCGCCCACCAGCATCCAACTCAACTCGGGAATCAACAGCGGTACCCCGCCCCAAAGCAAAGGCAAACGAAGGAGCAGGAAAAACAGCACGACGCTGAGATTCAGGTAAGTGGCATTGACGCGAAAAAAACTCAGCAAGCGGTGGAAGGTTATCGAATGGGAAGAGAATTTTCGCAAAACTACATTCCTCCTTTTTACAAAAAAAGAGTATCGACGCGTATCCCTAAAACCTACTTTCTTAAATGCACTACAATAGCGGGATTCAATTCTTGTAGTTGGTTAATGAAGGCACTTTTTTCTTTAGGGGAAACCAGTACAGAATCATATTTGCCATATTTTATTTCCAAGCGATCGATGGAAGTGGCCGGTGAACTCAGCGGATTACGAGTCTCTGAAATCGACCGGATGGAGCCGATGCCGATAGTTTTATTGTAGAGAAAGCCGGATTTTATTTTCAGGGAATTGCTTTCTATTTGGTAATAGGTGCTCAGGAACAAATGGGCTATGAATGCCGACGTGAGTACGATAATCAAAAGCCCCGACCAGACTTTTCCGTAAATCATTGGTGCGGCTGTCCCGAGCATGATGATCAAAATTGGAATAACGAGTTCCAAGCCTATTTTTGAGCGGTAGGTTGTTGGCATACGTTACGGCTATTTTGTATTTGAAAGTGCTTTTTCCTTTCCAAAAGCCTCCAGGGCTTCTTTTGAAATAATCCCTTCCCGCACCGAATGCTCGATGGCCTCGCTGCTGTTTTCGAAGTAGCAAGTGCTGACGCCAAGCCCCTGAATGTTGGAAACTACCACTTTCACTTCCGTTTTTTTGCCCTTCTCCGTCTGCCGAATGTAGATGGCCCGGATGTTTTTAGGGTAAATTTTGACGATGTTCTCGTAAATATAGGGGTCGCGTTGCGAGTCGTCGCCCAACAATATGAAGGTGTTCAGCGGATAAAAAGTAACGAGATGTTCGATTTTATTTTGCTTGTGTTCGTGCGATCCGCCGCCCGTACTCAGAAAATCGAATAAGCTGGTTTTTATTTTTTTTAATTTCAAAACCGCCTTTGGCAAATCGTGCCGGGCAATGAAGCGGTCAATATATTCGTACAGGTTCCATTCGCTGCTTGACACGTAAAAAAAGGTATTTTTTTCTTGTCCGTCCGCTTTTCTGCCCGCCAGACTGAGCAGTTGGTAGTGCTTCACCACGCCCTCGAAAGGTTTCCTGGCTTCCACGTTTCGGGTGAGCATAACGTAGAGTTTTTTCAACACCTGTCCGCTATACGAAACCAGAAAGGTGTCGTCGATGTCCGATACGATGGTGTAGCCTCCCTGGCTAGGAACGAGCAGGTCGTCCTCCTTGGTCAGGTTGACAGGTTGGCCGTCGATCCGGTCATCGAGCGTAACGGAGAAGGGGTGCCAGCCACTCGACAGGTTTTCGGAAAAAGGTAAGGCAAAGCGAAAATAGCCGTCGAACAGGGTGCGCGTCTCGGTTTCCGTTCCATTGAACCGGAAAATCACCCTGGCGTTAGCGACCGTTTTGACGGTAAACAGTTGCAGCACCGACTTAATGTAACGGAATCCCTGGCGGTCGTATAAGTTTTGGGAAGAAGGGTATTTCCGAAAAACGTGGCCCTGCACCACCACCTCGCGGTCGTTGGCGTAGCCTCGGTATAATTTTAGTTCGTGGGATTTCATTATTGTGTGGGCAAAAAAAACTTTGTAAATCGCCCTCTAACCTAGAAAAAGGCCATGCCATTTCCAAAAAAAGTCCTGCTCGTCGTTAATCCCATCGCGGGGGTTCAGGATAAAGAAGAATTGATAGATAGTATAAGAGAAAAGTCGAAAAGTCGGGAATTTGACTTGGAAGTATATAAAACTGACGGAAAAAACGATCGCCGGGCCATTGAAGACTTCATGAAGGAGTTTGGTCCCGATCGCGTCCTGGTGGCGGGCGGCGACGGAACCATCAATCAAGTGGCCGATATCTTGCGCGGTCATGCGGTCGTTTTAGGCTTACTGCCGCTCGGCTCGGCCAACGGCCTGGCCACCAATCTTGGGCTATCGGGGGACTTGGACGAAGCTGTAGAGGTAGCCTTAGGCAGTAAGACGTCCTGCCTGGACGGGTTGCTGCTCAACGGTCATCTCGGCCTGCATCTCAGCGATCTGGGCCTCAACGCCCGCCTTATCAAAAATTACGAACAAAGTGAGGTACGCGGGAAGTGGGGCTACGCTAAAGAAATTTTTCAAACCCTTAGCGAACACGAATTATTTCGGGTGCGTATCACGACCGACACCGAAACCTACGAAACCGAGGCGACTATGGTCATCATCGGCAACGCCACGATGTATGGCACCAATGTAGTCGTCAATCCTCACGGGGATATGTGCGATGGGAAATTTGAGATTATTACAGCCACTCATTTTGACTTCATTGAACTCGCTAAATTGCTGGCCGGTAGCACCGAACTCGATCCCGAGGTAGTGAAAATCAGCTCGGCTACCCACGCCGAAATAGAATGTCTCGACAAGAAGGCACTTTTTCAGGTAGACGGCGAGTTTCTCGGTGAGGTCGATCGCGTGAAGGCGCAGGTGCTGCCCGGAATGTTGACCGTGGCCGTGCCGGGCGCCAAGGCGGCGAACGAATGACGAATTTGTTTGGTAGCTTTGCTTTGGCACCATTGAAAAAAGCGATGAACAGGCAGGAAATTAGCGAGTACCTCGAGCAGAATAATATTCAAAAAATAAAATTCGCCTTCGCCGACATCGACGGAATTTTGCGCGGCAAAGTCATTCATCGCCAAAAGTTTCTGGACGGTCTGGAAAGTGGTTATGGCTTCTGCGACGTGGCCTTCGGCTGGGATAGCTCGGACGAGTTGTACGATAACGTGAAAATCACGGGCTGGCACTCGGGCTATCCCGACGCCACGGCCCGCATCGACCTGGCTACCTTCCGAAAAATCCCCTGGCAAAACGACCTGCCATTTTTTCTGGCCGATTTCAGCGTTCCCAATGGCGAAGATTTGGCCGCTTGTCCGCGCTCTTTGTTGAAACGTGTCGTGCAGCAGTGTACGGATCTGGGTTTTCACGCCGAGTACGCGCAGGAGTTCGAGTGGTTCAATTTTCGGGAAACCCCCCAGAGTTTACATGAGAAGGATTTCCGGGATATGCAGCCGCTTACGCCGGGGATGTTTGGCTATTCCATTTTACGGCCCTCGCAGGAGAGCTATTTTAACGACGATCTTTTTGATGGACTAGCTGAATTCGACGTGACGCTGGAAGGACTGCACACCGAAACCGGGCCGGGCGTGTACGAAGCGGCCATTATTCACGACGAAATACTGAAAGCTGCCGATAAGGCCACCCTCTTTAAAACGGCGGTTAAAGAAATCGCTCACCGCCACGGCATCGCGGCCACCTTCATGGCCAAGTGGAACGCCGAACTGCCTGGCTGTAGTGGCCACATTCACCAAAGTCTCTGGTCACCAGATCAAAGTCAAAATCTATTCTTCGGCCCCGAGGACGCCCATAAAATGAGTCCGTTGATGAAGCAGTTCCTGGCGGGACAGTTGCAATGTCTGCCGCACATTCTGCCGATGTTTGCGCCCACCGTAAACAGCTACAAGCGCTTGGTGGAAGGGGCTTGGGCACCCACGACCGTGACCTGGGCGATCGAAAACCGCACCACCGCGCTGCGCGTCATCAATGATACGGAAAGCCACGCCCGCGTCGAGCACCGCGTGGCTGGGGCCGATTCCAATCCCTACCTCGCGATGGCTGCCGCCCTGGCCTCCGGCCTCTACGGAATTGAGAACGAACTGTCGCTCGACGTGACCCCCACGCAGGGCAACGGCTACCAGAACAAGGAAAATGGTATATTACCCGCCAACCTCAAAGAAGCCACGCAGGCCATGCAGACAAGTCCGCTCGCGGTGGAATTATTTGGTGAGCCATTTGTCAGCCATTTCACCGCCACCCGCGACTGGGAGTGGCGGCAGTACGCCCGCCAAGTCAGCGACTGGGAGTTGAGGCGGTATTTTGAGATAATTTAAAAGAAGGCACAGAGCGGGGCGCCCCGTAGCGCACAAAGTTCAGAAGGCACAGAGATGCTTTTTATCTTTGATAGAACATTTACTTCTCTTAAAGAACACTAGTTTTAACTAGTAGGTAAAATGGGCTACTTCAAGTAACAAGTTCTTTTCACTTTGTGCCTATGGAACTTTGTGCCCATTTCGCCCCCTACACTCCCAACAATGCGCTTAATAAACTACCCCGAAATAATCAAAGAAGCCTGGCACGGTTTCGATCCTTCTAAGAAGATCATCAGCATCACGGACATAAGTGCGATGGTGTCGACCAATCACGTGTTCCGGGTTTGGCTGGATACGGAGGAAATGGTCATTGCCAAGCTATCTTACTTTGGAAAGTTCGAGCATTTCAAGGAAGACCACCGCATTATTCACGCACTTTCGACCAACTTGCTTTATCCGTTTGAGAACGTGCTGGCGAAGTCATTGGTTAAGAATAATCAGGTTTACACCTATCGTTTCAAAGACACGATGGTCGATGCCTGGCTGGTTTTCTACAACCCGATTCGCACGAAGGATCGGCTACCCCGACGGCTTAACGAAGATCAGATTCGGAGTTTAGCGCGGGAGATCGCCAAATTCCATAAGTCATGCTATCGGGTGAGCAATGTATTGCCCAAAGCCTCCAAAAAGTTGCGGACGGACATTCAGCATTTGCTGGATATTCTGGATACGAACACGGGGGAGTTTGAACACCGGATGCACGTCGATTTCCTGCGGGAGCAGTGCGGCCTTTTTTTGAAAAACATCCAAAAACTCGACGTCATTTCCTTTGACCTGATGCCCGTATTCGTCGATTGGAACATCGGTAATTTCTCGGTTGAAGACAACCTTACCCTATTTTCCCGCTGGGATTATGACTGGTTCCGGGTGTCTTCGCGCATCATGGATTTTTACTTCTTGAGCCGCGTCGCTTCCGATGTGGGCGACCGCACCGCTTTCAGCTACTACATCGGTCCCCTAATGGAGGATCGCTTCCTGATCTTCCTGGAAGAGTACCACAAAATTTATCCCCTGACCCGCAACGAAGTCTATTTCATGAAGGAAGCGTACCGCTTTTTCATCCTCAATTATGTCATCAAAGACGGGCGCTACTTTTTTCACCGCACCTATGCCATCAAGTTACAGCGGGAAGCGTACGAGATTTATTTCCCCAGTATCGAGAAGGAATTCGACGCCGAAAAAATATTGAATCATCTCAAAATATGATATTTTGTTTCGCCAATTGCCTTAGTTTTCCGTAATTAGCGATCCTTTTTCTATGAAATCGAAATAATAAAGTAGGAAGGGTAACTACTAGAATTTCATTATCCCAAGTCAGTCCTCCGCCAAACAGATAATGCAACTCTCCTCCTTCAAGTCCGTAGTATCCAAGTACGATGTTATCTTTTTCGATGCCTTTGGTGTCTTGAAAACCCACAACAGCCTAATTCCCGGAATCGAGAAGACATTTGCTTATCTGCGGGACCAGAAGAAGGATTTTTATGTCCTGACTAACGACGCCTCGCGCAGCCCCCACGCGTTGGCGGAGTCGTATCACCGACTGGGATTGTACGACATCGTTCCCGACTGCATTATTTCTTCGGGGATGTTGGCACGGGATTACCTGGAACTGAAAGTAGATGGCGGCACGGTGGCCTACTTAGGCACCGAAAAATCGGCGCACTACCTTGAAACGCTCGGCCTGAAAACGCTGCCTATCGGCGAGTTGAACCTGGATTTTGCCCACGAGGTGAACGCTCTGGTCCTGCTAGACGACGAAGGATTCGACTGGAATCGTGACCTCAGCAAGACTATCAACCTGCTGCGCCGCCGCAACATTCCGGTAATCGTAGCCAATACCGACCGAACCTATCCCATGTCTTCAAAATCAGTTGCGATTGCTATTGGAGCAGTCGCTAACATGATCGAAGACATCGTCGGCAGGCATTTCATCCGCTTCGGTAAGCCCGACGCCCAGATGTTCATTTTTGCCTACGAACACATCAAAAATTACCCTGAGATAAGTAAGAAGAAAATCTTAATGGTGGGCGATACCCTGCAAACCGACATTCTGGGTGGCAATAAATTCGGGTTAGATACGGTTCTGGTACTTACCGGGAATACGCAGCCCAAAGAGGCAGAAGTAAAGATTCATACGACGGGGATTATTCCCACTTATATCTGTGAGTCGGCAGTGGTGTAGATCGGATAGCCGCGACTATGGTTTGGTCGGTATTAACGGAGTGAACCAATTAGCACACGAAAGCTGGGGACAACCGCAGATTACACCTGATTCTTGGGCCAGTATTCATTGGCGTGCGGCAGACAGTCAACCCTGCTGGGTTTACCAGTGGGTCAGGGCGTTGCACAAAACGTCGCACACGATGAATAACTCAATCAGTTTTAATTTCTTAAATTCACGTTAATCAAATCATCACCTTCTTCCCCCCTTCCCGAATCGACTTGTAAATCGCGTCGATCACGACCATGTCTTTTAAGCCTTCGTGACCATCCACGGGCGGGTCGATCGTTTTGTTATTCAGAATAATGTCGGCCATGCCGTCCATTTGTACGGTTTGGTGGGTCACAATGGGTTCGTCCAGCGGGCCTTTGTGGGTGCGGCCTTTGAGCGGACCGTAACCGTAAGCCGGACTCATTTCGGCAAAGCCCTTGGTGCCGTGGGCGTAGAGTCGTTCGAAGTTGAAATTGTAAGTCGTGGCGCAACTCGCGATCAGGCCACTCGGGAAGCCCAGTTGGAACTGGATGGTCTCGTCAACTTCGGCAAATTTGACCGGATCGGTCTTGGTTTCCTGGGCCGTGACCCAGACTGGCTCTTCGTTGGAGAGGTAGCGGGCGGCATTAAGGGCGTAAATACCGACGTCCATCAGGGCACCACCGCCGGAAAGCGCTTTCTTGAGCCGCCACTGCGTTGGGTCGCCGATCTTGAAGCCCTGATAGTTGTCGATGTAATTGAGCTTGCCCATTTCACCCGCCTGAATCATCTCAATGACCTTGCGGGTGTAAGGCTCGAAGTGTAATCGGTAACCGATGAGTAGTTTCACCCCTGCCTTTTCGCAAGCATCGATCATTTTCCGGGCGTTGGCGGCGGTATCGGCCATCGGTTTCTCACAGATTACGTGTTTACCCGTCGCCGCTACTTGCATGACATGCTTGGGATGCAGCGAGTTGGGAGTGATGACATACACCACGTCGATGTCGGGATTATTCTTCATCTGCCCGACGGTTTCGTAGTTATAGACGTTCTTGTCGGGGATGCCGTACTCCTTTTGCCAAACCGGGATTTTCTCGGGACTGCCCGTCACGATCCCTACCAGCTCGGCAGATTTACAATCTTTCATGGCTTTCGCCACGCGGTTGCCGTAGCTTCCTAGGCCCATGATTGCCACGCGTAGCTTACCGACGGGCCTTAGGTTGGCATCCGCAACAGGTGCGGCGGAAAGTAAAATGGGAGCGAGGGAGGCCAATCCGCTGCCCAGGGTTATTGTTTGAAGAAAATCGCGACGTGAGGTCATATAGTCATGGTTTTTGATTAAAACTTGGAAGCCAAAGGGCGAAGATTGCTTTCTTTACTTGGCACCCTAAAAGTAAGAATTGATAACGAGGTATATTTAACAAAAATATAATGCCCTGTTTGAAGACAATGAGTATCTTTATTCGATTTCAGTGCGTTATGAAACATAGTTATAAACGGCATAAAGTATCAGCCCGTTGAGTGCTGAATTTGGCTCTGTCATTCACGGCCTTCTGATATGAAAAAAAAGCTACTCTTATTTCTTTTGATAGGATTAACCAGGGCGTTGGGTCAAACGCCCTACACGAACTCCTGGATAAACTACGATCAGCCTTATTTCAAAGTTATCGTTCCCAAAGCCGGAATTTACCAAATCTCTGCGGCTGAACTCGAGACGGTTGGTTTTCCTACATCTACAGCGCCGGCAGACCGCATCCAACTCTTCTATCGAGGCCGGGAAGTAGCCATTCGGGTGGTGGGTGATAACGACGGAAAACTCGGTTCGGCAGGATACGTGGCGTTTTTTTCTGCGGGCAACACGGGCGAACAGGACAGCCTCGTCTACAGGCCCCACTCAGCTCGTCCACCCACAAATGTCAGCCTTTATAACGATGATGCTTTCTATTTTCTGACCGTAAGTCCGACCAAAAAGGGGAAACGCATTCAGGAAATTCCCTACCTGCGTAGTTCTGCAAAGCCGGAGGCATTTCACCTGGAACGGCAAGTGAAAGAGTATCAGGATGAATGGTCGTTCAACAACAACAACGGACTGGTGCCGAGCTTGCAGCATAGTTACTACGAGCGCGGCGAGAATTGGACGGGAAAAGTAGTTCGGGGAGATTCTATGGCTAGCCACGTCGTTTTACTCGCCAATCGGGTGAGCAGTCCAGGTTATCCGATTCAAATAAAAGCTTTGGTAAACGGACGTTATGGCACCTACCATCCGCTCAAATTTTTTGTTGGAACACGTCAGTTCGATATTATGGAATTTATTGGGTTCGACCACCGCAGCGTACAGGGAACGGTGGCCGAAAGCGAGTTAACCGCTCAGGGTGAATTCGTACTGTCCACCCAGTCGGCATCGAACAGCTCGCTGGAACTCTATTCGTTGACTCGTTATGAGGTGGACTATCCGCAACGATTCGTCATGGCAAATCAGGAAAGCAAATATTTCTACCTGATTCCCAACGTCGCCAATGCCTCGAACGTGGCGGTGGAAGCATTGACTGATTCGGAGGGACAGAGCTGCCGGGTGTACGATGTTACCGATTCTGAAAATCCCCGATATCTGGGGAGTAAATACGAAAACGGTCTATTGAAAGTAAATGT
The DNA here is from genome assembly GCA_038235275.1 of Cytophagales bacterium. Taxonomy (GTDB): domain Bacteria; phylum Bacteroidota; class Bacteroidia; order Cytophagales; family Spirosomataceae; genus Persicitalea. Next base: position 56,164 of record JBBSUC010000001.1, on the reverse strand, counting down.
ACCCGGAACGGCGACGAACCGTACGCTATTTGTTGCGAAATCACCCAAAAGTGCGATTGTCAAGAAAATAACTTTCAAGCCTTATCCGACTGGCTTCGACTTCGTAATTATCACCCACAGTCTGCTTGGAAGTTCCGCGCAGACTTACGCCGATTATCGGCGGTCGGTAGCCGGGGGCAGCTACAAGGTACTGGTGGCCGATGCCAAGGAATTAGACGATCAGTTCAATTACGGAGAAAGGGGGCCGCTGGGGATTCGTAATTTTCTGGATTACCAGCTCCAGGACGGAAAGAAGGATAAGTACCTGTTGCTCATCGGAAACGGTGTGAGTTTTCCCGACGTGCTGAAAACATGGCAAGACCGCGACTACGTCCCCACGTTTGGGTACCCGGGTTCGGATGTGTTGCTGTCGGCCGGACTGGGCGGTACGCAGCCCGATAGCGAAACTTTCCGTACGGGTCGACTCAGTGCATCCAGCAACCGGGAGGTCCTGGCTTATCTTGGCAAAATTAGAGAGGTGGAGACCGCCGAAGCCGATCTGTCGACCAAGAAAATACTGCACCTGAGCGGGGGGAAATCGGCCGAAGAAATTTCCCGGCTCAAAACGATTCTGGGAGAAATAGAACCCTTGGTCGAAAATTCTTTCCTGCAAGGTTCGGTGGAGACGCTGGTCAAGCGAACCAACGAACCTGTGGAGAATGTGAACATTTCCGAACAGGTGAACGCTGGCCTTGGCATGATTACTTTTATGGGCCACGCTTCCCCCACGGTACCTGATCTGAATATCGGCTTTGCGTCCTCGCCTGCTTCTCAATTGAACAACAAAGGAAAATATCCTTTTATGTATTTCAATGGATGTGGGGTTGGAAACGTCTTTTTTCGCTACGAAACACTGGCTACGGATTGGCTGATGGCACCAGATAAAGGAGCCATTGGTGTGCTTTCCAATTCGTATTGGAGTTATGCTCCCACATCGGGCAAGTACTTGGAGAAGTTTTATCGAGCGCTATTTACGGAGGAGGAAACTCTGGGACATCCGATCGGTGAGGTTTTACAAAAAGTGAGTCACGATATTGCCACGCACTCTCCTGACCCGCACGATATTGCCAATATCCATCAACTCATTCTGCTGGGTGATCCGGCTCTGGTCGTGTTCAAAATCAGCAAGCCCGACTATTCAGTCAATGGGAAAGGTGTTTTTATCCAAAGCAAAAATCCCTCGCTGGCCCTGGGCAAGGCAGATTCCATTCAGGTGGGCGTGGTGCTGGCCAATGTGGGCAAGTCGGAGCCAAACCGGATGGTAAGTATTCGCCTGAAAAGAACCCCGGCTAATGGTCCGGCGGTAGTGTCACAACATATCATTCGCGCTCCGGCGCTGCGGGATACCGTTTATTTGACCTTCCTTAACGGTAATCCCTTGTCAGAAATAGAGGTGCTGGTAGATGATAAAAAGGAAGTGGACGAGCTTCGGAGGGATAACAATCTGGCTTTGCTCGAATTGGATTGGACTCGGGCCGCGACTTCGGTGGTCTATCCGGCTTCTGTCCGGCCCGATCGGCTGAACCCAGTCATGCAGGTGAGTGTGAACGGCTCAATACCCGCCAACGACGCCGTCGTGAGCCCAAACCCTACGGTCGAAGTGTTACTGAAAGACGAAAATCCGCTGGCCCTCGATCCCAGTCTAATCGAACTGTACCTGAAAGCCTGCGATAGTTGTGAATTCAGAAAAATAGAGGCCCGGCAAATAACTTACCTGCTGGACGACGACAATAGCTTACGAGCGACCTATCAGGCGTTGGGCGGGCCGGGAAACTACACCTTGTTGGTACAGGGAAAAGACCGGAGTGGCAATCGGGTAGGCGAGCCGTATCGCATTCATTGGGTTGTCAAGGAGAATGCCGAGCAACCGGGCGTAAGGGTCAGTCCTAACCCAACGAACTACTACGCGAAATTTCTGGTATCCGTAGCCAAAGGGGCCGTCAATCAGGCGCTCAAACTGTCGATTTATTCACTTGGCGGACAGTCCTTGGAAACTATGGAATTCAAAGCACATCCGGGGGAAAATGAATTGTACTGGCTCATCAAACAACCGCCGGGGATGTACCTCTATAAGATTCAGGTGGACGAAAAGGTGTACAACGGACGAATATTAGTCAATTGAATCACTCTTTTCCGTACTTGCTTATCGTCATGATGCGGCTGATTCCCGTGTCTATTTTGCCGCTGCCGATGCAACTGGACTCCTGACAGTATTCCAGAGAAATATCTTCTTTGTACACCAACCCCACCCCCGGCACGTACACCTCGTTGCGTTTGTAGAGCGAAACCAGACTCGAGTCCCGCCGATGCACCACAGTAAGACTTGTCGGAAAATCATTCTGAGCCGGAAAGGCGGCGTCGAATTGAGCTTGATAGTTTTCTTCGGGGCTGGCGTTGAGTAAGTTGCCGTTCCAGGTACTTTGGTTGGCGAGCGGGAAAGTTAGCTTTACGAAAGCGACATTATTTTCCACTCTGACCGCCCGGTCGGGAAGCTGGTAGGCGGTCCAGATAGAATCCAGTGTCCAAGCCGCATCCGGGCGCGTTTTCTTGTATCGCTCGATAGGAAATTGTTTGATTCCGGTAGTTCCCAGAAATGATTGACCACATACTTCCCGCAAAAAGTAAGCCGCCCGGCTGGGGGCGGAGGAAGTGACATCGTACCGGACTTCGCTGACTTCGTACTCGATGTACCTGCCGGTTTCCAGGGGAAAATAGTCGTAGCCCGGTCCCCGCCGGGCTGTGCTTTCGGGGGCCTCGCAGCCCAGAATGAGTAACAGACTCATTACTGACCAGAATCCGTTGCTATTTTTCATACTTTTTCATTTCTTCCAGCCACACGCCCAAAAACAGGGCCTTGGAAGCCAGAGTATAGTACCTCGACTTTTGATTGAGAGGAATTGCGGGGTTTAGCAGAATTCCAGCGACTTTGTCGAATTTTTTCTTGTCCACAATATCCCAAAGCAAATGCCCGTGGTGGAAGATGGATTGCGTCTGTAAATGGAGAGTCTGGAAACTTATTAACCCATATTCGCTGAAACTGGTTTTGTTGTTCCGGTTCAGAATTTCGGGCGGAAGTACGTCACGCAAAGCCCGGCGGATGGTATCCCGACCCTTTCCGTCACCGAACTTTATCCGTTCCGGAATGGCCAGGGATAGTTCTACCAGCTTTTCATCAAAAAAAGGATGGGCGTAACGATGGCCGTAGTGCAAGCCAATGTGGTGCAGTTGTTCAGTGGCGTCCACGTAGGATTTACTGGTTATTTCCCTGAATTGATCTATATAATCAGCCGGAAGTTCGCAAAAGAGCTTGTCCGCATTCGCACTGGCTTGACTTCGATCCAAACTTGCCAAAAACTCGGCGGTAAGGATATTTCCCACAGACGGAAATTTTAATCGGTTTAAGAGCTTATCGAAACCAGAATTGAGGAAATCCCGGTACGAATAGCCGGACTCGGATGAGAGAGCGCGGGCGGTTTTTAGAAACCTGCCCATGTTTTTATTTTTCAGCAAATCCCAGAGTTCGCTTTCAAGGTAGTGCCGGGCGTATTTGATCTGTTTTTCACTGGCGGGCATCTGCAACCAATCAGGACTAAGGTAGCTCAGATCACGCTGCTGCGCGTACTGATTGATGGCCTGTTTTAAAGCCGGCCAGTCTTCTGCCTCCCGGTAGGCTGGGATTAGCCCGCTGCCGTGGCCTATCACCGAGTCGCCGTCGTGACCGGTCAGCACTACATCGCAACCCGCTATTTGTGCCTGGCCGGCCGCCGCGAAATGAAAGCCGGAAGGCAACGGAAAATGCTCGGGACGATCGAACAAGCGGCTGAGCAGCGCCAGCGAGTCGTACACATTGGTATCGGGATGCCCTTCAAAATGACGGGATTGAATTTTTTCCTGCACAGCCCGCACAAACTGGCTTTCATCCGTTGAGGCCAGCCCGGGATTGATATAGAAAGTGGCTAAAGAGTCAGTGAGCTGGTGCGCGACGCAGGCCACCGAGGAGGAGTCGATTCCCCCGCTCAGGTGGGCACCGACGGAGTCATAACCTTCCGTGCTTTTTCTGACTGAATCAAAGAAGTAGCTTCGGAATAATTCGATGTATTCTTCTTCCCGAGTAATGGGACGGTATCGGGCTGGATTTACCTTCCAGTAACAGCTTTGTGCCTTTTTCCCTGCCTGAATAGTAAGGTTGTGCGCGGGCAGGGCGGCCTTGATGTTGTTGTAAAAAGTACGGTCCTCAAAACTCCGGCAGGAGGTCTTCGGCAGGAGAAAATTTCTAACTTTCAGGTAGTCGATCGACTCGCTCGACGGGTTAAACGTAGGCAGGTAACTTATCCGGCTGGCGAAGGCGAAATGAGAATCAGGTTGAAAATCATAGTAAAGGGTCTTGAAGCCGAATCGATCACGCGACACCAGCAGTTTGTCCGAATTTCGATCCCAAATCAAAAACACAAACTCACCAAACAGATATTTCGACAGTTCGTCTCCCCATTGTCGGTAGGCATTGGCGATGAGTCCGGCAGGCGTGCCTTGCCGTTCCGACAACGACAGCAGAGAACGTACTTCGCATTCATTGTGTAAGCGCATATCGGCCACTACGATAAAATCAGAATCTACCAGGATGGACTCTGACGCGGAAGAAACCACATGACCTCCGGAAAAATCGACTCGTCGTTCTGATGAATTTTCCGAACCATTTAAACTCGTATGAGAACCTGTTGCACCGAAATGAATTATACCCGAAAAATGCGGCGCAACCAGAAAGGAAGTTTGCATAAAAACCGTGGTAAAAAACACAACTTCTATAAAAAACCAGTCCACTCAATAGCAGACTGGTTTTTCGAGAACCCTAGATCTGTTTTATCACTGTGTGAAATTGGTCATGGCATCGGTCTGCGAGCCGCCTTTCAGCGTCAGTTCGGTCACGCAGCCGATCGTTTTCAACGTTGGCTTGACGTATGGCTTCTTGGTATTCTGAGCGGCGGTTCGCTTGGTATTAACTGAGTTCATAGGAATTTCTGTTTAAGGGATGAGATGGAAAGGCCTGAGCGGATTGCAAGGTGTTCTACTGCTTCAGAACTTTAAATGTGTCGGTGCTCCCGTTGGTGCGCGTTACCTTGACCACGTAAAGCCCGGTGGGTAGGTTTTTTACGTCCAGGCCAATGTTCGGCATCGTGTCTGACTGGATCACCGCGACCCCCATCGTATTGAAGAGCTCCACCCGGCTGATTTTTTTCAGATCGTCCGTTTTCAGTAGAAGCCGTTCGGCCACCGGGTTGGGGTACATAGCGGTTTCGATGGTAATGTCGAATTCCAGACTTTTCACCCGGCTGTAATCAAAAGTACCATCCCGGTCCACCATCCGCAAACGATAGAGGTTGGAGCCGTTCGCCGGGTTGACATCCGTGAATGAATACCATTGCTTGTCATTACTGTTTACCTTGGCCGCCACTTTGCCGATCATCTGCCAGTTCTTGCCGTTGAGGCTATGCTCCACCTCGAAGCGCTCGCTATTGACTTCTTCGGCGGTACTCCAACTCAGCAGTGCCGTCTGGGCTTCCTTATGTACGCTGAAGCTAGACAATAAGACAGGGGAAGGGGCTGGGGCATTGACTGTATTGGCATTGAGGTTGATCGCCCCGGCGATTGACAGAGCCCTGCCTTGCAGACTTGCACCCGTTAATAAGCTGATAGCCCCATTGGCCAAAATTGTCCCCCCAAACATGGAACCGATGCCGAGGTTAACTGCACCATTTACCTGGAAGTAGACATTTTCAAATGAAGCACCATTTATCAGGACAATACTTGAATTAGTAGCGGTAGAGAATGCCCCGGACAATTTGATGATAAAGATAGCATTCGGGTCTCCTCCTCCATCCAGCGTTAGTACTCCCGTCAAGTCAGAAGCAGAGGCAGGGCCACTCTGGCAGTAAACGCCTGGCGTCAGGGTTAGTCCCCCTATGCTGGCACTTATTGGAGAGGCAGCGGCACAATCCAAGGCAGTCAGTTGATTATAGGCAGAAATCACATCGTTGGCGGCTTGCTGGGAGGCAGCATCTGCGACATGCGTTTCACCAATTACAACGCCTGGTGGGAATCCGGTAAATGCTCCTGAATTGGTACCGACATTACCAGTCACCATGGTTGCGCCATTATTACCAAATGCACCGACTGCGGTAAATAAGGCATAGCTGGAAGCTGTTCCTAAGTTGGGGGCCTGGCCAAAACTCAAATTAGGAAAGGTCAACGCTGTGACCAATGTCAAAATAATAAATAATCGTTTCATGTTTTTTTTTGTTTAAAAAGTGGATGTTTTATCCAGTACAAAATGAGGACTTTCAATCTTTCTGTGACATACAGAAAGGATATTATTGATGAAGCTGTTTGAAAATATTTTAAAGATTGGGTTACTCTACTCAAGAGTATCATCACGAACGTCAAGTCAACAGTTTTCTGGTTCCTGGCGAAGTTGGCGGTGTTGCCGTCCAGCAATACGGGATCATGGAGTAAAAAGACCCGAGTTGACCCGAAGCGTACCGTTCCCCACGGTTATGGCCTATGTATCGGGCCTAATGATGGGCCGATAACAGGGTGCTGTATTCTGGGCGTGAGAATTTTGGGAAAGGAGCAGGCTTAACCCGAGGACAAGGAAGGCTAAAAAGGCACGACACTCCTGTCGGGTGCGTAATAAGGAACCCATAATGAGAGAGACGTAAAAGGTTGAAACAGAATAAAAGAGATTAGGTGTTCTAAAATCAGTTTTTCTTCAACAAAGTGTGTGTCTTCTTCACTATAGTGTGTGTACTTTCAGAAAGATGCTATTTGGGGGCATCTTTCGTTAGCAATTGTAAATATTGGTAAATTAATTGATTTTAAAAATATTTTTACGCCAATTTTTTGTGGAGATAAATTTATTCAAATTAGTTGGTGAGCTATGCAGACCACTCAGCTCAGTATTTGCCAGGATGGATTGTAGGGTGGAAGCAATTACGTACTTCCCTGAAAAATCGATGCGCTGCCTTGCTGAATTTTCCAAAGTGCCTAAATCTTTAGAAGCACTTGCCGTCCCGAAATGTATCATTTTATTAAAAAACCAGCCCACTCAACAGCAGACTGGTTTTTCGGGCAAAGCCTTGACCTGTTTTCCTATGCTGTGAAATTGGACATTGCATCGGCCTGGGACCCGCCTTTCAGGGTGAGTTCGGTCACTGAGCCAATCGTTTTCAGAACGGGCGTCACGTAGGGTTTTTTGGTAATCTGAGCAGCGGGACGCTTGGTGATGGTATCTGAGTTCATAGAATTTTCTGTATAAGAGATGAGATTGAAAAGCCTGAGCCAGTGATCGCGTCTTCTACTGCTTCAGAACTTTAAAAGTGTCGGTGCTTCCGTTGGTGCGCGTTACCTTGACCACGTAAAGCCCGCTGGGAAGATTTTTTACGTCTAAGCCGCTATTCGGGACGACGTCGGTCTGGATCACGGCAATTCCCATCGCATTGTAAAGCTCCACTTTACTGATTTTTTTCAAATCATCCGTTTTCAGCAAAAGCCGTTCGGCTACCGGATTGGGATACAGGACTGTCTCGATATCGATGACGAATTCCAGGCTTTTGACCCGGCTGTAATCGAAAGTTCCATCCCGGTCCACCATCCGCAGCCGATACAGGTTGGAGCCGTTCGCCGGGTTGACGTCCGTGAATGAGTACCACTGCTTGTCGTTGCTATTCCCCTTAGCCGCCACTTTGCCGATCATCTGCCAATTCTTGCCATTGAGACTATGCTCCACCTCAAAGCGTTCGCTGTTGACTTCTTCGGCGGTACTCCAGTTAAGCAGGGCCGTCTGGGCTTCTTTCTGCGCGCTGAAACTGGACAGCAGCACCGGTTGAGGACCGGCTATAACGCTCGCCGTGGTTGCGCGGTTGTCATTCTCGGTGATATTGCCCGGCGGTTGAGGCGCGTACGAGAGGTTGGCCACGGTGGTCGCACTGGGGGTTTCTATAAATCCGGCCACCGTGATATCGATTTGAGTCCCATTCCCCGGGGCTATCGCCACGTTACTAGTACCATTGACCGTACGATTCGCCAGATCGTAGGTGAAGGTAAATAGTCCATTGGTGCTGGTAATGGTAGGATTATCTTCCGGAAAAGGCCGATAGGCATTGGGGAATGAAATCTGAATTATAATGGAACCGGCCGGCGCCGTTGCCGTTCCCTGCCCCCCCACGGAGAAATTGACGGACGCGGTGGCTGCACTTCCCACCGGGATGGCATTGGGGGCTATCTGAATCGCGGCTATTTGCGGATCGATCACATTTTGCCCGAGAGTAACGCCAGCCGAAGCCAGTGCGCCTATGAAGAACGCCAGACGCATAGAATTTAAAAAAAGCTTTCCCATATCGATTTTCATTGAAAGTTAATTACCGTTTGAACTATTGATGCTGATTAAATACACAGCGCTGTTGTTGTCAGTGGGGGTTTCACCTCCGCCGGTTCCGTTGAAGACCCTTGCCGTAATGGTGGCAGCCGCGTTTGGCGTGTCCGTCGCCGTTACCTGGATCACGATTTTCTTGTTGCCTCCCGCTGGGATAGAGAACCCGTCTTTCAACGTCACCAGGTAGCGTGTAGCTTCTTCGTTGAAGGTCCACTCGTTGTTTGCCACAGTGGGCTGGCTCGCTACGTTGGACATAGTGGCATTAGGATCGATGGCTATCGTGAATGCCGGAGTGATCTTGTTTATCTCAAAGGTCACTGGCCCCGTAGTGGGGGCTGGCCCTATGTTGTAGATGACAATCACCACATCTTTTTGCTCATTCGCATTATAGGTGCCACCGTTCGAGAAAACAGATGGCGTCAAGTCCGGGACACCGGCAACGGCAGTACTCAATCCGCCGAAGTCATTGGGCTTTTGGTCCAGTCCGCCGTTGTTGGCAATGCCGTCGTTGTCCGGATCGGTTGGGTTGTCGACCATGCCATCGTTGTTAGTGTCCAATCCAGCATTTCCGTTTTCGGCAATATCGTTTGTGCCATCGTTGTTGCTGTCGGTATCTCTATAGTCGGGATTATCGGTGTTATCCGTATTCTTTGGAGCCGGGCTATTGGCATCACCGAAGGTATTAGGCGCACCATCTACAGAGTCCTGAATGCCATCACCATCCGTATCGGGGCCATCTACCACGCCATCCTCGGGTGAATCGGTATAGCCCGTTTGACCACTTTCTACCAGGTCGCTTACCGAGTCGTTGTCGCTATCCAAATCCTGGAAGTCAGGCTGATTGTCATTATCGGAATTGACCGGAGCAGGGCCGTTTGGCGAGCCAAATACGGTGTCATCCGTATCGGCACCTCCCAAAATACCGTCCTTGTCGTTATCGGCGCCATCTACCAGGCCATTGCCATCCGCATCGACTACGGCAGGATTGCCATTCTCTACGATGTCGTTGATGCCATCGTTGTCGCTGTCGAGGTCGTTCACGTCGGATACTCCGTCGCCATCCGTATCTTTGGGGACTCCCGCACCGGGCGAGCCAAACACCGCGTCGTCACCATCCACACTATCCTGAACCCCATCGTTGTCGGCGTCGGGGCCGTCCACCACGCCGTCGTTATTGGCGTCGGTAAAGCCCGTGATGCCGCTTTCGGTCAGATCTGTGATGCCGTCGTTATCGCTGTCGAGATCGAGGAAATCGGGTACCCCATCGCCATCCGTGTCTTTGGGCGTGTTGGTGGAAAGCGCGTTGGCAGAATCGAGAACACCGTTGGCGGGGTTGTCGTTGGCGGCAATCTGACTGCCGTCGATGCCCGATTCGTACAGATCCAGGATACCGTCGTTATCGCTGTCCAGATCGAGGTAGTTGGGAATACCATCGCCGTCCTGGTCGTCGTCGTTCGGGTTTCCATTGTTGTTGGTGTCTTCTATCACATCGGGGATACCATCGTTGTCGCTATCGGGATCGCAGTTGTTGAATAGCCCGTCGCCATCGGTGTCGATGGAGGCCGACTTATTATTGACTGCACTACAGTCGTCGCAGGCATCGGGAATACCGTCCCCGTCGGAATCGATGGAGTCATCTCCCGCGCATTGGTCGATACAGTCCGGAGTTCCGTCACCGTCAGTATCGATAATGACGAAGGCATTGTAAACGCGATAGGCTATGTCGGCCGCAACCGCACCGGAATTCACTTCGAATACCAGGCGATCGAAAGCTTCATCGGGGCGGAAACCGACGATCGTCCTCCCACCCGTGCTGGTCAGCAGCCCCGCGTTCAGCAAGTCCGGCCCGGTTAGGCTGTCTACCTCGGTAGTGCCGTTGAAAGCCCGGATGGTAATTGCGCCCAGTTGGGCCGTGTCCAATGATCCCAATATTCCGCTGTCGTCACGCGCTATCTCGAACCCAGCGAAAGAATTAGCCGGCTGAAGACCAGCCGAGGCAATCGTAATCCTCGCCCCTGCTTCCGCCGCACCCACACCTACTTGGACCAAGGCGAAATCGTTCTGATCGGGTGAAATGGCATTGGGCGCGTTGATCACGTCATTGGTCAGCCCACTGAGAGGCCCAAAAGCACCCGTCCAGTTGCACGCATTGACCAACGCGACTGCTACACAGCCGGGATAGTCGTTGCCGGTTACGATAGAACCCGTAAAAGGGGCCGGGCTGTCGCTGGACAAAAGCGTTTGGCAGTCGCCACAGTTGGGGCCACTTTCGTAAGCGTAAAAAATGTCAACGGTATCGGTCGTAGCACTGAAACCACTATTGAAAACGATGCGCACCTCGTTGAATTTACCAGGCGAGGTGAACTCTAATTTTTTCTTATCGTCGGTACCAAACGTCTGAGCCTCGATCGTCAATTGACCGTTGCCGTCGTTGAAAGTCGCCTCACCGACAGGGTCACCGAAAAGATAGGTCTGGATTCGGATACTGTCAAGGGCATTGGCCGATAGTAGAGAGGAATTAACCCTGATGACGAATCCGGCTTTATTATTGGCCGGATAAATATTGTTGAGATCAACTACGCCAACATAAATAGGAGTACCCTGTTGGCTGATGTTGGCTGGGATCGTGAGCTGGGCCGAAGTGTTTTTGTTGCCATCGATAATATTCTTCCGATTCGTCAAACTGCCCGTTGCGTTTACCTGACCCGCATTGTAGTTGACAACCGTGCCGAAACCGGCAATTTGGTCTTCGCAAATATTGTTGATTTCAGAAAAGCCGCAGTTGGGGTCGAAAGCCATTGCATTGTACACCCGCACCGAATTGGCAGCCAGAGTCTGAGTCCCGTCGGTAGAGATCAGAAAACGCACCTCGTCGAACTCGCCGCTGCTGGCAAAGTTGAGGTACAACTTACCGGTGGTACTTCCTGCCACAGCCGTCACCGCTAATCCATTGTCGATGTTTTTGGTATCCACGACACTGCCGTTGTTCAGCGTTTGGATACTGATAGTACTGAGCGTGGTAGAACTGAATGTGCCGCCCGTAAACTCCACCACAAATCCGGCCCGCTGCCCGGCCGCATAGCTCGTATCGCCCATGACGGAAACCCCGATTTGGTTATTTACCCCAATGATGTTGGCATTGGTAGCAAAATTGGAGGTGTCCGCATCCGTGACATTGGCCAAAGGAGAGAAAAGGGTAGAGCCGGGTTGGATAGTCCCGTTCTGGACGACTCGGGCCTGTACACCGGATCCGACGATGGGCTGGTAACAGGGGGCGCCGTTCTGGCCGTAAGAGATCTGGGGGAGAAGGGATATTATCCCGAGTAGGAGGAATGCTGAAAAAACACAGCACTCGCGCCGGAGGCGTAGTGTAGAACCCATAATGATTGAGACGTAAAAGGTTGATACAGAATAAGGGATGTTAGATGCTCTAAAATCGATTATTTTTTCAACAACGTGTGTGCCTAATTCATTATAGTGTGTGTCTTCGGAAATCAGGCAAGATTAAGTATCCTTCCTGATTAACGGTCACAAATATTGACATTCTAATTAACTAAACAAACTTTTTCAAAATTATTTTTTTGTTAAATGTAAACAAAAGTGAATCTAAATTCTGGATGAAGTATTTGAAGTTTACCTGGAAACTACTTGAAAATGCTGTGCTGGTGTGAACAGTAAACGGAAAAAAATAACGATGTTATTCATTGAGGATTTCCAATTTTTTATCAATCAAGTACTTAAATTTAGATGTTAATCCAAAATTTGGTTGAAACCGTTAAGGGCCAGAAATTATCAATGCTTTTTCTCCTGGTACTGACGGTAAGGTATGTTTCCGGGCAAATTTTGGAAAACTTTTGAGCAAGTTCCTTTTCTCCAGACCCTCTTTCACGCTTATTGGCCCCCAGTCAAATCTATAGTCACGTTAGCTACGTATATGAACCCGGAACAGAAGTTTGAGCGGTGCCCTCGTCCTCTGCGCCTCGTCCGTCACTTGTCTTATGCGAAAGGCAATTCACGGCACATCTAGTCGGGAAATGGAAGTTAGCAGGCCTGCGTTTTCTTTTTCCACGAGCTAAAATGCCATCGAAAGAATTATTTTTTTCGTAAAAATGACTAGATTGCCCCCTCCTTAAAAAAACGTTTATAACCCTTGGCGACCCAAAAACCAAACTACTCGGAAGAAGAGTTGGTGAATGCGCTGAAACAGAATGACCGGGCCGCGTTCGAACATTTGTACGAACATTATTCCGGCGCTTTGTTTAGCGTGATTACCAAAGTCTTGCGAGACAACGAGAAAGCGGAAGACGTCATGCAAGACGCCTTTCTGAAGATATGGAAGAATATCTCGTCGTATGATCCTGACAAGGGGCGGCTTTTTACCTGGATGCTCAACATCGCGCGCAACAGTGCGATCGACGCCGTCCGGTCAGAAAAGCGCAAGCCCGGCATGGATGATATTTCGGAGAATCTCGACCGCACCGATCAGAACGCCACGTATCAACCCTCCCCCTCGACGCTGGATTTGAAAGCATTGGTGGACACCTTACGGCCCGAAAGGAAAATTTTATTGGACTTGGTTTACTTCCAGGGCTACACCCAGGAAGAAGCCTCGAAAGAACTCGACGTACCTTTGGGCACGGTCAAATCACGCATCAGAACCGCGTTGAAGGATCTTAAAATTTATTTCAAAATATGAACATCTCAGCCTACATAGATTCAGGGATCCTGGAAGAGTACGCGCTGGGTATAGTCTCTCCGCAGGAAAAACAGGAAGTAGAATGCCTCACTCAGGTCTATCCCGAGTTGAAGGCCGAACTCACGCACATTGAAAAAGCGCTCGAACAATATGCGCTGCAAAACGGAGTCTCAGTACCCGGCCGGGTGAAAGCTACAATTTTCGCCCAAATGGAATTTGGCACGTCGGTGATCGCTGCGAAAGCAGACGCTCCGACAGCTGGAATCCCAACCGAAGAAATTAGTAAACCCAATGTAGAAGCCTACGAATCAGAAGTGAAGCCGCTTCGTAGGGATCCGACACCGATCCGGCAGGATGAACCCGTCACGCGACCGATGTGGGGAACGCTGGGCGTAGCCGCCTCCGTTTTATTTGCCCTATTTGGGGCTTGGGCGGCTTACCAGTACGGTGCTGCCCGCAGCGCAAATGAGAAACTTGCCACCCAGGTAGAAAATCTGAATGAGCAGACAAACACACTACAGCAAAAAGCCGAGTACAACGAAGCCCTGGCGGCTAACTACCGCAACCCGGACGTGAAAATCGTAAAAATGCCGGGTCTGGAAAAAGCTCCCGACAGCGAAGTGACGGCCCTCTGGAACCAGAAAACCAACGAAGTGTTGCTGGACGTGCAGAATCTGCCCGCCCCGCCCACCGGCAAGCAGTACCAACTCTGGACAATTGTAGACGGCAAGCCCGTGGACATGGGCATGATCGACGATGATTTCCGAGGCAAGTTGCTAAAGATGAAGGCTAGTTCGCCCAACGCAGTGGCCTTTGCCATCACATTGGAAGATGACGGTGGCAAACTCAGCCCCACCATGGAAGAAATGGTCGTAATGGGAAAGGTGTAGGGTCGGATAGGCGAACCAATGCGTTCTCCCGTCTAAGATGAGCGTTATTAACGAAGCCTAATACGCTGCACCTGGAAGTTTTGCTCCGTTTTTATTTGTAAAAAATATAAACCCGGTGGCACAGCGGGTGAAATCCGCAGCACTGGTAATCCAATAATCCCGCTGTCCAAAAGGTCAGCGGGAATTTTTTTGCCCTGGGCATCGGTAAGCTGGTACTCAAAAGCCTGCGGAAGATCGACGCGCAGGTAAATAGGTTCGCCCAAGGGCGCAGGATTTGGAAAAGCAGTGAAGACTGGCGGATTGTCGCCCCGGAATAGCGCAATCGAAGGAGAATATTGCACCAGACCTGCCTGGTTGCGCAGCCGAAGACGGTAGTAGGCGATTTGGGAAAGAGGCTGAGTATCGGTGAAGCTGTACAGGCGAGACGAATTCCTGACGAAAGTTAGTGGGATATCGCCCAAAGCTTGAAAATTTTTCCGATCCTCACTGCGCTCGACGGTGACCTGCACCAGTTCGGGATGGGCGGCAAAAAGCGCGTGTAGTTCCACTAAGTTGCCGTCGGTTTGAATCTGCATCGTGTTCAATAACTGGGGTCCTGGCAATCCATTTTCTATCCGAAATAGCTCCGAGACACTGCCAGGCAGCGAAGGATTCTTCGCCACAACCCGCAGCCGGTAGTTGCCTTCCACCAGCGCGGTGGGCAGCGTTACCCGCAAAGGGCTTTGCGAGGCAGCGCCAACTATGGCCAGGAAATCTCCTTTCGAGCCGAGCAAATGAACCTCCATTTGCGAAGTATTGACGCGCTGAGCATAGTAAGGCAGCAGAAAGGATTGTCCGGGTGACACCGCGCGAGGCACCACGCCCGTGAGCAGGAAGCTGCCAGCGGTGTAGGCAGGCGGCTGGCGGAAGAAATCATCCGAAAGGTTACGGTTCCAGGCTTGCGCCATTTGGGTAAGTCCCTGCGTCCCACCTTTGACATTCTCAAAGTGGCCGTGTGCAGGTCTTGGCACCTGAATCGTGTCAGCGTAGGGCCCACGCCATATCCGTAGACCGGGCGTTTCGGCCAACTGGATTTGCGCCTCGATCACAGGTAAATAGGGGTCGGGAGCGTTGGAACTGACACTACAAATCGCGACCACCCAAGCGATTGCCCGCCCGAAATCTTCGTTTGTTTTCTCGATCAGACTTCGGATATTTTGGTAATAATCATCCCTGGAAATTTTCAGATGCACTGCATCGTTCTCGCCGTGAAACCAAAGTACCGACCGCAGGCCGAGCCACGAGTGATAGTAGCGAAGCGAGTTGATGAGGTTGCTGTAAGGCTGGCGGTTAGGCCAGTCTTTGCCCACGTAAATGTTGCGCGTGTTCTGCCCGTTGGCGGCTTCCCGCCAGTTAACGGAGTTGGCCGCTGCCCAGCCTGCATTTACGAACAGTACCGGTACGCCCAGCCGCGCCACCAGCAGTGAACCCAACTCACTCCAATACCAGGCCGACTCGCCGGAGGGAAAAATGCGGTTGGTGGCTTTCAACGGCTCGAAAGTCGGCGAAGGCATCGGCTCGTCGGGAGCGACGGTGATGTTTTCACTATTCAAAGACTTGTTAATCGCGTTGAAGGAAACAACCTGCTCTGCGGCGTCTTTCGCGCCTAGGTTCGGTAGGCCCATCGCGTTGGAATGCCCGGCAATGAGAAAAACTTCTCCAATACCCAAGGGCTGCACCGAAGCGGAGTCAGCAACTTGACCTGCTAAAAAACCTCTAATTTCCAGCTTGTACCAGCCGCCTTTTGCGTCGAGCGCACCAAAGAAAATGCCTTGACGATCGGGAATGGTCAGAGAGATCCAAGCCCCGGCATTCTCCCCGTTTTTAGTCAGTGCTACCAGCCGAGCTTCCAGCTTATCGTAGGGCAGCGTAAATGTCCCACCCACCATCAATGTTCCCCGATCGTTCTGATTCCGCTGGATGACGATATTTTTTGTGGGAAAAGAGACCGATATTTTTGCGTAGGAAACCTTGAACCCTATAGAAAGCAAGCATAACAAGGGGTATATTCTATTCATACGTCCTGAACGACGATAAGGAGATAAATGATGACGAAGTTATTGAAGTCCATAAAATTCTGGTTTTGATTGGTATTTTACTAATATTAAATAAAAATATAGCAGAGCCAAAATTTAAAGCTTCTGTTTTTTTGTCCGCATCGGGAAACTATTGCCTAATTTCGGTGTTTCAACATCTGTCAATAAACGCTTGTTCCGGAATTTGCGACTATAATTTACTAATGAGTAGTAAATTACAATTGGCTTCAAGGATACAAAACAGCGTCCCAGGATTTTGCTCCCTCTATGCGCATACGTGTCTCAACCTTCGGTATTTTTTTGCTTGGAATTGCATTCCTTCCCGCCCAAGCCCAAAAAAACCTTGCCGATTCATTGGATTCTTCCGCGACGCTGGAAGAATGCATTCAGTACGGCCTGGCGCATCAGGTGGATATCCGGCAAGCCCAGCTCGACGAGCAGATTGTGGACCACACCATCAAAAGCCGCCTGGCCGACTGGTACCCGCAGATTGGTCTCAATTATAATATTCAGCACTACTTAAAACTTCCCGTGCTGTTATTCCCGGACCTGAACAATCCGAATGGCCCGCGCCGCGAGATTCGCACGGGTGTGGCGAATTCTTCGACGGCAGCGTTTGCGGTGAACCAAACGATTTTTAACCGCGACGTACTGCTGGCCAACCGCACGGCTCGCGATGTGCTGTACCAGGCGGCGCAAAACACGACCAACCAGAAAATCAACGTCACGGTGGAGGTCAGCAAGGCGTTTTACGATTTGTTGCTCACTCGCCAGCAACAGGACATCCTGAAAGCCCAAATCGAGCGACTGGCCCGCAACCTGAAAGACGCGACCAACCAGTTTAACGCGGGGATTGTGGACAAAACCGACTACAAACGCGCCACGATTGCCCTCAACAACGCTAACGCCCAACTCAATCAGGCCCGCGAGCAAGCCATAGCCCGCGAGGCGGTATTGAAAAATCAGATGAGTTATCCGGTAGATAAACCATTGGAAATCACCTACGACAGTACGCGTCTGGCGGCCGATGTGCTGCTGGACACCACTCAGGTCGTCAGCTACCAAAATCGCATCGAGTACCAGCGGCTGCAAACGCGCCGCAATTTGCTACATTCGGAAATCGACTACGCGCGCTGGAGTTTCCTACCGACGGTTTCGTTTTTTCTAAACTATAACCTGAATTACCAGAATACTGATTTTGTGAATTTGTACAGTCGGTCCTTCCCCAATTCACTGTTTGGTCTTACGCTTGCGCTTCCCATTTTCCAGGGGGGCAAGCGCCTGCAAAACATCCGCATCGCCGAACTCCAGTTCGAGCGTTCCGACTGGGACGTGACGGGCCTGCGCAATGACATCGACACCGAATTCCAGCGCGCTTTGGCGCAGTACAAGAGCGATTGGATCAATTACCAGACGTTACAGGAAAATGTTCAACTCGCCCGCGAGGTGTACGATGTCATTCAGCTACAGTATAAGTCGGGCGTGAAAACGTACCTCGAGGTCCTAATTTCACAGACAGACCTGCGCACGGCGGAGTTTAACTTTATCAATGCCCAGTACCAGACGATCAGTAGCAAAATCGACGTAGAGCGGGCTTTGGGATTGGTTGGGAATTGAAACCGGTAGTTGATAGTTATTCCGAAAAGGCCCGCGCGGCGTCCCCCGAAAGGGTGAAATCCAAAAGCACAGGGTGTAGCCCTGTGAGAACACCGGCAATAGATGAAGAAACACATGGGTAAAAAATTAATAATCACAGTAGTCTGTCTCTCCTTTCTCTGCGCTTGCGGCGGCAAGGAAGAGAAAACCAAGCCCCCCACCGAAGTAGCGATCGCTACCACCAAAGTCACCCGTGGCGAAGCAGTAGCTTACGACGAGTACCCGGCGACGGCCACGCCCTTGAAAACAGTGGAAGTGCGGGCGATGGCCAGCGGCTACGTAACGGGCATGTACTTCGAAGACGGCCAGCACATCCGCAAGGGACAGCGGCTGTACCAGATCGACCAGCAGCAGATTCAGGCATCGGTGGATCAAGCCACGGCCAACCTCCGGGTGGCGGAAGCCAATCAGCGTCTGGCGCAAAAAGACGCCGAGCGGTACCAGGAGCTGGACAAAAACGAAGCTATCGCCAAGCAGGTGCTTGACAATTCGCTGGCCCGCCTCGAAACTACTAAGTTGCAGGTGCAGGCTGCTCAGGCTACGGTTCAGCAATCGCGCTCAGGTTTGAAATATACCACAGTCTCCGCGCCCATTTCGGGGACTATTGGCATTTCGCAGGTGCAGCAAGGCGCGTTGGTAACCACCAATCAAACACTGTTGAACACCCTCTCGACCGACGACCCTATGGCGGTGGATTTTGGGGTGGATCAAAAGGAGATCGTACGCTTCACTAACCTTTTGTCTCAAAAGAAAAATCCGCGCGACTCGACTTTCCAACTCACCATGCCCGACGGCAGCCGGTACCCACTCGCCGGCAAAATCGAACTTCTCGACCGCGCCGTGGATGCCCAAACCGGAACCATCAAAACCCGTCTGGTTTTCCCCAACCCCAAAGGAATGCTGAAAGCGGGCATGACGGTCAACGTACGCGTGAAAACCGACGGCAGCGGCAGTTCGCTCCTCATTCCAAAGAAGGCGTTAGTAGAGCAAATGGGCGAGTACTTCGTGTACGTCGTCCAGGGTGATAGCGTCCTCCAGCAAAAAGTCCAGACCGGCACCACCCTCCGCGATCAGGTCGTTATCCGCGAAGGCCTGGACGAAGGGGCTGAAATTGTAACAGAAGGAATACAAAAGTTGAAGAACGGTAGTAAGGTAAAACGTTAGTTTATAGGGTTAAACGGTTAAAGGTCAAAAGGTTAATTGGTATAATGCCACAATGCTTATCAACTTAAAAGTTTTGCAGAAGGCCCTTAACCTTTTGACCGCCACGGGGCGCCCCGCTTAACCCCAAAAAATATGTTTGCAAATAGATTCATTGAACGCCCCATCCTGGCCATCGTTATTTCGCTGGTTATTTTGCTGGTAGGGACGCTGGCCATCAGAAGCCTGCCGATTAGCCAGTATCCTGATATTACGCCGCCGACGGTGCAGATTACGGGTACTTATACCGGAGCCGACGCCTCCACGGTGGAGCAGACCGTCACGACACCCATCGAGACGCAGGTGAACGGTACGCCGGGCATGAGCTATTTGTCCAGTACCAGTACCAACGACGGTCGTACTTCCATCAATGCGGTTTTCGAGGTGGGGACGGACGTGAACATTGCGGCCTTGGACTTGCAAAACCGCGTGAGTGTGGCCGCGCCGCAGTTGCCCAGCGAAGTCACGCGCTTGGGTTTGATCGTGCGAAAGCGTAATCCTAGTATTCTGATGCTGGTGGCGATGTACTCGCCCGAAGAGACGCATGGCGTCGACTTCATCAGCAACTACGCCAACATTTACGTCAAGGAAGCGCTGCTGCGGGTAAAAGGTGTGGGCGATATTTTTAGCCGCGCCGACGATTTCAGTATGCGCGTCTGGTTGCAACCCGATAAAATGGCGCAGTTGGGCATCGCTTCCGGCGAGGTGATCTCGGCCCTTCAGGAGCAAAACCTACAGGTTGCCGTGGGATCGGTGGGCGCACCACCGCAGCACGACGACCAGACGTTCGAGTACACGGTTTTTACCAACAGCCGCCTGTCGTCGGCGGAGGAATTTGGCGACGTTATCATTCGTACGCGACCCAGTGACGGATCGCTGGTGTACCTCAAAGACGTGGCGCGGGTAGAATTGGGCAGGTTCAGCTACAATAACAATTCTTTCGTGGACGGCAAACGGGCCAGCTACTTGCTGGTGTACGAAGCTCCCGGCAGCAACAGCCTCGAAACTGCCCAAGGCGTGTACGACAAGATGGATGAGTTGAAAAAATCTTTCCCCAACGACGTCGATTACATGGTGCCTTTCGAGGCGGTTTCTGTCGTGAAAGTGTCCATTGAGGAAGTACTAATGACATTGATCGAAGCACTTTTGCTGGTGATTCTTGTGGTCTTTTTGTTCCTGCAAAGCTGGCGAGCTACGCTCATTCCGCTGCTGGCCATTCCGGTTTCTATCGTTGGTACCTTTATTTTCTTCGTGCCGCTGGGCTTCACCATCAACACGTTGACGATGTTCGGTTTTGTGCTGGCCATCGGCATTGTGGTGGACGACGCTATCGTGGTGGTGGAAGCCGTGCAGCATTACATGGACGAGGAAGGCATTTCGGCCAAAGAGGCCACCAAGAAGGCCATGAAGGATATTTCCGGTCCGGTAATCGCCATCGCGCTGATTCTGGCGGCGGTGTTTGTGCCGGTAGGTTTCATTCCCGGCATCGTCGGGCGACTGTACCAGCAATTCGCCATTACCATCGCCATTTCGGTTGTGCTTTCGGCTTTCGTCGCCCTCACGCTTACGCCCGCCCTTTGCGCTTTGCTCATGAAACCCATGAACCTGAATAAGGATTCGCGCGGGTTGAACAAGTTTTTTTACAAATTCAACACCTGGTTTGGCCGCGTGACGGATCGCTATTCCGAAGGCGTGAAAAAGTCAATCCGCAAGGCACCGCTGGTAATCATGGGTTTGATTTGCCTGTATCTGGCCACAGGATTTTTGTTCAAAACCAAACCCAGCGGCTTTATCCCCCTGGAAGATGGCGGGCGGCTTTTCCTGACCTACGAACTGCCCGAGGCGGCCTCCACCAGCCGCAGTATCGCTACGCTGGACACGCTGATGAAGATTCTGGACAATACGCCGGGTATTCTTCACTACGCTGGTTTGGGGGGGCTGAACGTCGTGACCTTCGCTTCCAAGTCCAACAGCGGCACTATTTTCTGTCAGTTGGAAGACTGGGGCGACCGCAAGGAGGATTCGCTCAAAGTGGAGGGACTGGCCGCAACCCTGCGCAAAAAAGTGGCTGGATTGAAAGAGGCCAACGTCGTCGTCATCACGCCGCCCGCCATTCCGGGATTGGGCCGCACGGGCGGTTTCAGCTTCGTGATCGAGCAGCAGGAAAGCAATGACGACATCAAGCAGTTTGAGAAAGTAATTAAGGACGTTACGACAGCCGCAAACGAGCGGCCCGAAATCAGTGGAGCTTTCTCCTTCTTCACTGCCCGCACGCCCGGCTACCAACTGGAAGTGGACCGCGCCAAGGTGAAACAGTTGGGTGTCTCGCTTTCGGAGGTGTACAGCACGCTGCAAACCTACCTGGGCAGTCGTTACGTCAACGATTTCTCGATTTATGGCCGCAACTTCCGCGTCGTGGCCCAGGCCGACACCAACTACCGCAAGAACATCGACGCCCTTGGCAAGTACTACGTCCGCAACCAGGGCGGGCAGATGGTACCGATCAGCGCGTTGGTGACGCACAAAATGGTGGAAAGTGCCCCGCTCATTTCGCACTACAACCTCTTCCGTTCTACCGAGTTGAACGGCAACCCGGCCCCCGGCTACAGTAGCGGCGAGGCCATCGACGCCCTGCGCGAGGTGGCGGCCAAGGTGCTGCCCACGGGTTACGGCTACGAATTCACGGGGTTGAGCCTGGAAGAAATCAACGCCGGATCGAGTACCTTCTACATTTTTGGCCTATCGATTTTATTCGTCTTCCTGTTCCTGGCGGCTTTGTACGAAAGCTGGTCGGTCCCCTTCGCGGTGCTGCTGGCCGTGCCCATAGGAGCATTCGGTGCCATTGTTACTTTGTCTTTGTTCAAAGGCCTTTCCAACAACATTTACGCCCAGATTGGCCTGCTCACCCTCATCGGCCTTGCCGCCAAGAATGCCATTCTGATCGTGGAATTCGCCAAGGAGCGCGTCGATCAGGGTGAGTCCATCCGACAAGCCACGATGGAGGCCGTGCGGCTGCGGTTGCGGCCCATCGTCATGACTTCGCTGGCCTTTATTCTCGGCGTACTGCCGCTGGCCTTTTCCAGCGGCGCGGGTGCGGCGGCCCGTCAAACAATCGGCTGGACGGTGTTGGGCGGTATGGTGGCCGCTACATTATTGGCGATTTTCGTGGTACCGGTGCTGTTTTCGAGCATTGGCAAGGTAGCGTACGGGAGGAAGGACTTGGATGAAGTGGGGGAGGGGGCAGCGTAGTTTTTGAGCAATGTGATTCTTTACTGTGCGTTATAAACGCACCTTCCTTGGGTTCGCGACTAGGCGCCCCCGTTGCAAACCCAAACCAGACGGGACAAATTGGATCAAAAACACTGTAAACATTTATAGCAATGCGACAGAAACTAACTTGGATAATCTCTTTAATTTTTACGTTTAGCTTGATCTCCTGTGAGAAAACAATAGATTATAAAGTAAACTTGAACTACGTATTTGTGAATAATACGAAATACAAGATCAGCTTTGACGAAAGGGCTAATGTGCTGAATATTGACCCAATATCCAAGTCTTTTTATACAGTCAGTTCAGAAGGACCCAAGGAATTAAAAAAGGAAGATTTTAAAACATCACCTGTTCAAACTCTGTGCAATAATTGTGTTGTCTTTTTTAATGATTCAAAATGCGATACGCTAAAAGGACGAGGAATTGAGAATATCGACAATTACGAATTTACCAAAATCAAGCAAGGGGAGTACCAACTCAAATACACTTTTAATGAGTCTGATTATTTGAGTTCAAAGTTTTGTAAATAAATAGAAGCCCTGCCGAGCTTGCGTTGAATTTTTTAGGAAGTGCTATGATAGTCTCAGTGAATGTGTGGGTTCGCCCGGTTCACTCGAGCAAGCTTTGAATCATGCCTCTTGGGATCAAATGAGATTAGCTGGTATACCCTATTCTGTAAAAGTGAAACTTTTCAAGCCGACTGTAACCCACCAACCGGCGGGACAACAAACTGCCGCACCTCAGCCCGGCTCACTTTCTTCTCAGCCTGCCAGAGGTCGTATTTCTTTTGCAAACTCAGCCATAAATCCGCACTCGTGCTGAATGCTTCGGATAGCTTTACCGCCGTTTCGGGGCTGATACCCGAGTGGTGGTTTAAAATAAGTGAGAGCGTCCGGCGGTGGACAACCAAGCCTTCGGCAATTTCGGTGATCGTGTAAGTTTATGCATTGAATATCAAAATAGTGTGTAAGGAGTAAATAGTGTGTAAGGAGTAATTAGATAAATGGATATGCAGACAAGATGCCAGAGCGCTATCCTGCCGCATCCAATTCTCTGGATATTTCAAAGTTGGGGGCTGGATATTTCAAAGTTGAGCAACCAATTTTGCTAAAATTTGCCGGATGACGGGCGAGCCGCCCGTGCCACAGGCCGCACCACAATCTTGCTTGTAAACCAAACTGCCCGTACATTGGTGACTTTGTTTTAGCCCTTCCCTCCACCATGCTCCTCACCCCCAAGACTCCTTCCAAATCCCTCGATCCTGCCTACAAGCTGCGCCCCGAGCGCGAGCAAATCGAACGCTTCAAGGCTTCATTTAAAACCCTGTTCGGCCACATCGACGAGAAGGAGAGCGAGGAAAACGTAAAGGATCATCTTATGGATTTCCTGAAAGCGGTGTATTATAAAGATACCTGCCTGATTGCGCCCAAGGGCAAAACCGATTTTGTGATTCACCTGGGCAAGGATGCGGCGAGTCCGGTGGGGGTGTTGTTCGAGGTGAAGCGCCCGGCCAACCGCAGCGAGATGGTGAGCCGTGAGAATCTGAATACCAAGGCATTTCACGAACTGCTGCTGTACTACTTTCAGGAGCGTTCCCGCGACCGCAACTCCGACCTGCGGCATTGTGTCGTGACTAACGTGTACGAGTGGTACATCTTCGACGCCGCGCTGATCGACCGCGTATTTTACCGGAATGCTCACCTCAAAAAAGAGTACACCGCCTGGGCCACGGGGCAGAAGGTGAGTCGCAACAACGACCTCTTTTACAACGAAATAGCCAAACCTTTTTTGGCCGGGCTGGACGTGGAAATCCCGTTTACCTACTTCGACCTCCGTGCTTACCAGAAAAACGTCGAAGACGGCGACCCGACCAACGATAAGGCGCTGCTGCCGCTCTACAAGGTACTGTCGCCCGCGCACCTGCTCAAGCTGCCCGCCGCCACCGACAGCAACCGCCTCAATCCGCGCTTTTATACCGAGCTGCTGCACCTGATTGGGTTGGAGGAGACGAAAGAAGGCAACAAAAAAGTCATCCGGCGCAAGGCGGCGGGGCAAGGCGACGATGGTTCGCTACTCGAAAACACGATCATCGAGCTTGAGACTTCCGGCAAACTCTCGCACCTCAGCGACCCCGGACAGTACGGCCGCACCCACGACGAGCAGCTATTCAGCGTGGCGCTGGAACTTTGCATTACCTGGGTCAACCGGATTCTGTTCCTGAAACTGCTGGAATCGCAACTGGTGAAGTACCACCGGGGCGACCGCACCTACGCGTTCCTGAACGGGGACACGCTGGCCGATTTCGATGAACTCTACCGGCTGTTTTTTCGGGTGCTGGCCAAGCGTCCGGCGGATCGGTTGGCGGGTATTCAGCAGAAGTTTGGGCGGGTGCCGTATCTCAATTCGTCGCTGTTCGAAATCACCGAACTGGAAGATGCCACGATCAACATCAATACGCTCGACAGTAGTCTGCGTCTGCCGCTGTTGCGCCAGTCGGTGTTGCGCGATAATCCTGCCTACCGCGACCGCGCCGAACTGCGGGCGCTCGACTATCTTTTTGCGTTTCTGGATGCCTACGATTTTGCGTCCGAAAGCGGCGACGATATTCAGGAGAAAGACCGGGCGCTGATCAACGCCAGCGTGTTGGGTTTGATTTTTGAAAAAATAAACGGCTATAAAGACGGCTCGTTCTACACGCCGGGCTTCATTACCGAGTATATGTGCCGCGAGACGATCCGCAAGGCCGTGGTGCAGAAGTTCAACGACGCCCACGGCTGGCAATGCGCCGATTTCGCCGCTTTGCAGGATAAAGACCTCGACCGCCCCGCCGCCAACGAACTCATCGACTCCCTGCGCATCTGCGACCCGGCCGTGGGTTCGGGGCATTTTCTGGTGTCGGCGCTCAATGAGTTGATCGCCATCAAGAGCGAGCTCGGGATTTTGCAGGATCACGCGGGCCGTCGGCTCAAAGGGTACCTGATTCGGGTGGTGAACGACGAACTGCTGGTGCTGGACGAGGAAGACGACGAACCCTTTACTTATTTCCTGCAAGAAGCCACCGCCCGGCCCACCGCCGAGCGGCAGCGGGTGCAGCGGGTTCTTTTCCACGAAAAGCAGGTGCTGATCGAAAACTGCCTGTTCGGCGTAGACATCAACCCTAACTCGGTCAAAATTTGTCGGTTGCGGTTGTGGATCGAGTTGCTGAAAAACGCGTACTACACCGAAGGATCGGGTTTTGTAGAGCTGGAAACTTTGCCCAACATCGACATCAATATCAAGCAGGGCAATAGTCTGCTGAGTAAGTTCAGCCTCACCGAAGACCTCAGCGATGTGTTCAGGAAGCAGAAGTTCAGTCTGCAGACCTACAAAAACACCGTGGCGGCCTACAAAAGTACCGCCGATAAGGACGCCAAGGCCGAGTTGCTGCGGTTTATCCACGACATTAAGGCGCAGTTTCGCGAGACGGTCATCAACCGCGACCCGCGCCGCAAAAAGCTTTCCGCCAAACGCGGCGAGCGCATCCTGCTCGACAATAACTTCGATATTTTTGGGACGCCCATTAAAGATCCCAAGCTGGTGGCAGTGGAGAAAAAACGCCTCGACAAGCTGATCGAGCAAATCGAAACCGAAATCGCCGACGTGGAAAACAACGCCCTATACCGGGGCAGCTTCGAGTGGCGGTTTGAGTTTCCCGAGGTACTCGACGAAGCGGGCAACTACGTCGGGTTCGATGCCGTAATTGGGAATCCGCCGTATGGAGTAAATCTAAATGCGGATTTTGGGACGATATTTAGTAAGGAGTACAGCACTTTCTCAAAAAGAGGAGAGAGCTACGTATTATTCATTGAAAAAGCTGTGTCCATTTTAAAGAAAGATGGTTATTTCGGATATATTATTCCTGACACACTTTTAAATTTAGGATTTACGCAACTTGCCCGATATTTTATCCTTAAAAATACTAAACTTTCTGAATTAATTGCTTTGCCATCTTCTGTTTTCAATGATGCGACTGTTGATACAATATTGTTGTTTTTTCAGAAATTCAGCACAAATGAGAAGTTTGTTCAAGCAAATGTAAAAATTAAGTCTTTTGATAAAAAAATAGATTCGATTTCGTTAGAAAACCCAAATAGAGAATTTTCTACTTTGACAGAAGACTGGTATCTGAGCCAAAGTTTTAATTTACAGAGTAATAGGGAAGAATTAGAAATAATTAATACTGTGGACAGTGCCTTTTCAACTTTGCATGATTTTGCTACTTTGTTTTCAGGAATTAAGGCGTACGAGGTAGGAAAAGGTGCGCCTGCCCAAACAGTTTCTATAAGAAATGATAAACCATTTACATCAAAGTTAAAGATCGAAGATAGCTGGTTTCCTTTCTTTGATGGAAAACACATAAATAAATACCAACTATTATGGGAAAGCAATAATTGGATAAACTACGGCCCTTGGCTTGCAGCTCCACGTCTGCCAGAAAACTTTATAGATGATAAAATATTGATCCGAAAAATAACATCAAATACCTTAATTGCAACCTATATTCCTAACACTTCCTATTGTAATACGCTTTTGTTCGTGCTTAAACTAATACCAGGAAAAGCGTTTATTTCTTACAAAAGTTTGTTGGGTATTTTAAATTCGAAATTTATTGGATGGTATTTCAAAAAGAAATTTCAGATCAGCGATGAAGATACTTTTCCTCAGATAATGATTCGAGATATTCTGCAATTTGCTATTCCAAATGTTTCGAATGAAACTAGCAAAAATATTGGCAGTACAGTAGATCAAATCCTAACTCTAAAATCCCTCAACCCCGCCGCCGACACTGCTGCTCTGGAAGCCGAAATTGACCAACTGGTGTACGCGCTCTACGGCCTGACGGCGGCGGAGATTGCGCTGGTGGAAGGGTAGGGGGGGAGCTTATTCGTAAATATCTTTCCTGTGTTCCGAAGGATCGGATCAGCAATTGAGTCAAGTAGCTCATCCAGTTGATATTCAGCTAATCGGCTGTCGTCTTTATAATCAAGTGTAAGCAAAACACCTCGACCCCCGTGCGGCCTGCGCTTGTGGCATGATTTTATCATCTGCCTCGGGTAAAATACTAAACCCAAGCACCTCTATGGAAACTACCCCAAAAGAAACCGGCACCCTTAAAGTGGGTGAAATCGGCCTGTATTACGAAAAGCGCGGCCACGGGCCGGTCTTGCTGCTGATTCCCGCCGGGGAGGGCGACGCCGACAGCTACGAAGCAGCAGCCGGGGATCTGGCTGCGTGGTACACTGTCTTGACTTACCACCTGCGCGGCTACGGCCACAGTAAAATGGCCGATGCGGCGGAGGCACCCTCGGTGCAGGATCACGCCGACGACGCCCATTCCTTGCTCGACATGATGGGTCCCGAACCTGCCTTTGTATTTGGCAGTGGCGTTGGGGGCGTCGTTGCGCTGGAGATGTTTTCCCAATACACCGCCGAAATCAAAGCCATGGTTGTCCATGAACCCGCCAAGTTGATTGCTACTGACGATGAAACCCCGGAAACTGATCTGGGCGAAGCGAGGAGTGATGACGCGGAAGCACTCAAAAACTATGACTACGACCTGGACGCGCTGCGGGCTTCGGCCAGTATCATACCTATCGTCGTCGCTGCTTCTTCGTCTGCCCAGGCGACATTAGGCCGTCGCGGGGCCGAATCAGCGGCCAGGTTCTTCGATACTCCAATAGCCGATTTGCCTGACCATCGGCATAGTCCTAAGACGTTTGCCGAGCGATTACACGAACTAATTGCTGATAGGGCGGTCTGAGACGATAGGTAGTGTGTAGAGTGATAATTCCTTTTCGACGCCCGGCAGGTGATGCGGCCTTGTAAAAAGAAAACCCAGCTTTTCCAATAAGCTGATGGAGCGGACATTGTCAGGGTTTACGATGGCGTAAAGGGTCGGGAGGGATAGGGCAGAAATAGCGTGAGCTACCGTAGCGCTCGCTATTTCAAAGGCATAGCCTTGGCCCGAGTAAGCGGGCAAGAGGGCAAAACCCAAGTCGGGGTGATCGAGATTGGCGCGTTGCAGCAAACCACACATGCCGATGGCCTGACCGTCCTCTTTTCGTTCCACCAGAGCCAGTCCGTGGCCCTGTTCCCGGTAACTTTTCAGGGGCCCCATTTCCAGGTACTCCCTGGCTTGGGCGTTGGTTTTGACGTTCCGGTCGCCGATAAATTGCAGCCAGCCGGGGCTGTTCAGAAGTTCGATGACAAAGCCCGTATCGTCGGGAGTCAGTTCCCGCAAACGTAGCCTTGCGGTTTCCAGGAGGTAGTTCATTTTATTGCTTTCAAATAAATTTCAGCCAGTAGTCCCGCAATCGCTTTTGCCGAAAACTGCGTCACGTGCTGCTGCCCGGCGTCGATAAGTTGACGGCGAAGTGGTTCGTCTTCCAACAATTTGTTCAAGCGGTAGGCCATTTCTTCCGCGCTTGTCGGATCAGCATACAAGGCTCCCGCTCCTCCCGCTTCTTCCAGGCACGAGCCGCTGGCCGCCAGCACCGGAACGCCGCTGTGGAGTGCCTCCACAATAGGAATACCGAAGCCCTCGAACAGCGACACGTAGGCAAATACCTTAGCTCCCTGGTACAGGGCGGGTAAGTCATGGCTCGGCACGTCATGCCGCAGAGCAACTTTACCGTTCAATTTTAATTCTTCAATTCGTTGCCGTAGCTTTTGGGCGTAAGCTGTGGCGCGACCTACGATTAATAGTTTCATGTCCTTTTGTGGAAGTAGGGCAAAAGCCTCCACCAAGCGAATTTGGTTTTTGCGCTCCTCGATGGTTCCTACGCACAGAATATACGATTCCGTGGGAGCAAGACCATATTTCCCCCGAACTTTTACTATTGATGACGCGACTATTTTCTCCTGGTAAGCGGATTGGCAATCCTGATAAACTACTTTGATCCTCTGCTCATCAATAATATAAAAATCAATGAGGTCATTCTTAGTCTGCTGGCTGACGGCAACGATCACGTCGGCCTGGGCACAGGCGGCTTTGGTTTTGGCGCGATAAAACTGCCGATCGAGCCAGGGGTAGAGGTGGGGGAAACGTTCAAAAATAAGATCGTGAATCGTCACCACCGAGCGGATGCCCGCCGCCGCCAGTCCGGCGGGGAGTTCGTTGCTCAGGCCGTGGTAAAGCTGGACGTTATCACGTTTGAGATCATTGATTACGCCGTAGGAACGCCAGAGCGCGGGCAGTTGTTGGTAGGGGAATGTCTGCGGCGTTTTAATCCGGTTGACAGGAAAAGCCGGGAAAAGATCGGTGCGACGCGGCGTGTAGGCAAGCAAATCCAAAGCCGGGGCGTGTTCGTGCAGGGCGTTCAGCACGAAGCGACTGTAATTGCCCAGTCCGGCGGCATTTTGGAAAGCCCGCTTGCCGTCGAAGCCGAGGCGCAGCGGGGAGGAATTTTCGTTCATCGGCAAGAAAAAAGTACCTTTGGGGGAGAAATAGATTTCGACCCTATCCAGGCATATTCTGCCAAGTATAAGCCATTTTTTTGGCAAAATTAAAAATACGTCGCTACCGAAACGGGTAGCCTGACTATGAAACATAACAATTCGCGCAAGCGCATCAACCCAGCGGCAATTTCGCCCAAAGTCCAGGAAGAGTACCAGGTACACACGCTGTCCAATGGCATCCGAATCGCCCACAAACAGGTACTGCACACGCAGATAGCCCACTGCGGCATCATGTTCGACATCGGTAGCCGCGACGAGCGACCCGAGCAGCAGGGATTGGCGCATTTTTGGGAGCACATGGCGTTCAAAGGCACCGAGAGACGCCTTTCGCACCACATCATCAATCGCCTTGAAACCGTGGGTGGCGAACTGAACGCCTACACGACGAAGGAGAAAATCTGCTTTCACGCCTCGGTTCTTGACGCGCACTTCGACAAGGCGCTGGAACTGCTGGCCGATATTTCGTTTCGCTCCATTTTTCCCGAGAAGCAAATCGAACGCGAGCGTAACGTGATTTTGGAAGAGATGTCGATGTATTACGACTCACCGGAAGACGCCATTCAGGACGATTTCGACGCCTTGCTTTTTCCCGACCACGCCCTGGGCTACAACATTCTGGGTAATCAGGAGACGGTCAAAAGCTTTTCTCGGGACGATCTAAGATCTTTCATTTTGGAAAACCTGGATACCGAGCGCGTCATCGTGTCGTCGGTGAGCCGCCTGCCCTTTGCCAAAGTAGTAAAATTGGCCGAAAAGTACCTGAGCGAGGTACCACGCCAGCAAAGTACGCGGCAGCGTCACGCGCCCGAGTCGTACCATCCCGTGCAGCAGCGCGTGGAGAGGGTTCTCACGCAGGCGCAGTGCGCGATGGGCCGCCCGGCCTACCCGCTGACCGACGACCGCAAACTAC
Source organism: Cytophagales bacterium (assembly GCA_038235275.1). Taxonomy (GTDB): domain Bacteria; phylum Bacteroidota; class Bacteroidia; order Cytophagales; family Spirosomataceae; genus Persicitalea. Next base: position 25,506 of record JBBSUC010000001.1, on the reverse strand, counting down.
CATTCTTTGCCCTGGTCAATTTGCTGGGCGGGCCGGGCATGAATTCCCGCTTCAATATGTCGCTGCGGGAGCGCTACGGCTTTGTCTATTCCATCGACGCCAGCTACATGGCCTACCTGGATGCGGGCTACTTAGGAATCTATTTCGGTACCGAACCCCGCCAACTCGACCGCAGCATTAACCTGATTCACAAAGAATTGAAACGTCTCCGCGAACAGCCGCTCACGCTCACCCAACTGCACCGCGCCAAGGTGCAACTCATGGGGCAACTCGCCATGTCGGAGGAAAGCAACAACAGTTTCATGCTCATGATGGCCAAAAGCCTGCTCGACATCGGACGCGTGGAAACGCTGCCCGCCATTTTTACCGAAATCGAGAATTTGACCTCCGGGCAATTACAGGAAATGGCCGTCGAAATGTTCGATGAAAAGGATTTTAGCTACCTGACTTTCCTGCCGGAGGCAGAGTAGGTTTTGGGAAGGGACAACCTTTATAGTTGGTACTGAATCCAACCCAACCCCTTATGAACCACAACCGCAGAACCTTCCTCAAAAACGCCACGGCGGCTTCCGCCTTGCTCGCCACGGGTAGCGTGGCTGTCGCCCGCCCGTCTTTTTCTTACATCAAAGACCTGAAAAAAGTCAGCCCAAATGATAAAATCCGCATCGCCACCATCGGCATGGGGATTCAGGGTACTTTCGATACTAAAGCAGCCCTGCGGGCTGCGCCCGACGCCGAACTGGTGGCCGTGGCGGACTTATACGACGGAAGATTACAACGGGTAAAGGAAACGTTCAACAAGGACATTTTCACGACCCGCGATTACCGAGAAATCTTGGCCCGTCCCGACATCGACGCCGTGCTGATCGTGACGCCCGACCACTGGCACGACCACATCACAAAAGCTGCTCTGAAAGCCGGGAAGCACGTGTACTGCGAAAAACCGATGGTTCACCACATCGACGAGGGACTGTCGGTGATCGACGCCTGGAAAAAATCGGGCAAAACGATGCAGGTGGGCAGTCAGCGCATCAGTAGCTCGGCCTATGAGGAAGCTAAGAAAATGATTGCTGCCGGGGATATCGGGGCCATCAACTACATAGAGTCCAATAACGACCGCTTCGGAGCCATCGGGGCTTGGAACTACTCCATTCCGCCCGATGCCTCGCTGCAAACCTGCGACTGGGACCGCTTCCTGGGCGATGCACCCAAGGTACCCTTCGACGCTAAGCGGTTTTTTCGCTGGCGTAACTACCGCGACTACGGCACGGGCGTAGCGGGCGATTTGTTCGTCCACCTCATCACGGGCGTGCACTATGTCACGGGTTCGCTGGGGCCGCAGCGCATTTTCTCCTCCGGTGAGCTGAGTTACTGGAAGGACGGCCGCGACGTACCGGACGTGCTGGTGTCGATATTGGAATATCCCAAAACCGATATCCACGAAAAGTTTCAGATGGTACTGCGGGTGAATTTCGCCAACGCCGGGGCCATCAAGAACAACACCCGCATCATCGGCACCGAAGGCCAAATCGAGTTCGACAACGGAGGGATTATTTTAACCAAAAAGAAGCTTCCGGTCGCGCCCGGCTACGGCAACTACGACAGCTACTTTACTTTTCCCGAAGAAACCCAAAAGGAATTCGTTAAAAAATACGATGCAGAATATCCGCCCGAAACCCGCAAGGCCGAACCCGTAAAGGAGGTAAAATTCACCAATCCCGAAAAGGAAGACGAACACACCAACCACTTCGCTAATTTCTTCGACAACATGCGCAAGGGTAGTCAGGGGACCATCGAAGACCCAATTTTTGCTTTTCGCGCGGCTGCTCCGGTGCTGGCTTGCAACGAGAGTTATTTTGAGCAAAAAACGGTGTACTGGGACCCGGTGGCGATGAAGAAGGTGAAAGGTTAATTCACTTTGGCTATATGTGAATTAACCCTTATCTAAGCTCGAAGAGTAGCACCACCTCACCACCCAGTTCGATCTGATCTCCGGTATTGAGAGGATAGCCCATGCCGGGAATATCTGCGCGCTCAGAAGTATCGTCCGGATGGACGATCTTGGTTTTATTGCCGCCGACGGGCAGGCCGCCCGGATCGACTAGAAGTGTGTACCGCTTCTGAGCCATATCGTAGCGGATCGTCGCGTGCGCCCGGCTGACTGCCCCGTTTCCTGCACCTTTTATAGGATCGAAGCCGGGATCATCGTCATTCAAGATTACGATGTCGTTGGTACGCACCCGGCCCGATGCTGTTTGGGTCGTGTATCCGCGACCGATGCCGAACGTAATTTTGTGGGTCGGATCGAGCGTATATTCGGTTTGCTCGGTTTGGCCAACCAACGCGGTAATTTTAGCCAGAAGGGGTGAAATATCGGGTTTTGATTTGTCGAATATGCTCAGGCCGAGATTTCCTTGCCAATAGGTGCTATCGGGTAGCTGTTCCGTATGAAAGGCATATTCAAATCGCCAGTTCTCAGGTAAAGCAATGTAATTATCGGCCAGTTGGCGAGCGAGTTCCTCCTGAAATCTTCCCGGCTGACTTGTCCAGAGTACCACTCGGAAAAGTTCTTCCTCTTCGGGGCTTCCACACAAAATATCCAGCCTAAGACCTGCGGGAGCAGTTTCTGGTTCATTTTGGTAGGCTCGGAGTTTGCTAACTACAAATTGTAGCACCTGGTCCCGGCGTTTTGCGGCGGGCGGTGGCCCGGATGGTGCGGACGTAGCCAGGGTAGTTTCGGCGCGGTCTGCCCGTGCAGGCGTAGTGGTTTCCTGCTTTTCTCCGGGCGTAAATCCGAACATTTTTTTTACCTTCTCCAGTAGACTCATAAATAATCGATGTTTGCTTAAAAGCTGCCCAAATACCCTTGCTTTATCAAGATGGGAGCCACGACGGTATTCGCTAATCTAATGGCTTCTGACGAAGCTTTACCCAACTCGATTCGTACGGCTACAACCGTATGTGACCGTCCGTTTGGGGTGGGGGCGAAAAAGACGTACCAGCCATCATTCTTCTGCTCGCCCTGCACGATCCGTTGGGGGGTTCCTGTTTTACCAGCCACCCGTATGCCGCTTATCTTACTGCGTCCTCCCGCCGGACTCGATTGCTGGATCATGAATTTCTCCAGTTGTTCAGCGTATTCGGCCTGGCGCGCCAGGCGTTTACCTGCTCCAACGGGTTGTGGTTTACCCGCTCGGGCCACCACGTAGCGCGATGGCTGCATAACGCCCTTATTGGCGATAGTACCCGCCATTCGGGCTAGAGAGGCGGGGGTCGACGTGAGTTGCCCCTGTCCCCAGGCCAGGCCCGAAAACTCGCTGCGGTAGCGCCGGGGATATCGTCTGCTTTGGTAGAGGTTCCGACGCACTACAAACGATGAGTCTTGCCAGTGCTGCCGAACCAGCCGACGCTCGGCGTCGGAATGGGTATCCGAAAATGAATAGCCACCAATCAAATCGATATTCATACCCGTGGCCAGATAAAGGTCGGCCATTTCATTATCCAGGGCATTGTCGTTCGCCGTTCGGATAAAATAAATATTACTCGACCTGACAATTGCTTTTTGCATATCCACAAATTCCCCGCAGGGTTCCGATTCCCGCGCGCTGCGCCGGAATATTTCCCCGCACGAAATCAAATAGCGAACCGTCGCCGCTGAGGGCCCCAGTTTGTTAAAAGCCGCCATCGCCGTCAGGATTTTGGCCGTCGAGCCGGGGGCGGTCGGGTACGTCATGCCTAAATCGCGTTCAGTTACCAGGTAAGGCAATCTTATCCGTTCCCTGTCCGACAACAGCATAATCTCAGGCGTTGTAAGATTGGGTAATGGGTGCAATGCCGACGCCAGAACGTCGCCGGAGGCTGCATCCAGGACCACCACCGAAAGTCGCTTATCATTGTACTCGGATTGGGCCAGAGCCTTTTGCAAAGCTACCTGCAGTCTGGCACTGATGCTCAGATGCAGGTCGCGATTTTGGGCTTTTCGCCGGGCTACCTCGCGGCTGTCGAGGCCCGCCCGCAGGGCGGGTGCCAGTTCACGGTAGTCATAGCTGGAAAGGGTACGGGTTAGTTCGAGGGACGGGCTGAAGCGATCGGCGCGGTAGTCGGTAGCCAGAAGGGTGTCTTTGCGCGGGCGACTGTTAAAACCCCTCAATTCGCTAAAATGGGTCGCCTCGGCGTAATAGCCGTTGCCTTGCCCCCAGAAAAGCTGGGTGTTCAAATCACCCAGCCAAAAGAACATCTGTTCACCGAAAGGATAATACCGCTGCACGCGTTTCTTTTGGGTTAGTGCTTCCACCTGTTCTCGCTTCAAGCCGACTTTACTGAGTCGGCTCAATTGCCGCGTGATTAATTCCGATGAACTGGTTGCCAGCACCAGGCCGTGCCGATCGTAAATAGTGCCCGACTCCAGGACGTTAGCCAGTCGCTCAATGCGGGGATTGTAGCTGTAGATAGGGTCGCCGTTGCGGGTCACTACCCGCGCGGGCTGCACAATGTATTCGTTGCCCCGCCAGCCGACAATGGGTAACAGTTGGCCAATCAGAATCAACACGCCTACCAGAAATCCGGCGATGCCTGCCATAAGCACAGCATCGTAATGTTTTTCCAAATACTGGCGCTGCTCGACCACCCCCGGCCTATGCGCCACGCTGAATACGATGCCCATAGCCATCAGATTGATGATTAGAGAAATTTTTCCATAACTCAAAAAGGGGACGCTGATCCCCGTCAAGGGCAGCAGTCCAATGGAGCCTCCCGCGATGATCAAAAACTGCACGCCGGTGGCAATGGCGATACCAGCTACCAGGAAAAAGCTGAAAGGCTGTCCGGCGCGTCGGGCGTGCAGGAATATCCGGTGCAACAATAATCCGAAGAGTAGAAATACGGCCACTAAACCCAAACCGCCTAACTCTTCCCCCACGCTCGGCAAAATCATGTCGGTGTGGGCGGCTGGCATGGCATTCGCAAATCCTTTACCCAAACCCTGCCCGGTCCAGCCGCCGGAGGCCAGCGTCCAGAAACTATGGGCCAGGTGATCGCCACCGTACACGTCATTGTTCCAGGGGCTAAGCCACATGGCTTTACGGTCGGCCAGGCGGCTGCCGACAAAGGGTAACTGGTCTCCAAAGGTAAACAAAGCTATGACCAACAAGAGTAACACGGGTGCTTCCGTAAACAAGGCACCCCAGCCCAGGGCGGTGCGCGAGCGGGCTTCACCCCGCCAGTACATATAGCCAACTAAAACAACCAGACTGAGCATCGTGGCGATAGTCCCTGGTAAAAGCCATAAGGCGACGCCGTATCCAAGCCCCGTTGCCAGCGTGAGAAGGAGGTTGCCACGGGCGATACTGTAAAAAAGCAGGAACGTAAAGCAGACGACCAGGGCGGGGCCCATGTCGCCCAGCAGAAGATAGAGCAGCATGAGTAGTCCAGCCCCGGCTAATGCCCCAAAGCTCACCGAAAAACGCCAGCGCAGGTCAGGCAGTTGGCGAATTTGCTGTTCGTGGGCAGCGAAAAATCCCGCGAAAAATACCAGCAGCAGGTACTTAGTGATTTCGCTGGGTTGAAAGGTCAATCCCAGTACCGACAGGTTCACTCGTACCCCGCTTCCTTCCGGTCCTGAGCCGATGAGCAGTGTCAAAACTGCCAGGCCGACGGCCAGCATCAGCCACGTCCAGCCAGATAATCGCACGGCCTTGCGATTATAGAAAGTAAAAAGCCAGTCGAACCACCAGTTTGCATAAAGACGGCCGATATTCACCTGCGATACAATCGTCATACCGACTAGACCCGCCGCAACTCCCTGCAGAGTCTGCCAGGCGTGGAGGGTATCCCGTAAAGGGTCCTGAATGGCCAATAGGGTTAGTACCGATATGCCCGTGAGCAGCATCAGGATAGGCAAAAGAAAAGGGTCAGGGTGAAAGCGCCGCACAAACCAAAAGCCCTGCACGATCCAGAATGCCAAAAAGAACAATACTACTATCGACCAGAATTGGCGCGTAAAAGCAGCAGGGGTGCGAACTAGGAATGCGTGATCGCTCTTGAGTTGCCCGTAAACCAGTGAGCCAATGAGCCGCAATTGATGAGGACGAGCCGAAAAGATGTAGTTTTGATCGCTCCTTAACCGACTTGTTCCCCGGCGGCTGCCAAACTCGAAGCCGGGTTTGAGCGGAACCACGCTATACCCTAAACCGGTAGTAAGACCCGTGAAGGTAAACCGTCCTTCAGAATCCGTACGAGCGTAGGCAAAAAAGCCGGGAAGTGTATCGGGCTGGGCAGAAGCGGGGTGATGATCAAGTTGTACCAGCACTTGGGCCATCGGCTGTTCATCGTGCATTACCTGACCGGAGATAGCCGTAAAGCCATTCCCACCCCTAACGGTGGCCTGGTAAACCTTGGGAGCATTTAATTCGCTCACATACAGCACCGAGTCGAAGCCCGTTTGCTGCCGGGACAACTCCACCCGACTCTGAAAATCCACCCCGCCAATCGGACTGCGCCAGGGAATCGGCGCCAGCAGAGCGTACCCTTGTTTGTTGAGCGCTCCCAGGTTACTGGGTGAGCCGCTTTGCCGGAGTTTGGCGGCTAACGAATCAGCAATCAGTGCCCTGTCCTTAGGATCGCTGTAGTACTCCCCGCTGTTGAGTAGCTGCCGAATAGCCGTTGGTTTCAATCCCTCCGCAAGCGTCAAGGCCTCCCCGGTGGACAAGGCATTTTGGGCCCGGTTCAAAATGGGCAGTAGATTTATGTAAAGTCGCCCGAAAAGCAGGAAAAGCACAACTGAGGCACCCAGCAGATACAAGCGTCCGTTCGAAACAGGAGAGATTTTCATGTAAGCGTGCTGCGGTAGAATTGAAATACCATCGATGAGTTAATTTAGAGAATCCAGGACAGTAATAGTCATGAGCGAATCCAACTCTCCGGAAAATCGGTAGTCCACGATCCTGGTAGTAAGCCGGGTTCCCCGGTTGCTGTTGGGTGCTTTTCTGGTGAGGGAGGAGTTCGGGCCGACCGGGCTGAAATAGACTCTTTCCGAGCTGTATAGCCCTCCCTTTCCTTTGTAATAATTCACCTGTACAGTAACGGATGAAAACTTGACTGGACTTGGATTACTCAATCGTAATTCTATATTTTTGATTCCACCAACCAAACCCACCTTAAAATTTGTAATCTTTACGCTCAGCTTTTTGGCTGCTACCACTGCTTCCTGGTGGAGTTGATCCCGTCGCTGTTTTGCCTGTTCCAGTTGAGTTGCCGTACTGACCTTACTGACCGTACTATCCATCGTTACCGGGGCCTTTGCCGGAGTAGTCCTGTCAACTGAGTTGAAATCATTAAAGGCATAGTAGAGGCCAATAATGCTCAACAGTAACGCCAGGGCCAGAACCGATAATTTCAATCCAGACGAAATAGCCTTGCGGGGCTTTTGGCTCTGGGGAAGCGGAGGACCAGGCAAATCGACATTCGTTGGTTCGGCTTCGGTCTCCGACTGCCTGGGTGCGGCGGTAGCGGCGGGTAGCGGGTTGGCAAGATTGGCCGGACTTTCCCGACTGGCCTGCAGGTAGTTCAGTTCAGCCTGCTTGAGGTGCCAGATCAGTTCGTCGGGATCACTGAGTCGATCCTCTGCTTTTTTTTGTAATAAGCCCCGCAGTAAGTCCTTGAAAGAATCAAGTGGCTGGTCGTGCTCCATGATCGCTAACGCGGGCGGAGCTTCGGAAAGTACCTTATTCATGAAGGTCACGATACCCGAGTGATCGTCTAAAGAAAATGGTACACTTCCGTGCAGGCACTCGTACAGAACTACCCCCAGTGAATAGTAGTCACTCGCTACCCCCACGGCTCTCGGGTCGTTGAATTGCTCGGGCGACGCATATTCGTACGTCATCAGCGATTGGCCCGTCAAGGTGTTCGATTGCTCGTGCAGGCGGGCAACACCGAAATCGGTCAGCAAAAAATGCAACTCGCCGCTGGGTAGCGGACGGTAAAGAATATTTTCCGGTTTGACATCGCGGTGGATGATACCCTGCGGGTGGATGGCCTTGAAAGCACTGGCCATTTGCAGCCCCAGCCGAATGGTAGTGGGGACATCTATCAATTGCTGGCTAACGATAAGCTGACGCAAATTGCCGCCCTCGATCAGTTCCATGACTATGTAGGGCAGTTCTGCCTCCAGCCGCACCTCCCTTACCTTGACAATATTGGGCTGGGCGATGCTGGCCATAATGGCCGATTCCCGCTCAAACCGCCGGAGCGTTTCGGCATCGGTGTTGAGGGCAAAGTGCTTAATGGCCACCAGATCTCCCGTAACCAAGTGGCGCGCTTTGAGGATGCGGGCGTTACTACGCCCCAACTCGCTCAGAACTTCATAACCGGGAAAACGTGTATCAAATCGGATAGTAGACATTAATAGTGCGACTCATTTATGAATTAGTGTGTGTACAGGATAAAAGTATGCTAAGTGATAACGTGATAGATATCATCATTCAGGGGTTACATGCCAACTAAAATTAGTGTTTAGGACACATATTTACAATTTGCCTATCAGTTGTTTGGAATCATTTGGCCTTTCGACTTGCGTCTGGATGAATCAGGCTTATTTCTAACATTGATCTCGACAACGGCATCAGTAAAGGTTTCTTGTCTTATCTCCGCGCTAACAGACAAATTCACGTTTTGGAAGGCTACCTTCACAAGTCGCAACTTGGTTTCAGGTGCAACTTCGATACCAGATTTAAAACCACTGATTACAATATTTTCGATAAGTATGTTGCCTGGGCGCGTTGCCCGAAAGGCCGCCTGCACCCCAACTGGATCGGCAGGCATCAGAACGGTTAACTGGTTTTCTCCCGAGACACTACGCAACGAATCAGTAAGCAATAGTGGTTTGTCGAGCCAAAACGTATCCGCAGGCAGCATCAGGCGGTGGTCCTCACTGCGGTTGGCCAGGCGCACCAGAGAATCAAGCCGAAAATCTGCATTTGTCGCCTCCAGTATGGCCCTGGGTCGGTCATTGACTGTAGAAAGGCTATCGGCTTCCGTGGCGTCGATTGAGCCGGATAGTTGGGAATAGTACCACATCAATCCGGCCAGGATACCCACCACTATTATCCCCAGAATAGTCCATAAAATACGCCGGTTTCGTCCGTTGAGCGGCGGGTGGGCCGGAGATTTAACTTCCTCATCGGGGTGGAGAACCACTGGCGGGTGTTCTGAAATCGACTTGTCAGTAGAAACCAGCGGCTTGTCGAAAGGCAGATCACTTCTGGCCAGTACAATTGTAATGTTGTCGCTTCCCCCTTGTTCGTTGGCCAGACGAATCAATTCGGCTAACTGCTCTTGGAGGGAGAGCGTTTTATCCAGAATATTTTTGACTTGCGCCTGGGTAATCATATCAGTTAGGCCATCGCTGCACAGGAGCAACTGATCGCCCGGCTGAAAACTCGTTTCGCCTGATTCCAGGAAATCAGGATCGTCGACCCTGTGCGCAGCTAGGCCTATTTCGCGCAAAATTTCGTTACGACGCGGGTGACGCATGGCTTCGGCCTCGGTCAGTTCATTGGCATCCTCACGCATCCCGACTAGCGAGTGGTCATGGGTAAGTTTTTCGAGTCTCCCCCGGCGATAACGGTACAGGCGCGTATCACCTACATGGACAAAATACAGTTTGCCCAATTGGGTGTCAGCCACAGCCGTAGTCAGCACGCAGCACATCTGCGCTAGCTGATTGTCTTGCTGGCGCTGCGTGTCAATTTGATTGTTGGCAAATACCACCGCTTCGCGCAGCATCGACAGCGGATCGCCGTTGGGGGTGGCCATGTATTGTTCGATCGATTTCCTGGCGATAGCCGCCGCCTGCTCGCCGCCGGCATAGCCTCCCACCCCGTCAATTACAGCCAATAGAGCAGTAGACTTTGACCAGACCGTCGAGCAGACGAAGGTGTCCTGGTTATCGGTTCGTCGTTGCCCGGTGTCCGTCTGACCAGCGATTTGTAGCGAATCCATTTACAAAAGTATTGGTAAAAATTGGATAGCTCACTGGGGTTCAGCCATCCCCTTGGCGTCATTGATAGGTATCTCTACTTATCGGGGTAAATCCCTAAAATGCTGTACTACCAGAAACATTACGAAAAGAAGGAACAGGAAAACGAGTAGCGCATCTATTATAGCCTCAGACATTACATTTAAAATTTAGCGTAACCATACTATTGAGCAGAATTTGGGCCATATCCGGCAATGGCTGCCAATGCGGGCTGGTGGGGTCGCTACGCGGAATCAACTGCTCATTGACCCGGGTTTCGTTGCGACTAAACGAAGCTATTTGGAAAGAGCGGGTAGCGTCACTGTAACGTATCCTAATGTGAGGGTTGGATACATAAGCTGACTCAAGCAATAGGTAGTTAGGGAAATGTTGGTTGTCGGGTTCCTTGCGGGCCACGACGATCTCCCGGTCGCGCATCAGGTACGAGTCCTCCTGGTTTAACTCCGCAATATGATAGTTGATCTGGGCCAGACCCTCGCCGAGGCTTCGGGGCAATTCGGCGGCACCTCGTGAATCGATTCCCACCACGGGTGCCCGCGCGGAGGTCGTCACCGATGGCTCAAACCCGAATTTCACGACAAAGGCACCTGGCTCCCGGAAGGCAATATGCTGGAAAGCATTTAAGTCTACATCCACTTTTTCGTAGCGGTTCGTCTGTTTCACCCGGCGCGTCACATTCAATTTGTCCGACGACTGAGCCAACATATTACCGGGCAGAATGCCGGTTAGGGCCCCCACGACATGAATATCCGCCGGGGTCAAGGATTCTCCGCCAAACTCCCTGCCGCCGCCAAACTTAAAGAACCAACTCGATGCTACGGGCGCAATGCGTTCATAGTCCCCTCGGTGCAGTTCTACGATGGCTTTGAAAGCATTTACTGCTTCACTTACGATGACCGGAAAGGCGTTCTGGCGTTCTTCATAGGTAGCAGGGTGCAGGATAATCAGAAAGTGCGCGTTGAAAAGCATACTCGTACCAAAAGACTCCCGGTGCATGGAGTCCTGGAAAGAGGCGACAAGCTCGTCCAGAATAAGCGCGTTAGTAACGGTGGCGACGGGAATATTTTGGGTTTGGCTGGTCGGTACCAGCAGATTGCCCAATTTACCAAGCCAGTTAGGGGACTGATCGGCCATGCGTGTGTAATATCATGTGTGTGTAATAAATTGATACGCTACGATTCTTTTGAAAAGGTGAATGTAAAGTTTTTTTTCGACTATCAATCAGAATTTTCATTCTAAGTTACCTTAAAACAGGCAAACCATTGGTTACTTTCGGATTATTGGCTAATTGATGAGCAACAAGCGATAATTATCGAATATTATAGGGCACAAACCACCCCACACGAATTACAAACGTCGAACCTCGACCCTATTGAACGGTAACCGTCAGTCCCAGCAGCGAGGACATATCTTCCTTAAAAAGGCGCGAACCCTTTTGCAGTTCGGTTTGAAGTTTTTGGACCTTGGTTGAATTGGCCTGCATTTGCTTCGTTAGCGAAGAAGCGCCACCCAGGTCGGTCAACGCCTGACGAATCGCGGTGAGTTGTGCCTCGATATTGGTTACCAGAGCGGGACCTCCGGCTACGGTTTTGAGGTAATCGTCGAAACCGAGGCCGTCGGCCTTGGCGTCGCGGCCGCGCCAGATGTTTTCAAGGGCAGCGAAGTGCGCCCGGATAAAGTCCAGAGACTGACCGCTATAATAGGCTTCCACTGATGAAGGTGGCGTCGGGGTAGCCAGTGGTTGGCTGACTTTGGACTTTTCCAGCGCTTCGTAGCTGCGGAGGAATTCGTTGTAAAGGTTAGAAATCGAACTGCCCGCCGCGGTACCCTCGTCGTTGATAAAAGTATCGCGGTAAGTGGCCCAGCCGGTTACCACATCATCCACGTGGGCTTTAAGGTTGGCGATCTGTTTTCTTAAATACACTTGCCGACTGGCGGTAATAAGTCCGTCAAGAATGCGCTGGTGATCGCCCTGGTCGTCGAAGATCAGGTACTCGATGGCGAGTAAACCCCGCGCGTCGTAGTTGGGGTCGTTGGGGACGGGTAGCCCCTTCGCAATATTCGTTTCAATTTTCAGGACGCTAATTGGGAACGTCCCGATTTCCTGAACCAACCTCATACGACTGCCCGACTCACCCGCCGGACCGAAATTGTAGGCATTAGCGGCCTGGAAAGCAAGATGGGTTTTAGTCCAGGTCGTTTGCAACGCCGAAAGATTGGCGAGCGTCGGTTGGGTGACCAGGGTTTCCGCCGCCTTTTGCAGAGCATCGACGTTGGTTTGCAAATCTTTGAAGGCAGGAATAATCAGATCGTCGGCGTAGTGCCGCAGCATATCCTTTTGGTCGAGTGGCTGGGGTTTTTCGACTTCCAAGTTGGAAGAGGTACAGGCGCAGTTGAACGACAAAAGTAGCGCAACCAATGGGAATAAATAGGAGAGACGGAGTTGTTTCATACAAGGTTTGCCAGGGGCGTTTGATTTTCCTCTTTGTTTGTCACAACGCTAAGTTACTAATTTTCTTGTCCCAAATCACTCCACCCGCACCACCACTTTTACCCCCTCCACTTCCACCGTATCGAACGCCCCTTCGCGTTTAACTTTCACGGCCTTGCCATTCACCTCCCATTTCAAAAAGCGTCCCGCCGGGTAAGCGACGGTCAGCTTCCAGTCGGGCAGGCTTTGCTCCAGTACCAGTTGCTGCGCCTTAGCCTCGCGAGTGAAGTGAACGCTGAGGCGGTTCGTCCCGATTTCGACGTTTTCCAGGGTGGCGGTGTTCCAGGCCGTGGGCATTTGGGGTTGAATACGAACGCGCTTTTGAAAGGCACGGGGCCGGATGCCGAAAAACTGCTCCACAATCGGGACGGCCAGCGCGTAGATATTCCAGGCCTGGGTCATCATGCCGTAGTCGGGCGACACCTCGTAAATGGAACCCGGCAGCGCGTATCCAAACGAGCGGCTAATGCGCTTTAAGTAGTCGAGGGCCTGATCGGGGCGGCCGTAGTTGTTTTCAGCGACGGCCTGCACACCCGTGGGCAGCGTCATCACGGCCCCGGTGTAGTTGAATACTTTGCGGTTTTTGCCAAATGAAGTCGTGTCATTCCCGGCCGACTCGTCCCGGTCGATGCCGGTGACGAACATGCCGTAGGGGTTGACAAACTGCCGTCCGGTACGCAGGGCGATGAGGGCCTTGGCGGTGTCGGCCACGCCCGTTTGCATGGGCGTGTTCACGACCCAGTTGTGGTGCAGCACGAAGCCCTGCTTGCGCTCGGGCGGGAACTGCTGGTAGCGTTTCTGGGCGGCTTTCAACTCGGCCACGGCCCAGGGCTTTTTTAGGGAATCGGCCCGCACGATGGCATCCTTTATCAAAGATAATGCCTGCGTTGGCGTACCGATAAAGTCGGCGTAAGAATCGTGTTCGGCTACCCAAAAGTCGTTGTTAATCCGGGCCTTCAACTTCTGGGCCGTGGCCGAGAAGCTCTTGGAAACCTCCGTCTCGCCCAGCTCGGTGGCCATTTCGGCGGCGTCGGCGAAGGCTTTTTGGGTGTAAGCGGCCACGTCCACCATCTCGCTGTTCAGGCCGTGGATTTCCATCATACCGAAGCCGTCGGGCAGCAGGTTGCCGTCCTTGTCATTCCGCTCCATGAGCCACTTCAAACCTTTTTTGACGGCAGGATAGTAGGTCGCCAGAAACTTGCGGTCGCCCGTCCAGCGGTAAATCTGCCAGATCATCGTCACAAACTGTGGCGTTTCGTTGACATTGCCGAGATTGAAAACGTAGCCGTTGGTCGAGACTTCGTGAATAATGCGCCCATTGCCGTTTTGTTTTTCTGATAAACCGTTGAGCAACGCCACCGTGCTGCGGGCAAGGTCGGCCTGTCCGGTAGCGACGACCCCTTGCAGGGCATATTCGTTGTCCACGCCGAACCACCAGGGATAATCCGGCAATCCCGCCGATAGCCCACGGCCCACTTCCGGCACGTCGCGCACCAGCCAGTCGGTATTGTACTTCACCCAGCGGAAGGCGGTTTGGAGTTTCTTGTCGGGAATCGTCAGCTTGGTTTTAGCGGCCAGCGTGGCGTAGCGGTCTTTTTTGGCGGTAAGGTCTTTGGCGGCATCGCGCCGGGCCGTGGCGTAAGTTTCACGCACAGCGTCGAGCGACGAATAGGAACCCGCAATGGTGATAGGCAGCACCACCGAGCCGTGGGGCGGGACTTCCAACGCGTACACCGTAGCGGCACGGGTGCCTTTGCCAGCAGGTATATAGGTACAAGCGGCGGAGGGCGGGCCGTGGGAGGCGGCTTCGGTGGTCGAACCCGTCATCACGTACCAGCTATTGAGGCTGTCTTTAGCTACCCAGGCGCTGCGATCGTCTTCCCATCGGGCAAAGTCTACGGCGTCCGTCATCCCGGTGCTGTCGCCCAGCCAGGTGGGGCGCAGGTCAGTGTAGGCCGTCCACTCGAAATTCAGTTTTCTGGCTTCTGAGCCATCATTATAGAAAGTATATTCCACCAGCACGGCTTCCTGCCCGTCGGGAACAAACTGGAAACGTTCGACGCGCAGTTCGGAGGCGGGAATGGAGAAAAGGTGCTTGTTGGCAAAGGGATAGTTGATAAAAGTCTCGGCCTGATCCAGGCAAAAACGCTTATCTCCTAGGCTGATTGCAGCGGTGAAACCGTCGAGCAACTTGATCGGGTGATCCCAGATGCCCCCCATTTCTCCTTGTACGTGCCAGCCCAAGTCAGGGAACTGCCCATTCTGCGCCCCGATCATGTAGACGCGGTCGCCTGCTGTGACGAAGGGCGTGGCCAAGTACTCGACGCGCCCGACCAAACTATCGGCACCCGCCACCAGTTGGCTGAGTTGAACGAGGGAATCCGCGTCCAATTCCTTTTGCACTTTTTTACAGCCGAGGGTGACGAATAAAAGAAAAAGCAGGTACTTTGTAGCAAGCAGGAAAGGGGCGATTCGTCGCGGCACGGGCAGTTGTAGTCGTTGTGTTAATAAAAAGGGTGTCCGAATATACGCATTATTTCAAAAAAGTAAGGTGCCATCCAATCCACCCTGAGGCCTGCTTTACCAATCCTGACAACCGCCCGTCCTAAAAGAATAGCCTTTTTTTGTGGGAAACCTTAGTTTTGCCCTTCGTCTTCGCTCACGGTGACAATTGTTAGTTGATAGTTTTTTTATACAAAGCCATGATGAGATACTTACTGATTTTTACGCTTTTGGCTGGCCTTGGCGCGGCCCAGGCGCAGGTTACTACCCAGAACCCGGTAGTGGCTACCACCACTGCTGCTTCCAACAAAATGAGCCTGACGCTGGAAGAATGCGTGCAGATTGCTTTGCAGAATAACCCGCAAATCAAGCAGGCGGATCTACAGGTGGCCGCCAACAAGAACAACCTCATCCAGTCGAAGTGGCAGCGGTGGCCCAATCTGGGCTTCAACGCTTCGCAGGGATTCAGCTTCGGTCGTAATATCGACCCGTTCACCAACCAGTTCGTGCAGCGCAACATCAGCTTCAACAACTTCGGCCTGAACGCCGGCGCGACGCTGTACAATGGCGGGCAACTCCAGAATAACATCAAGCAGAACGATCTCACGCTACGAGCCAGCGAGAAGGATTTGGCCGCCACCCGCAATGACATCATGCTCAACGTGGCCCTGGCCTATCTGAACATCCTCAGTAACCGCGAGTTGATCGAAGTGGCGCGTCAACAAGGTACGGCTACCCAACTGCAACTCGACCGCACCCAGCGGTTGGTGGACGCCGGGTCACTGGCCGAAAGCCAACTGTTTGATCTGCGGGCGCAACTTGCCAACGACGAACTATCGCTGGTGAACGCCGAGAACAGCCTGGAATCCTCAAAGTTGCAGTTGAAGCAACTGATGAACCTGCCCGGCAGTGAAACCATCGACGTGCAGACTATCAATGCCCCCGATCCCGCCTTGCGGGCCTACGAGAACACCGTCAATGAGGTTTTCGACGTGGCCCTGCAAAATCTTCCACAAATGGAAGCGGCTAAACTGCGGGTACAGTCGGCGGGAGCAGCCATCGAAATCGCCAAAGCGCAGGGACTGCCCAGCCTGACGATTAGTGGCGGGATTAACACCCAGTTTTCCAGCGCGGCTCCCAAGGAGCGCTTTGTGGGGGATGGCAGCGATGGTCAATCTCAGGAGGTAGTTTCCCAAACCCGTTTTGTGGTGGTGGGTGACCAAACTCTGCCTATCACCGAAGTCGTGAGGGTGCCGGGCGGTACCCTGCAAACTTTCAACTATTTCGACCAGTTGAATTTTAACCGCAATTCTTCATTGCAACTTAACTTGCGGGTGCCGATTTTTTCCAATTTCCAGACCAAATACCGTGTGGCCAATGCCCGCATTCAGCAGCAAAATCTGGAACAGCAGGCTAACATCGTGATGCAGCAAATCCGGCAGAACGTGGAGCAGGCCTTCATAGACATGAGTAACGCGGGCAAGCGTTACAGCGCCACGGCCAACCAGGTGCGGGCCTTGCAGGAAGCCTTCCGCGTGGCCGAAAGCCGCCTGGGGGCCGGGGCCATCAACTCGGCGGAGTACAACATCGCCAAAGCCAACCTCGATCGCGCCCGCGCCAACCTCATCCAAACCAAATACGACTACACCTTCCGCACCAAGATTCTGGACTTCTATATGAACAAACCGCTTACCGTCGAGTAAGCTTTCGGATTGAACGGTCAAGGGTTAAAAGGTCAAACGGTGTTCTACGCTTTCATGTCTACCCCCCCTTTAACCTTTTAACGCCTCGGGGCGCCCCGCTTTAACCGTTTAACCAAAACGAGAAACGTTATAAATAACCCTAGAAAGTAACAACATGGCTAAAAAATCAACAAATCGTACCTGGTGGATATTAGGCGGCATCGTGGTGTTGCTGGTGGGTGGACTGTTTGTCGCGAAGGCAGCGGGCTGGATCGGCCAGGAAAAACCTACCGAGGTTGAATTCGCCGAAGCAAAAACTACCGACATCGTCGAACGCGTGAGCGCGTCGGGACGGGTGCAGCCCGAGGTAGAAGTAAAACTCAGCCCCGATGTGTCGGGCGAGATAACCGCGCTTTACGTGGAAGAGGGCGATTCGGTGAAACAAGGACAGCTTCTGCTCAAAATCCGGCCCGACAACTACGAGTCGCTGTTTGCGCGGGCGCAGGCCACGGTCAATTCCAGCAAAGCCAACACTGAGCAGACCCGCGCCGCCCTGGCGCAGGCCGAGGCACGGGCCATCCGGGCCAAGGCTGACTTCGACCGCAACCAAAAGCTCTTTCAGGACAAGGTGATTTCAGCGGCTGACTTCGAGCAAATTCGCGCCAACTATCAAGTAGCCCAACAGGACATCGAAGCCGCCAAGTCTAATATTCAGGCCGCGCAGTTCAATGTGAAAAGTTCCGAGGCCGGCTTACGCGACGCGGCGGAAAACCTGCGCAAAACCACCATCTTCGCCCCCGTGAGCGGTATTATTTCGCTGCTGAACGTGGAAGTCGGTGAGCGCGTGGTGGGTACCAGCCAAATGGCGGGTACCGAACTGATGCGCATCGCCAACCTCAATAACATGGAGGTGCAGGTGAACGTCAACGAAAACGACATCGTGCGCGTGACGGTAGGCGACACCGCCGACATCGACGTAGACGCTTACAGTGGCACGGGCCGCAAGTTCCGGGGCGTGGTGACCGAGATTGCCAATACCGCCAGCGGTCTTACCGGGGCGGGCGCAGCCTCCGTATCGGCGGATGCCGTGACGGAATTCGAGGTGAAAGTGAAGATACTGAACGAGTCGTTTGAGGACCTGATGGCCAAACGTGGCAAGCGCTCCTATCCCTTTAAGCCGGGCATGACCGCCTCGGTGGACATCATCACCGACCGTAAATCCAATGTGCTGTCCGTCCCCATTGCCGCCGTAACTACCCGCGACAACAAGGCAGATAAGGGATCCGCCAAGCCTAACGACCCGAACAATAAAAAAGACCAGGAAGAGAAGGACAAACCCCTGACTGAGGTAGAGCCGATTAAAGAAGTTGTGTTCGTCGACAGCGCGGGCGTGGCCAAAGTCCGGGAAGTGAAAACGGGTATCAGCGACTTCGAGAATATCGAAATCCTGTCGGGTTTGAAACCGGGGGAGAAAATTGTATCCGGGCCATTTATCGTAGTGTCCAAACAACTCAAAAGTGGCGACAAGATTGCCAAAAAGAGCGCCGAGGATAAAAAAGGTGGGCCAGATTCAAAAGAAAAGACTAATTGATGCGTTCTTGAAGAGTATTTATTCGATTTAGTTTAGGTTAAAAAAATGGAAATCCTTGCGGTGCTACCGCAAGGATTTTTTATTTGCCTGTATCTCATTCGTTTTTTTTATCCCAAATTTAGGAGATAAAGGGCGTCAGGCGTATTGGGATTCTTTTCCCAGATTTTTTACGAGCATGTAGTAGAATAAGGCGCGGTACTTGTTGCGGTTAGAACTGCCAAAAGTTTCGCACACCTTTTGGATGGCGGCATCCAGGTCGGCGGAGTCGGCCATACCCATTTTCTTGATCAGAAAATTGGCCTTGACGCGGTTGAGTTCGGCCTGGTCGCCGCAGGAAACTTTGGCCGAGTCGGCGTTGTAAATAGAAGGGCCCAGGCCTTTCGTTACTCTTGTCAGCAGGTCGGCATCCACCGAAACGCCGATTTTTCCGGCCTCCTCCATGTAGGTAGCCATCAGGTCGTCAAACTTGCTCATAAACGGGTTTTTGTTTAGGATTTAAAAAAAGCGATTGAACTAATCTACCAATGAAATGAATATTTCGTGATTTTCAAAGCTTAGACGCCCATTTCTCCCAAAAGCCACCCGATAAGTTATCAAACGGAAAAAATTTATCCATGACAAAATCTTCTTTGCATAAAATAGCGGTCATTGGCGGCGGTAGCTGGGCTACCGCCCTCGTCAAAATCCTGAGCGAGCAATCAGACAATCAGCTGCGCTGGTGGCTGCGTAGCCAGGCTGACATCGACCATATCCGCGCCTATCATCACAACCCCCGTTACTTAAGTGATGTATTTCATTCCCCAAAAAGAGTAAAAGTGTGCGGAAAAATAAAAGACGCCATCCGGGATGCTGACTACATCGTGCTGGCCGTACCGGCGGCCTTCGTACAGGAACCTCTGCGAGCGATGAAACCCGCTGACTTTTCGGGCAAGCGTGTAGTGTCGGCCATCAAAGGCATGATCCCCGACGCCAACCAACTCGTTACCGATTGGATGGTGGAAAAGTTCGGAATTTCCCTTGATGATATTTGCGTCATTGCCGGACCCTGCCACGCCGAAGAAGTGGCGCTGGAGAAACAGTCGTACCTCACTATCGCCTCCACCAATCCTGACTGCGCCACCGATTTTGCAAAAGTTATAACCTGCCGTTACGTGACCGCCCACCCGCTGGCTGACCTTTACGGCGTGGAGTACGCCGCTGTGATGAAAAATATTGTGGCCCTGGCCTGTGGCATTACTTACGGCTTAGGCTACGGCGATAACTTTCAGGCGGTGATGGTCTCCAACGCCATGCAGGAGATCCGGCGCTTTGTGACCGCCGTGGACCCGCGCGCGCGCGAGATGAGCGCCTCGGCCTATCTGGGTGATTTGCTGGTGACGGCTTACTCGCAGTTCAGCCGCAACCGCCTGTTTGGCAACATGATTGGGCGCGGGTACAGCGTAACGGCCGCGCAGGTGGAAATGAAGATGATCGCCGAGGGCTACTACGCCACCAAAAGTATTCACGCCATGAACGAAAAATACGGCGTCGCTATGCCGATTACCGACGCGGTCTATCGGATTTTGTACAAAGGTGTCGCGCCTGGTTTGGTGATGAATGAGTTGAAGGCAAAACTTCAATAACACCTTACTTCAAATAAGGCCGCCGGAGAATCCGAGGACGGATGCGCCAGTCTGATTTTTAAGCTGGAAGTTTGGATGGATGAATCGAACACAATCACATTTCTGGTCTGGTGGTTGCCTGTTTTCTCAAAAACTACTTCGTCTTTTTCATTCAGTAGCTGATATTTCTGAACGCAAAAAGGCATCACGTTTTCTGGGTGTTGGATGAGAACGTTCTCAGCGGGGTGATCGAAATCGGTGTCGAAGAAAAGCTCTATCCTATTGATTCGCTGTTGCTCCGGCCACGTCAGAATGAGCGTCGGGCTGGGATCGGCGAAGTCGGCTACCCAGGCGTTGGGTTGGTGCGTCGGACGCTGTAGCCCATTGCGGACGTTATCGGCGGCGTAGCAGTCAATACCTCCCTCCACCTTAAAAGCCAGGTTTTTGCCCTTTGGACGCCGCTGCGGCGTCCAAAACTCGAAAGTGTCCACGCCGATGTCTTCCGTGGGTTCCTGTTTGCCGTAGTTCGACACGGCGGGGTTGGTGGCGTTGAAGACCGAAACCCAGCCCGTGATGCGTTGCGGCGAGAATTTCAGAGTGACTCTATCGTTTTTTTGAATCACCAGAAAAGCGTAGGCAGGTTCCTCAAAATTTGAGTTAAAATCCAGTTGAACGCAGTTTCTGCCTTTTTGCAAGGAGAGCTTTTTTTTCTCCAAAATCACGTCGGGCGAGTGGCTGTCCAAACGGCTACACATCCGTAATTCTATTTCCAAGTCAGTATTTTCCAAAGCGTAAGGATGGATCGTTACTTTTGGCATTTTCCCTCTCGCAACCGGAATCATTTGGGCGGTGGCGAATTCCATTGGCCTGGCCTCGGCTTCTTCGGGCAATTCCCTTACAATCAAAGTACTGGATGCTGTGATATTGGCTTTTTGTACCGAATCCGCTTCATCTTTCAGTCTCAGATTTGGAATGTGCTGCCCCGTTTTTAACAGTTCTCTTTGCAGGACTTTTACGTTTTCCTTTTTGGCGAGATCGGCGGGTATCCAGCCGTTCTCAGCGCAGATTTTTGCCGCCATGCCCACCGCCTGACCGCCGTGCGCGCTGGTAGCCATCACCCGCGAGGAGCCAAAAGCCACGTGCGAGGCCGAAATGATGCGCCCGGCGACAAAGAGATTCTTGACGTTTCGGGAATAAAAACTGCGGTAGGGAATGCCGTAAATCCCTTTGCTGTGCCATTGGTTGCAGCCGGGCTTTTCGCTGAACACGCCGTCGGCGGGATGCAGATCGATGCTCCAGCCGCCAAAGGCCACGTCGTCGTAGTGCGGGCGTTGCTTCACGATGTCCTGCTGAATGAGCATGTAATCGCCCTCGAAACGGCGGCTTTCGCGCTTGCCGGGAATGGTGCCGACCCATTCGAGGGTCAGATTTTCGGCCTCGGGAAAGTTGCCGGAGTTCTTGATGTAGTCCCACACTCCGTAAATCACCTTCCAAAGTTCCCACTTGATGTTTTCGGTTTCGTGAACAGTATCCAGCCGTCCGCCGTATTCGAGCCACCACAAGCGGCAGCCGAAATCCTGGGTGTTAAAGCTACGGAATCGGGGTACCTTGTCCGAGACGTCGAGCGCAAAACTCGGCGCGACGTACTTCACCGGCTTGCCGATATCCTTAGAATAAAAATACATCGAATGCCCCAGCAACTCACCATACTCCGCTGTGGGGGCGAATTTCTCGCCAAACTCCCCGCTCGATTCCGCACCCATCCGAAAGGCGGCTCCCGATAGAAAACCCACAATGCCATCGCCCGAGGCGTCGCAAAAAAGTGGGGCAGAAAGCTCGTATTGCGTTGAATTCTGAGAGCAAAAGGCAATGACTTTGGTGATTTTGTCGGCGTCGTCGGCGTCTTTTTCCAATTCATACACCGCCGTGTTGAGCAGCAACGTAATATTGGGTTCGCTCACGACTTTTTCCAGCGTAATCGTGTCGAAAATCAGGGCATTCCCTTCGGGATTGCGGTACATATTCTCGACCAGCAACTCGTCGATTACGCCGCCTTCCCGCGCCCAGCGATTATTATTGCCCATGTGCGAAGTCGCGCCCAACACCCACAGCCGCACTTCGGAGGAGGCGTTGCCGCCCAGCAGCGGACGGTCCTGGACAAGAATGACTTCAATGCCCGCGCGGGCGGCGGTGATGGCGCAGCACACGCCCGCCAAGCCGCCGCCCACGATGATAAGGTCGGCGGCGAGTTCAGTTTTTTTAGGATTTCTTTTTGTGGTGGGTTTGGCCGTTATCATAATTTCGCTTGACTAATTCTTAACTCTCACCTCGTACTCCGCTTTCGGGTCGAGATTTTTAATAAATAAATGTTCAGTCCGTGCCGAGGGTACTTCGATGGTCTCCCATTCCAGCGGCTTTTTGCTGAGTTTACGGTACTCAAAAGTGTAGCCTGTGGCTTTCTTCACGGGTTTATAAATAACCAACAGTTCATCAGCCTGTTTAACTGTAGCTGCAACCTTGGTAGGCGGCAGCGGCTGTCCGCCGTCGGGCGTGATGCGGCGCTCAGGCGACCATTCGCCGAGAACGTAATTGTCGCGCATACTTTGTAAGCGGTAGAAATACGGCTTGCCGTTCTGCAATCCGGTGACGTGCAACGTGCCGGGATTGGTCGTTTGCACGGTTTTGGCGTCGGTGTAGTCGCCCGCTTTTTCGGTGATTTGAATTCGGTAAAAGTAGTCGTCGTTCAGCGTGGCGTAGCCTACCGAGAAGCCGCTGTCTTTGGGTTCGTCGTATTGAATGACGGGCGGGGCGAGTTGGCTGATGATTTTTACCGTTTTAGATTCCGATAAAGTTTCTCCCTGCGGGTTGAGGGCCGCCAAAGCGATTTGATAATTCTCCCCAATCTTTAAGCCACCTATCTCTAGATAATCACCAATCGTCGCGGTAGATTCTTTGTCCAAACCTTCCATTCCGTACTTTAATTTGTATTCGGTCGCCGAGGGGATTTTATCAAAATACACCCGTATGGCACCCGAATTAGCAGGAGCAGAATTTATCACGGTTCGGAAAGTGAGGACATCTTTCAAAACGGGGGTCGCAGGTTTTTGAAAAAAGAGCGTAGTATCGTACACTGCGTAGTTCATAGGAGAGACAATTTCAATTTTGAGCGCAGCAGCGTCGGAATTCGTTTGCCAATCGAGGGGAAAGGATAAATCGGGGTCGCCGGGATTTATGGTGGAAATTTTCTTAAATCCCGCTTCCCGCGTTTGACCCTTTACCCCAATAATTTGCCATACCAAATGATACTCCCGCATGACAAAAGCGGGTAAATCCAGTTTGACTCGCGGCGTGATGACAACGCTCGCCGACTTGTTTGTCAAATTTTCGACGGCGAGTTTTCTGATGGGAGCAAACTCCTTCCGCATAGAATAAAAGGCGCGTTTTTTTTGCCGATAGACGTCCACTACGCCCCAAGGCCGATTTTCGCTCAATTCCTTAGTGCCGAAAAACGCCGAGCGATAGTCGTTGAAGGTCCAGAGCGAGCCACCCACCAAGTAGGGGTAGTAGCGAATCGAATCCAACAACGCGCGGGCGTCGAAATCGGCATCTCGGCTTTCGCTGAGCTGACTGTCGCCAAATTCGGTGTAGAAAAGCGTTTTGCCCGGATAGAGTTCGTGCTGTCGGCGGGTGACGGGGCCGAGGTTTTTGCCGTACTTGTTGATCATTCCCAAATCCGAAAACTGGATAATATCGTCGGGATTAGTGGCCGTGTGGCTCACCGTGATGGCTAGCCGGGTGCTGTCCCGTCGATGGGCGTCGGCGATGGCACCTTCGACGTACTTTAAGGCCGACGGATTGTGACCAATCTCGTTACCAATCGACCAGCCGACGATGGCCGGGTGGTTGTATTCTTTGGTAATCATCCGGTTTAGCCATTCCTTGGGAAGCGGGTCGTTGGTGTCGGCCATCGTATCGTATCCCCAAAGTGAAACCTCCTCGAAGGTCATCAAGCCGCGCTCGTCCAGGTAATCCAGCACTTCCTCCGGCAAAGGCAAGTGGCTCACGCGGCAGAGGTTGGCACCCGCCTGCTTCATGAGGTCGATGTCTTCCTTGTAGCGCCATTCGGGAAAGGTGTTGCCGTTGGTGCGGTCGTCGGGTACGAGGTTGTAGCCCATGAGCCGCACGGATTCGCCGTTGAGTTTGAGTTGGTAATTTGTGTTGTCCACCTCGATTTTGCGGATGCCGAAACGGGCGGTTTTCTCCCGCATCTTTGACCCGTTTTCCCTATTTGACACGAGGCTGGTTTCGTACAAAAACGGGTCGTCGAAATGCCACAGGTGGACCTGATTTTTGGGTAAAACTGTGGAAACGATCGTGGATTCAACACTTCCGGCGGGAACACTGAATTGATATTTCAGCGGCGGGCCGATTGCTTTACCCTGGGCCATAACTTGAAGCGAACCCAGCACCTCAGCGGGTCGGTCGCCGTGATTTTGGTAAAAGATTCGGGTCGAAACGGTGGCCGTACCTTTATTTAAATCAGGAATTGCCGTGATGTGCTGCCGCACGAAGCGCAATGGGCCAGTCACTTCCAGCGTGACCGGACGCCGAATGCCACCCCAATTCCATAAAGCCCCACGCCGGAACGTGTTGTCGGCGCGTACGACGAGGACATTGGGTTTATCGTAAACCAAGTACCGCGAAACCTCGAACTCAAAAGGCAAAAACCCGATTTTATTCTCTCCTAAAAGCTGACCATTAAGCCAAACTTTGGCGTCGTTGTACACGGCCTCGAAAACGATCCTCACTACTTTGTCTTTCCAGGCCGAAGGGGCGATGAATCTTTTGTGGTACCAGGCCTTACCCACATAGTGCGCGTACTCGTTGCGCAAATCCCAGTTGCCGGGAACGTTCATCTTGTTCCACTGGAAAGGCGTGTAATCGGCTTTGTACCAGTCTTCTGTTTCGCCCTTATCGTTCGGGTCGGTGTGGAAATCCCAATCGTTGTCGAACGTCGTAACGCTGACCGCGTTTTGCGCGTTTTCGGCATTGTTGTTGGAAACTGTTTGCGCCTGAGCCGCTGCTGCCGTAAGGAAAAGCAGCAACAGGGAGCCTGCTTTTTTTATGTTAATTCGCCGCGTCGACCAGCCCACCCAAGCCCCTAACCCCACAATCACCAACCCGATTCCCACAATCAATCCCACGTCTTTTCCGCCGTTAATTCCCAACCCCGCGATGCTCAGGCCCGTGATTGCGAAACTAATGGCGATAGCCCGCAGGGCAAAAGTATTTTGGGAGATTGCCGTTCCGGAAATCTCTGAGGGTAATTGCGTGATGGTTGAGGTGCGAGCCGTGTTCCATTGTTGATAATTGGTATATTGATCATCCTGAGGTTTTTCCTTGAAAATAATCCACTCAAAAAAAGCAAGCAGCAGCAACGGTAACCCAATACCGACCGACATTTCTGCCGCCCGACTCAGAGAAAAATCAAACAACGCAGGTGTGACGAATTTAAAAAACAACCCTACTGCCAGACTCAACAAAGAAACCACCAAAATAGATTGTGCATTCTGGCGCTTTGAAAACAGCGTCCAGAGCGTGGG